>CAUHNW010000020.1:0-51067 GCA_959607825.1 uncultured Oscillospiraceae bacterium | reverse complement strand
CGTCAGCTCCGCTGACACCTCCCTTTGCACAAGGGAGGCTTTGCTGCCTGCTACTCCGATACTGCTGCACAAACCCTGCGGCATTTACCGCATTTCACCAACAAACACATACTATAATATATTAGGAGGAACCTACCATGAAACTCAAACCCGGCTATCAGAAATACATCCCCTACCAGCCCATTGCCCTGCCCGACCGCACATGGCCGGACAAGCAGATCAAGGAGTCCCCGGTGTGGTGCTCCGTGGATCTGCGGGACGGCAATCAGGCGCTGATCAACCCCATGAACCTCCAGCAGAAGCTGGAAATGTTCCACACCCTGGTGGACATCGGCGTGAAGGAGATCGAGATCGGCTTCCCCTCCGCCTCCGACACCGAGTATGAGATCTGCCGGGAACTCATCGAGGGCGGCCATATTCCCGACGACGTGACCATTCAGGTGCTGGTGCAGGCCCGGCCCCATCTGATCCAGAAGACCTTTGAGGCCATTCAGGGCGCAAAGAACGTGATCCTCCACTTCTACAACTCCACCTCCACCCTCCAGCGGAAGGTGGTCTTCAAGATGGATCAGGCGGGCATCACCAAGATCGCCACCGATGCCGCCGACCTGATCTATGAGCTGTCCCAGCCCGTCATCGCCTCCGGCATGAACCTCCGGTACGAGTACTCCCCGGAGTCCTTTATGGGCACCGAGATGGACTACGCCGTAGAGATCTGCCAGGCCGTGCTGGAGCATCTCCACGCCACCCCCGAGAACAAGGTCATCCTGAACCTGCCCTCCACGGTGGAAAACATGCTGCCCAACTACTTTGCCGACTGCATCGAGTACTTTATCCGCAAGCTGCCCTCCCGGGACTGCGCCGTGATCTCCCTGCATCCCCACAATGACCGGGGCGAGGGCGTTGCCACCGCAGAGCTGGGTCTGCTGGCCGGGGCGGACCGCATGGAGGCCACCCTGTTCGGCAACGGCGAGCGCACCGGCAACGTGGACATGGTAACGCTGGCCATGAACATGTATACCCAGGGCGTGGATCCCAAGCTGGACTTCTCCGATATCAACAAGATCCGGGACGTATACGAGCGCTGCACCCATATGAAGGTGGATCCCCGCCAGCCCTATGTGGGCCAGCTGGTGTTCACCGCCTTCTCCGGCAGCCATCAGGACGCCATCAACAAGGGCGTTCAGTATATGAAGGAGTCCGGCACGGATATGTGGGAGGTTCCCTATCTGCCCATTGATCCCGCCGATGTGGGCCGCCAGTACGAGCCCATCATCCGCATCAACTCCCAGTCCGGCAAGGGCGGTGCGGCCTTCGTCATGGAGAACAACTTCGGCTACAGCCTGCCCAAGGCCATGCATCCGGAGTTCGGCGCCATTGTCCAGGAGGAGACGGACCGTCTGGGCACCGAGCTGCTGCCCAGCCAGATCTTCGAACTCTTTGACAAGAACTATCTGGAGGTAGACAAGACCTACGGCCTGCTGAAGCATACCTTCACCGAGACCGGCAGCCACGGCGAGACCTCTCAGGTGGGCTTCACCGGCGTCCTGAGCTATAAGGGCGGCGAGCTGGAGATCTCCGGCGAGGGCAACGGCCCCATCGACGCCTTCTTCAACGCCATCTCCGAGCTGGAGATCGGCAAGTTCCACTTTGTGGATTACGCCGAGCATGCCATCACCTCCGGCTCCGACTCTCAGGCCGTGTGCTACATCCACCTGAAGACCCCCGACGGAAAGGACGCCTTCGGGGTAGGCAAGAGCCACAACATCAACCGTGCCTCCATCCGTGCGATTCTCTGCGCCATTAACCGTGCCATCATCGCCAAGGACGGTAAGGCAGACAAGTAATTCACTTTCCCCTCTGAGGTGTCGTTTCCCCCTCAGAGGGGTTTTTTTACCCATTTCCATGTGAATTGGGTAAAAAAAGTAAGTCCGTTTTTCTCGCCTTCGTCCCCGGGCATTTGACGGCTGCATGGTCATTCTCCACGGATAAACTGAAAATATTTCTCCATTCTACTTGCATTCTGCAAAATATTTTGCTATACTCATAAGGAAATGACTTTTAGTCATTTTTATTCAGCAGGTAAATCCATTGTTGAATAATATTCACTGTGTCCGCAAAATGCGGACAGAAACGCCGTTTTGTCCAAGAAAACAAATGCCCGGTGTAAAATCTTCGTGAAGATGCTCTGTATATGACAAAAAATGCCCCTTATTTTTGTACAGAAAGTGCGATACCACATTTGATTTTTTCCCGGTATAATTGACAGTAGAACGGCACATCCTCAGGCTGGGGTAGTGGCACATCCCGCCCCATAGGATGCAGGGCTCTGACCAGCCCTTCCGAATTTCAACGTAAAGGCGGTGAAACCATGACTCTGGATGCCATGAACAAGGTTGTTGCTGCTGAGGCAGAGGCAAAGACCTCCATGCAGGAGGCTTCCGCCGCTTCCAAGCAATTGATCTCCGACGCCGACGCCAAGGGCCGGGCCTATCAGGCCGGGAAAGAGGCCGAGGCCGCCGGAGAGGTAAAAAAGATGATGCAGGCCGCAGAGGCCGAGGCCGCAAAAAATGCGGAGGAAATCATGCATCATGCAGAAAATCAGTGCGCTGTGCTCCGTGCCCACGCCGAAAGCCGGCTGGACGCTGCGGCGGATCGCATTGTAGAAAGGATCGTGATAGACTGATATGGCAATCGTCAGTATGAAACGACTGCGTCTGTTCGGCCTTTTGCAGGATCGGGATGCGCTATTCGAAAAGCTGCAGCAGCTTGGCTGTGTAGAGGTATCCCAGCCCGACGGCTCCCTCAGCGACCCCCAGTGGGCTTCGCTGGTGCGCCCCGGGGAGAGCACCCGCTCCGAAAAGGAACGGATGCTGGAAGAGACAGACGCTGCGCTATCCGTGCTGGGTACCTATGCCCCGGAAAAGTCAAAGCTGCTGGCTCCCAAGCCCCAGGTGCTGGAAGACGAGCTGTTCAGCCAGCAGAACGCCGCCGAGGCCATGGGCATTGTCCGAAAGATCAACCATTACGCCGCCCAGCTTCAGGAGGCCACGGCGGGGATCCAGAAGATCGCCGCCACCTGCCAGACCCTGAAGCCATGGGAGCCGCTGGAGATCCCGCTGGGCACCCAGTCCACCCCCTCGGTGTATGTGCAGTTCGGCATGATGCCCGCCACGGCGGATCTCGAGCATGTCCGGAAGGATCTTGCCCTTGCCGCCGACGCATCGGAGCTCTATGAGGCTTCCACCGATGCCGAGGTACATTACCTGCTGCTCATGTGCTACCGGCCGCAGGAGGAGGCAGCACTGGAAGCACTGAAGCCCTACGGCTTCAGCAACGCCTCCTTTAAGGGCATCACCGGCACCGCAAAGGAGACCCTTTCCTATCTGGATTCCCAGCGGCAGGGCCTCCAGCAGCAGTGCGAAAGCCTGAAGGAATCCATCGCCGCCTGCAAGGAGAGCCGTCTGAAGCTCCAGCTGTGCCACGACCGCATGGTGCAGGAGATCCAGAAGGAGCTCAATAAGGAGCGGCTCATGGACACCGAAAAGACCTTCTTCCTGGAAGGCTGGGCCCCTGCCCAGCAGGAAAAGGCCCTGACGGAGCTGCTGGACAGCTTCGGCTGCGCCTATGAGCTGACGGATCCCGCCCCGGAGGAATATCCCGAGGTTCCGGTCAAGCTCCAAAGCAGCACCGTGGTCAGCTCCCTGAACACCGTAACCAACATGTATGCCCTGCCTGCCTACGGCAGCGTGGACCCCAACCCCCTGATGGCCCCCTTCTTCATCTTCTTCTACGGCATGATGATGGCGGACATGGGCTACGGGCTTCTGATGATGCTGGGCTGCTGGTTTGTGGTGAAAAAGAAAAACCTGCGGGGCGAAAACGCCCAGTTCTTCAACCTCTTCAAATACTGCGGTGTGGCCACCTTCTTCTTCGGCGCCATCACCGGCAGCTTCTTTGGAGATCTGATTCCCAAGCTCACCGAAATGGTCTCCGGCACCGCCGTGACTCTGCCCAGCCTGTTCTCCCCGCTGGATGATGCGCTGGCCGTACTCATCGGCTCTCTGGTGCTGGGCGTGATCCAGATCTTCACCGGCATGGCCGTGAGCATGTACAACAAGATCCGCCGTGGGCAGACCATGGACGCCCTGTGCAGTGAAGGCGCATGGTATCTGGTCTTTGTCTTAGGCGGCGTGGCCGCAGTGACCGGGGCGGTAAAGCCCTGCATCATCGCCATTGTGGTTCTGCTGGTGCTGACCCAGGGCTACGGCAAAAAGGGCATCGGCGGAAAGCTCATGGGCATCGGCGGTTCCCTGTACAACAATATCACCGGCTACTTCAGTGATATTCTCTCCTATTCCCGGCTGATGGCCCTGATGCTGGCCGGCGCAGTCATTGCGCAGGTATTCAACACCCTCGGCTCCCTCACCGGCAATGTGGTGCTTTTCTTCATCATCTCTATGCTGGGCAACGCCCTGAACATGGCCCTGAACCTGCTGGGCTGCTATGTCCATGACATGCGGCTCCAGTGCCTGGAGTTCTTTGGCCGGTTCTATGAGGACGGCGGCAAGCCCTTTACACCCGTTAAAATCGACACAGATTATGTGGACGTAATTTCTTAAGGAGGAAACAGTTATGAATTTCTTGGATAGTTTTGGCGGTCTGGCTCTGGCCCTTCTGGGCGCCGGTCTTGCAGTAGGTCTTTCCTGCGTAGGTTCCGCAAAGGGTACCGGCATTGCCGGTGAGGCCGGCACCGGCCTGCTCAGCGAGGATCCTTCCAAATCCGGTAAGGTCATGGTACTTCAGCTGCTGCCCGGTACCCAGGGCCTGTACGGTCTGGTTGTCTGGTTCTTCGCCCTCATCAGCATGGGCATGCTGGACGGCTCCGCTGTGAACATGTCCGTCACCGAAGGCATGCAGTATCTGGTTGCCTGCCTGCCCATGGCCATCGGCGGCCTGCTGTCCGCCATTGCACAGGGCCGTGTTGCTGCCGGCTCCATCAACATTCTCGCTAAGAAGCCCAACGACTGGTCCAAGGGCCTGATCCTCTGCGGTATCGTAGAGTTCTACGCCATCCTGTCCCTGCTGGCTTCCATGCTGATGCTGATCTGGCTCTGATCTTATCCCGTCAAAGAGGGTAACAATTATGAATGGTATTGAAAAAATCACGGAACGCATCGCCGCCCAGAATGATACCGACATCAAGGCGCTGATGAACCGTGCCGAAGCACAGGCCAAGGCCGTCTATGAGGGCTATGTGGCCGCCGCAGATGACGACTACAAGGCCACCGTGAAAAAGGGCGAAAAGGACGCCCGGGAACGGGTGGAGCGTCTGGGCAGCGTGGCGCAGCTGGAAGCCCGGAAGCTCCAGCTGGCAGCCAAGCAGGAGATGCTGGAAAAGGCCTTTGAGCTGGCCTATCAGAAGCTGCTTTCCCTGCCCGAGGACCGGTATGCCGAGCTGCTGACCCGTCTGGCCGTAGGCGCCAGCACCACCGGAAGCGAGGCGCTGATCTTCTCCCAGACCGATCGCAGCCGCTACGGCAAGCGTGTGGTCATCGCCGCCAACGAGCAGCTTGGGAAGGAAGGCCGTCCCGGCAATCTGACCCTCTCCGAGGAGTCCCGGGACTTTCAGGGCGGCCTCTATGTGCAGGACGGCAATGTGGAAACCAACTGCACCTTCCGTGCCCTGATCCGTCTCCAGCGGCAGAATACCGCCAAGGACGTGGCTGCCGTGCTCTTTGATTAAGCCGTTTGGAAGGAGGAATGAGCTTGTCTAAGCTCAAGGATACCGATTTCCTGTATATTTCTACCCGGCTGCGGAGCATGGAAAATCATCTGCTCACCCGGGAACGGATGGAGCGGATGCTGGAGGCCCGCACCGATGAGGACGCCGCCAAGGTGCTCTCCGAGTGCGGCTACAAGGGCCTTGATAAGCCCGGCATGGACGCACTGAGCCATGCCCTCAGCGATGCCAGAGCGGAGACCTTCTCCGAGCTGGCCGCCATGTCCCCCAATGCGGACATTGTAGATGTATTCAGGATCAAATATGATTATCACAACATGAAGGCCCTGACCAAATGCGCCCGCTCCGGGAAAAGCCCCGACAGCATGCTCATTGATGCGGGCCGCTGGCCTGCCGCCGACATGAAGCGGGCGGTGGAGCACGGGGAGACCGGCTTCCTTTCGGACACTGCCCGAAAGGCGCTGGAGGCCGCAGGCGAGATTCTCTCCGCCACCGGCGATCCCCAGAAAAGCGACTTTTCTCTGGATAAGGCCTGCTACGGCGAAATGCTGGAGACCGCAAAGCGCTCCGGCAGCAGCTTCCTTCTGGGCTATGTACAGCTTCAGATCGACGGGGCCAACCTGAAATCCGCCGTGCGGAGCATCCGCATGAAGAAGGATCTGGACTTTCTGAAGGGCGCTCTTCTCCCTGGAGGCGCCGTTTCCCCGGAGTCCATTCTCTCCTGCGTCATGGGCGGCGGAAACCTCAGCGCCACCTTCACCGGGGCCCTTTCCGAGGCTGCCGCCACCGGCGACACCGTAAAGAAGGGCGGACGGCAGACGGAATTTGAGCGGCAGATCGACAACGCCCTCAACGCCTATCTCCAGAAGAGCCGCCTTGTGTCCTTTGGCGACAGCGTGCTGGTAGCCTATGTGGCTGCCAAGGAAAATGAGATCACCGCTGCCCGGATCATCATGTCCGGCCGTCTCAGCGGCGTTCCCACCGAATCCATCCGGGAAAGGCTGCGTGACGCTTATGTATAAAATTGCTGTAATGGGCGACCGGGACAGCATTCTGGGCTTCGGCGCTCTGGGCCTCGAGGTATTTCCCGCCGAGGATCTTCAGGAGGCCCGTCATACCCTCCACAAGCTGGCCCGGGAGGAATACGCCATCATCTATATGACCGAGCAGCTGGCCTCCCAGCTCTCTCAGGAGATCCACCGCTATCACGACAGCGTCACCCCCGCCATCATCCTGATCCCCGGCAAATCCGGTTCTCTGGGTCTGGGCGAAAGTGCGCTGCAAAGTGCGGTAGAACGTGCGGTGGGCGCAGATATTCTTTAACGGCAACACCGCACAATTGCATTGGTGGCCTTCAGCCGATCTTTTCCACCGGAAATTCGTTATTTTTTCTTGACATACACAAAGTATGCCTGCGAAAAACTGCCTTTTTCCGCTGCAAAATCTCCGGCTGAATGCTCACCCCTGAATTATGTGGTATTGCCTGAATCCTTTGAAGTACAGATCGCATGCGTTCGGCACTTCATCATGATGCTTTTAGGAACAACCTAACGACGCATTGATATAAATCATCTGAATTGAAATTTAGCGTAAAGGAATGATTGCGAATGGCAACCGGTACTGTTGTCAAGGTTTCCGGCCCTCTGGTGGTAGCCGAGGGACTTGCAGACGCCAACATGTATGACGTCGTGCGAGTGGGCCCTCAGCGGCTCATCGGCGAGATCATCGAAATGCGCGGCGATGCCGCCTCCATTCAGGTCTACGAGGAAACCTCCGGTCTTGGCCCCGGCGTAGCGGTGGAAACCACCGGCTTCCCCCTGAGCGTAGAGCTGGGCCCCGGTATGATTGAAAATATTTACGATGGCATTCAGCGCCCTCTGGAAAAGATCATGGAGCGCTGCGGCAATACCATCCAGAGAGGCATTGAAGTCTCCCCCATCGACCACGAGAAGAAGTGGGATTTCGTTGCCACCGCCAAGGTGGGCGACCATGTGGTGGGCGGCGACATTCTGGGCACCGTTCAGGAGACCTCCGTTATGGAGCACCGGATCATGGTTCCCTATGGCACCGAAGGCACCATCAAGGAGATCAAAACCGGCGCATTTAACGTGCTGGAGACCATCTGCGTGCTGGACTGCGGCGGCAAGACCGTAGAGCTGCCCATGATGCAGCGCTGGGCTGTCCGTAACGGCCGCCCCTATAAGAACAAGCTCTCCCCCAACCAGCCCCTGTGCTCCGGCCAGCGTGTCATCGACACCATGTTCCCGGTGGCAAAGGGCGGCACCGCCTGCGTCCCCGGCCCCTTCGGCTCCGGCAAGACCGTCATCCAGCATCAGCTGGCAAAGTGGTCTGACGTAGACCTGGTGGTCTACATTGGCTGCGGCGAGCGCGGCAACGAGATGACCGACGTACTGCGGGAATTCCCCGAGCTGGTGGACCCCCGTACCGGCGACTCCATCATGAAGCGCACGGTGCTGATTGCAAACACCTCGGATATGCCCGTGGCCGCCCGTGAGGCGTCCATCTATACCGGCATCACCATCGCCGAGTACTTCCGGGATATGGGCTATGACGTAGCCGTTATCGCCGACTCCACCTCCCGCTGGGCCGAGGCCCTCCGTGAGATGTCCGGCCGTCTGGAAGAGATGCCCGGTGAGGAAGGCTATCCCGCCTATCTTGCCTCCCGTCTGGCCCAGTTCTACGAGCGTGCAGGCGTGGTCAAGTGCGTCGGCTCCGATGACCGTCAGGGCAGCCTTACCGCCATCGGCGCAGTTTCCCCTCCCGGCGGCGATACCTCCGAGCCTGTCTCTCAGGCCACCATGCGGATCGTCAAGGTCTTCTGGGGCCTCGACTCCTCTCTGGCCTATGCCCGTCACTTCCCGGCCATCAACTGGCTGAACTCCTACTCCCTGTATATGGACACCCTTCAGCCCTGGCTGGATGAGAACGTCAACAAGGACTGGACCAAGGACCGCTACCGTGCCATGGCCACCCTGCAGGAGGAGGCCGAGCTGGACGAGATCGTAAAGATGGTGGGCAAGGACTCTCTGGGCGTAGACGACCAGCTGACGCTGGAGATCGCAAAGATGATCCGAGAGGACTTCCTCCAGCAGAACTCCTTCAACGAGATCGACTGGTACTCCTCCTTTGACCGCCAGTTCCGTCTGCTGAAGCTGATCCTCGACTATGACAGCCTCTGCCGTGACGCCGTGGCCAAGGGCGCCCCCCTGAAGGAGCTCACAAATATCGATGCCCGGGAGAAGATCGGCCGTGCCAAGTCCGTCCCCGACGACGAATATGTGGCCGCTTACCAGCAGATCGAGGACGATATGACCGCACAGATCGAAAAAATTATCGCAAAGGCAGGTGCTCAGGACTATGATTAAAGAATACCGCACCATTTCCGAGGTCTCCGGCCCTCTGATGCTGGTAAAGAACGTGGAGGGCGTCACCTACGACGAGCTGGGCGAGATCGAGCTTCCCAACGGTGAGCTGCGGCTCTGCCAGGTGCTGGAGATCGACGGGCCTGACGCACTGGTACAGCTCTTTGACTCCTCCGCCGGTATCAATCTGGCCAAGAGCAAGGTTCGCTTTCTGGGCCATCCCCTGCAGCTGGGAGTTTCCGAGGATATGCTGGGCCGTGTATTTGACGGCATGGGCAATCCCATTGACGGCGGCCCGGAGATCCTCCCCGATGCCTATATGGACATCAACGGCCTGCCCATGAACCCCGCCGCCCGGAACTACCCCTCCGAGTTCATCGAGACCGGTGTTTCCGCCATTGACGGCCTGAACACGCTGGTTCGTGGTCAGAAGCTGCCCATCTTCTCCGGCTCCGGCCTGCCCCATGCGGCACTGGCTGCCCAGATCGCCCGTCAGGCCAAGGTGCTGGGCGACGACGCAGGCAACTTCGCCGTTGTCTTTGCCGCCATCGGCATCACCTTCGAGGAATCCGAATACTTCATTCAGGAATTCCGCCGCACCGGCGCCATTGACCGTACCGTTATGTTCTCCAACCTGGCCAACGACCCCGCCATCGAGCGTATCGCCACCCCCCGGATGGCCCTGACCGCTGCGGAGTATCTGGCCTTTGAAAAGGGCATGCATGTGCTGGTCATCATGACCGATATCACCAACTACGCCGAGGCCCTCCGTGAGGTCTCCGCCGCAAAGAAGGAAGTACCCGGACGCCGTGGCTATCCCGGCTACCTGTACACCAACCTTGCCACCATCTACGAGCGTGCCGGACGCCGGGTGGGCTGTGACGGCTCCATCACCATGATCCCCATTCTGACCATGCCCGAGGACGACAAGACCCATCCCATCCCCGACCTGACCGGCTACATCACCGAGGGTCAGATCATTCTGTCCCGTGACCTGTACCGGAAGGGCATCAATCCGCCCATCGACGTTCTGCCCTCTCTGTCCCGTCTGAAGGATAAGGGCATCGGCGAGGGCAAGACCCGTGAGGATCACGCAGGCACCATGAACCAGCTGTTCGCTGCCTACTCTGCCGGTAAGGAAGCCGCCGAGCTCATGACCATTCTGGGCGAGGCTGCACTGTCCGACACCGATAAGCTCTATGCAAAGTTTGCAACGGAGTTTGAAAACCGCTATGTCTCTCAGGGCAACGATACCGACCGCTCCATCTTTGAGACGCTGGATTTGGGCTGGGATCTCCTTTCCATCCTGCCCAAGAGCGAGCTGAAGCGTATCAACACCAAGTATATCGAGAAGTATTATCCCGAAAAGGAACAGCAGTAAGGAGGTGGGATAAATGGCATCCAAAACCATAAACCCCACCCGTATGGAGCTTTCCCGGCTGAAAAGCCGCCGCACCACCGCCGTCCGGGGCCACAAGCTCCTGAAGGATAAGCGGGATGAGCTGATGCGGCAGTTTCTCGATGTGGTGCACCGGAACAAGGAGCTTCGGGCCAAGGTGGAGGCCGGTCTCATGGAGGCCCACAGTGCCTTCACCGTGGCGGCCTCTGTGATGAGCCCCGAGATGCTGGAGCAGGCACTGGCCTTCCCCAAGCAGTCCGTGGCACTGGATCTGTCCTTCCAGAACATCATGTCGGTGGAGGTGCCCAACTACACCTTCCACACCAAAAACGACGACCCCGCCGAGATCTTCCCCTACGGCTTTGCCCAGACCTCCGGCGAGCTGGACGATGCGCTGGAAGCCCTGTCCGCCGTGTTTCAGGATATGCTGGAGCTGGCGCAGGTGGAAAAGACCATGCACCTTCTGGCCTCTGAGATCGAAAAGACCCGCCGCCGGGTCAATGCGCTGGAATACGTTATGATCCCGGAAATGGAGACCAACATCAAGTATATCTCCATGAAGCTGGATGAAAACGAGCGTTCCAGCACCTCCCGGCTCATGAAGGTCAAGGATATGATGCTGGAAGAGCAGCGGCAGAAGGCTCTGCAAAAGCAGATGGAGCGGCAGAAGGAATGGGACGCCGCCCACCCTGCGCAGTGAGATCAGGTTTCACAGAAAGTCAGCCCTTCGGGGCTGGCTTTTTTGTGATCCACTCGCTCTCCTGCCTGAAATTTTACCAAGATTTTAATCAACTTTTCCCCTTCCCTGTGCAGAGCGACAAAATTTCACTGGCTTCCCCGGACAGTCTTGCAAAACACCCGGAAGTACGGTAAAATGGGGCTGTTCGATCCCCGGATGGAATCATTTCATGGAGGTGCCGGATATGCTGCTATGTCTTATGTCTTCTGCGCTCCATGGGATTGGTGTATCCAAAAAGGACACGCACTGAGCAGACGCAATTTTTGCGCCTGCGTTTTTTGTTTTGAATAGGAGGTCGTGGAATTTGAAAAAAGTAGCCGTCATCATGGGCTCCGACAGCGATTTTCCCGTGGTCAAGGGTGCCATCACCCAGCTGAAGAAGTTCGGCGTTCCCTTTGAGGCCCGGGTCATGTCTGCCCACCGCACCCCTGCCGAGGCAGAGGAATTTGCCCGGACCGCTGAGGAAAAGGGCTTCGGCGTCATCATTGCCGCCGCCGGAAAGGCCGCCCATCTGGGAGGCGTACTGGCCGCCCAGACCATCGTTCCCGTTATCGGACTGCCCATCAAGTCCTCCTTTATGGATGGGCTGGACAGCCTTCTGTCCATTGTTCAGATGCCCGCCGGTATCCCTGTTGCCACCGTTGGCGTAGGGGCCGCTGACAACGCCGGTCTTCTTGCCGTGCAGATGCTCTCTCTTTCCGATGAGGGCCTCCGGCAGAAGCTCCGGGATTATAAGGCCGAAATGGCCGCATCCGTCCGTAAGAAAGATGAAAATTTACAGCTGGAGGTAGCAAAATTATGAAAAAGGTAGAGCAGCTTTACGAAGGCAAGGCCAAGAAGGTATTTTCCACGGAAGACCCCAATTACTGCATCGTCTCCTATAAGGACGACGCCACCGCCTTCAACGGCCAGAAGAAGGGCACCATTCTCGGAAAGGGCGCCATCAACAACCGGCTCACCAACTACTTCATGAAGCTTCTGGAGGAAAAGGGCGTTCCCACCCACTTTGTGGAGGAGCTCTCCGACACCGATGCCGTGGTCAAGAAGGTCAAGATCGTCCCTCTGGAGGTCATCATCCGCAATATCTCCGCAGGCAGCTTTGCCGCCCGCTACGGCGTGGAGGAGGGCATCGTATTTGACGAGCCCACCATCGAGTTCTCCTATAAGTGCGACGAGCTCAACGACCCCCTCATGAACAGCTACCATGCCATTGCCCTGAAGCTGGCCACCCCTCAGGAGATCGACACCATCAAGGCCATGGCCTTCAAGGTCAACGATGTGCTGAGGGAGTTCTGGAAGAGCGTGGGCGTTACGCTGGTGGACTTTAAGCTGGAGTTTGGCCGTCTGCCCGACGGCACCATCATTCTGGCCGATGAGATCTCCCCGGATACCGCCCGTCTCTGGGATTCCAAGACCGGCGAAAAGCTGGACAAGGATCGCTTCCGCCGGGATCTGGGCGGCGTAGAGGACGCCTATCAGGAGGTACTCCGCCGGGTTCTGGGCAAGTAAGATGAAGAATTGCCCTCAGGCCAAAGCCTGCTTTTCATCCCGGCAGTACGGCGAGGAGTGCGGCGTATTCGGCATTGCCCTGAAGGAGGGCAGCCAGCTTTCCGCCGCCCACAGCGTCTATACTGCCCTGTATGCCCTCCAGCACCGGGGGCAGCAGACTGCCGGCATCGCCTCGGTGGATCAGGGAAAGTTCCACCTCCACAAGGGCCCGGGACTGGTGCCCGATGTATTCAACGACAGGAACCTCAAGACCCTTACCGGCCCCGCAGCCATCGGCCATGTGCGCTATGCCTCCGGCGGCGACACCGCCACCATCAACGCCCAGCCCCTGGTCATCACCCATGCCTCCGGCTCCATGGCCGTGTGCTATAACGGCCGTCTGGTAAACGCCGATGAGCTTCGGCGGGAGACCGAAAACCGGGGCGGCATCTTCCAGAGCAGCAACTCCGCCGAGGTCATCGCCTATCTTCTGGTGCGGGAGCGCATGCGGGCGGGCACCATTGAAGACGCCATCATCAACGCCATGCAGTACATGGTGGGCGCCTACTCCGTGGTGGTGCTGACTCAGGGCAAGCTGGTGGCCTTCCGGGACCCCAACGGCTTCCGTCCCCTGTGCATCGGTGAGGTGGACGGCTCCATTATGTTTGCCTCAGAGTCCTGCGCCTTCCCGGTGCTGGGCGGCCATCTGATCCGGGAGGTGGAGCCCGGCGAGGTGGTGGTGGCCGATCTGGGCGCCGGTACCTTCCGCTCCTTCCCCAGCGGCATCAAGGCCAAGAGCAGCCTGTGCATGTTTGAGTTTATCTATTTCTCCCGGTCCGACAGCATCATCGACGGAGCCAGCGTAGATCTGGTTCGGCTGGAGGCCGGACGCTGCCTTGCCCGGCGGAACACCGTAGAGGCCGACTGCGTCATCGGCGTGCCGGACTCCGGCATTACACCGGCCATGGGCTTCTCCCGGGAGTCCGGGCTGCCTTTGCAGACGGGCTTCGTCAAGAACCGCTATATCGCCCGGACCTTCATTGAGCCAAGAGAGGCCGAGCGGGAAAAGGCCCTGCGCATCAAATTAAACGCCCTTGCCTCCACGGTTCGGGGCAAGCGGGTCATTGTGGTGGACGATTCCATCGTCCGGGGCAACACCTGCCGCCGCACCGTGCAGCTGATCCGGGAGGCCGGTGCCAAGGAGATCCACTACCGTGTGGCCTCCCCCCGGTTCATGTATCCCTGCTTCTTCGGCACGGATATCCCCGACAGTGAGCATCTCATTGCCCACGGCAGAAGCAACGAGGAAATCCGGCAGCTCTTAGGGGTGGATACCCTGGACTACCTGACGGTAGAGGAGCTTGCCACCATCACCAAGGATTATAGCCGCGGCGTCTGCGACGCCTGCTTTACCGGCCGGTACACCGTTCCGGTCCCAATACAGAAATCAGGAGAGTAAGAACATGAGTATTAGCAAAAGTGACAGCTACGCCGCAGCCGGCGTAGACGTAACCGCCGGCTACGAGTCGGTAAACCGCATCAAGCCTTTGGTGGAGAGCACCAATATCCCCGGCGTCATCGGCGGTCTGGGCGGCTTCGGCGGTCTGTTTGCCCCGGATATGGCCGGTATGAAGGAGCCCGTTATGGTCTCCGGCACCGACGGCGTGGGCACCAAGCTGAAAATCGCCTTCCTTATGGACAAGCACGACACCGTGGGCATCGACTGTGTGGCCATGTGCGTCAACGATATCGTATGTGCCGGTGCAAGCCCCATGTTCTTCCTGGACTATGTGGCCTGCGGCAAGAACTACCCCGCCCGGATCGAGCAGATCGTCTCCGGCATTGCCGAGGGATGTCGGCAGGCGGGCTGCGCCCTGATCGGCGGCGAGACCGCCGAGATGCCCGGCTTCTATCCCGAGGAGGAGTACGATCTGGCGGGCTTCTCCGTGGGCATGGTAGACAAGGAGAAGATTCTGGACGGCCATGACATCGTCCCCGGTGACGTGCTCATCGGCCTTGCCTCCAACGGCGTACATTCCAACGGCTTCTCTCTGGTGCGGAAGGTGCTGGACGTGGAGAACGCCGACCTGAAGACCATTGTGCCCGAGCTCCACTGCTCTCTGGGCGAGGAGCTTTTGAAGCCCACCCGGATCTATGTGCGCCCGGTGAAGAACCTGCTTGCCTCCGGCCTGAAGGTCAAGGGCATCAGCCACATCACCGGCGGCGGCCTCTATGAGAACGTGCCCCGTATGCTCCCCGAGGGCGTATGCGCCCAGATCAGCAAGTCCTCCATCCCCGTGCCCCCCATCTTCACCATGATTCAGGAGAAGGGCAACATTCCCGAGCGGGATATGTACAACACCTTCAACATGGGCGTGGGCCTTGTGATGGCCGTGGCCAAGGAGGATTCCGGTGCGGTCATGGAGCAGCTGGTTCGCAGCGGCGAGCGTCCCTATCTCATCGGCAAGTGCATTGCCGGTGAAAAGGGTGTGGAGCTATGGTAAATATTGCGGTACTGGTCTCCGGCGGCGGCACCAATTTGCAGGCGCTGATTGATGCCGAAAAGCGGGGCGAGATCCGGAACGGCCATATCACCGCCGTGATCTCCTCCAATCCCGACGCCTATGCCCTGACCCGGGCAGAGCAGGCCGGGATCCCCGGCATCACCATTGCCCGGAAGGACTTTGGCTCCGCCCGGGACATGACTGTTGCGCTGGTGGAGGCCCTGAAGGAGCTGGACATCGGCCTTGTGATCATGGCCGGATTCATGGTCATCATCACCGGGGAATTGGTATCCGCCTATCCCAACGCCATCCTGAACATCCACCCCTCCCTGATCCCCTCCTTCTGCGGCAAGGGCTGCTATGGGCTCCATGTCCATGAGAAGGCACTGGAGTATGGGGTAAAGGTCTCCGGCGCAACGGTACACTTTGTGTCCGAGGAATGCGACGGCGGCCCCATCGTGCTCCAGAAGGCGGTGGCCGTGCAGGACGATGACACCCCGGAAGCCCTCCAAAAGCGTATTATGGAGCAGGCCGAGTGGGTGATCCTGCCGGAAGCGGCAAGCCTGTTCTGTCAGGGGCGGCTGAAGGTAGAGGGCCGGAAGGTCTCCATTCTCCCGGAGCAAGCCTAACAGATATCACAAAAGGCTGTCTCACTATGACCCAAGTCATAGGAGGCAGCCCTTTTTTGCGCTTTTTGGCCTTTTACTTCTTCATGAGACCGGCACCGGCGTTCCACGCCTGACCGACCTTCTCGCCGATGGCGTAGTAGCCGTTCTGGAACTGGTCAAAGACAAAAGCGTTCAGCCGGGTGGGATCCACCTTGCCCTTTTCGTCCAGCACGGATTCCTCTGCCAGAACCCCTACGATCTCTCCCAGCACGTGGAAGCCGTAGACCTCATTTTTCGCCTCTGCCACCCGGCATTCCAGAGTCAGCGGGAACTCCTCTACAATGGGGGCATCCACCTTTTCGCTCTTTACGGCGGTGAGGCCGGAGCGCTGGAACTTGTCCGCCATTTTATTGCCGGAGGCAATGCCGAAGAAATCCGCCGCCTCCATGTGGGGAATGTCCGCAATGCTCAGGGTAAAGGCCCCGCGCTTTTTGATGTTCTCCGAGGTCTTGTGATCCTCATCGATGTTCAGGGACACCATGTTCTGGGCGCAGATGCCGCCCCAAGCCATGTTCATTACGTCTACTGTGCCGTCCTCATTATAGGTGGAAATCATCAGCACCGGCATGGGGAACAGGTAGGGCTTCACCCCAAGATCTTTTTTCATTGCAAAAACCTCCAATTCAAATTCGGAATGTTCTTTACTTTCCGTTCTGCCTCCATTATAATGGGTTTCGAGAATAAAACAAGTACCCACATTTATGTTAGGTACTTACATGGAGGAAAGTGTACCATGTCTGCGGAGCATTGTATTTCCGGCGCCTGTTTTGAGGACACCGGCTTCAGCTATACCCTGTCCCTGATCTCCGGGAAGTATAAAATGACCATTCTCTACTGTCTGATGGAATTTCAGCCGGTGCGGTTCAATGAGCTTCAGCGCTATCTGGGCCGGGTCTCCGACAAGACCCTGAGCCTGAACCTCAAGGAGCTGGAACGGGACGGCCTGATTCACCGGAAGGTCTATCCCCAGATCCCGCCCAAGGTGGAGTATTCCCTCACCGACCGGGGCACCTCCCTGATGGCCGTGCTGGATCAGCTGTGCCTCTGGGGCATCGAGCACCGGCCCAAGCAGGCGGAGGGCTAGTTCTGCCGAAGCGCCGGGACAATTCCCGGCTCTTTTCCCGGCTTCCCTTGACAAACCTCCCCGGAATATTGTATGATACATTCGGTCATACAACTGACGGAAGTGGAAGGAACCACATGGAGTATGACGCTCGAAATGCCGACCGTCTGGGCGCCTGCCCGGGGACGAGTGCGGCATTTTTTGCATTCTACAGACCACCGGCACAGGAGATTCCACCAAAAAAAGGAGTATGCTTATGAAGACCATCGACATAAACCAGTACCTGCGGGATCACGCCTACCCCGGTCGGGGCATCCTGCTGGGCCGCAGCGCCGACAACAAGAGCGCTGTCATCGCCTACTTCATCATGGGCCGCAGTGCCAACAGCCGGAACCGGGTATTCACCCCTGTGGCCGAGGACAAGGGCATCATGACCGAGGCCTTTGACCCCAGCAAAATGGAGGACCCCAGCCTCATCATCTATCACCCGGTGCGCTATGTGGAAAAGACCGGCGACACCGTGGTTACAAACGGCGACCAGACCGACACCGTCCGGGACGGGATCCTTGCGGGCAAGGCCTTTGCCCAGTCCCTGCGCACCCGGTGCTTTGAGCCTGATCCCCCCAACTATACCCCCAGAATCTCCGGCCTTGTACACAAGGACGGCGCCTTTGCCCTGTCCATCCTCAAGAGCGCCGATGGGGATCCCACCTGCAATCACCGCTACTTCTTCGGCTATGACAATCCCCTGCCCGGAGAGGGGCGCTTTATCCACACCTATCAGGAGAACCTGAACCCCCTGCCCTCCTTTGAGGGAGAGCCCCGGCGGGTGGCCATCACCGCCCCGGATGCCGGGACGCTGGCAAAGGAGCTGTGGGAAAACCTCAACGAGGACAACAAGGTCTCCCTGTTCGTCCGGTATATCGACCTTGCCACCGGAAACGTGGACGACCGGATCATCAACAAGAACGTCTGATCTAAGGAGGACAGCATACAATGAAGGAACTCGCTCTCAAATACGGCTGCAACCCCAACCAGAAGCCCTCCCGGCTGTTTATGGAGGACGGCAGTGATCTGCCCGTTACGGTGCTCAATGGCCGCCCCGGCTATATCAACTTTATGGACGCCTTCAACAGCTATCAGCTGGTAAAGGAGCTGAAGGAGGCCACGGGTCTCCCCGCCGCCGCCAGCTTCAAGCACGTCTCCCCCGCCGGTGCGGCGGTGGGTCTGCCCCTTTCCGATGTGGAAAAGCAGATCTACTTTGTGGAGGACACCCAGGAGCTGACCCCCATCGCCTGCGCCTATATCCGGGCCAGAGGCGCTGACCGGCTGTGCTCCTACGGGGACTGGGCCGCCCTGTCCGATGTCTGCGACGCCGCCACCGCCGCCTATCTCAAGGCCGAGGTCTCCGACGGCATCATTGCCCCGGGCTACACCGAGGAGGCCCTTGCCATTCTCAAGACCAAAAAGAAGGGCAGCTATAATATCATAGCCATCGACCCGGACTATACCCCTGACCCCTTGGAGCGCCGGAGAATCTACGGCGTGACCTTTGAGCAGGGCCGCAACGACCTGAAGATCACCAAGGGCGATCTCTCCAATATCGTCTCCCAGAACAAGGATCTGCCGGAGCGCGCAAAGATCGATCTGGTCACCGCCCTGATCACCCTGAAATACACCCAGTCCAACTCCGTTTGCTATGTGAAAAACGGCCAGACCATCGGCGTGGGCGCAGGCCAGCAGAGCCGCATCCACTGCACCCGTCTGGCAGGCAACAAGGCCGACAACTGGCTGATCCGCCAGCATCCCAAGGTGCTGGGCCTCCAGTTTGTAGACGGCATCCGCCGCCCGGATCGGGACAACGCCATTGACGTCTACACCTCCGACGAGTATGAGGACGTTCTGGCCGAGGGCGTATGGCAGAACACCTTCAAGGTAAAGCCTTCGGTGCTCACCGCCCAGGAAAAGAAGGCATGGATCGCCCAGCAGACCGGCGTTTCCTGCGGCTCCGATGCATTCTTCCCCTTTGGGGACAACGTGGAGCGGGCACGGAAGTCCGGGGTAAGCTACATTGCAGAGCCCGGCGGCTCCATTCGGGACGACAACGTCATCGCCGCCTGCGATAAGTACGGCATCGTGCTGTGCTTTACCGGCAACCGGCTGTTCCACCACTGAGCCCCCATCGAAAGGATATGGAAGTATGAAAGTATTAGTAGTCGGCTCCGGCGGACGGGAACACGCCATCTGCTGGGCTCTTCACAAAAGCCCCAAGGTCACCGAGCTCTGCTGCGCCCCCGGCAACGGCGGCATCGGTGAGATCGCCCGGTGCGTGGACGTCAAGGCCACGGACATCCCCGGCATGGTGGCATGGGCAAAGGAAAATCAGATGGACTTCGTCATGGTGGCCCCGGACGATCCCCTTGCCATGGGCATGGTGGACGCCATGGAGGCCTCGGGCATCCGTGCCTTCGGCCCCAAGGCCAACGCCGCCATCATCGAGGGCAGCAAGGCCTTCTCCAAGGCCCTGATGAAGAAATACGGCATTCCCACCGCCGCCTATGAGGTCTTTACCGACAAGGACGCCGCCCTTTCCTATGTGGAGGCACAGGGCGCTCCCATTGTGGTCAAATGCGACGGCCTTGCACTGGGCAAGGGCGTTGTGGTGGCCCAGACCTTAGAGGAGGCCAAAGCGGCCGTGGTCAACATGATGGAGAACAAGGCCTTTGGAGCGGCCGGGGCCAAGGTGGTCATTGAGGAATGCATGACCGGCCCGGAGGTCACGGTGCTGGCCTTTACCGACGGCAAGACCATTGTGCCCATGCCCTCCTCTCAGGATCACAAGCGTGCCTATGACGGGGACAAGGGCCCCAACACCGGCGGCATGGGCGCCATCTCCCCCTGCCCCAACTACACCCCGGAGCTGGCAAAGACCTGCATGGACACCATCTTCCTGCCTACGGTGAAGGCCCTGAATGCCGAGGGGCGCACCTTCCAGGGCGTCATCTACTTCGGCATGATGCTGACCCCCGAGGGCCCCAAGGTGGTGGAGTACAACGCCCGGTTCGGCGACCCCGAGTGTCAGGCGGTGCTTTCTCTGCTGGAGACCGATCTTATGGACATTCTGGAAGCCTGCGTGGACGGCACCCTGGATCAGCTGGACGTGAAGTTCAAGGACGCCGCCAGCTGCTGTCTGGTGCTGGCCTCCGGTGGCTATCCGGTGGCCTATGAAAAGGGCAAGGAGATCACCGGTCTCGATCAGGTAAAGGACGCCGTGGTGTTCCATGCGGGCACCAAAAAGCAGGACGGGAAGTTCCTGACCAACGGCGGCCGGGTATTGGGCGTCACCGCTGTGGCCCCCACCCTTCGGGAAGCCGTGGTGAAGGCCTACGCCGCCGCAGGCCCGGTGAACTTTGAGAAAATGCACTTCCGCACAGATATTGGCTACCATATCCTTGACGTGAAGTAAAAAATGCATTAAACTATTCGGGTGGGCTGCACCGGCAGTCCGCCCGAATTTCGTAACAGGAGAGGACATTATGGAAAGAACACTGATTTCTGAGATTTTTGCAGATCCCAAGTCCTTTGATAAGGTTCAGGTCACCGTGGGCGGCTGGATCCGCACCATGCGTGCCCAGAAGACCTTCGGCTTTATTGAGCTCAATGACGGCAGCTATTTTAAGAGCCTTCAGGTGGTCTTTGAGGACGGCATCGTAGATCACTATAAGGAGATCGCCAAGCAGAACGTAGGTGCGGCGCTGGTGGTCAAGGGCACGCTGGTCTATACCCCCGATGCCAAGCAGCCATGTGAGCTGAAGGCCGCCCATATTGACGTAGAGGGCGCCTCCACCCCGGATTATCCCCTGCAGAAGAAGCGCCACAGCATGGAGTATCTCCGCACCATCGCCCATCTGCGCCCCCGCACCAACACCTTCTCGGCGGTATTCCGGGTTCGCTCCGTGGCCGCCTATGCCATCCATCAGTTCTTCCAGGAGCAGGGCTTTGTCTACATCCACACCCCCATCATCACCGCCTCCGACTGCGAGGGCGCAGGCGAGATGTTCCGGGTCACGACGCTGGACATGAACAATGTGCCCAAGAATGAGGACGGCACCGTAGACTATACTCAGGACTTCTTCGGCAAGAGCGCCAACCTCACCGTATCCGGCCAGCTGAACGTGGAGTCCTTTGCGCAGGCCTTCGGCAACGTCTATACCTTCGGCCCCACCTTCCGGGCAGAGAATTCCAATACCCAGCGCCATGCGGCGGAGTTCTGGATGATCGAGCCGGAAATGGCCTTTGCAGACCTGAACGACTACATGGACAACGCCGAGGCCATGATCAAGTTCGTCATCCAGACGGTGCTGGAAAAGTGTCCTCAGGAGATGGAGTTCTTCGGCAAGTTTGTGGACAAGGAGCTGCTGCCCCGGCTCCAGCACGTGAAGGACAGCGAGTTTGTCCGGGTTTCCTACACCGAGGCGGTCAAGCTTTTGCAGGAGTCCGGCGCCAAGTTTGACTATCCCGTGACCTGGGGCTGCGACCTGCAGACCGAGCACGAGCGGTATCTCACCGAGCAGCTGTTCAAGAAGCCCGTGTTCGTCACCGACTATCCCAAGGACATCAAGGCCTTCTATATGCGGGCCAACGAGGACGGCAAGACCGTTGCCGCCGCAGACTGCCTGGTGCCCGGCATCGGCGAGATCATCGGCGGCAGCCAGCGTGAGGAGCGCCTTGACCTGCTGGAGGCCCGTATGAACGAGCTGGGCCTCGACCCCAAGGATTACTGGTGGTATCTGGATCTCCGCCGCTACGGCACCACCCGCCACGCAGGCTATGGTCTGGGCTTTGAGCGCCTGATCATGTACCTCACCGGCATGAGCAACATCCGGGACGTACTGCCCCATCCCAGAACCGTGGGCAACGCAGACTTCTAATCGAATATGGAAATGTAAAGGGAGCGCCGGAACGGCGCTCCCTTCTTGTGTATCTATTCAGAAGATACTGCTGCTGAGATTATCCATCCTCCGGTACTCCCCCATCAGGAACAGGGCATGCCCCACCTCCAGCGGCGTGGCGGTAAGCTCGCAGATCTTTTTGAGCCGGTAGCGGATGGTGTTGGGATGCTGGCCCATGCGGTGGGCCGTCTCCACGATCTGGTAGCCGCAGCCCGCATAGACGTCCAGTGTCTCCATGAGGCTGCCGGAGGTACTCTCCCGGTCATATTCCTCCAGCTTTTGAAACTGGGCCTGCATGACGGCCCGGGTGGTCTTATCCCGCACCATGGGCAGGATGGTCTGGTACAGCCGGATATCCTCCAGCGTAATCAGCTGCCGCCGGGTGGTGAGGGCATAGAGCAGGGCGTCAAAGGCGTCCCGGATCACCTGATCGAAGTTGGAGGAGCGCTGCTGGAGGCTGCCTACCCCGAAGCACAGCTCCCGGGTCTCCACCCCCAGCTCCTTGAACAGCCGGACCACGTTCTTGCCGATGGTGGTCACGGGCAGGGGCTCTGCATAGTTGGACAGCACAAAGAAGCCCCGGCGGAACTGCAAAAACCGGTAGGTGGAGGTTACGGCCCGGCTGCTGCGGAGCTGTAGGGTATTCCGCAGGCCCACGCTCCAATCCCGGGTCACGTCCAGACAGTGGACATACACGGCGTTCATATATTTCAGGCGGTTGGGGTTCATGCGCATGCACAGCTGCTCGATGCCGTAGCTCTCAAAGCTGCCCTGCAGGATCTTAAACAGGGGCTCCTCATAGAGGGAGAACTCCTGCCGGAGGCGCAGATAGTCGTTGACCGCAAGGATCACATCCTCCATATAGAGCTTCTCAAACCGCAGGATGGGAAAGTCGTGCTTTTTGGCCAGCGTCAGCACCGCCTGGGGCAGCTGGGAATAGTACACAGACTTATAGGCCAGCCCTGCGGCCCCCAGACGGATCAGCTGCTGCACCATGGGCAGCAGCGCCTCCGGCTGATCCTTGGCGGAATAGAGAGTGGAGACGATAAAGTCATCCTGATAATACCCCTCGGGCCGCTGCTGCTGCAGGCTGTCGTATTCCAGCAGCACCACGTCCTTCATGGGCCTGTCCAGTCCGACCTCGCCGGTCTGGGCGGTAATGGGCTGTAGGGCTTCTATGGTAAGTAGTTCTCGTACCTGCATGGTGAAATCTCCTGTTCATGGTGTCTTTTTCAGCCCGAAAGGTATGAGTCTGCCTTGGGGCGAAATTTGAAAAATGCAAATAATACGTTATATTCTGGATTTAATCCAAGAATCTTGGTTTACATTTGAAAAAAAATATGAGATAATATCCTCCGCTGAGAAAAAAAGGGGGTGCTGGAATGGAAATCATGCTGGTGGATCTGCTGACCACCCTGCCGCAGAATATCATTTCGGCCTATTATATGGCCAAATTCATCGATGCCAAACACTTCCGCCGAACCGTAGCGCTGCTGGCTGCGGCCAGCTTTCTGGCCTACGCCTTTACCGGCTATGTACTGCCCCCCAACACGCCCCTGCGGCCCATCCTTGTCTATGGTCTCCAGCTGATCGTGATCTTCTGCTGCCGGCAGGTGCCCATGCCCCGGTGCCTGATCTTCTATACCGCCTGCATGGCGGGCATGACGGTTACGGAGCTGCCCATGGGGCTGAGCCTGCTGCACTTTTACCCGGACTATGTGAACCTCTACAGCGTAGACCCGGCCTTCCTGCTGCTGTGGAAGCTCTCCTATCTGCCGCTGCTGACCGCCTGCTATATGCTGGTCTCGTTTCTGCTGCGGAAAATCTACCGGATGGAGCAGTCACGGGACACCCTGCGGTTTCTGCCCTTCCTGCTGGTGCAGTTGGTGCTGCTGATGCTGCCCCTGACCATGGTGCAAAACGCCATGGGGCACTACAAGTCCCTGATCCCGGTGATGCTGCTCTACAGTCTTGCCCATCTGATGCTGGACGTATTCTTAGTGGGCATTTTCAACCGCATGGGCAAGGCCCACGCCGTGATTCAGCGGCAGCAGGAGGCACAGGCCATGCTGGAAACCCAGACGGAATACTATCAGCAGATGCAGGACAGCACCCGGATCCTTCGTCAGCTGCGCCACGATGTCAAAAATCAGCTGACCACCCTGTCCATTCTGCTGGAGCAGGAGGACTATGAAACGGCCCAGCAGCAGCTTTCCGCCATGGAAAAGAGCTTCCAGAAGGCCCAGTGGTCTCAGGATACCGGCAACGCCATGGTGGATGCGGTACTGGTTTCCAAAAAACTCACCTGCGGCGAGGCGGGCATCCGGCTCCTCTGTCAGGGGGCCCTGCCCGGGGATCTGGGCCAGCAGGAGGTACGGCTGTGCAGCCTGATCTCCCGGCTGCTGGATCAGGCCATTGCCGCCTGCGGCACCCTGCCCATGGACGCAACACCGGAGATCCGGTGTTCCATTTCCGCAGACCCCGGCCTCAGGCTGTGCTGCCGATACCCCGCCGGCCCCGCAGATGCCCCCCTGACGGAGCAGCTGAAGACCCGGCTGGAGCCGGAGGATCAAATCACCATGGAGACCGCAGGAGACACCTGCACCGTGACCATGGCCCTTGCCGGTGCGCCCAGCACACTCTGATCTATGCCAAGATTATAGCACAGAATTAGGAAAATGTATAAAGAAATGTCGTTTTGGTTGTTTTTTTCACCAAAACGGGCTGAATCAACGGAAAAGGAGGGACTCTGATGCAGATTATGGCCGCAGATCTGCTGACCACGCTGCCCCAGCTGGTGCTGGAAGGGATCATCGTCGCCCGATTTTTGAAAAACCGGCGGCTATGGCTGTTTACGGCACTGCTGACCATTGGCACCCTGCTGCTGCAGTGGCTTTTTGGCTACCAGCTGGCCTTGCCGCAGGTGGTGAGAAGTCTCACTACCCTGTTTTGGCTGCTGGCCCTGACCATGAGCTTTTGTAAGATCCCCCGGATCCAGGCGGTGGCATATCTGGTGCTGTATCTCATCCTGATGATGCTGCTGGAATTGCCCGTGGATCTGATGCTGCTGCAGCGGTATCCCAATATGACCGCCATAACGGATCTTCCTCTGACGGTGCTGGTGCTCAGCCGCATGGTCTATCTCCCCTTCTATTCCATGAGCCTGCTGATCCCCTATACCCTGTGCCGCCGGTTTTTGGCGAAGGTGCGAGAGCAGGAATTTACAAAGTTTCTGCCCATTCTGGTGACCCAGTGCTTCCTGATGCTGTTCCCCACATGGATCGCCCTGGGCACCATGCAGTCCACCCGGCAGGTGCTGCTGGTATGCGCCCTGTTCCTGCTGGCCAACATCCTCCTTGACGTTTTTCTGCTGGGCACCTTCCGGCGGGCACAGCAGGTCTACGAAGCCCAGCGTCAGGTGCAGGAGGCGGAAAACCTCTTAAAGGCCCAGTCGGAATACTACCATCAGCTTCAGGGCAGTGCCGCCGCCCTGAAGGGCGTTCAGTCGGAAATGGTGGAGACCCTGCGGCACATGTCCCGGGAGCTTTCCCAGCAGCACTACGACAATGTACTCCGGGAGCTTTCGGACTTTCGGAGCGCCGTGGAGCAGACCGGCCGCTGCCGCTATACCGGAAACGCCGTGGTGGATGCGGTGTTGGAGGAAAAGTCCCGGCAGTGCCGTCAGACGGGCATCACCCTGAAGATTCAGGGGATCATCCCCACGGATGTGGCCGTGGAGCCCATCCACCTGTGCTCCATCGCCGGGAACCTTTTGGACAACGCCATCCACGCCTGCGATGCTCTGGGGCCGGAGGCGGAAAAGACCATTGAATTTACCGCCCGCATGCAGGGGCCGCGGCTGGTATTCCTGTGCCGGAACACGGCGGCGCCGGGCCAGCACATCACCCGGAAGCAGCCGGAGCTGACCCGTGCCCACGGCTGGGGCCTGAGCATTCTGGAACGCATCGCCGGGGAATATCAGGGGCAGCTGATGCCCCAGAGCGGCGACGGCTGGGTGCAGGTACTGCTGTGGCTGATCCCCGGGAGCAGCCAAAAGGCAGGGTGATCTCCCCGCCGCCCTTTCCCCCATTGGAGGTATGTTATGAAGCAGCTTCTCAAGATCTACATACTGGATGACGACCCGGTGATCCTCGGGGGCTTTACCGATGCCCTGACGGCGTATCTGGCAAAGATGCCGCAGTATGACGTCCAAATCACCCGCTTTACCGGCGGCAGGGAGCTTTTGCAGCATCTGTCCCACGCCAAATCTCTGGATCTGCTGCTGACGGACATCGACCTTGGGCGGTCCCTCAGCGGCATTGACGTTGCCCGGCAGGTGCGGGCCAAATTCCCCCTGTGCGCCATCATCTATCTCACCGCCTATCCGGATTACGTTACGGAGATCTTCGAAACAAGGCCCCTGTACTTTATCCGGAAGGATCAGTACCGCCAGCGGATCCCCATGGCCATGGATCTGTTCTTCCAGCAGTACGGCCAGAGCCGGGCGGCCCTGACCGTTGTATGCGGCCGGGAAAAGCGGGTGCTGCCGCTGGAGGATATCCGCTACCTCCAGCATACGGACCGGCGCACCCTGATCCACACCTGCACCGAAACGCTGAACGTGAAGGACTCCATTCCCAAGCTCATCGAGCAGCTGCCGGAGGATCAATTCGTTTGGTGCCACCGGAGCTATGTGGTGGCGCTGGATCAGGTAAAGCAGTTCCAGCGGTTTGAATTGCAGCTGCTCAGCGGGGAGGTTCTCCCCATCAGCCGGGCCAAATATAATGACTTTCTGCGGGCGTTCACGGAACGAATGAAATAAGGAGAAAAGGGCTTGGGGATCAACGTTCCCCAAGCTCTTCTTTTGATAGTGCCTCAATAATCCTCATCCAATTTCGTTTTCCATACAAAAAACGAAGAATCGCCACAGTCTGCGTTTCCAGATGCACTGTATAAAATGCAAGATAATTGCCCACAGAAAATGCTCGAATCTGGTTTAGCGCAAGGAATCGGTCTTGCAGCAGCTGATATCTCTCGGGCATTTCTGTCAGTTCCAACACACGCTTTTCAAATTCGTCCGCAAGCCGATTGGCAGCAGATGGATTTTTCAGCTCATTTGCAATATATCTCACCGCACTTCGCAAATCATCTCTGGCAATCTCCATTACAATGACATTATACATGTCCAATTTCCGCCCTCACATCAGCCATGGCCTGCTCAAGGCTGACAGCCTTTCCGGCCCGATCCTCTGCCAGCCCCTGCTCAATCAGGTGGTATAACTCAATTTTTCCGCACATATCCTCATAGGCTTCCATACTCATCACAGCCAAATCGCCTTTTCCGTTCTTCGTAATAAAAACAGGCTCCTTGTATCGATGACAAAAATCAGAAATCTCACTGTAGCTGTTTCTTAAATCCGCACTGGGACGAATGGTCGGCATATCATCAACTCCCGTAATATGATATACAAATTATATCAAAATATTGATATACCGTCAAGCATCAGCGCCAAACTTCAAGGGGCTTGGGAACCGAAATTCCCAAGCCCTTTTTCCCTTTCAAATTTACCAGACCAGCGTTGCAAAATAGTCGTCCGGGGTCTCGGCCCGGCGGATCATCTTTACGCTGCCGTCCTCCCGCAAAAGCAGCTCGGCGCTGCGGAGGCGGCCGTTATACTGGTAGCCCATGGAGAAGCCGTGGGCGCCGGTGTCGTGGAGAAACAGCAGGTCGCCCATGTCGATCTTGGGCAGCATCCGGTCAATGGCGAACTTATCGTTGTTCTCGCAGAGACCGCCCACCACGTCATACTTGTGGTCACAGGGCTCGTTCTCCTTGCCCATGACGGTGATATGGTGGTAGGCCCCGTACATGGCCGGGCGCATGAGGTTGGCAGCGCAGGCATCCACGCCGATATACTCCTTATAGGTGTGCTTTTCGTGGATGGCAGTGGTCACAAGGCCGCCGTAGGGGGCCAGCATAAACCGGCCCATCTCCGTAAACAGCTTTACATCCCCCATGCCCGCAGGCACAAGGATCTCCTCAAACTGCTTCCGCACCCCCTCGCCGATGGCAAGGATGTCGTTTTCCGGCTGATCGGGCCGATAGGGCACCCCAACGCCCCCGGAGAGGTTGATGAAGGCGATGTGGCAGCCGGTCTTTTCCTGAAGATCCACCGCCAGCTTGAACAGGATCCCCGCCAGCGCCGGATAGTAGTCGTTGGAAATGGTGTTGGAGGCAAGAAACGCATGGATGCCGAAGTGCTTTGCGCCCATGGCCTTGAGCTTTTTGAAGCCCTCATAGAGCTGCTCGGTGGTAAAGCCGTACTTGGCGTCCCCGGGGTTGTCCATGACCTGAAAGCCCTCCTTGGAGGAGGAAAGCTGGAAGGTGCCGCCGGGATTATACCGGCAGGAGATGGTCTCGGGGATATAGCCGATGGTGTCCTTCAAAAAGTCGATGTGGGTAAAGTCATCGAGATTGATGGTGGCCCCCAGCTTGGCCGCCAATTCAAATTCACAGGCGGGCGTCTCGTTGGAGGAGAACATGATCTCGCTGCCGGTAAAGCCGCAGCGGTCGGACATCATCAGTTCCGTCAGGGAGGAGCAGTCGGTGCCGCAGCCCTCTTCCCGGAGGATCTTCAAAATGGTGGGGTTGGGGGTGGCCTTGACGGCGAAATATTCCTGAAAGCCCTTGTTCCAGGAAAAGGCCTTCATGACCTTCCGGGCGTTCTCCCGGATGCCCTTTTCATCGTAGATGTGGAAGGGGGTGGGATAGGTTTTTACGATTTCCTGAAGCTGAGCCTTTGTGACAAACGGCGTTTTCATAAATGGCAACATCCTTTGTATTCATTCTAAATTGCAGGCATCATGGCCATGCATTCAATTTACCCGGTTATTGTATCAGAGAAATCCACGGCTGTCCAGAAAAAAGTGCAAGTAAATGTAGACAAACTTGCAGTTTGTTCGATAAGGGAAACGGGATTTACAGGTGGGGCCGTCAGCGCACCCCGAAACGACTGAGCCCGAGCCGGGGACGAAAGCGGGATGCTCTGCCGCACCTGAGCAGGCAAGGGAAACGGTACGCACTTCCGCACGGCACAAAGGCCCCTTTGTGTAAAGGGGGCTCCCCCGAAGGGGGTGGGGGATTGTTCCCCAAGACTTTGTTTTTCGGAGCGGTTTCTGACTATGAGCTGCCAAATAGTCGAGCGGTGCCAAGCGAAAGGTTACTGCCCAGCATCAATCCCTCCGCCGCCCTAAATGGGCGGCACCTCCCTTTACACAAGGGAGGCTTTGGGACGTACCGCACGGAACTGCGCACCGTCTACGTTGCCTGCTCAGGCACGGTGAGGAATGCGCCCCTCAGAACAGCACCATACTCCCCGCTCGGGCGGCCCCGATGAGGGTCAATCCAAATTCCTTTGCCAGCGCCACCGACTCCGCCGTGGGCATGGCCTTGCTGGCAAACACCGGCACCCCGGCACGGATGACCTTCAGCACCATATCCACCGGGATCCTTCCGCTGGTATAGACAATGCATTCCCCCAGCGGGATCCCCTGCTCCAAGGCCCAGCCCAGCACCTTATCCAAAGCATTGTGCCGCCCGATGTCCTCGGCCCGGCGCAAAATCTCCCCCCGATGCTGGATCAGGCAGCTGTGGGTGCCGTGGGTGGCGGTATACAGGGGCATATCTCCCTTCATTTCCTCCGCCAGCGCAAAGATCCACGCCGGATCATAGTCGAGCTTTTCCACTGGCTTTGGCCGCTCTCTGTCCCGGAACAGATCCGCAATGGTGCGGTTCCCGGTGCAGCAGGTGGCCACCAGCTCCGGCCCCGGAGCAGGGGCCGGGGTGATCTCCCGGCCCGGCAGGAACACTCTGGCCCGAAGGCCGTTTTCGCAGAGGTAGATGGTCTCCACCTGATCCCGGCTGTGGATGATGCCCTCACTGAGCAGCCGTCCCAGCACCAGCTGGGGCAGATCCGTGGGGCTGCACACCACCTGATAAGCGGGCTGCTCATTGATGAGAATCTCCATGGTGTGCTCCACCACCAGCGCATCGTCATAGGTAAAGCTGCCGCCCCGGCGGGATACATGCCGGGCCGCAGCAGGCTCCGCAGGCTCCGGCAGGGTGTGGGGATAGATGATGTTCATGGCTTCGGTCCCTCCAATGCCTCCCCCAGCGCCTGTGGGCTGAGAATGATGATTTCCCGCTCCTGCCGCAGAAGCAGACCCTGCTGCTGGAGCTGCTCCAGCGCCCGGTACAGGGTGGAGCGGCTCATATGGAGCCGCCGGGCAAGGGCCGACATGGAACGGGGCAGGGTCAGCTGATACTGCCCCTCGGGGCCCTGCTCCATCTCCATGGCGCAGTACTTTTTCACCCGATCCTGGGCCGCCGGGGTGGCGGCCATGAGATACTCCCACCGGAGCTCCTGAGCCCGGGCCGTTAAGAAGTTGATATACCGCATCATAAGATCCGGATAGCTTTCAAAGAGGCTCCGGATCTGCTGGGCGGAAAAGAAGAGCACCCGGCTCCGGGTCTCCGCCCGCACGGGCTGATACATGGGCCTTTGATTGCTGAACAGCTCCATCACCCCCATGACGCTGCCCTCCCGAAGGCTCCGGTTGGGAAAGGCCGGGGCACGAAGCTCCGTCAGCTCACCGGCAATGACCACCCCAAGGCAGTGCTCCTGCCCCTGGGGCCACTCCAGCATCTGGCCGGTCCGAAGCTCCTGCCGGAAGGCCCCGGTAAAGCGCCCCTCAGAGAGCTTCATATAAGCCGCCGGGGTCAGCCGGTGGAACAGGAAGGTTTTTCGGAGGACGATCATCTCCTGCTGGGTCAGCTGCATAAGGGACGGCTCCTTTCACGGTTTTCTCCGGCAGCGCCGAAGATTAGCCTCTGCGGCGCCGCTGTGATTCTTTCTTTTTATAGCCGACTTTTTCCGGCCTGTCAAGTGCTTGCAGTCAGGATTGGCTTTCTGCCCAGTTTTGCAGGACTAACACCATGGATTTTGCATAAGGGTGCACAGCACCTCCGGCGGGGAACATGGAATACGGCCCCGGCGAAATGTTATTTATTTCCATATAATGCGTCAAATTCTGTATCATTTCGGACAAAAACCACGGATTTTGTGAAGAAAATAACGATTCTTGACTTGGTAAAGCATCGTTATTATAATACGATTACCATCCATTTTTACATGGAAATCTCACCAAAGGAGCGCTCCAATATGCCAAACAAGAAAACATTGGTTGCATTTTCGGGTACGCCGGAGCAGGAAGCCCAGCTGAAGGCCGTCATCGAGCAGTATAAGGATGTACAGGGCGGCACCATGCCGGTGATGCAGGCGGCTCAGAATATCTACGGCTACCTGCCCATTGAGGTGCAGCAGATCATTGCCGACGGACTGAACATCCCCCTGTCTGAGGTCTACGGCATTGCCACCTTCTATTCTCTCTTTACCCTGAACCCCAAGGGTCAGCATCGGGTCAGCGTATGTCTCGGCACCGCCTGCTACGTGAAGAACTCCCAGCTGATTCTGGACAAGATCGAGAAGATCCTCGGATGTAAGTCCGGCTCTATCACCCCCGATGGGAAGTTCTCTCTGGACGCCACCCGCTGCGTGGGCGCATGCGGTCTGGCACCGGTCATGATGGTGGACGACGATGTATATGGCCGCCTGACCCCGGACATGGTAGACGACATTCTCAAAAAATACACCTGATATTCCAGAAGGAGGAACCCCATTATGAAGTCTTTGGAAGAGCTGAAGGCCCTGCGGGAACAGATGCAGGACAAGATGAACCTCCGGAACGAAGGCGCCGACACCATCCGTGTGGTGGTTGGCATGGCCACCTGCGGCATCGCCGCCGGTGCACGGCCCGTGCTCAGCGCCTTTGTGGAGGAGATCAATAAGCGTGGCCTCAAAAACGTGCAGGTTACGCAGACCGGCTGCATCGGCGTATGCCGTCTGGAGCCCATTGTGGAGGTCTATGTACCCGGTCAGGAAAAGGTCACCTATGTGAAGATGAACCCGGAGAAGGTGCCCCAGATCGTGGCACAGCATCTGGTCAACAAGCAGGTGGTCACCGAGTATACCATCGGCGCAGCAGAGTAAAGGAGGAGCATTCATGGCGTTATATCGTGCGCATATCTTAGTATGTACCGGCACCGGCTGCGCTGCCGCCAATGCCAACGGACTGGCAGAGGAATTTGAAGCACAGCTGAAAAAGTTCGGTCTGGATCAGGAGATCCGTGTGGTGAAGACCGGATGTCTGGGCCTGTGTGCCAAGGGCCCCAACGTGGTCATCTACCCGGACGGCACCCACTATATCATGGTCCACAAGGATGACATTGCCGAGATCGTAGAGGAGCACCTGCTGAAGGGCCGCCCCGTGACCCGGCTGCTCAACGTGGAAGAGGGCACCAACAAGCCTGTGGAATCCCTCACCGACACCAATTTCTATCGCCAGCAGCAGCGCATTGCCCTGCGGAACTGCGGCGTCATTGATCCCGAGAACATTGATGAGTACATCGGCGCCGGCGGCTACATGGCCTTGGGCAAGGTGCTCACGGAGATGACCCCTCAGCAGGTCATTGACGAGGTAAAGAACTCCGGCCTCCGTGGCCGTGGCGGCGCAGGCTTCTCTACGGGCCTTAAATGGCAGTTCACCGCCAACGCCAAGGGCGACCTCAAATACGTCTGCTGCAACGCCGACGAGGGCGACCCCGGCGCATTCATGGACCGAAGCGTTCTGGAGGGCGACCCCTTCAGCGTGGTGGAGGCCATGACCATTGCAGGCTATGCGGTAGGCTCCTCTCAGGGCTATATCTACGTCCGGGCCGAGTACCCCATCGCCGTAGAGCGTTTGAACATCGCCATCAAAAAGGCGGAGGAATACGGCCTTCTGGGCGACAACATTTTTGAGACCGGCTTCAGCTTCCATCTGGAGACCCGCCTTGGCTCCGGCGCCTTCGTCTGCGGCGAGGAGACAGCCCTGATGGTATCCATCGAAGGAAACCGCGGCGAGCCTCGGCCCCGTCCTCCCTTCCCGGCCAACAAGGGTCTCTTCGGCAAGCCCACCCTGCTGAACAACGTGGAGACCTATGCCAACATCACCTGGATCATCAACAACGGTGCGGCAGCCTATGCGGCCATCGGCGCCGAAGGCTCCACGGGCACCAAGGTATTCGCCCTGGGCGGCAAGATCGTCAACACCGGCCTGGTGGAGATCCCCATGGGCACTCCCCTGCGCACCATTATTGAGGACATCGGCGGCGGCGTGCCGGGCGGCAAGAAGTTCAAGGCCGTCCAGACCGGCGGCCCCTCCGGCGCCTGCATCCCCGCCTCCCAGATTGATGTTCCCATCGACTACAACAACCTTGCCAAGATCGGCGCCATGATGGGCTCCGGCGGCATGATCGTGCTGGACGAGGACAACTGCATGGTGGATATCGCAAAGTTCTTCCTGCAGTTCACCGTGGACGAGTCCTGCGGCAAGTGCACCCCCTGCCGGGTGGGCATCCGCCGGATGCTGGAGATCCTCGACAAGATCACCGAGGGCAGGGGCACCATGGAGGACATCGACCGGCTGGAAAAGCTGGCCGCCAACATCAAGGGCACTGCCCTGTGCGGTCTGGGTCAGACGGCCCCCAACCCGGTACTGTCCACCATCCGGAACTTCCGGGAGGAGTACATCGCCCATGTGGCAGAAAAGCGCTGCCCCGCAGGCGTCTGCAAGAGCCTGCTGCACTACGAAATCAACCCCGACAAGTGCAAGGGCTGCTCCGCATGCTCCCGTGTGTGCCCCGCCGACGCCATTTCCGGCGTGATCCGCTCCCCCTTCAAGATCGACACCAGCAAGTGCATCAAGTGCGGCAGCTGCATTGAAAAGTGTAAGTTCGGCGCAATTTCCAAAGTTTAATGACAGGAGGTATCCAGAACAATGTCTGATACGAATCTCATTACAGTTACCATTGACGGCGTACAGGTTCAGGTGACTCCTGATGACACCATTCTCACAGCCGCAAATCTGGCCGGTGTGGAGATCCCCACCCTGTGCTACCTCAAAGATCTCAACCCCGAAGGCTCCTGCCGGATGTGTCTGGTGGAGGTGGAGGGCAACGCCAAGGGTCTGGTCACCGCCTGCACCCAGCCCTGCACCGACGGCATGGTGGTTCACACCAAGTCCCACAAGGTCATCGAGGCCCGGCGCTTCGTGCTGGATCTGCTGCTCAGCAACCACGAGGGCAACTGCTTCAGCTGCGCCAAGAACGGCGGCTGCAAGCTTCAGGACTACTGCTTCGAGTACGGCGTAGAGAAGACCAGCTTTGAAAACCCCGTACAGCCCCACCGGCCCGAGCCCGACGACACCAACAAGTTCCTGTCCTACGACCCCAAGAAGTGCATCCTCTGCCGCCGGTGCCAGCGCACCTGCGCCAAGATTCAGGGCAAGGGCATTCTGTCCGTCTCCAACCGCGGCTTCAACGCCGCCGTTACCACCAGCTTTGAGATGCCTTGGGAGAACACCGAATGTGAGCACTGCGGCAACTGTGCCGCCGCCTGCCCCACCGGCGCTCTGGTCACCAAGGACAACCTCAAAAACTACCGGCCCTACAACATCCGGAAGGTCCGCACCACCTGCCCCCACTGTGCAACAGGCTGTCAGATGGATCTGATCGTCCGGGACAACCGGATCGTAGGCTGTGAGCCTGCCGACGGCGAGTCCAATCACGGCACCCTCTGCGTCAAGGGACGCTTTGGCTCCTTTAAGTTTGTCCACAGCGGCGACCGGATCACCGATCCTCTCATCAAGGACAAGGCCACCGGCAAGTTCCGGAAGGCCAGCTGGGACGAGGCGCTGGAGCTGGTGGCCTCCCGGTTCATGCAGATCAAGAAGGAATACGGCCCCAATTCTCTGGCAGGCTTTGCCTGTTCCAGAAGCCCCAACGAGGACATCTACATGGTGCAGAAGATGGTTCGTACCTGCTTCGGCACCAACAACACCGATAACTGCGCCCGTGTCTGCCACTCCGCTTCGGTCTCCGGCCTTGCCATGACCCTTGGCTCCGGCGCTATGACCAACCCCATCTATGACATCACCCACGATGTGGACGCCATTCTGCTGGTGGGCTCCAACCCCGAGGAGGCACATCCCGTGGTAGGCGCACAGATTCGTCAGGCCGTCCAGAAGGGAACCCAGCTCATTGTGGTGGATCCCCGTGACATCGGCCTTGCCAAGTCCGCCGCCGTGCATCTGAAGCTGCGCCCGGGCACCAACGTGGCCTTTGCCAACGGCATGATGAACGTGTTCATCAACGAGGGCCTCATTGACGAGGCGTTCATCAAGACCCGCACCGAGGGCTTTGAGGAGCTGAAGAAGATCGTTATGGAGTACACCCCCGAGCGGGTGGCCCATATCTGCCACATCGACCCGGAGGATCTCAGGAAGGCCGCCCGGATCTATGCCAAGGCAAAGAAGGCGCCCATCATCTACTGTCTGGGCGTCACCGAGCACTCCACCGGCACCGAGGGCGTTATGTCCATGTCCAACATGGCCATGATGGTGGGCAAGCTGGGCCGTCCCGGCTGCGGCGTAAACCCCCTGCGTGGTCAGAACAACGTACAGGGCGCCTGCGACATGGGCGCACAGCCCAACGACTACCCGGGCTACCAGAAGATCACCATCGACGGCAAGCCCAACATGCCCGTCATCGAGAAGTTTGAGAAGGCTTGGGGCTGTGAGCTGCCCAAGGAGGCCGGTCTCCACGCCACCGATACCTTCTCCGCCATGATCGACGGCCGGGTCAAGGGCCTGTACATCTACGGCGAGGATCCGGTGGTCACCGATCCCGACACCCATCACATCCTCAAGGCGCTGGGGTCTCTGGACTTCTTCGTGATGCAGGAGCTGTTCATGACCGAGACCGCCAAGCTGGCGGACGTAATCCTGCCGGGCCGCAGCTACGCCGAGAAGGAAGGCACCTTCACCAACACCGAGCGCCGGGTACAGCGTGTGCGCACCGCCGTTACCGTTCCCGGCAACATGCGGCTGGACACCGACATCATCTGCGACCTGATGCGGCGCATGGGCTACAACCAGCCCACCCTCACCGCTTCGGAGATCTTTGACGAGATCGCAGAGGTGACCCCCAGCTTCCACGGCATGAGCTATGAGCGGCTGGACAACTCCGACGGCAAGTTCCTCCAGTGGCCCTGCCCCACCAAGGATCATCCCGGCACCCCCATTATGCATGTGGGCAAGTTCTCCCGGGGTCTTGGCTGGTTCTATCCCGCCGAGTACATTCCCGCCCGGGAACTGCCCGACGAGGAGTATCCCCTGATGCTCACCACGGGCCGTATCCTCTACCACTACACCACCCGTGCCATGACAGGCCGTACCCCGGAGCTCATGGAGATCGAGGGCAACTCCTTCATCGAGATCAACACCGAGGACGCCAAGAAGCTGGGCATTGAGAACGGCGAGCGGGTCAAGGTGCTCTCCCGCCGTGGCGAGATCACCTCCGAGGCAAGAGTCTCCGGCAAAACCAACCCCGGTGAGACATGGATGCCCTTCCACTTCCCCGACGGCGACTGCAACTGGCTCACCAATGCGGCGCTGGACAAGTATGCCCGGATTCCCGAGTACAAGGTCTGCGCCTGCCGGGTGGAGAAGATCCCCGAGCGCGAAGCCTATACCGCCGACGGCACCTACATCTCCCAGAAGCTGGTGGCCCAGCTGAAGGAAGCGGAGCTGAAGGCCGAGGCAGCGGGCATCATTGCGGACTGATTTTTGAAGTAATACCCAGAGCTGGGACATCCCTCTGGATGCCCCAGCTCCTGAGACTGTCGAAAAACCTGTTGGGTTTTTCGACAAAGTCTCTTGCCGGACACTGCGCGTGCCCGAAGGAAATCCCCTTGGGGGACGCCCGTTGTCCGCTTGAGGCGGCCAACAAACACACTTGTGTCCTATATTGTATTTTGCGTCGTGTACAGAAGGTGAATTGCCCCGCAGGGGCAAGAGAAGCCACCCTGGGGTGCGCCCCTCCGCAAAATGCATTTGATTTTATTTGCCGCAAAGGCGGCAAACTCTGCGAGGCTTTATTGCAATTTGAATAAGAAGGAAGGTCAACGTTATGAAAAAACATCTTGCTACCTTTGTCTATGCCATTCTGGCGGGCATCTGCATCGGTCTGGGCGGCACGGTATTCCTGCGGGTGAAGGACCTGTTTGTGGGGGCCAACATCGTGGGGGCGCTGCTGTTCTCCATCGGTCTGTTTGCCATCTGCACCAGAGGCTATAACCTGTTTACCGGCAAAGCCTGCTATCTCTTTGACAACAAGCCCGACTACCTCATCACCCTGCTGGTGATCTGGCTGGGCAATCTGGTGGGCACCTGCTTCCTTGCGCTGGTGGAGAATCTCACCACCATCTGCGGCACAGAGGCGGGCATCAACGTCACCGCAAAGGCCATGGTAGAGGGAAAAATGGCCACCGGTCTCGGCTCGATTTTCCTTCTGGCCTGCATCTGCAACATCTTCATCTATCTGGCCGTCAACGGCTACGCCAAGAATCCCCATGAGCTGGGGAAATATCTGGCCATCTTCCTTGGGGTCTCCATCTTCATCCTCTGCGGCACGGAGCACTCCATTGCGGATATGTACTACTGGGCCGTATCCGGGGTGCTGTTCTCTGCCCCGGGCAAGAGCCTCCTGTACCTGATCGTGATCTCTCTGGGCAACGTCGTGGGCGGCGTGTTCTTCCCCCTGATGGAAAAGCTCCAGAAAAAGCTGGCGGCGGAATAAGCAGCATAAGAACCGGATAAAAATTTGGAGCGCTGACCAAACGTCAGCGCTCCCTTGCTTTATGCCTGAGCTTTGATTCGTTTGTCCTCCCTGCCGTAGACGATATACGCCGCAATCAGGCAGATGGGCACCGCCGCCAGCAGATCCAGCACCGAGTGCTGCCGCAGGAACACCGTGGAGACGGAGATCACAAAGGCCATGATGCCAAAGGCAATCTTCCAGCCCCTTGTGGAAAACTTTTTGCTGTGCCATGCGGCGAACATCACCGCCATGGAGCCAACCACATGGAGAGAGGGGCACACATTGGTGTTGGTGTCAAAGCCGTAGAGGAACTGCACCACATGGACCATCCAGTTGTCCCGGGTGAACTCCACGGGCCGGAACTCCTGACAGTTGGGAAACAGGATGTACACCGCCACCGAGGCCCAGTAGGTAATGGCGATATAGCGGATGAACTTCTGGAAGGTGGGCACATCGTACAAAAGGGTATAGATGTGCATGCCGATGATAAAGATAAACCAGAAAAAGTATGGGATCACGAACCACTCGCAGAAGGGAATGTGGGCGTCCAGGGAGCAGGACATGATATGATAGCCGTCCCGGATCCACACCCGCTCCAATATGTAAAACACAATGCCGAAGGACGGCCAGAATAAAAGCAGCTTTACGTGACTGTACCGGGGCTCATTGAGGGTCTTCAGGCTCAGCTGCCGGTAGTCCACCATTTCAGTTTGTTCCATAGCTGGGAATCTCCGTAATGTCTCTTGGCGGCCCTGGACCGCCGGAATTGCATGTGTAAGCATACCACAACCGTCCCTTTTTGGCAATCTCCCAAACCTTAAAATTTGATAAAGGCAACACCGCACAATTGCGTCTGCGGGCTTTGAAGGCCCTTTTTTCCCACAAATCCGCTGCGAAAACCTTGAAATACACAAAATATTCCTGCGCTTTCGCAACAAATTTGCAGAAAAAAAATTTCTCGCCAAATCTCCTTGCCGAATTATGCGGTATTGCCTATAATACCGTAAAGCTCATTGCGGTTCTGTCTGAAACATAGTGTTTGAAATGTGCTTCCGCAGGTGCATTTGAGTAGTTTGACCTCGAAAGAATTGACGGAGGCCCGGGATCCCCGTATAATGGAGGATATATGTACGGGCGCTCCGGCAGTCTGCGCCCCTGAAAGGAGATTTTCAACATGGAAAAGCTGAAAACATACCTGCTCGGCGGGAAGGAAGTCCCCGAGGGCACCCCCGGCGCCGCCGTCTATGAGACCGACCCCATTGCCCCGGAGACCGGGCTGTATCAGGGCGGCATGACCAAGGGCAGCTGCAATTATCGCACCGCCCTGTTTGTAGACGGGGGCAAGGTACAGGAAAGCCAGTCCGTTCCCGCCGCCATCACCGGGGGCAGCTTTGACGGCTCCGGCATCATCGGCGGCGTCATCGACTCCGACAACCGGTACTTTAACGGCGTGATGGTCAACGACACGGACTTTGCCGTAACCAACCTGACCATGACCGCCGACGGCTCCGGCGGCAACGACTTCAAGGGCTTCGGCGCAGGTCTTGGCGCCTTTGGCAAGACCCATCTCACCGCCGACGGCTATGTATTTGACGGCAAGGGCGCCGTGCGCCACGGCGTATTCGCCGGCGGCACCAACCCGGAGGACGGCCTCACCGTCAGCGTGAAAAACTCCTTCATCCGGGCCAACGGCTCGGAGTATGAGCAGGCCGCAGAGGGCATGTCCTCCTGCCCATGGATGCTGGGCATCAGCCCCGATGGCCACGCCCGTGCCACCATGTGCGACGGCTACAGCCATGTAAGCTATGAAAAGGACATCCTGCTGTCCGACGGCTGGGGCGTCCTGTCCGTGGACGACACCGGCGACACCAAGGCCTTCGGCACCTATGCCATCGAGATGCAGGTAAAGGACTCCGTCATTGACGTGACCACCGACAGCACCGAAGACCCCAGCTGCTACGCCACCTATTCCATCGGCGGCTGCCGGAACCGGTTCTACGGCTGCACCATCGGAGATGCCGCAGCTTCCGATGCCTTCAAGGCCCTGAAGGCGGCCCTGCCGGACACCGGAGTGGTCTATGACTATGCCACAAAGAAATACGGCCTCACCTATGCCGCCGTGGTGGCCAATGAGCACGCCTCCGCAGGCTGGTATGACGGCTGCAAGGTCACGGCCAAGTACGGCGTCATGTACCACAAGACCAACAACGTCCGCTATGTGCCCGGGGCCGGGGACGATTCCTCCGCCGCCCTGCCGGAATGCGGCATCACCGAGGTTCATGACTCCAGCTTTGACACCGAGGGGGCTGCGTTCCTGATTAAGGCCTGCACCCCGGTCATTGACGTCAAGAACAGCAAATTCACCGCCCGGAATGACGTGATCGTTCAGCTGATGACCTGTGACGATCCGGGCATGGGCACCCCGGCCTTTACGGAGCTGCTGGACACCACCAAGGCCCCGGAGAAGGACCCCAAGTACGATCCCTATGGCTACAACCGGAAGGATCAGAAGCTGTTCCGGAAGTTCGATGTGAAGAACATGATCTCTGACCCCCAGCTGACCTTTACCGCCTGCAACGGGAAAAACGGCACCGCCCTCCACGGTGACTTCTACAACTCCATCTCCGTGGAGACCAACGGCGAGGGCATGCTCTGGTGGGGCCAGAACCTGATTCTGAACTTCAAGGACTGCGACATCCAGGGCGCCATCACCTCCTCCGTGTCCACCCACAAGCACTATTCCTATTATATGGCGCCCGCCGACAACCAGTACGGCGGCATTCCCGTGGATGCATCGGGCCATGAGATCGCAGGCAAGTGGGAAAAGCCCTCCTTCGGGCCTCCCATGCCCGCCGAGGGCGAAAGCGGGCCGGATATGGCCGGTATGCCGCCCATGGACGAGATGCCCTCCATGGAGGGGATGCCCCCCATGCCGGAGCCCAAGTTCTACTTCACCCCGGATTATGACGAAGGCGGCAAGCTGATCCCCATCGGAACGGAAGTACTGACCCCCACCCAGGGCTGCATCATCGGCAGGGACGCCACGGACCTGGGCGGCCTCATGAACACCCCCGCTCCCACCGTCAACAACGGTGTGTGGGTGAAGCTGGAAGGCTCCACATGGCAGCCCAAGGGCCAGAACTATCTGACCCGGCTGGAGGTGGACGGTACGTCCAAGCTCCTCGGCACCGTCCTTGTTGACGGCACCCCGGTGGTGCCGGAGCCGGGCAAGGTCTACACCGGCCGGATCATCGTCACTGCATAAATTTCCATATTGGTTCCAAAAGGGCTGCCTCGATTGGAGGCAGCCCTTGCTGCGGTTTTACGGCTTAGTCGTAGGTGTTATAGAAGTGGGTGGTCCAGTACATGCCGTAGTCGCTGTCCGGATTATAGGCGGCGCCCACCCCTGCATAGGTATAGCTGAGCATACCGGCCCGGTGCCCCTCTGAGCCAAGCCAGCTGCCAAAGGCGTTGATGCCGATGGAGACCGAATGGGTGATGTTCTCGCCGCAGGCGGCAATGTGAGAGGCGCCATAATGGCACAGCTTGTCCGCCAGACTGGGCCAGCTGGGATCGTCATGGGTGTAGTTGTTGTTGGAGGCCATGAACTGGCTGTGATCCTGTGCCGTAGCGGCGGCGATATCGCTGTAGATCAGAGGCTGGACGTTCCAGTAGGCACGGAATGCGTTGATGACATGGAAGCAGACCATGGATTCTGCCGTCAGCAGCTCCTTGGAGGGGTTCTGGGCGTTGAACAGGGCATCCCGGTAGGCGTCATACTTCTCCGTCCACTGGGCCACATCCTCCGGGTCGTTCTCATTGGGATAGCCGTCCCACTCCGGGTTCCGGGGCAGCTGGCTCTGGTCGGTGATCACAAGGCCCACCAGTCTGCTGCCGCCGTAGCTGTCGATGAGGAAGGAGTACTGGATGCGGTTCCCCGTGTCATTCTCCACCTGCCGTGCAAAGTCCTTCATGGCATCCCGGTCGACTACGTCGCCGATGCGGTAGCCCTACAGGGACATGTCATCCCCGGCCATATAGATCCGGTAGACCTTGTCCTCCTTCAGCAGAGCCATAAAGAACCTGCTGTAACCGGAAACGGATAAAACAGAAGTATGAGGTATTACTGGTAAATTCAGAAGGACGCATGGGACAGAATTTCCTGCTCCAACGCTGCTGCATCCAGCTTGCCGCCGGCAGTGTCCAGCCCAATTGCCACAAGCTCCTGATCGGAAAATTCGGTCAGAATGCCGTTCCACTCCAGTAATGTCAGCATCGCCAATATCCCTATACGCTTGTTACCGTCCAGAAATGGATGATCCTGAATCAGTCCAAAGCCCAACTGGGCAGCTTTCCGTGGCAAGCTCGGATAGATGTCGATACCGCCGAAGGTCTGATAAGGACTGTTTACCGCAGATTCCAGCAGCCCCTGATCCCGCAGCCCCGGCGTGCCGCCGGTTTCCCGAATCAGCAGCCGGTGCAGGGTCATAACATCGGAAACAGACAATTGCTTCATTTTGCCAATTCCTCAAAAGCAGCCCGGTGCCGGGACAAAATCCGCTTGCCGATGTCTTCCACGGTATCCTCCCGGCCTTCCTGTGCCGAGGCAAACTGTGCATAGTCCATCAGGACATACCGGGGGACGTTGTTCTTGAGGATCACCGCTGCACCGGTTTCATCCACCAGCCGGGCTACCTTGGAAAAGTTCTGGTTGGCCTCTGTGATGGAGACCAGATTTTCTGTATGAATTTGCATAAAAGCACCTCCTGTGGCATTGCCATTGATACCCCCATTATATCAGAAAATAGGAGAAATTCAACCTAAAATTATAGATAGACAGCGAAAGGGGCGCACCCTCCGGTGCGCCCTGCTGTGCCGGTCTCTTATTTCCGCAGTAAAATCGGAGCGGCTCCATGGGGATTTCCCACTTTCGCCACTTTCTCCACTTTCGCCACTTTCGCCACTTTCGCCACTTTTCCCGGCTCTTTCGGCGGGCTTTTCGCCATTTTTGCATACATATTTCAATTATATTAAGAAAATAAAAATTAAAGTTGAATTTATCACTAATATGTACTATAATGTCCGTAGATTTCAAGGGCCTTTTTGGGCAGATGTCCCAAAAGGCCGGATTGGAGGTATCCAAATTGCCGGAAGCGAAAACCATCATCCAATGCCAGGACATTGTAAAGGTCTTCCCGGGTGTCCGGGCGCTGGACGGCGTGTCCTTCGACATACGGGAGGGGGAAGTCCACTCCCTGTGCGGAGAAAACGGCGCCGGAAAATCCACCCTCATCAAAGTTCTCACCGGCGTCCACGCCCCCGACGGCGGCCGGTATCTCATTGACGGGCAGGAGGTGCACCTGAAGAGCACTCAGGAGGGCATCGCCATGGGCGTGTCCTGCGTCTATCAGGAGCTGTCCATTGCCCCCCAGCTGGACGTGGCAAAAAACCTGTTCATCGGCAATCTCCCCATGAAGGGCGGGCTGGTGGATCACAAGACCCTCTACCGCCGGACGGCGGAGATTCTCTCCCAGCTGGATATGAACATCTCCCCCAAGACCATTGCCGGAGACCTTTCCGTGGGTCAGCAGCAGATGATCGAGATTGGCCGTGCCCTGACCCGGAACGCCCGGGTCATCATCATGGACGAGCCCACCTCCTCCCTGTCCGAGTCCGAGACCGAGACCCTGTTCGGGGTCATCAAAAAGCTCACGGATCAGAACATCGCCGTGGTGTACATCTCCCACAAGCTCGACGAGGTGCTCTATCTCTCCGACCGGATCACCGTCATCCGGGACGGCAAGAACATCGTCTCCCGGGACAAGAGCGAGTTTACCCAGGAGCAGCTCATTGCCAGCATGATCGGCCGCCCCCTCCAGCACCTGTATCAGAAGGAGCAGGCGGAGATCGGCGACGTGATGCTGGACGTACAGAACCTCACCCGGAAGGGGGTCTTTGAGGACATCTCCTTCACCGTCCGGAAGGGCGAAGTGGTGGGCTTCTTCGGACTGGTGGGCGCAGGCCGAAGCGAGATCATGCGGGCCATCTTCGGTGTGGACAAATATGGGAGCGGTCAGGTGCTGCTGGACGGCAAGCGCCTCCGGGGCGGTGATCCCGCCGCCGCCATCTCCGCAGGCATCGGCTTCTGCACCGAGGACCGGAAGAAAGAGGGCCTTGCCCTGAAGCTCTCCATCCTGCTGAACATGACGCTGGTGCGTCTGCCCCTGCTGTCGAAATTCGGGGTCATCAACCGGCAGAAGCAGCGGGCCGCTGCGGACGAATATATGCAGTCCATCTCCATCAAGGCTCCATCGGTGAGCCAGCTGGTGGGCAACCTCTCCGGCGGCAACCAGCAGAAGGTCGTGGTGGCCAAGTGGCTGATGATGCACCCCAAGGTGCTGATCGTGGACGAGCCCACCCGCGGCATTGACGTAGGCTCCAAGTCCGAGATCTACGGCCTGCTGTCGGGCCTTGCCAAGCAGGGCATGGCCATCATCGTGGTATCCTCGGAGATCGAGGAGATCATGGGCGTCTGCGACAGCGTGGTGACCATCTCCGAGGGCAAAAAGACCGCACAGCTGCGGATCACCCCGGAGCTGACCCGGGAGCAGGTGCTCTCCTGCGCCCTTGGCAGCAAGCCCGACTGGGCGGAAAACTGAGAGGAGGGAGCATAGCGTGAACAAGCAGAAAACCAAATCAGCGGACTCCCTCTGGAGCCGTTTTATGCGCCTCAACGGCGCAGCCATGTTTGTGGCCATGGTGGTCATCATCCTCCTCTTTGAGATCATCCTGACCATCACCAAGGGAGCTGCGGGCATGTCCTTCATCTCCCCCGCCAACCTCTTCAGCATCCTCCGGCAGCAGGCCTATACGGGCATCATTGCCTTCGGCCTGACGCTGGTGATGATCACCGGCAACATCGACCTTTCCGTGGGCAGCATGCTGACCTTCCTGTGCTGTGTCTGCGCCAAGATCATGATGGGCACCGACAACGGCCTGCTGGGCATCTTCGGCACCATCGCCATCGGCGGCCTCTGCGGCCTCATCAACGGCGTGCTGGTGAGCTATGTAAAGCTCAATTCCTTCATTACCACCCTGGGCACCAGCTCCATCTTTACGGCGCTGGCCCTGCGGCTCTCCTCGGGTACGGTGCTGGTAATCCCCGACGGCTGTGACCCGCTGTTTCAGGCGGTGGGCGTCAGCGCCTTCGGGCCGGTACATATCCTGATCGTATGGTTCGTGGTGGTGGCTGTGGTGCTGGGCCTGCTGCTCAGCCGCACGGTCTACGGCCAGCAGCTCTATACCATCGGCTCCAACCCCGTGGCGGCCCGGTTCTCCGGCATTCGTGCCAAGCGGAACACCACCGTCAGCTATGTGATCACCGGCCTGTGCGTGGGTCTGGCCGCCGTGCTGATGATGGCCAACGTGAAAAGCTCCAATCCCCAAGCCTCCAACGGCAAGGAAATGGAGATCATTCTGGCCGTGGTGCTGGGCGGCGTATCCGTCACCGGCGGCAAAGGCTCGGTCTGGGGCTCCATCATCGGCGTGCTGTTCTATGGTGTGCTGTCCGCCGGGTTTACCCAGCTGAACCTCTCCACCTATGTCCAGTGGGTCATTATGGGCCTGATTATGGTCACTGCCCTGTCCCTGGACGTGCTGAAAGAAAGGGGGATCAAGCTGTGGAAAAAGAAGTAAAGCGCAGCCGTACCCAGTGGGTTCGGCTCATCAAGGACAACAACTCCGTGCTGATCCTTGCGGTGCTGCTGGCGGTCTGCTTCCTGTTTGTGGACGGCTACAAAAACGGCTTTTATAACGTCATTGTCTATTCCAGCATCTACGGCGTCATCTGCCTTGGTCTGGGCCTTGTGATGATTACCGGCAACATCGACCTGTCCGTGGGCTTTCAGGCGGGTCTGGCGGGCGTTACCACGGTGCTGAGCTTCAACGCCGTCTATGCCGCCACCGGCGGAAACTCCACGGTGTCGCTGATCGTCTCCATTGTGGCGGCCATGCTCACCGGCGCTGTAACGGGCCTGCTCAACGGCTTTGTGGTGGCCAAGATCGGGGTATCCCCGCTGATCGCCACCATCGCCACCAACTATCTCTTCAAGGGGCTGGTGTTCAACTTTGCACAGAGCTCCTTTGCCCCCACCGATGCCGATGCCGTAAAGGTCATCGCCAAGACCAAGCTCTTTGGGCTCCGGTGGCTGACCCCTTCGGTGATGATCTTTGTGGCCATCGTGATCCTGCTGGGGCTGTGGATGTATAAGACCCGGTTCGGCTCCCGGCTCCATGTGGTGGGCGACAACCCCGAGGCCGCTGCCTATTCCGGCATCAGCGTGTCGAAAACCGTGCTGATTACCTACATCCTCTGCGGTGTGCTGGCGGCGGTGTCCGGATTCCTGATGGTGTCCTTTGACGGCTACACCATCTACACTCAGGGCAACAGCCTCTCCACCTTCCCCATCTCCTGCTGCGTCATCGGCGGCATTAAGATGGCAGGCGGCAAGGGCACCGTGGTGCACATGCTGCTGGGCGTGCTGATTATGCGTGCCATTTCCACCATGATGAGCGTGATGTTCCTGAGCACCGACATGGTGAACCTGATCACCGGCATCCTTCTGGTGGCCGTGCTGATCATCGACCGGTTCACCGCCACCAAGTCCGCAGACGAGACCTGATTTTCCCGTCACCCCGTTGATAATCCCGCCCGGGATTCTCATAGACTATGGAGGCTCTGCCTCCCCCCTGAAAGGATGAAATGATATGAAACTCTTCAAAAAACTCGCAGCCGCTCTGCTGGCCGTGTCCATGGTCGCCTCTCTGGCCGCCTGCGGCGCCTCCGGCGGCTCCTCCGCTGCCGAGGCCGCAAAGTCCCAGGCTCCCGCCGCCGACCAGACCAGTCAGGCCGCTCCCGCCGAGGACAACATCGCCCCCGCCGAGGAGGCAGGCTCCACCGCCGCCGCTCCCGCCGAGGAGGCAGGCTCCACCGCCGCCGCTCCCGCCAGCGATGTGGACGTAAACGCCGCCCTCAGCGGCAAGACCATCGGCTATGTTACCATCAACTCCGCCTCCCCCTGGTCCGGCTGCATCGACAGCGCTCTGGGTCAGTTTGTACAGGACGCCGGTGCAACCTATCGGAATCTGGATGCCCAGACCGACACCGCCAAGGTGGCTGAGTACTGCCAGCAGATGATCGACGCCAATGTGGACGCTCTGGTTATCTTCGGCGGCGACCCCGCAGCCAACGCCGACATCGCCAAGACCGCCGATGAGGCCGGTATCCCCGTATTCATGGCCGCTCTGGACGTGACCGAGAATGGCCGTCAGTATGTCAAGGCCTGCGTAGGCCCCGATCAGGAGCAGATGTGCTATGAGATCGGCCAGTACATCATCGAGCAGAACGGCGCTGACGCAGGCTGCAAGGTGGTGCAGATCTCCGGCGTTCCCTTCCTGGACGACTACATCCAGCGTGAGGCAGGCTTTGCCCGTGCCATGAAGGACACCAACTATGAGCTCATGGAGCCCGACTATGCATATTCCAGCCGTTCCGACGCCAAGACCTTTATGGAGAACCACATTCAGGCCGAGGGCGATTCCATCGACATCGTCATGGGCTATGACGACGACCTGACCATGGGCGCCGTGGCCGCCATCGAAGAGGCCGGTCTCAGCGACAAGATCAAGGTCTACTCCCTGACCGGTCAGAACGATGCCATTCAGGCCGTTGCCGACGGCAAGCTGGAGCTCACCGTTATGAACCGTGCGGACGCCATCGCCAAGGAGCTCACCGTTGCCATGGCTGAGGTGTTCACCAACGGCTCCACCGAGTACTATCACTACACCGATCTCACCTACATCACCAAGGACAATGTAAACGATTACATTGGCAAGGGCGAGTTCTGATTTTCCGTTGTATCTGCCATGGGCGGCCCGGGGTTTCCCGGGCCGCTTTTTTGTGGTCAGGTAAGGGGTTTCTGCCCCGGCAGCTGCGAAGGACATTGGGCGGCCATGTTGACCCGGCGGCATAATGATGATAAAATATAGCCACATTCTGGCATAACACGCTGAGAGGAGTTTTGCACATGATCGCCATTCGTCCGGTTTCGGATTTACAGAACAAGCTCACGGAAATAGAAGAAATCGTTCAGCAGGGGGAGCCTGTATTCCTGACGAAAAACGGCTACGGCTCCATGGTCGTTTTGAGCGTGGAGCAGTATTCCGCACTGTTGGATCGAACTGCGGAGCAGTCTGCGGATGCGGCACAGCCTGAGGAAGAGGAGCTGAATGCCGCCCCTGCCCCTGCGGAGGAGGATGCGGTACAGCCTGAAGATGGGGCGCCGAATGCCGCCTCTGCCCCTGCGGGTGCGGATGTGGACGAGGCCTCCGACGGCGCACGGATCCACCTCAAGTCCCATGCGCCGTGGTGCAAGCCCGAGAGCCCGACGCTCTATGTGAGAAAGCTCCATGGTTTCTGGACCGTTATGACGGAGGAGCAGGCCGCCTCCTATTGGGAGCGGCATGGGGATGGGGACCCGGACGCCGATTCGGAGGATGCGGAGGGTTTTTTGGATGAGATGCTGTAAGGGCGTTTTTCAAAGGATTGCTTGGGGTGCGCCTGTAGGAAGTGCCCTTGGGGTACAACTGTCACCGCTCCCCGCACGGCCTCACCTGAGCCGTTAACGGCAATGGTGGGCAGTCCTGTGCGGTACAAAGGCCCCTTTGTGTAAAGGGGGCTGTCAGCGTAGCTGACTGGGGGATTGTTGCACCGCACACAGTCTCTTGCCGCACCGCTCGGCTATTTGGCAGCTCATAATCGGAAGCCGCTCTGGAATACTGACCTCTGGGGATCAATCCCTCCGCCGCCCTAAATGGGCGGCACCTCCCTTTACACAAGGGAGGCTTTGATGCGCACCTTCCGTCATCGCTCCCCAAACTACCGAGCCTGAGCAGAAAATGGAAACGGTAGGTAGTTCCGCACGGTACAAAGGCCCCTTTGTGTAAAGGGGGCTGTCAGCTTTCGGGGCCCCGGCGAAGCCCAGCGTCAGCGGGTTCGCCGGGGAGAGGAGGAGCAGCGGAGCGACTGCGCTTTCCGCCCTCAAGGCGGAAACAAAGGATGCGGAGCTTGTGACGACGAGGGTGGGGGATTGTTCCCCAAGATTTTGTTGCTTGGAGCGGCCTCCGACTTTGAGCTGCTGATTAGTCGAGAAGTGCCAAGCTAGAGGTTACTGCCCAGCATCAATCCCTCCGCCGCCCGAAATGGGCGGCACCTCCCTTTGCACAAGGGAGGCTTTGCCGCATACCGCCCGTCACCGCTCCCCGCACGGCCTCACCTGAGCCGTTAACAGCAATGGTGGGCAGGCCCGGGCGGCCATCTTCCCTCTTACTCCCGTGCTCCCACAATCACGGCCCGGAGGGTTCCCTCACTCATATCCAGCACCAGATTCTCCCCTTCGCCGGACTTGCCCCTGAGCTTTCCGGCGGCGATCAAGGGCTCGATCTCCTTCCGGTAGTAGTCCGGCAGGTCGGAGAGCAGATGGTAATACCGCTCCATGGGCCGGAGCTTGCCGTCTGCCCCGATGCCCACCAAGCGGTTTTTGAGCATCTTGCCGTCCTCTCCCAGATAATAGGTGCCGGTGCTGTCCACTTTCCATGTATCCATCAACATATACCCCTTTTCGTCAAAATAGTACCAGTGGCCGCCGAGCTTCGCCCAGCGGTCTTTGTAATAAGATGCGGCCGTATCCGCATACCACCACCCAAGGCTGTCCCTGTGCCAGCCGAGGGTGTATTTTTTTGCGGGCTTTTCCGGCTCCAGCAGGGCGGTATTTTGAAGCAGGTTGGCGTCAAAGCGCCCCCCAAGGCCCGGAATGGTGTAGGAGCTGGAAAACTGCCACAGGTCATAGTCCGTCACCGTGGGCGCCCCAGCATACTGGGCATACCAGATGGCAAGGCCGGAAAATCGGTCTTTTTCCACATAGTTCCGGTAGTAGTCCAGATTGTAGTACACCCCGGGGGTGTAGCCCGCCGCCTTTATGACCTTGCAGAAGGCCAGAGTGTGGGAGAGGAAGGCGGATTTCCCCAGGGTGACCCCCTGCTTTTTGGCATAATTCACGGTATCGTACTCAAAATCGAAGAAAATGGGGAGAAATATTTCTCCCCGAAAAGGCTCCAAAATGGAGCGTACAAATTCTCCCTCTTTTTCGGCTCCCTCGGTGCTCAGGGCGTAGGAGAAGTGGTAGATGCCCACGGGGATGCCCTGCTCCATGGCCCCCCGGATGTTCCGGGCAAACTGATCGTCCACATGGCTGACCCCATAGCCCGACCGGATGACGGCAAATTCCACCCCGGCGGCCTTGATCTTCCCCCAGTCCAGCACCCCGTTGTGCTCGGATACGTCAATGCCCAAAATGCTCATGGTATTTCCTCCTTTTCCGGCTGCTCCGTGATCTCCGGCAGGCCCCCGAGACTGGTGAGCAGGCTCACCACCCCCGCCAGCGCCGCCGTGCCCAGAACCGTTTTCCAGTCTACTGCCCCAATGGTGGCCGCCGCCGGAACCATGGCCACGGCGGTCTGGGCCATGGTGCGGATGGCACGAATGCCCGCCGCCTTCCACCACAGCTTATGTGTAAGTACCATATTTGTCCCCCTCCAATCGGTTCATTCTGTGAGACATGCCCTTCAGCTGCTCCTCCACCACGGGCATTTTCCGGGCCGCTGCGGCCAGCTCCCGAACCTCCCGGGTCAGGGCCTCCAGCTTGGCCTCGGTGACGGCCTGTGCCCGGGAGCCTGCAATGAGAATGCCCAAAAGCGTCACCGCCCCGGTAATCACCGATGCAAGAATGGTCTCCATCAGCCCTTCTCCCCTTCCTGCTTTTCCCTAAGTGCCGCCGCTAAGGCCCGGTACTCGGTCTCGTCCAGCCGGTCGCAGGCATAAAAGGCGTCCAGCTTCTCCATAAGGCCGGAGATCCTGCCCTTTTCCAGCAGCAGGCGGCAGAGATGGTATACGTTTGTCATAAAATGATCTCCTTTCCATTGTGCCGGGGATGGGCCGGGTCAGTCCCGGCCCTCCTCCTCATCGTTTTCGATCTCCACCTGACCCCAGCTCTCCTCCATGGCAAGGGTCAGGTTGGTTTTGGTATAGGGCCGCAGGGTCACCGGCCCGGCCTGCACCAGAAACACCGGCCGCTCCGGGGTGCCCCCATTCACCGCCTGCCGGGGGCGGTAGACCAGATAGCGCATTTGGCTCCCTCCCCTATGCGTTCAATTCCAGCATGCACAGCCGGTATTCGTGGTCGGCAGTCAATTCCA
>CAUHNW010000019.1:0-52391 GCA_959607825.1 uncultured Oscillospiraceae bacterium | reverse complement strand
ATGTCGGGACGCCGGAACGGTGCCGGGAGCTGATGGATCAGCTCAATACCGGGGAACTGACGCAGGAGGCCGTCAAGGAGCTGTATGCCAAGGAACAGGAGCAGCCGACACAGGAACCCACCCCGGAACAGGAACCGGCACCAGAGCAGGAGCCGGAAATCGCCCCGGCGCAGGAAGTTACTTCCGACGCCGAGCCGCAGGTGGCCCCTGCCGAAACCCTGACGGAGTTGCAGGAAAAGGCGCTGGAAATCGCTGACCGATACAAAGACCTGCCCTTGCAGGCCAAGATTGATGTGATCGCGCAGGCGTTTGGCTGTAAGACCGGCGAAATCCACACGTCCCCCTGTACCGGCAAATGGCGCGGCACCAGCGATATGACGATCCGTTTTGACAACGGCGCGTCCCTGTTTATCGGCAACCACCTGACGCCGAAAGCCAAAACGGTTAAGGTGCAGACGGAATGTGTCAACCGTACTTTGGTGCAGTACAACCCGGAGATCGTCAAGGCCACCAAGGAAGCGGCCCTGCCCGCGCTGTTGCAGCGGGAAGCCAAGGACAACGAGATCGCGGCCCAAAAGGGCTTGAAGCCCTACACGCTGCTCAATGTGGAGTTCAACGAGGGAGCCGACGAAAAGACCGGCGGTTATATTGGCTGGTACTATGTGACGCTGGCCGTGGACGGCAAAATCTGTACCCATCTGGAAACAGGATTGAACCATGATATTGCCAGCGGCAAGGTGAGCGACACCCCAACACGGGCTGACTACTACCCAGCAGGAGTCTTGAAAGAGGCCGATGTGGACTACGTTTTCAATAACGTGGGCTTTTCTTCTGATTCCACCCTCTATACGGTGCCGCTGCGGGACGATGTGCGGGAACGTGCCGAAAAGACACTGGCCGAGCGCAGCGCCGCCGCGCCGGAGGCAAGCCGGGAATGGGGCTTTTACATCATTCCCGATCTGAAAACATGGGCCACCAATGCCGAGCAGCAGACCCCGATAGAGCATTTCGCTACCTTTGAGGAAGCCAAGGCCCGGTTCGACGAGCTGCGGAGCCAGCCCTATAACAGCGAGGCCAAGGATTTGAACACCGATGGCCGACCCTATGCCCATCTGACGCTGGGCATGGAAAGCAAGGACGGCATGAGCGCCGCCGATATTCTTCATGTACGGGCGGGCCAGAATTATCTTGTGGAGGACTTCACTCGCATGGAACGGTTGCGGAGTGATCCCGTGGTACTGGAAAGCCTCTCCCGTGTGGCACAGGAAATCGGCTTTGACCGGGTGCGGCCCTATGTAATGGAGAATGGCAGCTATAAGGCTATGCCGGATATGCCGTTCACCCAATGGGAAAACCCGTATTTCACCGTCGATCCCCCGGCACAGGGCGACACCTTTACCATCTACCAGCTCAAAGGCGGGCCGGAAACGCGGGACTATCGCTTTGAGGCTTACGAGCGTTTGCAGGAAGCGGGGCTGGCCGTTGACCGGCAGAATTACGATCTGGTTTACACGGCACCGCTGGACGGCAAAACCACGCTGGAGGACATCTACCGTACATTCAACCTTGACCGTCCCGCCGACTTCACCGGCCACAGTCTTTCCGTTTCCGACGTTGTGGTGCTGACCCGCAGCGGAAAGGAGGAAGCCCATTACTGTGACAGCTTCGGCTTTACGCCGGTGCCGGAGTTCTTCTTGCAGCGGGAAAAACAGCTTACGCCACGGGAACTGCTGACCGGCGAGAGCATCCAGACCCCAAGGGGCAGCTTCCTTGTAACCGACATGAGCCGGGAGCAGTTGGAGGCCGCAGGCTATGGTTTCCACCACCAATCCGAGGACGGCAAGTATCTTATCATGGGCAACGGCACGGACGCCTTTGCCATCCCCGCCCAGCAGGAAAGCCCCATCAAGGCCGCTGAAATGACAACCGAGCAGAACTACAACATGATCGACGGCGTTCTGAATAACGCCCCGACCATGAGTGAACTGGAAGCCAAGGCCAAAGCCGGGGAACAGATTTCCTTGTTTGACGTGGCCGAGGCAGCCAAGGCGGAGGCCCAAAAGCCCAAGCAGCCCCAGCGCCCGGCGCAGAAACAGAAAAAGCCGTCCATCCGGGCGCAGCTCAAAGCCGCCAAGGAGGAACAGCAGAAGAAACCGCCGCAACGGGAAAAAGCACAGGAATTGGAGGTGTGACGCCATGAACAGGTTTGAGAATGTGGATGTTCTGGCCGCGCTGGATCAGCTCATGCGGCAGAACACCGCCTTTTATCGCAATGATTTTGAGATCGACAAGGAGATCATCGGGCGGGCCGCTGCCAGCGACAAGGCCGAGGACAAGACGCTTTTGTGGATGTCCCGCCCGTCCGGGACGCACTGTTTCCGGGAAAGTGACGTGTACCTGCAAGGCACCCGGCAGCACAACACATGGAAGTTTTACGGGGAGCAGACCCGTGACCGGGTGCTGGCCTACGCTGTGGAGCTGACCGGCAAGGTGCGGGGCGTCATTCGCGGCAATCTCTATGAGCTGGACTATCCCCAGCACTTCCGGCACGTCGCAGCCGAGGCGGTACAGGCCGACAACATCATCCTGCACTATGAAAAGGGCGACCGGGAGCAGCCCGCCGGTCTGTACTTCGACGGGCGGCCTGATCCCAAGCTGGGGGCGTTCCTGCGGTATGAGGCCAAGGCCAATGAGCCGGAACACCTGCGGGAACTGTTGCGGCAGGAACAGAAAAGCCGGGCGCAGCTTGCGCCCGGCGACTTCAAGGCCCACATCACGGCGCTGCATGACAGCATGATTTTGGCCGAGGCGCAGCGGATCGTGGCCGGACTGAAAGATCTGTCCGCCCCCAACAGCCCCAACAAGACGCATTTCATGGTGGAGCTGTCCCCATACTTCGTGCAGATTGCATCCAGCAAGGACACCGACCGGCTGTTTTCCATGCTGCCCTATAAATCCCTGTGCTTTACCGGCATGAAAGACCGGCACGGCCTGTATGCAGTGATTGGCAAGGACGAGAACCGGGACAAGGAAGTGCGGCGGCCCCGCGCTTCCATCCGCAGGCAGCTATCCGAAACCAAACAGGCCCAAGCCTCGAAAAAGGCCCCGGCCAGAACCAAGAAAAACGAATTGGAGGTATGACAATGGTACAGTTTACCGTGGAAGAAGAAAACCTGATCTGTATGTATCACAAGACCGACCGGCGCAGGACGGCGGCCAACATCCGGGCCGCCCTGCCGGACATGGACGAGGACATGGCGGCGCTGGCCCGCCAGACCGCCGACAAGCTGGACGCCATGCACGACGCCGACTTTGAGGCGCGGCAGTTCCATTTCACGGACGAGTGATCCAAGTATAGCAAAGCGCCGGGCGCGGTGGCTGTATGGCCTCTGCGTCCGGCGCTTTTTAGTATATTACACTGTATTGTTCATATAATATTGACTTTATACTTCATAATTTGTATAATTTTACCATAAAACATAAGGGGATTGCGCGATTGAAATGAATGAAAGAGGTGATTCCATTAGGATGATAGTTTGATGGCATTTTCTATTTACGATACCTAATAAGGAGGAATGACTGTATGTTGAAAAAACACTTAAAGAAAATTGTGAGTTTGGTGCTTGTCACCATGATGGCCATAGGAATGTCGATTACTGCTATTGCGGCTGAACCCTACCAGAATGAGTTGGAAGCCGTCATGGATACCTCTCCCGCTGATTCCGGGCAAGTCACTCATTACGATACGACCACGGGTGAAATGCTTGTTGAGGATGGTGAACTTCTTACTTTCGACGAAGTTGCCATCCCTGTTCCTAAAGGATCTGCTGATACTCCCAGTGAGCGAGGAATTGAAATTTATCTTGTCCGTGCTGGAATTAAAAAAACCAGTGGTGGCGAATTTACTTGGTATTTTAATGTTGATTGCCCAACCTCTCCTTTTGTGAAACCAAATATTAAATTGACAGCTCAATTAAAGGGGAGTTTTACAACATTATCCGGCTCTTACTCAAATGTTGGGGGTTCTGTTTACCATACATATACATCCAACAGTGAGTATGGCGTAGATTACACATGGACAGTTCCTGCAAAAACAGGGTATTATTATGTTGCCTACACTATTACGGACTATGATAATGCTACTTCTGGAAGTGGCGTAACAACAACTGCACTTTCTAATAGAACAGGACACGCTTGGAATTTTAATTTTTCTGATTCTGTAAGCGGGAAAAGCCTACCCATGCCGCCTGCTAACTATGCCAAAGGTGCAACAACTACTCGTCCGTCTAATTTAGCTGATACCTACTATAATACTTACACCGCCAATACGGGCGTTACCTTAAATCGCAGTTTATACGATGTTCACCATATTCGCCCGCTTGCATACGGCGGAAGTAATGCGTATAGCAATCTGATTCATCTTCCAAAAGCAACACATACACAGGTAACAAGTTGGTGGGCTGGTTATTAACGGCATCCTTTTCAAAGAAATCTCACAAAAATCAAAAGTTTAATTAGTCAACAAAAAAGTTGCAGAAGAACACTGTTGAAAGTGTCCTCTGCAACTTTTTTAGATATTCTCTTGCCGTGTTAAACCAGTTATATTATAAAATTCATCTGTAAACTTTATCTCTTTATACGGAAAATCCTTTTGGAGTTTTTTGATATAATCAAATGGATTTTCTATCGGTTCAACCTCTAAATTAGAGGAAATATTTTGAAGTATGCTTTGCACTGGCTCACTACTTGTATATCTAACTTCATCAGGATCATTCATAAAGTTTTCAAAAGCATCTTTATCCATCCACACTACTTGTTGAATTGCATTTGTTGTTTTCAGAGAAAGAAGCAACCTTAAAAAATCTGTAAAATCTTTAGCAAGTGGATAAACATAATAATTACAGCACGTTTCTGGATTTACGCAAAAAACAATCTCCTTAAATCCCTTGATAAAGCAATAATGTATTCCATTATCCCACCCAATAATTTGGGCTCCAATCGGCGTACAAAAAAATGGTTCTCTCAATTCGATTGATAGACCTATGGGCGAGGTGTCTAAATTTAATTTCTTGAACTTATCAAATATATTCTCCATAATCAGCTCTCCACATCAAAAATCCTATTTTGTAATCGTACCTTTCATTTTCCTTTCTGTCCATTAAAAAACACAACCAAGGCCCCCGCTACGGCAACGGCTACAATCACACCGAGATCAGTAGATCCATTAAGGAAATCATTTCCTATTGCCATGAATACAACTCCTACAATAAGGGTAACTATCAATGTTATAATTGATTTGAGCATAGTATATTTTTCCCTTTCTTTTAACTTGTAGATACACACTTGATATTCTTTTCTTAGTATATCATCAATGTGGTTTTAGAGCAATACAATATGAAATATAAAGTGTAAGAGTGATCTAAGCATCGCAAAGCGCCGGGCGCGGGGGCTGTGTGCCTCTGCGTCCGGCGTTCTTTTTCTTTATGCCTGCCCCATCGGGAAGTGTGGCAGTTCTTCCAGCAGTTTCAGAATAAGGTGCTGCTTCATATCTTCGTCAACGGCCAGCACGTCGATCATAGGGGTGTAGTGTTGGATCACCTTTTCCGTGGCCCACTTCTCACCTGCAACGGCGGCCTTGATCGTGGCGCTGTCCAGCAACATTTCCTGTTCGGCCATCCCTTAAACACTCCTGTCATAGTTTTATTATGAGCATACCACAGAAGCGCCGGGAATAACACCATAAGAAGAATTTTCCTACGCATTTTGAAGTCCTCTCTGGCGGGGATTGGATAACCTGTCCTGCCTGCCCGCCGACCATGCCGAAAAAGCCCCGAAATGGCGGGTTTTTCAGCGGCTTAAATGCGTAGACAGATAGAGTTTTTAAGTTATTAGATAAGATACATACAAAGTTTGTTTGAATATACTCTTGACATTAGATATACTGTGTAGTACGATATATAGGCAGGAGGTACAGTACATGAATATTGACGATTGGAAATCCCAGATTAAGCGAGGGACACTTGAATTTTGTATTCTGTTAATGATAAAGCAGCGACCGTCCTATGGATATGAAATTATCAGCACATTAGAAAAATATCTTATTTTGGCCGCAAAAGAGAATACAATTTATCCGCTACTTAGACGGCTAATGAAAGAAGATTATGTTTCATCCTCATGGCAGGAAAGCGCCGAGGGTTTGCCGCCGAGAAAGTATTATTCCATTACGGACAAAGGACTTGAGTATATTTCTGCAATGTCTAAAGAATGGAATAATCTATTAAATGCAATCAATGAAATTAAAGGAGAATAAAACAATGGAACTGGAAAAATCCCTTAACGAATATCTTGAAAAAATTGAAAAATATCTGAAACCACTGATTGTATCAGAGCGTGTGGACATTGTCAAAGAGATTAAAAGCGAAATGCTTGAATTACAGGCCAGCGGTACTTCCACAGAACAGATCATTGAGCGACTGGGAAATCCGAAAGAACTTGCAAGAGCCTATTTAGGGGAAGCTGTTGCAAAAAACAATGGTTTTAACTGGCGTCGGTTGAGTGCCGTAATTGCGTTTTACAGTCTTGCAGGCATTGGTGGTATGTTTGTTTTGCCAATTACCAGTATTTGCGGTATCGCCTTTATGGTAAGTGGTGTGCTTTGCCCGATTGCGGGTATTATCAAGCTCGTTGCTCATTTAATGGGATACGAAATTACAGAAATTGGTATCAGCATCGGCGCTTTTTCTGCTAATGCGATAGCTTTTCTCCCTATTTCTATTTTGATTGGTGCAGTAATTTTTGCTATTGGATGGTTGCTTTGGAAGCTCACCATTGTAATCATTAAGTCTATGAGCAAAGGGAAGAAAAAACTGGATCAATAATATAATAAAAAATGCCGGATGTAGCGGCCTGTCAGCCCTGCGTCCAGTGTTTTTTTCAACCGGCGACCACTACACAATAAGGTAGAAATTTGACAGCAAATGCGAGAATTTCTTTTCAGTAGCTTTCCAGTTTTTGTTGCAAAGTCATTGAGAAAGGTTGATACATAAAATGGAGCATATAAAATTTACTTCATTGCAAATTACTGTTGCAATCGTACTTTCTATAATCATTTTAACTGTCGCACAAATACTTTCATTTTCAATCAGTGAGTTACCCCTAAATATAGGCGTGACACCTGCTATCTGCAATATCTTTGCAGGAGTGCTGTATTGTGTGTTCGCCTTCTTAGGAACCAAGTTATTATGCCAAAAGCTATTGAAAACGTCTTTACTCGAATTAAAAATTCCTCGATTTAAGGTTAAAGCGGTTTGGATAATATCAGCTTTGACAATGCCTGCTTTGGTTTTGCTAATTGCAATACTGCTCGGCGGACATTGGGAGATCAATACTTTTAATTCCACAGATCGCAATGCAACAATTACTGGTGCCATCTTCTTTTATGGACTGGCAACAGGGATTGTGGAGGAACTGATTTTTCGGGGCATAATCATGGGATGTCTGGAAAAAAGGTTCAACATACAAATTGCCGTTATAGTACCATCTGTTCTTTTTGGGCTACTTCATATTATCGGAAATGACCTCAATTTTATAAGTATTATTCAACTTCTAATTGCTGGAAGCATCGTTGGGGTATTGTTTTCTCTGATAGCCTATGGAAGCAACTCTATCTGGAATAGTGCTATCGTTCATGGTATTTGGAATATAGTTATCATAGGAGGAATTTTGCATATAGGAAATGAAGCAGACAGTAGTTCCATTTTCAATTTTATACTGGATAACAAGTCTTTTTTAATATCTGGCGGTGATTTTGGTATTGAAGCATCTATAATTTCCATTTTGGTCTATTTACTTTTCATTGTATTGGCAGCTATTCAGGTTAAACGGAAAGGCACTAAAAGTAAGATTGAATAATATCGTTCCATGAGAAAACGCCGGGCGCAGGGCCAGCAGGCCGCCGCGTCCGGCGCTTTCTCATGGGTTGCTTTCTACGCATTTAGAAGTGTGTTCTGGCGGGGATTGGATAATCTGTCCTGCCTGCCCGCCGACCATGCCGGAAAAGCCTTGTCACGGCTGGGTTTTCACCGGCCTAAATGCGTAGACAGGAGGTATCTTTTCCTCTGCCGTTCGGCTTCTTTCTTCCGGCGCATCCGCACCGCGCAATCCGGGCAGTATTTGGCCCGGTTGGACTTCGGCGTAAACACGGCCCCGCATACGGCGCAGCGTTTCACCTCGTCCCGGCTTTTGCTGATCTCGGCGTACAGGGCCGCGTCCAGTGGGAGGACGGCAACCTTAAACCACCGGCACAGCAGCGAATAGGAAATGCTCTGAACACAAACACATTCTTCGACATCGTCCAGCAGTAGACAGTTCCCGTCACAGTAATTGCAGCACTCATGCGTCAGCTTCCGGGCCTTGCGGTATTGAGGGTAATTCATTCTCGGTATGCTCATAGCTCTTGTGCCTGCTCCTTTCCCGGCGTCACCCGCAAAATGCTGTCCACATTCTGCTTGATAATGCCGTATTCTTTCAGCTTTCGCTTGACTTCGCCGTACTGTTCGTACAGCCGCGCTTTCTGCTTGTCCAGCTCCCGGTACTCGGCTTTCAGGGCGGCCAGATCGGGCAGCCTTGTGATCCCGGCGTCCTTGATGGCCTTTGCCGCAGCCTCGTACAAAATGAGCTGACTTTCATGTTCGCGCCGGAACGCGGCCTTGTCTTTGGCCTTGCGGTATTCCAGCACCACGGGTCGGAGCTGCTTGTAGGTGGTGAGGTTCTTTATCAGCACCGCCATGTTCCCAAGACGCCGTTCCACATCTTTGAGGGCCGCAGCCGCCTCGTCGTTGGCCGCGCTGATCTCAATAACCTTGCTTTCCAGCTCGGCATATTGCTCTATGCCATGCTCGGTAAGAAAGTTCATTGTCTTTGCGGCCTGCTTCAAATTTTGGAGTTTCGCCCAACGTGCATAGCCCGCGCTCTGCTGGGCCTTGATGTTGTTCTCCAAGTCGATCCGCAGGGTGATACCCTTGTGCTGCCGGTTTGGGCCTCTGTCCACAGCCAGCCCCTTGATCCGGCTGGTGATGGCTTCCTCGGTGTAGTTCTCGCCCAGCGTCTTGCAGCGGGTGAAGCGTTCCTGTCCGGGGGCGCGGAACGAGATAAATTTGCCCTGCTTGATCTCATAGCCCTGCGCCGCCATGAGCCGGAGAAAATCGTCAAAGTCTTTGGCCTGCGGGATTACGGCGTCGATGGCAGCTTTCAGTTTGGCTTTCCAGCTCTTGCCCTTGCGCCCGGCATCCCATTCCGCATAGCTCTTGCCTTTATCCCGGCTGGGCTGTACCACCGACAAACCGTGTTCCCGGCACAGCCGGTCACTGGTGCGCCGGATATAGGCGTAGCTCTGCCGATTGGAATTGTACTTGCGGTGGTTCACCATATCCACAGCACAGAAAATCAGGTGATTGTGGACGTGGCCCTTGTCGATGTGGGTTGTCAGTACATAGGAGTATTTGCCTTGCAGCACTTCGTCGGCAAGCTGCTTGCCGATCTCATGGGCCTGTTCCGGCGTGGCCTCGCCGGGGGCAAAGGATTGGATCAGGTGGTGGGCCAGATTGTTGCCTTTCTGGATGGCCTGCGCCAGCAGCATTTCAAATTCTATGTCCGCTGTTTCATAGGAGCAGCCAAAAGAGGACACCAGCATTTTGTCCTCGGTCTTGTCCGGGTTCTCGATGTAGTCCAGCGCCTTTTTCAGCGTTGACTTGATAGGATGTATCTTTGTAACTGCCATATCTTTGCCAGCGCCCCTTTGATGTCCTCAATGTCCTGCGCGTACACAGTCCCGGTGCTGTTGATACGCCGGGCAATCTGATTGACATTGACGCCGATTTTTTGCAGCTCGGCGGTCTGTGCCCGGATGTCGCTGGTGTCCATGTGGACGATATACCCGTCAATGAGCATTTTCCGGGCATAGGCGGAAAAGTTTTTCGTGTGGAGCTGGGCCATTTTCTGCTGGATCAAGGCCCGTTCTTCCTGCGTCACAGGGACGCGCAGCACAATGTTTCGTGTTCGGTTTGCCATTCATTCACCGTCCTTTCTGAACAGGGGTTTGGGGCTTTCCCCAACAAGCAACCGGCCACGGCCCGCAGGGACAGGGGCGGGCCGGTTTTCGGAAGTGTGGCTACACTTCCTATGCTTGCTACGTTTCTTCTTCTCCGCTACTAAAACGCTCCCAACACGTCCAACTGCCCGCAAAATGCGGGATTTCTCTGCAAAAAGGGCAAAAAAATAAGAGAGCCTTGCGGCCCTCTGGCAAAACGGAAAACAGAGGATGCTTTCACACATCCCCCGTTTCCTTTTTCTTTTTGGGATTGTTGATTTGAATAGCCCCGTCAATCGCTCCCTCGATGATCGGTAAATACTGCTCTGGACAAAGTTTCAGCTTGTGGCTGATCCGCTGCCTCTGTGCGCTTTCTTCCCGCATGATTTCCGGGTTGAAGTACCGTTCCACAGGTAAGCCGCACTCTTTGATAAGCTGTATAACAACCGGCAGGCTGGGGATCGTTCCGTCGTTCTCGATATTTGCAAGATACCGGGCGTCCACGTTGATGATCTCCGCCATTGTTTTGCGCGACAGACGCTTTGCTTTCCGCGCTGCTTTTACGTCCGCGCCAAAAGTTTCAAAACCGGGGCAATCTTCAATATTCGCCATATAACATCACCCATTTACATTGTATAGTTCATAGTATCCCAATGGAATGTTGTTATATGCAGTTAGATTAAACTTTATAATTCATATCTATTTGATTATGGCAATACATAAGAGGCTTTTCAGCTCTCGCATTCAGCACATCGTTTGTGGCGCTGCTATATTCTAAAAAAGCCCTAATACATCATCCTTGCTTACAGAGCTATCTATGATCCCCAAAAGCCATTTAGAGAATTTTCAAAATGAGTGTTGACTTTTTTTCCTATTGTGCTACAATGAAAATATCATTTAGAGATTTTTCAAAATAACAGAGGCAAAGGTGAAAGCACTGTGAGTTTACCTAATATTTTCAAAGCATTAAGCGATCCCGTCCGACGGGAGATATTGCTGAAACTAAAACAAAAACGGAAGATGTCAGCCGGTGAAATTGCCGCAGAATTTGACTTGACTAATGCCACTATTTCATACCACCTTTCTACTCTAAAAAAGGCTGATTTGATTTTTGAAACGCGCTATCAGAAATACATCTATTATGAAATCAATACATCGGTATTTGAAAGTGTTGTTATGTGGCTTATGCAATTTCAGGAGGATAAAGATGAACCCCAAAAATAAACGAACCTTGTTTCTGACAAGTACAATTTGCATTATTTTGTCCATCGTAGCATTCGCTCTGTCCCACATGGGCGGGGCCAGTAACGAAAACTATATTCTGCTCTATGTGATTGCCGTTTTGCTGAATATTGTTCTGAACCTTGCGCTTAATATCAAAATTGCTTCGACAAACGGAGCCAAGGCGTTAGTGTCTTTGGGCAAATGGATTATGCCGATTGCGGGAGTTGTATATTTGATCCCGCAGGTATATTCCGTACTGTTTCCTGCCAAGACCATGCAAGATACTTATTGGTATGTTTTTATTGGTATTTTGTTTATTGTCAGTGGCAATTATTTTCCCAAAAACCACATCAATCCCTATGTCGGACTAAAGTTTCCGTGGCTATTCAATGATGAAGAAGGCTGGTACAAGACGCATCGGCTGGGCAGTTATACATGGATACTGGCTGGTATTGTCAGCATTCTGCATCCGCTGCACAATCTTATTTTTGTAACCGTTCCGCTAATCATTTTTCTGGTTGGCGTTGTCCCGTTGGTCTATTCACTTGTCCTCTTTTTTAAGAGGACACAAAGCAACTAAAGGAGGTAATACTTATGAAATCTGCAACGAAGCATATTGTTATCAGCACCGTTTTGTGTGCGTTGACGCTGGTAGTCTTTCTCGCTTTCTATAATCGCCTGCCGGAGTCTGTCCCCATCCATTTTGATTCTGCCGGAGTAGCAAATTCTTTCTGGCCGCGCAATGTTGTAGTGTTCGGCGTTCCCGTGGCCTGTGTCCTGCTGAACCTCATTTCTGGCTTTACCGTCAGCCAGAAAGAGAATGCAAAGCCGTATATGTACTATATCATGGCTGTTGTTGCATTCGTAGCAACGGGCATCATGATCTATTTGGGGATGAAGTGAATTGCCCCAACAAGAACTTTGGTGGCGGAACGGTTATTTTTTTGAATGTCATTTTGAATTTTTTCTAAATAAAGGCAAGGAATGCTATGTTACAAATCAAGAACTTATCCAAAAGCTACGGTGCGAAAAAGGCTGTAAGCAACCTTAGTTTTGTCGTGGAAGATGGCGACATAATGGGCTTCATCGGAAAGAATGGAGCTGGCAAAACCACAACATTGAAAGCCTGTTTAGGTATCATCGGCATCGACGAGGGAGAAATCCTTTTGGATGGAACTTCTGTCCTCAAAGAACCGATGGCTTGTAAGCGGAAGATGGCGTATGTGCCAGATAATCCCCAGCTTGACGAGTATATGACTGGATTGCAGTATCTCAACTTTATCTGTGATATTTACGAAGTACCATCCAAGATGCGGAAACAAAACTTCGAGAAATTGGCCTCAGCTTTTCAGATGGGGCCGCATTTGAATAACTTGATTTCCTCTTACTCCCACGGCATGAAACAGAAACTTGCGCTGATTGCCGCCTTTTCGCACACGCCTAAACTGCTGATATTGGATGAACCTTTCGTTGGATTAGACCCGGAAGCATTTGTGATCCTGAAAGAGCAGATGAAAGAACTCTGTGCAAGTGGAAATTCCGTTCTGTTTTCAAGCCATATTCTTGATGTGGTAGAAAAGGTGTGCAATAAAGTGTCCGTTATTAAGCATGGACAATTACTGTATTCCGGCAGGACGACAGAAATCGTTGGGACAAAGGGTTTGGAAGAAGTATTTATGGAGATGAATGGCGATGAAATTTCTGTTACCCCTACTAAGGAATAATCTTTTGCAGCTATCTCATGCCAATCAGCTTCGATATGCAGATACAAAGAACCGCACAAAAACGATCACTTTGTATATGCTTATAGCCATGATCCTAATGGGATTGCTTGCATACCTGATTTACTCCTTGAAAATCATTTATTCTATTGCGTGGTCGTTGGAGGAAGTAGTGACAGAACTTGTTGTTCCTATGGTTCTGATCTGCGTGATCCTTAATATTGCGATTAGTATTTTTTGGGGAAGTGGTCTGCTCCTTAGTGATACTAATATTGACAGTGTGCTTGCACTTCCAATTCCGCTGCGTACATTGATACTCTCCAAATTGACTGTCCTGTTTATGGTAGAAGTCGCTCTTACTGTGGTGCTGCTGCTTCCTATGATGGTGCTGTTTGGCCTAACCGCAGGTATGGGATTTCCGTTTTATCTAATTGTGCTTGGAATAACAATTCTCTTTCCTGTCATTCCCGGCCTTTTGGGAACAATGTTCGGAACACAGATTTACCGCATCTTGAAAAATTCCTCTGCTCGTATTGCCCGACTAAAGGCAGCGGCGGCTATCCTGATTTTGTTTGCGTTTATGATCTTCATGTTCTGCAAATTCCCAGATATAGCTGCTGGAAATTTTGGGGATGTTATTTCTACCTCGACTTTTACACTTTATGCAGGCCAGTATATTCACCGATTGCTTAACGGGGACTATCTGTTGATAGGCATATACTTCGGTGGGGTATTCCTGATAGGCGTTACTCTGCTCTATGGTCTAATCAAAATATTTCGTAACTGGTATAGCAATGACGCGATACAAGGCTCAAAAAGTCAGCCCGTCGATTGGAACAAACAAACCACGAAACAGCACAGCCCGGTATCTGCTCTTTTAGAAAGAGAGCGCACACGTTATTTTTCGCTTCCAGTATATCTAACCAATACTGCCTGCGGATTGCTTTTTGCTGCGGTCTTTGTTCTGCTGGTTGTTTTAATGTCGGATAAGATCACGCCATACATTTATCAGTTGGCCGAATATTTTCAGGTGCCTTTTGCTGATTATGATGTGCTGTTCATATATGCTTTTTCTATCTTGACAACAATATCCTGCACAACCTATGTCAGCATTTCCATCGAGGGAAAACAGATTGAAATACTGAAATCCTTACCCATTGCGGCAAAGTGCCTCTTTCGAGTAAAGCTGCTACACCATCTCTCAATGTCTGTACCGACCATTTTTGTTTTGAATACCATTATGGCATTGTATTTGCAATGGTCTTTCCCTAAAGCTATGCTGGGGTGTGCTTTTCCTTTGCTATGTTCGGTGCTGATCGGAATGATAGGCTACATCTTAAATCTCATTTTCCCAAATTTTGAATGGGAGAATGTCACCCATATTATCAAGCAAAGTCTACCAGCAATTTTGACGGCCTTGATCGGAGTTGTAGTTACCTGTGGAACGGCATATCTGCTGTTGAGATTTTTCCCAAGCGCCTTGTTTATGGGGAGTTGGCTTGCCTGTGCAATTATTCTATTGCTGCTTTTAACAATGGTGGCGTGGGTGGACAAAAAAGGTCAGCACTTATATCAAGAATTATAGAACGCTATTTATTCATTGCAAAAAGGTGCAAAGTAATGATACAGAAATGGATATTGTGTCCAGTCTGCGGCTCTAAAACAAGGGTACGAATACGAGAAGATACAGTTCTTGAAAACTTCCCATTGTACTGTCCCAAATGCAAGCATGAAACATTGATCTCCGCACGACAACTGAATATATCTGTTATCAAAGAGCCAGACGCACAGACGCAGAGCCAATAACACACAAGGTCTGATCCCCTTGTGGTTATCGGCTCCTTTTTTATCTCAATAAGCGACAACAGCCTGCCCCGCCCAACGGGGAAAGAAAAAAACCGTTGCCGGGCAGGTTACTTTCGTGCGCTCACTTTACAAATCCCAGCGGCGGTTTTGAGAAATCAAGGCCGCCGCTTTCCTTTGCCCGGCGCAGGATCGGCGGCCCACGGAGGGAGCCGCCATGCTGATATGTCCTGTTTTTCAAAAGCATAGCTTATTAAAAAAAGCCTGTACCCAACAGGGGTCAGCTCCGGCCAGCAGTATGAACTATACTATGTAAGAAAACATCATAACACTTTCATATTCGCCCGGTGGGTCTACGACCTGCCGGGCGAATTTTGTCGTTTCCTGCGGTTTCATATTTGCTCTGGAAGTTTTTCCAAAAAAAGTCCAAAAAGGAGGCGTTCAGCGGGCAGCAAAGGGTATCGCAGGATTAGTAGTAGCGGAAAGGGAGAGAACCACCCAATCCCCCAACAGAAAGGGGGTGAAAATGATGGAAGCTATCCCCCGCGACTATGGACAAGGCCAGTTCGATGCCTTTTGCAAAAAAGTGTTGAAGAATGAGGCACGGGCTTATCTGCGGAATATGAAGCGTCAAAGAGATCGTGAAACGATGTTCAGCGACCTGCCGCAGCATGAGTTGGACAAGCTCTGCACCGTAGACCGCTATCCCAGCGACAGCTTTGTGTTTAGCTCTCATGGGTACGATTTACATATCGACAACGAGCTTGTGGCCGACGCTTTTGCCAACCTGCCGCAACAGGAACAAAGTATTTTGATCCTGTACTGCGTACTGGATATGGCAGATGGCGAGATCGCCAGCCTCACAGGGATGTCCCGCAGCGCCGTCCAGCGCCACAGGACAAAGACACTGAAAGAGTTGCGTGTAAAATTGATGGCGCTCATGCCGGAAGGAGGTTGACGCGGATGAAAGAACCTGCCTACAAAGGCAAAGAGCCTTTGCCCCTTTCAGTGTATGTGTCCGCCCGTGCAGGCGATCCCCAAGCCGTAGAACGGTTGCTTCGGTACTATGACAATTACATGAATTGTCTGTGTACCCGGACGCTCTATGACGAGGACGGCTATCCTCATTTATGCGTGGACGAGTACATGAAGCGGTGCTTAGAAATCAGGTTGATCCAAGCTATCGTTAAGGTTTAACGATAATCGCCCGGCTGGATGCAGCGGCTTACCCTTTCCCCGCCAGCAAAAGGTCTGTGGCGTCACAGTTCTTTGAAAAATATGCCCGTATATAGCGGCGCATCATAGGGCAAACGGACACATTCTGTCTGTGCCGAGCCGTGCGGCAGGTGCGCCATGAGGCTTTTCCATAGGAAAAAGCGGAGCGATCAAACTGGGCTGTAAAACAAGTGTGGCAACTTGTGGGCGACGACGTACAGGCAGGACAATGATACTCCCGCGTTGAACGCCCTCAAAGCATTGCGCGGCGCACCCATCAGCATGGGCCGGGGTGAGATTCCCGTGGAGCTGTGCCAGCAGCCGTCCGTACTGCCCATTTCGTTTTACACCAATGTAAGCGAAAGGGGGATTACTGTATGAGTACAGTAACAAGTCAGAACCAGACCGCCCCCGTTGTACGTCAGTACGAGATCGGAGGCGTTCGATATATTGTGAAAGCGACCGTCAAAGACGGCGCGAAAGAAACCGCAGTCAAGAAAATCCGTCGGCTGCTCCAAAACGATTTGAGCAAGGCAGCGACTTAAAAATTAAAGATTTTTTCATTTCCTACGAGCAGACGAACGGGGCATGATATGGTATAATATATTTGTATCATGCCTCGTTTTCCGGCTGCGGAATAGGAGGAACTTATGAGCAAACAGCCGGAAATGGTGATTGCACGGAACTCCCGTGCGACACGGAATAACGATACTACTTTGAACCTTGACAATCAAATGTACCAACAGCCAGTCACTTCCTTTCAGCGCGTATCCAACGACGCGCCGTTGAGCGAGGAAACCAAGACGGCCATCCAAAACACGGTGCTGCAATTCTATGTCCACAGCCAGCCGCAGGAGGAAGCCGAGGGCATTACCGCCTGCTATGAGCGTCTTTCCCAAGAAGATAAGCTGGACGGCGAGAGCAACAGTATCAGCAATCAGAAGCGGATTTTGGAAAAGTATTGCCGGGATCACGGCTATACCGCCATCCGCCACTACGACGAGGACGACGGATATTCGGGAACCAACTTCAACCGGCCCGGATTCCAGCGGATGCTTGCCGACATCAAGGCGGGCAAGATCAAGCGCGTTGTCGTTAAGGATATGAGCCGGTTCGGGCGTAACTATCTGCAAGTCGGAATGTATACGGAAATGCTGTTTCCAGAGTACGGCGTCCACTTTATTGCCGTCAATGACGGTGTGGACAGTGTGCGCGGGGACAGCGAGTTTACCGCCATCCGCAACGTATTCAATGAAATGTACGCCAAGGACACCAGCAAGAAAATCCGGGCAACGTGGCAATCCAAAGGACGCTCCGGCGAACACCTCACCACTATCCCGCCTTATGGGTACAAGAAAGACCCGGAGAACAAGAAGCGGTGGATCGTGGATGAAGAAGCTGCCGCCGTTGTCCAGAAGATTTTTGCACTGTGCATGGACGGCATGGGGCCGACGCAAATTGCAAAATGGCTCCAAGAAAATAAAGTTCTTTCGCCTGTTGCTTACTGCTACGAAAACGACTTGCCGACAACATCTAAACGGCCAACTGACCCTTATAAATGGGCAACAAAGACGGTAGTGCATATTTTGGAACGCCTTGACTATTTGGGCCATACGGTCAACTTCAAAACTTCTAAGCAATCGTTCAAGAGCAAGAAAGTATTGTGGAATGATCCGGCGGATTGGGTGATCTTTGAGAACACACAGGAACCTATTATTGAGGAAAGCGTGTTTCTGATCGTCCAGAAAATCCGACAAGGCCGCCGCCGTCCCACTAAGATGGGCGACATGGGTATGTTCTCCGGCCTGCTGTTCTGTGCGGATTGCGGCGGAAAGATGTACTTGTGCAGAGCCAATCACTTCAAACCTGAACAGGAATATTACCTTTGCTCAACTTACCGTAAAGACCGCACTTTATGTTCGACCCATTCTATCCGGCGCGTTGTCCTTGAAGAAATCGTGCTGCGAAACCTGCGGGAAGCCATTCAGTATGTGACGCAGTATGAGGACGACTTTGTGCAGCGGGCCGCAGATCAAAGCCTGCGGGAACGGGACAAGGAGCTGGCACAAAAGAAAGATACTCTGGCGCAATCGCAAAAGCGGATTGCCGAGCTGGATGTTATCATCAAGCGACTGTATGAGGATAACATTTCCGGCAAGCTCTCCGACGAGCGTTTCATCAAACTGTCCCGTGACTATGAGCTGGAACAGACCAACCTTACAAATCTTGTCGAACATCTGCGGCAGGAAGTCAAGGAACAGGAGAAGCAGAAAGTCAACGTCAGGCAGTTCATTGCAGCGGTCAGAAAGTACACCGATATGCAGCAGCTTGACGCTTCCATTCTCCGGGAGTTTGTGGATAAAATTTATATCTCCGAGGTTTACACGCCGGACGAGAACGAGCCGCGCATTAAGGTCAGAGAAATTGAGATTGTCTATAACTTCATTGGTGCATTTGATTTTGAGGAAGCAAGGGAGCAATCCCAAGCAGCCCAAAAAGAAAAGAAAACCGGCGTAGCCTAAACTACGCCGATTCTCTCACATAAATGTTTTCTTACGGAACCACGCCTTTTTTCACTGCTCTTTTTGTGTCAAATTCACTCGCAGACTAACGTTCCGTTTAACAATTAAAAGTTTAACTCATTTTCGACCCCTAAAAAATCCAGTAACCGCAACGGTTTGCGGGTTCGCTCAAAATAACTCAAATTTCTTAGTATTAAAGGGATAGCCGCATTTCCGCTATTCACGCCGCTGCATTTCACTTAGTCTATAGCCGGGTAAAATGATCGCACATTTCAGCGTTCCATCTAGCAATTAAAAGTTTAACCCGATTTTCACCATCAAAAAATGCTTTGATTGCAAGGCTTTGCAGACTTCATCAAAAATAACTCAAATTTTGCCCACTGAAGAGAGAGTAAGAAAATCATTTCACGCTCAACTCCCTCAAACGGTAAAATATGGTTTTTATTTCCAATTTACCGCGTATTTATGAAAATTCCGCTCTGTGTTTCCCATTCCGCAGAGCGTTCACATAGATTCACAGCTTTTGCTGTGTTATTTTTTCACCAAACACATTCACGTATGATCATAAGAAAGGTTGATTCCATGACAGTAAAAGAACGATGCAAGCAATTCACCAGTGAACTAGGCATTCCGGTGACAAAATTCTGCAAAAATATTGCCCTCTCCCCTACCAGCTATCACGACTGGCAGCGAGACAGGGCCAAATTATCTGAAAAAACACTCACCCGCATTTCAGAATATCTGGAGCGGTACGGATTCTGAGAAAGGAGTACGAGATATGATTGATTTAAGCAAGATTCGTCAGGACTGTAACGGCAGCAACACCGGCAATATCATCGACTTTGCTTCCGCTGCTGCAAGAATCAAGAGAACACGGAGGCACTAATGCAAAAAATCACATTCGACCATCTCACGATTGAGATCACACGCCGCTGTAATATGCATTGTCCGCATTGTATGCGCGGAGAAAGCCAAAACATCGACATTGACCATAAGTACATTGATGCACTGCTGGATCAAACAGAACTGATTGGCAGGCTGTTTTTCACCGGTGGAGAACCAACGCTAGCCCTGGATACTATGGATTATATTCTGGATCAGCTCTATGCACGGGGCATTCCGGAGCTGGGCTTCGATTTATTCACCAACGGACTGATATACAGTGAGCGATTTATGGAGCTTGTCAAGGAATACGGGAAATATGTGGACCTGTCCCGTGAGGCTTGCGGTCAAGAAGCCGACAAAATGCGAACCGTTCATATTGGCGTCAGCCTGGATAGATACCATGAAAACCACAACCTCTGTGCCCAGCACTATAACGAGTACAAAAGCAAGCTGTTCGGTTTTGCAGATGTCACATATATCAAAAACGGCAACAATCCAACAAAGCTGGGCAGAGCTGTCCATCTGCCCGGTGCAGTGGATCGTTCCGCAGGCTATCAGCAGCTTGCAAAGCAGCGGATTGAGCTATTTACCAAGGATAGCAAGCCAGCCTGTCAAGCCGCCGATACCTATCAGCTGGCCTATCCAGATCAGCACATGGTTGTTTGTAACATGATGCTCAGTGCAACCGGAAATTTAGCATATGCGCCTTGTGATCAGGACTTTGATAATATTGATTCCGCCACAATCGTATGCAGCGTGTTAGACGGAAACATCTGGGACGCAATTATTTCTTACAATTGCGGAAAAATTCCCTGTAGTGAGAATCAAAAATTCGTCAAGCAGCTGACGCCTTTTCTCCTCAAACCGGCTGATGCAGAAAATGAGGCTTCCTATCAACAGAAAATGGAATTAAAACTTGCTGCAAAGCGAGAACGCATGATTGATAAATCCCTTCAACAATCACATCCCTATGAGTCTCAATTGTTCGAGACAATCGGCGGGCTTCTGGAGTTGATTTTGAAATAAACCGCAAAGAAATAGCAAGCACCCTCACCGTTTTAGTGGGGGAGCCTTGCGTTATGAACAACCGCAACAGAATCGCATCTGTAAAATAACGGGTATTTTATGAACATTTTGTAACTATTTTGATACAATATTGACGATATTATTTGAATATGATACAATTAGCATGAAATTTGATAACGAGGGCAATACGCAAAAGCAATGCGTGCCCGAACTGCTTTATTGAATTGATTTTTGCTTAACGGGTGATTAGCCAGATGCCCAGCTTGGGAAGGGGCGGCTATATCTCACTTGATTTCCATGTTTTAGCGCAGTTATCCTAAATGCACACATTTGGTGTGTCAGTGGGATAGCTGCGTTTTTTGTTATACAAGATTCCATATAATTCCATGCATTGCATGTGAATCGCAAATGTACGTCTCATCAAACCCGCTTTCGATCACAAGGCGGGGGAGATCTTTATGCAGAAAGGACCGTGTTTCTATGAAAACAATACAAAATTCAACCAATCCCATTGATTTTGCCACTCTTTTCAGCACCTATCCCGACCTAATGAGTCTGGATAACGTTGCAAAAGCGCTGGGGATCAGCCGTCAAACCGCCTACATTCTGGTCAAGGAGCAAGGCGTAATCCAATCCATTCGGGTTGGTCACCTGATTCGGATTCCACGTCCCTGCCTCATTGATTATATGACGCGGCAGTGCTATAATCAGGCTGCAACAGTTGGACAGCCCGCAGATAAGGAGGTCTGATACTTGAACATTACGGGCAGTCTTTATATGAAAAATAACATCTGGCATATGATCATTCGCATTCCGGATGCCAATGGCAAGCCACGGCAGCAGTCCAAAACCACCCATATTCGCGCCGTCTGTGATACCAGAACAGAAGAACGCAGAAACAAAATGCGTGCAGAAGTCATTCTGGAAAATGAGATTGCTATGCTCCGGGATAAGCACGCCGTTTTCTCCAATGACCTGTTTGTCACCCGTATAGAGAAATGGCTGGAGCACATGAAGGATTCCGTGCGGCTTGATACGATAGAAGCCTATCAGTCCTATTTTGAGAACCATATTCGCCCCTATTTCGAGCCGCAAAAGAAGAAGCTCAAGGACATTATGCCCCAGGATATCCAGTCATACGTAGACGATAAATACGCCGATGGAACCGGGCTAAAAACCGACAGCATCAAAAAGCATCTGGTGGTGCTCAACGGCGTATTCAAAGAGGCACTGCGATTCCGGGAAGTGGATTTCAACCCCTGCAAGCACGTCAAACTTCCCCGCTCCACGCCTTATGAGGGGAAAATATACACAGCAGAGGAAACCAACGCACTGATTGAGGCTTCAAAAGGTGATCCAGTGGAGCCCGCGGTTCAGCTGGGCTTCCGTCTGGGACTTCGGCGCTCTGAAATAATGGGCCTAAAATGGGAAAATGTCGATTTGAAGCACAGTCAGCTGCATATCTGCAACACCATTGTTCGGGTCAAAACAGAGTGTGAGCTGCATGAGACAAAAAGTCCCAAAAGCAACCGTGTCCTTGCGATCTCCCCTGTACTGAACAACTACTTACAGCAGCTAAAACAGACGCAGGAGCATAACAAGCAAACCGTTCCAAACTATGTGGATACCGGCTATGTGTTTCAGCGTCCGGATGGCAAGCGCTATTCCACCGGCTACATATCCAAGCGGTTTCAAAAGGTGATTCAAAAGTCTGGATTATCTGTGATTCCGTTTCACAGCACCCGCAGAACCAACGCTACACTCCTTGCAAGCTCCGGTGTTCCGCCCAAAAACCTGCAAGGACTTCTTGGACATGAAAAAGCATCCACCACAATGGATATTTACGCAAAGATTCTTTCCTCCGGTGTAAGGGATGCGGCAATCAAAATGGATGAAATCCTTGGATAGCAGCGTGTTCAGGGTTCATGTTAGATTTTGTGTTAGATTAACAGTTATTTACATATCAAAAAGTTCTGTATATCGCGCAAAAAGACCCGAAATCTCACGATTTCAGGTCTTTCACATGGTGGAGATAAGCGGGATCGAACCGCTGACCTCTTGAATGCCATTCAAGCGCTCTCCCAGCTGAGCTATACCCCCATATTCACTTGCCAGTTGACTGCCCAACTGACGGGTTTTATTATATCACGTCATTCTCATTTGTCAAGCATTTTCTTAACTTTCCTCTATTTCTTTTCAGCCTCTTTTTCCGCCGCTATGCTTATGGACTTTTTCTCTGCCATCTGATATAGTATAAAGGTTAAAAGTAAAGGAGGCATAGCACATGGATGGATTCTTACCGGTTTCCCGGGCGGACATGGATGCGCGCGGCTGGGATCAATGCGACTTTGTATATGTCATCGGCGATGCCTATGTGGATCATCCCACCTTCGGTCACGCGATCATCAGCCGTATTCTGGAAGCCCACGGCTTCCGAGTCGGCATCCTGTCTCAGCCGAATTGGAAAGATCCGGCCAGCATTCAGGCGCTTGGCACACCCCGGCTGGGCTTCCTTGTAATGGGCGGCAATATGGACTCCATGGTCAATCATTACACCGTTGCAAAGCGGCGCAGGAGCTATGACTACTTTTCTCCGGGCGGCAAAATGGGGCTGCGGCCAGACTATGCCACCATCGTCTACTGTAATCTGATCCGTCAGAGTTATCGGGATATTCCCATTATCATCGGCGGTATTGAGGCTTCACTTCGGCGGCTGGCTCATTACGACTATTGGTCGGATAAGCTCAAGCGGTCGATCCTGCTGGATTCTCAAGCTGACCTTCTGCTCTACGGCATGGGTGAACGAAGCATCGTGGAGGTGGCCGAGGCGCTGGACAGCGGTCTTTCCATTCAGGACCTGACCTTCATCCGAGGCAGTGTCTATCGTGCAAAGGATTTAGACAGCGTTTATGACTATATTCTGCTGCCCTCTTATGCGGAGCTCACCGCCGATCGACGAAACTATGCAGAGAGCTTCTATACGCAATACTGCAACACAGACCCCTATGTGGCAAAAACACTGGTAGAGCCCTATGATGAAAAGACCTATGTGGTACAGAATCCGCCTCAGGAGCCTCTGACTACTCAGGAGATGGATGATACCTATGACCTCCCCTACATGCGAAACTACCATCCCATGTATGAAAAGGACGGCGGCATTGATGCCATCAAGGAGGTCAAGTTCAGCCTTTCCAGCTGCCGCGGCTGTTTCGGCGGTTGCAGCTTTTGTGCCCTTACCTTCCATCAGGGGCGGATCATTCAGGCACGAAGTCACGAATCTCTGCTGCGGGAGGCCCAGCAGCTGATTCAGGAACCCGACTTTAAGGGATATATTCACGATGTTGGCGGCCCAACTGCCAACTTCCGTCAGCCCGCCTGTGAAAAGCAGAAGACAAAAGGCGTATGCCCCACAAAGCAATGCCTGTTTCCGTCTCCCTGCAAAAACCTGATCGCTGATCACAGCGATTACCTCTCTCTGCTCAGAGAGCTTCGGGCGCTGCCCGGGGTCAAGAAGGTATTTGTCCGAAGCGGCATTCGTTTTGACTATCTGCTGGCAGATCACGATGACAGATTTTTCCGGGAGCTGGTGAAATATCACATTTCCGGTCAGTTGAAGGTTGCGCCGGAGCACATCTGCGATTCTGTTTTACAGCTCATGGGCAAGCCAAAAAATGCCGTCTATGAGCGCTTTATTGAAAAATATAACCGTATCAACCAGCAGGAAGGCATGCATCAGTTTGTGGTTCCCTATCTCATGTCCTCTCATCCGGGTTCCACTTTACAGGAGGCCGTGGCGCTGGCGGAGTATCTCCACGCTCATCACCTGAACCCGGAGCAGGTCTCGGATTTCTATCCCACCCCATCTACGATTTCTACGGTCATGTACTATACGGGGCTTGACCCACGGACCATGGAACCGGTCTATGTGGCTACGAATCCCCACGAAAAAGCCATGCAGCGGGCGCTGATCCAGTATCGGAATCCAAGAAACTATGAACTGGTTCATGAGGCACTGATAAAGGCAGGGCGGTCCGATCTCATTGGCTATGGGCCGGAATGTCTCATCCGCCCCCGAAAAAAAGCCGAGGGTGCAAAATCCACCAGCCGGCAGGCCGGTCAGACTTCCCCCAGAAATAGAACCGCTTCCGGGAAAAAATCCGGAAGCTCCGCAGGATCCAAGCCGAAACACCGGCAAAATCCCCATAAGCGTCCCAAGTAATGCAGGATCACATGTCTGTCCTGCGCAATCAACAGAGTATTCCCGCACCGGTCCTTTGGGACCTACACGGTGCGAGGTCCATCTTTCCACAATAGAAATGAGTGAATCAGCTTGTCAATGATCGTACTGGACATGGAATGGAATCAGCCGCTCTCCATGGACTCTCCCCTTGCTATCCGGCTGTGTACGGAGCTGCCCTTTGAAATCATTCAAATCGGTGCAGTCCGTCTGGAAGACGGCCAGCAGTTTAAGGCCACCTGCTGTCTCCAGCAGTATAAGGTTCTATCTCCCCGCATCTCAAAGCTCACCGGCATCACCAAGCAGGACGTTCGAAACGGCGAACGGTTTCAGGATGCCATGGAACGCTTCCGGGCATTCTGCGGAGATGATCCAATTTTGCTCACATGGGGTTTCAACGATATCCCCATTCTCCGCCAGAATCTTCGATTCTACGGGCTCAGCGAGGCGTTTACCGAGAAATACTACAATCTCCAGATCATGTTCAACCAGCAGTTCGACCCGGGTCCGCTGGTACGCGGTTTGAGCTTTGCTGTGGATTTTTTCCACTTGGAAGTTGCAGACAGCTATCATGACGGTCTCAATGACGCCGCCTACACTGCCGCCGTGGCAGAGCACCTTGACATTTCCAAAGGCATTGCCGAATACCCGGACTATCTGAGGTATTTTGAGGGCGATGGCGATCAGGCGTTTCTGGACTGTCTCCGCTACTCCAACTATACCCGCTTTGAAAGCTATGAGGATATGATCTCCGATCCCCGGATCATCCAGGTAAAATGTCCCTGCTGCGGCGCAGTGACAGAAAATACCGACCCCATCTTCCCCGAGCCCGGGCGCATGGTCTGGACCTCAAAATGCCCCCTGCACGGAGAATACCTGATGCGGGTGAGCTTCAAGCGCAACCGGGATGACAGTATGCGTGCCAGTCGCGTGGTCTATCCCATGGATGACGCACACCGCGCTGTCTATAAGAAGGCAGTGGAAAAATCTTTGAAGCCCCGAAAGCCCCGGTTTGCCCCCTTCCGGCTGTTTATCGATGCCGATGCATGCCCAGTGATCAACCTTGCTCTGAAGATCACATATCGCCGCCACGTAGAGAGTTTTCTCATCTGTGATACCGCCCACCAGCTGACCCGCCGCGGTGCAGAGACCATTGTAGTGGATAAGGGCGCTGACAGCGCTGATTTTGCGCTGGTATCCCGAATCGTCCCCGGCGATCTGGTGATCACGCAGGATTACGGCCTTGCGGCTATGTGTCTGACCAAGGGCGCTTGGGTCATGGATCAAAATGGCATGCGTTATACCGCAGACAACATCGATGGTCTTCTTGCCCAGCGGGCCGCAGCCGCCAAGCTGCGCCGGGCCGGTGGCCGCACCAAGGGTCCTTCTCGGCGCACGCAGGAGCAAAATGATGCCTTTCTCGCTGCTTTTGACGCCATGATATCGGAGGCATATGAACATGTCAAATCCCAAAAAATCTCTTCGTGAACTGCTGGTGGAAGCCTCAGAGGAGGTCTATGACCTGCGGGATCTCATTGTATCCGGCGAGGAGGCAGAGGATCTGCGGCTTGACTCCATTGATCTCAAGGCTTCCCAGCTGAACGGCTGCACCTTTCTGGACAGCAGATTTGGGGCCACCGGCTTTGACCATGTGATCTTCCGGGACTGTGATTTGTCAGGCTGTGTTTTTTCCGGCTGTGGTCTCCGTCAGGTCACGTTTCTGGGATGCAGAATGATGGGTACAACCTTCTCTGACTGTACCCTGTCTCAGTGTCAATTTCAGGACTGCCAAGGGAAATACATGGGACTTGTAGCCTGTGAGCTCCGGAACACAGCTCTGACAGACTGCAACCTGTCCGGCGGTTCCCTGTCCCGGAGCAAGCTGCAAAAGGCCTCCGTTGCCCGATGTGATTTTACTCGCTGCGACTTTTCCGGTGCGGAGCTGTCTGGATTGGACTTTTCCAGCAGTACCATTGAAGGTGCCATCTGGACTGTAGACAAGCTGAAAAATGTCACTGTAACCACCACGCAGGCCATCGACTTGGCCCGGCTGCTGGGCCTTACCATTGTACCGTAAAGGAGGATCCCATGGAAACAGTAAATAATGCCCCTACCATCGACAGCGGCGAAGCCCCCGACCTCTATGTGCCCAACTATATGTCTTTTAACAACGATAATATCTTTCTGGGCAGCTTTCAGGGACTCCGCTTTAAGATGACCCCCGACATCAAAGAAATGACCATTCTGGCAGAATACTGGTATGGTCCCCTGTGCTATGAAAAAAGTCAGATGGATGGTCAGGACACTTTCCCGCTCAGTGAAGAGGGCATAGCAAACATGACCGCATGGATCCGCAATTTGGCAGAGCATCCTCCGGAAAAAGAATAATCTCAGCCTGATACGTAAAACGGCCTTCCCTTCATTGGGCAGGCCGTTTTACGATTATCCCCACGCCATCTCCACACCATCCCCCGGGGGCAGCGGCTTCGGACCGGCAGGCCGGCCATCGTTCTCCAGCGCTTTCTCCTCCGTCTCATACCGCACCGGCAGTGATATCATCCCTGCCGTTTGCAGCGCCGATGACGCCGCACCGCCTGTGAGCCCCAGAAGGAAGATCGGCAGATTGTCCCGGATCATCTCCGGCAGCTGGGATATCGGAAGCGGGTTCTCCCCCTCCCCAGCTTCAATGGTATACCCCGGCTGGTCGAAATCCTGAATGAACCAATCCTTGTAGCCCCCAAAGGAAGATGCGTATGGAATCTCCTCCAAACGATACCCTGAGGCAATAGCCATCTGCTCGCCCAACGCCCGAGCCCCCTCTGGCTCCAGATCAAGGAACTTCCAGTAGATTTCCTTGCCCTGCGTATGCCATGCAATGGTCAGTGCCGGGTCTATTGTCTCTGTAGAATCAAACATCGCTCTGCTCTCCTGCTCGCTGAGGGGTTCCGGGCCAACATAGTCTCTGGGTGCAGGAGATATGAACCCCAGCTCCGCTTTGATTTCCCGGGCCTCGTCCCATCGGGCCGGATAGTTCAGGTTCAGATCAACACCGCAGAGATTGGCCTTCCAGCCCGATGGGAACGGGATCTCCGGATATCCATCTGCGATTTTCCTTGCCGCCGACTGCTGCTCCGGCGACGCCGCACCGGTCACAAGGTCCACACCATCGGGGTTGACCATGGGGACAAGATACAGCGTTGCATCTTCCAGCAGCTGCCGTGCTTCTATGCCCATGATCTGTTTCCCTCGGCTTGCCGCCTCCAGCAGCCGTTCCAGGCAGGACAGCACCAGCGGTGCGGTGATCCATTCATTGGCATGGTGCGCCGCATTATAATACACACTGCGCTCCCCCTGCCCTATCCGCAGCTGTATGATTCTTCGGCCATAGACGGTTCGTCCCAGTACCCGTTCCCGAAGTGCCGGATATCTCGCCTCCAACCCCCGAATAACCAGCTCCATGAGCCCATAGCTCATGGGAACATCCTCCGGCACAACCGGAAACCCCAGCGGCATCACAAGGATCCGGCCAATGGTCAGATTCTCCGGCTCTAATCCCGGATTTGCAGTAAGGATCGCCTGCATCGATGTACCATACCGGGACGCAATGGTGTTGAGGCTGTCCCCTTTCTGGATTCGCACCAGTTCATAGCCATATAAATAGGGACTCAGCGCCACTTCCGCAACACCATCCGACAGCCGTTTTTCCCTTAAAAACGCATCCAGCGAAGAAAAACCAGCCCGACTCAAAGCCAGCTGCATCAAAACCTGATCCATAGAAAAATCCCTCCCCGGTACTCTATGCCGGAGAGGGATCTACTATAACCGTTTTTCTTTCGCAGAGATAATTTAGATCTTCACACACTCTTTGACCTGTGCGTCACCGTCAATGGAGCAGGTTTCGGAATACTCCACCTTTTCAATGACGCAGCCACTGCGAATCATGACTTTTGCGCCCCGAACCATATTCGCCTTGACGCCGGTAATGTCGATCTGATCGCCCTCGATGCTGTCGCAGGCAAGGGTGCCATATCCGGGAGCAAGAATGCTGGACAGTAGCCCGGCAGTAGCGGACTGCTCCACCGTTACCTGCGCACCGCCAATGGAGCCAACGGTGCTCTGAGAACGACTGAGCTTGATCTTCACCGTCTCCGCGTTGATCATGCCGCCAATGCTGAGGCTGCCGCTGGCCGTAAAAGTGTCCGCCTCGCAGTCTCCTCCGGCCTTCAAGCTGCCGCTGACCCGCAGCTCGCCGGCGGAAACCCCTCCGCCTACCCGCATGCTGCCTGGAATATTCAGAAGGCCGGTCTTCATGTTCCCCATGATTCTGGTGGAGCCGCTGCCGGAAAACGCCCCTGCCTCTACGTTGCCATCACAGTGGAAGCTGCCGCTGGAACGGATCTCTCCGCTGCAATCCACATTGCCGCAGGCCCGGAAGCTGCCGCTGGTTGTGATTTCACGGCATACGATATCACTGGACACCTTGCAGGAGCCTGTGCAGGAAATCCGGTTATAACAGCCGCCATCCAGCACACCGCTGCCGGAGATTCGGTAGTCCCCGATGCCGCCGGGCTTCTGGCGATTATCCTTGGCCTCATTCCATACGTTTTCTACGCCTCTGGCTGCCTCTGTAGCCGCATTGCCCACAGTCTTAGCGGCCTTATTGACAGCGCTGGAAACGTCCTGTCCCAGCGTTTCAAAATCCACGTTTTCCAGTGTATCGGCAACCTTTTGAAGCCCCTTCTGGAGCATGGTATTAAAGCCCTCCATGGCTTTTTCCCACTTATCGCTTACGGCTTCCCCGGTCACATCTTCCGGCTCAGCCGCAGCCTTGGCCTCCTGCTGGTCTTCCAATTCAGAGCGGGCTTCCTCAATGGAATCCTGCATGGCATCTACGCTGTCATTGGTAGACTCGATCACCGTCTCGATCTCCTCAATGTGCGCATCGATTCCATCGAGCTGCTGCTGAAGCTCATCCAGACGTGCTTCCAGCCGCTCCGCACGATCCGTATTTCCGGCTTCCTTGGCCTCCCGCAGCTGTCCCCGGAGATACCGTCGCTGCTCCTTCAGGTCAAAGCGCTCCCGCAGGAGTCCATTGCGCTGCTCTCTGGCATCATCCAATTTCCCGTTCATCTCATCCAGCTGGCTGTTGAGCCCCCGGAGCTTCTCTTCAAATTCTTCGCGATTCATGAAATCATTCCTTTCTCGGTGAGCAGTGCATCCAGCTTCTGCCGCTGCACTGCCACGGATATGGTGGCTGCCAGCACCGCACTGCCGTCAAATTGTATTTTCTGCATTTCACCTGCTGTGATACAAAAGGGAACACCGTACTTTCTCAGTACATAGACCACTGGCTCAGAGATCTCCGGCGATGCCGCTGCAACGGCCTGACAGGCACTATAGGCCTCTTCCCGGCTGAGGCTGCCCTGCATCAAAAGCCCGGAGAAGGTATACAGCTCCAGCAGCTCCGAATAGCCAAATGCTCCGTCCTTTCCGGAGATTCCAAGATATTGATTGATCACCGGCGGAACGGAAATTCCCACACCGGCCACCTCCGCCGCAGTCATGGAAACCTCGCCCGGCGGACCGGGCCGGAACCGCTGGGCGATTTCGTCCAGACTCATGGTTTCTTTGAGTCTCTGGATCTCCTCCACCCGGGCCAGCACCTTATCTCTTGGGAAAAACGTCTCGTGACCGGTAAAGGTGGAGCGATGGATGAACCAATCATCCGGCAGCAGCTTCATCCGCTTCCAGCGGTAGAGCGCCCCGTAGGAGATTCCTGTGATCTCCAGCAGTTCCTTCTTTGTTATCAGATTTTCTTCCATAGTCTCACCTCGTGTAACAATGTACCATAACAATGTTATTTCGTCAAGGGGTTTGTGACGCAATTCAAAGATTCTTAAAAACTTCTTCGCTTTTCCTTTTTGCCGCCTTGCATTCAACTTTGATTTCCAATATAATAAAAGAAATGATCGGATCATTTTCAATTACCCGCCGGGAAACCGGCAGAAAGCTGGTTTTTCATGAATCTCTGCGATATCAACGTGATTAAGCCCCTGCTGCAAAAGCATGGGTTTCACTTTTCCAAGTCCAAGGGGCAGAACTTTCTGACCCAGAGCTGGGTACCCCGTGAAATCGCCGATGGTGCGGGGATTGACAAAACCTGCGGCGTACTGGAAGTCGGCCCCGGGATCGGCCCCTTGACGCAGGCGCTCTGTGAAAATGCAGACAAGGTTGTTTCTGTGGAAGTGGACACCTCCCTTGCCCCTGTACTGGCCGAAACCATGGCGGATACCGACAATTTTACGCTGATCTTTGGCGATATCCTGAAAGCAGATATCCCAGCACTGGTGCAGGAGCACTTTCAGGGACTCCGTCCCATGGCCTGCGCCAATCTTCCATACTATATCACTTCTCCGGTGCTCTCTGCCCTGCTGGAATCAAAATGCTTTGAATCCATCACCGTCATGGTGCAGAAGGAAGTGGCCCAGCGAATCTGTGCCCAACCCGGAAGCAAGGACTACAGTGCGTTTTCCCTCTTCTGTCAGTATTATGCCCAACCGGAGATTCTGTTCGATGTTCCTCCCTCCTGCTTTATTCCCCAGCCCAAGGTCACTTCTGCGGTGATTACGCTTCCCTGCCGGAAGGCGCCGCCCTGCCCCATTGCGGATGAAAAGCTCTTTTTCCGCACCGTTCGGGCCAGCTTTGCCCAGCGGCGCAAAACGCTGGTAAATGGCTTGTCCTCTGGCTTTGGCACACTCTCCAAAGCCCAAATCATCGCATGCCTTACCGCCGCAGGGCTCCCGGAAAATGTCCGTGGCGAAACTCTGGGGATCCCCGAATTCGCCCGGGTCGCTGAGGAAATTAGGAAAGCCCTGTCTCTTCAATAATACGCCTTCCGCAAAGATGCAAAGACCCAGCAGGCAGCTGCCTGCTGGGTCTTTATGATATGTATTATTGGGCGGTATACCGCTCATAGGCGCCGGTATACACTTCCAAGATCTCGTCCAGCTGCATACTCTGGCACTTGCTGACGAACTCATCCCATGTGCTGTCATTGAGCTCCGTCTGGCCGGTCATCCACAGGAGCACACTGCTCTCCACATAGGTCTGAAGATCTGTAAGATGGGTTGCAATCCGGGTCGTTTCCTCCGCGTTGAGCTTCATATTCCCTGGGAGTGTGGTATAGAGCGCCGCAGGCTGATCCTCCGGCAGAGTCCAAAGATCTGCCGCTTCCATCATGGTTTCGCTTCCGATATCAAAATTGAAGTTGGGATAGACATAGCCAAAATCACTGTCGGAGGTATAGAGGGTCTTATTGGTCACCTGAATATCCGGGTCCCGCTCATTGAAAAAGTCATTGGGTATGGGCTTACCGTCTACGATCTCGTAGGTCTCCCCTTCTTCCCAGCCGTAGTTACAGACCAGATATCCCGCTTCAGAGTAGAAGAAATCACACATACGCATACACGGCTCTACCAGGTCATCGCTTTCACAGGCAGTCGTCAGCGCAATGCCGGGCATAGAGCTGACCAGGGATGCGGGCCATGTTTTCAGCAGCACCTGCTTTTCCTGGAGCCCCTCTCCATGGAGAATCGGCAGCGGCTGCTGGTACACACCGTACATGTCATAGTAGCTGTCCAGCATAAATCCCATGCCGGATCCGGTCCCCACGGTGCCATTGTTAAAGGGTGTAAAATCCAGCTCCGTGATGGAAGTAAAGTCGGAATACAGAATCCCCTCCTGATACCACTTCCGGAACAGTTCAATATAGCTTCTAGTCTCATCGGTGGTAACATCCAGGATCAGTTTCCCTGTGGCGTTGTCAATGATGGGCGTCCCGGTAAAGGATGCGCCCATGGCCTGCGCCACAAGTCCCTCCACAATGCTGCCCTCCGCGCTGACGTTCAGGGGCGCTTCCACACCGTCTTCCTTCATGGCAAGGGCCACCTGATGGAGTTCTTCCACCGTTATAGGCAGATCCAGCCCCGTGGCTTCCCAGTATTCCTTGTTGATCACCGGGCCCATGCCTGTTTTGGCCGGTTCCGAATTGATGGTGGCAAAGGGCACGATCCGTCCTTGCTCCGTGACAATATCATTATAAATGCCAGGATCCTGAAGCAGATAATTGTAATGGGGCGCATAGTCCTCTAAATACGGCGTCAGATCCATATAAACGTCTTCGTCCACCGCCAGATCATACCCGCCGGTATAGGCAGAGCCGCTCATGGCGATCAGCGATTCAAATACGATATGCGGGAAGTCCCCTGCCGCGATCACCAGGTTGAATTGCTCCGAAGCCGCGGACTGATAGGGCTCTGTCCAGGTGATCTCATAGCCCAGCCGCTCCTGGAGCCGCTGCCAGAATACAGCCCGCTCATCGGTCTTTGAGGGGTTGTTGCCGGAACGGATTGGATAGAATACGGAAATCTCCACCGCAGGGGTATAAAGCGGCAGCGCATAGTCTTCTGGCATGGCCGCCGTTTCTTCGGGTGCGCTGGCCTCTTCGGCCACACTTTCATCCGGCTGGGATGCCTCCAGTACCGCCGGAGCCTCTGCCGTAGGCTGCTGGGATACCTCCTGCTGAGATTGAATATCCGAGGTCGTGTCGCTGGGGGGCGATGGCTGCGAGGTTTCGCCGCTGGAACAGCCTGCCAGAAGGCTCATCAGCATTGCCAAAACCAACAACAATACAGATAAACGCTTTTTCATGGTAACACGCTCCTTCTTCCATATTCGCTTATGCCGTAAAACTTTTACCGCTTGGGCAGCCGCAGCGTAATGCCGCATTCGGTGTGGTAGTTCCCATCCAGATCCTCGCACCAGAGAGCAAGCTCTACATAGTATGCGCCGTCCTTTTCATATTTGTCATAGACGTATCCGCGGGTAATGGCACAGTCCGGAGCCATGCCGTGGGTGTTGATAAAAGCGCCTTTTTCCCGCAGTTCCGGCACCTTCAGGAGATAGCTCTCCCGATAGAACCCCTCCGGGAAGGGATTGGCCTGCAGCTCTGGCTCATAGTCATTGACCATACGCCAGTTGATCCGCGTAATAAAGCCCTGATCCCCGGCCCAGTTGGTCACATTGCGCACGCAGAAATCCCGTCCAGTATAATTGTAGAAGGGACTGCGGCCCGGCTTATAGTGGCTGATGATGTTTTCATAGACGCCGTATTCGTTCTTCTGCCCCCGGATATGTCCGCTGAGTACCTGCCCCTTTACGGATTCGCATCCGATAAGCTCCTGCCCATACATACGGATCATATCCATCTGGGTAAAGGGTGGCTCTGCCGTGGTCCATGTATAGTCCCCCACCGAAACATCGTCCCAATAGAGGGGCTCCCTGCCGCGGATCTTCTCATGGGCCCATAGGTAGGCCAGATGGTCGTAGTCACTGTCGGTATAGTGGTGCGCCGGATGCATATATCGGTTAAAGGGATGGATAAACTGATCCGGCTCCATGCCGGGCTTTAACCGGCACCGGAAGTTTGGAAAACGGGTAATGGAGCGGCCTACCGTTTCTCCCCGCTGATTGATGATATCCGCTTGGGCGATCAGGATAAAGCACCTTACGATGCTGCCCTCCTTCGGCGTCACATCCTTCAGCTCCGCAGGCCCTGGGCGATTGGTGAGCCGATCCCCTGCCACAATGGGTACAAAATACTGAACCTCATGGTCGTAGGCATCGCCCACCATCTGCCGGTCCGGCATGCACATATTCCCCAATTCCCTGGGCAGCATCGCCATAGCCAGTGCCTCTACATAGCCAGGAATGATGGGAAGCGCCCCATACCATGTTTCCTTGGCATAGGCTGGGTCGTTATACAGGGGGTTATCTGGAATGATGCACTCTGCATGCATCCGCATGACCACCTCGCTGAGCTTCTCCTTCTGGTACACCTGCTCCTTCATCATGGGTGGTCCGCCGGGACCGCCAGGACCGCCGGGAGGTCCGCCCATATCCCCGGACAGCAGCCGGTCAATGGCGGCCTGTTCCTCCGGGGTATAGACGCCGGGGTAAAAGATCTCATACTTTTCGGGAATCATCATTGCGGGTTCCTCCTTCTTAATGATTTTGTCATACAATCCCATTATAAGAAAGATATTGCACGGTCGCAATATCTATTTCACCAGTTTTCCGTTCTGATTTTGCCGGTTTGCTACAGAATATACCCATCTCACTTCCGCAATTTTTGCCCCATCCTCCACAATATCTCCCACATGTGAAAAACGAAAAAAAGAAAGGCGCACAGCGGAAACAACGCTGTGCGCCATGGTTCAGGACTGTATTTTCCGCACCACATCAAGGCTGTGGCCCGTTGCGCCAACCAGATCTGCATTTTCACAGACTGTAAGATGATAGGCCAGATACAGCTGGAATTCCTCCTCGGTCAGACGCTCCAGCATATCCTGCATCAGATATCCCGGCCCGTCTGTGGCCACATAGTGCATCCGTTCTACAGGAAAGCCCTGCATCATCTGATCGATCTCCGTCTTCCGCAGCAGCACAAAGATATCCTCCGGCTGATTGCGGAACGTAAAGCCCCGAGCCTCCAGCACGCCGCGCCCAATCAGCTCCGCCACATGCTGCTGTCCAAAGGCATACTTCAAAATAGAGCCATCGGCAATGCAGTAGGCCGTCATGATGATCCCGCCGGGCTTTGTGACCCGCACCGCTTCCGCCATCGCCTGCATTCTCTCTTCCTTCGTTCCAAGGTGATACATGGGCCCCAGCAGCAGGGTCATATCAAACTGCTCGCCCTCCAGCATGGAGAGGTTCTCCGCACTGCCCGCCAGCGCCGTCAGCGGGTGCGCCGGACTGATCTTGCTGCGAAGGATCTCCAGATTACGCATCACCGGCTCTATCGCCGTCACCTCTGCTCCCAGGGCCGCAAGAGCCAGCGAATACCGTCCCGTTCCGGCTCCTACCTCCAGCACCCTCTGTCCGGGCTGCAAGTATGCTTGGATATAGCCCATGGTGGTCAGATACTCCAGCTCCCCCCGGCGGCTCCTGCTGAGGCGTCCATCTTCATCGTACTGCTCATAGTACGCTTCCAGATAATGCTTCTCCATCCCATATTCCTCCATAAAGGCAATACCGCATAATTCAGCGGAGAGATCTGGCGGGGAATTTTACGTCACAAATTTGTAGAGAAAAAGAACTGCCAAAGCCCGCAGATGTAATTGTTCGGTATTGCCTGAAATATTTCCAATTATAGCATCGTGCAAAAATGCCGTCAATCTCTCTAATGTGGCCCGGGTCATTCCCTGCTGAGAATGTCTGTCTCCCGCAGGGTCATTAAAAACTGCTGAAGTGCAGGGTTCTTTTGATCTCTTCGCCATGCGGCAATGATTTCTTCCTGCTCTCCCGCTCCAATCAGCGGAACAAACACCAAATTATCTGCATTGTAAAGCTTGTAGGTGCAGTAGTCCGGCAGAATAGAGACCCCCTCTTCCGATGCAACCATCATCAGCACGCTCTCCGTATCCGAGGACCGAAACAGAATATTGGGCTTGTAGCCCGCACCCTTATAGAGCTCCATAAAGAAAGCGTCACCATAGGAGTCATTGGCGGCGGAAGGCGACATGTAGAGAATGTTTTCTCCCCGGAGTTCTGTCCTGCGCAGCGCAGTTCGCTGTGCGAAGGGATGCCGGGCGTACAGGGCCACCACCAACCGTGCCCGCTCTACCGTCAAATATTCAATATCCGGGTTCTGCTTCAAATTGGTACTGTCCCATGTAAAAATAATATCATATTCGTTACTGAGCAGCCCCGCTGCCAGTACATCGGTGGAGCAGCGGTAAAAGGTGATGAGCACATTGCTGTGGGTCTCATGGAATCCACGCATAAGCACCGACAGATCACTGCGTTCATACCCTCTAACATACCCCACACGAAGAGTGCCAATGAGTCCGGTGGACGCATCATGCACCCGATTGATGGCACGGCTCATCCGTTCCAAAATTGCCTTTGCTTCAATCAAAAACGCACGTCCCGCCGTGGTTAGCGTCACTGGACGGGTAGTCCGGTCAAACAGGCGGCAGCCAAGCGTTTCCTCCAGAAGCCGGATCTGCTGGGTCACAGCCGTCTGGGAGACGTAATGCTGCTCCGCCGCCTTGGTAAAGCTCTGATTCTCTGCCGCAGCCACAAAATACTTCAGCTGATTGGTATTCATTTTCTCGGGTCACCCAGCCTTATCATAAGTTTTACTTATTCTATCATGTAAAAAATCCGGTTGTCAACCAATTCATTTCCAAGTAAAATTATAAATACTTTTGAATGTAAGGAGCTTATACATGAAACGAGAATCTTTCCAGTCCCGGCTGGGGTTCCTGCTGGTATCTGCCGGATGCGCCATTGGCATCGGTAATGTCTGGCGTTTCCCCTATGTGGTCGGGCAAAATGGCGGCGGTCTGTTTGTGCTGCTGTATCTGATTTTTCTGGTACTCATGGGTCTTCCGGTCTTGACCATGGAGCTGGCCGTTGGCCGTGCCAGCCGCAAGAGCGCAGTGCTGGCCTATCGGGCGCTGGAAAAGCCCAAGTCCAAATGGCATATCCACGGTTGGTTCGCAATTCTCGGCTGCTATTTGCTGATGATGTACTATACCACCGTTTCCGGCTGGATGCTGGACTACTTTGTAAAGTTTGCCACCGGCACCTTCCACGGCGGCATGGACTCTGCCTCTGCCGAGAGTGTATTTGGCACCATGCTGTCGAATCCTACGGAAATGGCAGTCTTTATGATAATCACCGTCATTGCAGGCTTCCTTGTTTGCAGCAAGGGGCTTCAAAATGGCCTTGAGAAAATCAGCAAGTACATGATGTGTGCACTGCTGGTACTGATCGTGGTGCTGGCCATCCACTCCCTGACGCTCTCCGGCGCCGCCGAGGGTCTGAAATTCTATCTGGTACCCAATCTGGACGCCGTAAAAGAAAACGGCTGGGGCAGCGTAGTCGCCGCCGCCATGAACCAGTCCTTCTTCACCCTGAGTTTGGGTGTTGCTGCGATGGAGATCTTCGGCAGCTATATGAGCAAGGATCACACCCTCACCAGCGAGGGCGTTCGCATCTGTGCACTGGACACCTTTGTTGCAGTACTCAGCGGCCTTATCATCTTCCCCGCCTGCTTCAGCTATGGGGTAGAGGCCGGTGCAGGCCCCAGCCTGATTTTCATCACACTGCCCAACGTCTTTGTCAATATGGCAGGTGGCCGTGTATGGGGTGCACTGTTCTTCCTGTTCATGACCTTCGCCAGCTTTTCCACCGTCATTGCGGTGTTCGAGAACATCATGTCCTTCTGCATGGATATGTTCGGATGGGATCGGAAGAAGGCCGCAATCATCAACTGCGTCATTATCCTCATTGCCTCCATGCCCTGCGTCCTGGGCTACAATGTATGGAGCGAGCTCCACATCATCGGGGCACGGGATGTACTGGACAGCGAAGATTTCCTTGTCAGCAACCTGCTGCTTCCCATTGGCTCTCTGATTTACCTGCTGTTCTGCGTGACCAAATGGGGCTGGGGTGCAGAGAACTACTTTGAAGAAGCCAATACCGGCGCAGGCATCAAGCTGAAAAAATGGCTCAAGCCCTATCTTCAGTTTGTTCTGCCGGTGCTGATCCTCATTATCCTGATTCAGGGATTGATTTGATTCCATAACCGCTTTTGGGGTGCTGCAAGAGATTTTGCAGCACCCCCTTTTATATGCCCGCTCCATACGAAAACCCCCGCCGCAGGTCTGTAGCCGTGCGGTGGGGGTATGTATTATGTTTACTTAGGGCAGCATGGGGAAGGCTGTCATCAGCAGAACTGCCAGAATGTTTCCGATAAAGGTAAACAGCATGGTAGTCATAGCGATGGGAGGATAGCCCTCCTTATACTTGATCCCGGTAATGCTCATCATTGCCACGATAGCACCTGCAAACGGCAGGGAATCGAGAACCGTGGTGGACATGACCAGAGCCCGGAAGGCATTCGTTGCATTGACCCCAAGCACAGGAATAAATGTGCTGGCAGCAGCCATGGCGGCAATGATCATACCGGAGGCAGAAGCTGCGGCACCCAGAAGCATGATGGCCATAATGGACAGGGCGATCAGCGAGGGGCCGGGCATATTAACGAAGAAGTTGCTGATGGTCTCAAAGGAAGGCGCCGCCTCAATGGCATAGCCCAGAGTGAAGTTCAGCAGGATAATGGCAGGAACGCCGGCAATGGTAACACCGTCATTCATGCTGTCCACAACGGTCATTACACGGCTGACACCGTCCTTCTTGGGGATGTACACGCCATAGCAGATGATGCCGGCAATGCAGCCCACAGCCATGCTCATCCATGCAGCCTGAGAGAGCCACAGGGAATAGCTGACAGGAATGACGATCAGAGGGATAATGGTCAGGATCACCGGAGGCAGGTGGCTTTCATCTACCACTGCAGGCTCCAGCGGGCCATACTCAAACTTTGCGCCGTTCTTCACATCCTTGCCCATGCGCTTATTGATGTAGAAGGTAGAGGCGGCCAGTACAAACAGTACATAAATAAAGCCAACAATGGTGCTGGACCACGAGGTAACGCCGAAGTCCTTGAGGATGTTCTGACAGAGAATGTTGGGGGCGGCCAGAGAGCCGGGCACCACGTTGCCCATGGAGGAGCCAAGCACCAGCATCACAGGCATGTACTTTCTGGGAATATCCGCCTCATACATAATGCCGGTGGCGATGCCGATCATGGTAAACAGGGATGCGAAGGGGTCAACGCCTACATAGTTGAACACCATGTTCATGAATACCACGCAGATAAATCCAAAGATCCGTTTGGTCTGAGGCTTTGCGTCCTTGCCCAGAAGTCCCAGCAGGAACCGGGACAGAGAATGGGCCGCACCGGAGTCGATAAACATTTTTCCGAAAATTGCGCCGAACAGATACAGCGGAAGCAATGTAGCTGCCTGCTCGCCTACCTTCGGCATGATGGTTTCATTGAAGGTCTGGATCAGGGGCATATTGTTGGTGACCAGCACAACAAGGCATGCGACCATGACCACATAGGCCAGATGGAACCCTTTGTAGGTAAAGTAGATGACGATAAAGAACGCCACCAAAATACCAAGAAGTCCAATGATGTCTGACATTTTGTGTCTCCTTTCACACAACCCCCGCCGTTTTGTGGATTGGACTCCAAAACGACGGGTTTTTGTACAATCTGCATACATATTATCTAAAAAACTGCCAAATGTGTCAACATACAGATTCGAGCAGAAACCTACATTTTGTTACTTGTGTTCCATTTCGACACAAACTTGTCTAATCCTATTCACATTTTTTAGAAGACTTGTCACATATATTTCGGATATCCCACCTGATGCATCTTCTTATTTCTGTTTTGAGAAAACATTTTATGTACTTACTTCCAGGTGCGTATACAAATTGATGATTTCATAGCTACAGAATGTGACCTTAGTACCGCATTCTTTGCAGTTTTTCCTTTCATCTGTATTACAGGATAGAAAGCAGTTGATATCCCATTCCTTCCCGTTTATAATGGATGTATATTCACCCTTTATTTTGAGAGGTATTTATGACTCATTCTACCCTTCGTTCTCCTGTCACATGGCTGCTGGCGCTGATCGTCATTCAGCCTGTACTGGACGTGCTATCCTATTGGCTCAATGCCAGCGGCAGTGAAAACACGCTGACACTGGCCCTGCGGCTGCTGCTGCTGCTGATCACCTGCGGCACCGGCTTTCTGATGGCACCGCACAAGCGCCCCTATTATATCACAGGCGGCATCCTGCTCCTGCTGGTGCTGGGCCACATTGCCGCCTGCCTGCAATACGGCTATGGGCAGCCCCTTCGTGACCTGACCAATCTGGTTCGCATCTTTTTATTGCCGTTGACCACGCTGAGTTTCATTACATTTCTTCAGGTATGGCCGGAGCTTCGCGCAAAAATCCCCGGCGCCTTTTTCCTGTGTCTTGTAATGATTCTACTGGTGGAGCTGCTCTCCACTGTCACAGGTACCGACCCCCACACCTATGCCAACAAATCCATCGGTGTTCTGGGCTGGTTCTACTTCGCCAACAGTCAAAGCGCCATTCTCACCATGCTTGTCCCCGTCTCCATCGTCTATGCATGGCATCGGTGGCCCGGAGCCATTGCGGCCGGACTTTGCAGCCTTATCGGGATGGGTATGCTGTTTCTATTTGCCACAAGGCTTGCCTATCTTGGGTGTCTTGCCGTTGGTGCAGCGCTAGGGCTCTGCTTTCTCCTTCATCGCAATAAAGCGCTTGGTCTTTGGCTGCTGGTGCTGACTCTGGTGTTCGGCGCAATGCTTCCAATATCGCCCATGGCCAAAAACCAGAAGCTAGTGGCGGAAAACGCAATTCTCAAGCAGGAAGACATCGACACCATGACCATGGCAGACACCGCCGCCGCAGAGGCCCATGGTCTCACCGGGGACCAGCTCAGGCTGGCCCAGCTGGAGCACAGCTATGAGACATATCTGCCCGGTCTGGTGGAGCATTTCGGTCTCCAGCGTACCGCTGAGGCTTACAGCTACAGCACCAAAGCCTCTGATATCTGTGATGTCCGTCGTGCAAGGATCACCTACAGCCGCCTGCTGCTGGAGGACTCCCCGACGCTTTCCAAATTCTTTGGCATGGAGCTGAGTCGTTGGGACTCCAGCTCTGGCAGCTATGATGTAGAAAACGATCTGCATGGGATCTTCTTCCTCTGTGGCGGGGCGGGGCTCTGTCTGATCCTGATCTTCTTTGGCTATTTTATCGTAGCTGTCCTGTGCTGTCTGTTCCGCTACCGTGCAAAGCTCCTGACACCGGACTTTGTGGCGCTCTGTACTGCTCTGATTTTGTGTGGTGCCCACGTCTATGCCACCGCTGGAGTGCTCCGCCGCCCCAATGCCGCTTTTTATCTGGCGGTCTGTCTGGCCATGCTTTGGCAGGACGCAAAACCACCTCATATGAAAGAAACATAAAATCAGGGAGCGGCTCCAAACGGAGCCGCTCCCTGACGCTATTCCTTTCGATTCAAATATCTGCCGGTACACCATTGATCTGGGCAGACTCGCCCTTTTCTACCGGCACAACGATACATTTGACACCGCCCACCAGCTGCGTCCGGATCTGCTTGGCCTTCTGCGGGGACACATGGAGGGAAATTGGCATTTCATCGGTAAGCTCACTCTGGATCAGAGTTCCCGGTGAAGAGAGCGCCGCCTCCTGTTCTTTGATGGTCTTTTTTGCTTCGGTAATGGTCTGATCCTTTTCCTGGATCTGATCCTTTAGATCCGTCACCTGCTCTTCCAGCTCCGCCGTGCGGATCCGCTGGACACTTTCCTCCACCAGTTTTTTATCCACAACATTCTGGGCAGTGGGCGGCGTGTCCCCAAAGCGATATTCCAGAGCCGCCTGAATGACCTCCCGGGCCTCCTCGTTGAGCTCTGCCTGTTCCATCACCTCTGCCATAGTGGCCTTGTTCAGGGTAATGGGGGGCATTTCTTCGTCCTCCGGAGCATCGGGGTCCGGCAGGGTCATATCGCTCAGATGCTTCTGCATCTTCAAAAAGACACTTTTCCCCTGCTGGGGATCCTCAAAGGAATCCTGAATGACCTCCTTAAAGGCATTTTTCTCTTCCCCTGCTGTGCGTCTTGCCACACAGCCCAGTACGTCCTCCACAAACTCCGCATGGGAGTCCTTCCCGGTCTTTACATAGTACATGACAGCACTGGAATCTGCACCGTGATTGGCAAAAGCCGGATAGGTAAAGCCAATGTCCGGCATGCCCACCACCCAGTTCCGTTCAGTAACGCCAATGCGGTTTTCCTCCTCCCGATAGCCGAGACCGGGCTTGGAGAAATCTACCGGACACACTGCGCAAATCATGTACTCATAGGTCTCGCTGGATTCATCCAGCCGCTTATGATCCTTGGTCTGTGTGATCACATCATAGACATCGTGGAACACCAGAATCAGATAGTTTCCAGAGGCCTCGTAGCTGTCGATGATCTTCTCATAGAGCCGTTCCAGCAGCTCCGGATTCTGCATTTTACTGGCCTTTAAGGTATAGAGATACCGCTGATGCTCGTCTCCGGTCTCTCCCCGCTGAAAGCTCAGCTCCAGCAGGTTGGAATTCAAGGAACCGGACATGGCTTTCTTGGCGATATCCAGATATTTATAGTATTCCTCCTCCGGCAGATCGGAGAAGCTCTCATTAAATTTGAGTACGACGTTTTTCCCGCCGTCCACATAGCAGCCGCAGAGCCGATCAATGGTACAGCCCTTCTTTGTCATGCGGCGGCGCAGCTCCAGCACGTCACGTTTTGCAATACTCATCGGAACATCCTTTCCTCCCGGGATATCTGCACCCCTAGCAGTCCCGGGATCCTTCTATTGCGGTTTGTGGAATGAAACAATGCCGCATCCTTCGGCAAGAAGCTTTGGCGTGGGATTTTACACCACAAATATGTTGCGAAAACACCGGAATACCCTGTGTATTTCAATCTTTTCGCAGCGGATTTGTGGAAAAAGGGCCGCCAAAGCCCCCAGACGCAATTGTACGGTTTTCTATTAAGTATAACGGTTCCTTTCCTGAGAAGCAAGGATTAATTTTAGAAACAGGGGTTGACAGATACAATAACAAATGTTATGATGCGATTGTGAGAATAACATTTGTTACGCAAAGGAGGAATTTACATGAAGCCGAAGTTTTCCATCTCCGAATCCGAATGGCAGGTACTCGCCTGCCTGTGGAAGCAGTCCCCCATGGAGATCAAGGACATCGTCACCGCCCTCCACCCGCGAACCGGATGGAACGCCAATATGGTGCGGACACTAGTGGTCCGTCTTCAGGAAAAGGGAGCCGTTGGCGCAGAAAAAGGCAGCCGATGCTACCGCTACTATCCCGTTGCCGACCAGAAAAGCTGTACGCTGGAGGAAACGGAATCCTTTCTGGATCGGGTCTTTGACGGCAGTCCTGCCAAAATGATTGCAGCTCTCACTGGCAGCGGCAAGCTTTCCAGAAAGGACTGTGATGAGATTCAGCGGATGCTGAACCACTTAAAGGAGGGGAATTGATATGACCGTTCTTTCTATTCTATGGAGCATCACATGGGGCTCATGGCTCACCGCTCTGGCGATCATTCTAATTCGTCTGCTGTTCCATTGCGTGCTGTCCTCCAAGGCAAAATACTACCTCTGGCTGCTGCTGGCCCTACGTCTGATGCTGCCGGTGCTGCCCCAAAGTCCCTTCAGCATTCAGAACTATCTGCCGGGTACTTCCCCAACTGCCCATATTTCCGCATCTGTAGCATCCGCCCCCGCAGATATCCAACCGCTCCCCTCTATGTCCGCTGCTGCAGCTCTGCCGGAACAAAAGGACATTTTGATTCCAGCCGCAGAAATTGATTCCGCTTCCGCCGTCTCCGTAGAAACGCCATCGTTTTTCTCCCCTGCGCAGATTCTCCTGCTGGTCTATTTGCTGGGCGTTCTGGCTGTTGGTATTGCATATTTGGTTCTGTATTTGCTTACCGCACGGCATCTGCGCCAGCTTCCACTCTGTACGGATTCTGAAACACTGCGGGTATGGCTCAAGCTTCGGCGTCAGCTCTCCGTCCGCACCGAGATCCGTCTTCGCAGAGGCGGCAGAGCCATGTCCGGCGGACTGTTCCGCCCTACGATCGTCCTCCCTGCCGAAGTTGCCGGAGAAGCCGCAGCGCCCATTCTAGTCCATGAAGCCATGCATATCGGTTCCCATGACCTGATACTTCATTTCCTTTACCGGCTTCTCATCTGCCTGAACTGGTTCAACCCTGTGGTCTGGCTGTGCTTCCGTCAAGCTTTCCGGGACAGCGAAGGCGCCTGCGACCAGCGGGTACTGGAATCCGGACTGGTGGCTCCTTCAGATTACGCCGAGGCTCTGTATCAGGAAAGTATGACATCCAGCTCCCCAAACATTTTCATCCGCAGTGCTTTCGGTGGCGGCCATACCATCCGCCGCAGAATCTCCGTTATCTGTCATTTTGCTGGGAAAAGGCCATGGATGGCACCGCTGGCATTGGCACTGGGGGTGCTGGTTTCCGCCTGCACCATAACAGCCCGCTCTGATTCTGCCGCTTCGGCTCCTGCTGCTTCCCTCTCCGAACCTGTTCTGAGCGTCGCAGAGGAATCCGCCTCTGCTGTCAATACAGCCTCTCTGTCTGAGACCGATGAAAAGCCCTATGTTCCCCTAACATTTGACGGCGAAAACGCCTGTATCGATGGACTCTCCTGGGGCATTACACCGGAGGGCATCATGCAATCCCTGGGCTACAGTGAGGATCAGTTCTATCTGACCAAGCGCGGAAAGAATTTCAGCGCCACCGTGGAGGCCCCCATCGGGGATCACCCAGAGGTCCGGAAGATCGTTTATGAGTTTCACCTTACCGATCTGGCGCTGACCAAAGGACTCGATCAGGTAGAGATCTTCTATGAGGACGGCTATTACGACCTTGATACTCTGCTGCGCGCCTGTACTGACCTCTTAGGGCAGCCGGATACCGAAGAATACAGCTGGACCCGATTCCCGAATTCCGCAGTTACCCTCACTGACGTCAATAATCTAAAGCTCATCGTCCACTGGTTTGGCCGTGATACCTCCGCTTTTTCCGATGTTGACATCGACAGCTATGTGGAATCCCTGATGCCGCCCAATGGCCACTATGGCTGGACCTTCCAGCAGCATGTGGACGCCGGCTTGCTGGATCCCGGCAGCGGCACACTTTATACCGGCGAGGACGGCAACCAAACCTTTGAAACGACAATCTCCCTGGGCGGCGAGAATGTGGAAGCGGCATTCTTCTTTGTGGAGCCGCTGCTCAGCCGTGGAACTGGAACCTATGTGCTCACCGAAGTCCACGTTCTGCCTCCGGAGGATATTCCCTTCTCCCAGTGGCTCAGTTCCTTCTCGGATTCCTTTACCGATAAGATGTATGAGCGGAGCCAGCGGGACTACATTACTCCGCTGATGGTTGGGAACTTTCTGACAGACGATCAGAAAAATGCTGTCAGCGAAGCTGCCTTCCAATATACCGGTGCAGGTGCCTCTACAGAAGGCTGGCCCCTGATCTGCAACTGGTATGATTCCTCGGCACAGCCCGGAGTATGGAAGTTCAACGGAACCGGCTACGCCCTCTATCTATCCGCCATAGGCGCCCTTGGATAAACCGCAATTCCCACGACGAAATTGGGCAACGCTCCAATTTGGCCGTGGGAATTTTTTCGTTTTCCGACAAATAGTCTGGACAAACTCCCCTCTTATGGGTTATACTTTTCTTGTAGGATTTCATTTCATCCAAAACAAGCTTCTGTTGCGTGGACAGACCCCGGGCATATGTGCGCCCGCTGAAGTCTGCCGCCCTGTGGCAAATCAGTTTGCAGGAGCGCTGGGCCCCCCGGCGCTCCTTTTTTGTGCCTTCTTTTCCCGGCAGGCATAAACCTAAACAAATCTTAAAGGCTTCTTAATTGCACCCGGCTCATGGGGCTGGTACAATAACCATAGTCACAGGAAAGAGGGATCACGGATGCAGGGAAAGAAAAAATGGATTTTTAATATTGTATTCCTGCTGCTGGTGATCGCCCTCACCTTGTACGGCCTGTTTCGAGGCAGTGATCTGGCTCAGCTTCAGATGCTGATCCATCAGGCGGATTTTCGCTGGTGGCTTCTCGCTTTTGTGTTGGTAATCGCCTTTATTCTGGGTGAATCCATCGTGCTCCACGACATCATGCGCACACTGAAGGCGCCCCATCATCTGAGCCACTGCTTTCTGTACTCTTTTATCGGGTTCTTTTTCAGCTGTATCACCCCCTCTGCCGGAGGCGGACAGCCTGCGCAGGTCTACTTTATGCGCAAGGATCACATTGATCCCGCCGTGTCCGTTCCTGTGCTGATCCTTGTGACCATCACCTACAAGCTGGTGCTGATCTTATTTGCACTGTTTGTATTTCTATTCCGGCCGCCCGCTGTGATCACAGCACTGGAACCGGTGCGGCTGTGGTGTATTCTTGGCACTGTATTAAACGTACTGTTTGTGGGCCTCTATGTTCTTCTGGTGCTGTTTCCCCGCGCCGTGGAAGCCACGCTCCGCTGGTGTATTCGCTGTCCCGGCCGCATATTGGGCGCCTCCCGTCAGCAGCGGATGCTTCTCTGGCTGAACCGTTGGATGAAACAATATCGGGACGCAGCGCTCTGCTTCCGCAGTCGTCCGTGCATGGTGCTTCGAGTTACCGTGCTGACCATTTTACAGCGTTGCCTGCTCTTTGCGGTTACATATCTCGCCATGCGCTCCTTCGGCATTGCCGCCGGGACACTTGGCAGCATCGTTACACTTCAGGCCATGATTTCTCTGGGGACCGACCTGCTCCCCCTGCCCGGGGGTATGGGTGCCAGTGAAACCATGTTTATGAGGATTTTCCCCGCTCTGTGTGGGGAAACCATGACATTGCCCGTGCTGGTTGTCAGCCGCGGCATCAGTTACTACGGCCAGCTGATCATCAGCGCAATCTTTACGGTTGTAGCCGTATTTACCATTGGGAAGAGGGAAAAAAATGATAGGATTTTATGATTACACGGTAGTACTTACTTTTTTAAGCATTCTCACCTCCGTTTTTGGCATGACACAGGCCATGGACGGTCACTTTCGCATTGCCATTGTCTGTCTGGCACTGTCCGGCCTTTTTGATACCTTTGACGGCAAGGTAGCCCGCACCAAGAAGGGGCGCACCGATGACCAAAAGCTCTACGGCATCCAACTGGATTCTCTGGCCGATATCGTGTGCTTTGGCGTTTTTCCGGTGATGATCTGCACCCTCATGGGCGTTCGGGGTATTCTCGGGGGCATCGCCGTGGGCTTTTACAGTCTGTGCGGCGTCATCCGGCTGGCTTTCTTTAATGTGCTGGAAACCAACCGACAGACCTGTCCCGATGCAGGCGAAAAGGTCTATCACGGACTGCCCATTACATCCATTGCCGTCATTCTCCCCCTGGCGTTTCTTCTTGGATTTGCGGTTTCTGACTATACATTTCACTGGATCCTGATGGCTGTGCTTTTGATCACCGGACTGCTGTTCATTCTGGATTTCAAGCTGAAAAAGCCCTCCAACCTTCAAATCGGGCTTCTCATTGTAATCGTTGCGGCAGCAGTTTCTGTGGTGCTTCTGTTCTATCGGCACCATATTCCAGACCGCAAGGTGATCGATCAGCCGCTGTATGAGGCGATCACAGACAGTGACTTTGAACTCTGTCCGGAGGAAACACCATGATCAGCCGTCAGCGGGACGGCACCACGGTTGAGAGCTATGATGGACAGAGCGGCATCATCCGTTTTCTCTATGGCACAAGACTTGGGCGGCTTCTTCTTCGCCCTCTGATTCGTCCGGGCTTCTCTAAATTCATGGGTCTTGTTTTGAATAGCCGCATCTCCTGCGCCATTGTCCCGGGCTTTATTCGCAGGAATCATATTTCCATGAACGACTATCCCGAAAAGCGCTATCACTCCTTTAATGACTTTTTTACCCGCACGATCCTGCCGGAGCGTCGGCCTGTAGACCCAGTGCCGGAGCATCTGGTGGCCCCATGCGACAGCAAGCTTACACTGGTTTCCCTGAAGGAAGATGCAAGCTTTCAGATCAAGGGCGTTTCCTACACGGCGGAAACACTGCTGCGGAGTTCGGAATTGGCCCGCCAATTTGCAGGCGGTACCCTGCTGATCTTCCGGCTCACCGTAGATGACTATCACCACTATCTCTATCCACTGGACGGCACACCCGGCCCCCGCGTGGTCATTCCCGGTGTATATCACACAGTGAACCCCTATGCTGCCAAAAAGCGGCCCATTTACCGGGAAAATACCCGTGAATACGTCTGTACACAAACCGCCTGCGGTACGCTGCTTCAGATGGAGGTAGGCGCCCTGATGGTGGGAAAGATCGTCAACCACAGTTGCACCGGCCCGGTTCGCCGGGGCGATGAAAAGGGCCTGTTTGAGTTTGGAGGCTCTACTGTGATCCTGATGCTGGAAAAAGGCCGTTTTACCCCCGATGCCGATATTTTGCGCAACAGCCTGAACGCTGAAGAAACAATTGTAAAAATGGGAGAAAAAATTGGAACACTTCACCCCTGACCGCACCGCTGCCGGGCGGCGCTACGACCGTACCCTCGGGAAGCTGCTTCCCAGCAGCCGCCTGCTGAGCGTGCTCTTCTGCCTGCTGCTCAACAGCCTTGTATACTGGTGTACCCAGTCCATGGTGGCAGGCCGTCAGCTTCTGGATCTCACCACATCCATCGATCAAATGATCCCCTTCGACCCCCGCTGGGTCTTTATCTATGTGGCATGCTTTTTATTTTGGGCAGTTGGCTATGTGCTGATGGCCCGGCTGGATCGCTGGTACTCGATCATGACCGCCGAAGTGCTCGCAAAGCTGATCTGCGGTATCGTATTTCTGCTGATCCCCTGTACCAACGTCCGGCCCGAGATCGCCGGCACCGGCCCGGCACAATGGCTGCTGGGGCTTATTTACCGTCTGGATCCGCCCCTGGACCTGCTTCCCTCCATTCACTGTCTGGAAAGCTGGATCTGTTTTCGGGGAATCCTCCGTCAGCGCAGTATTCCGGTATGGTACCAGATCTTTTCCTTTGTTTTTGCGATCCTTGTCTGTCTCTCCACGCTGTTTACCCGTCAGCATGTGCTGGCAGATGTGATCACCGGTGTTGCGCTGGCTGAGATCATGCTTCAGATCTCCTTCCGCCATGGCTGGGGCGCTCATCTGCGCCGCTGGATGGAAGGACTGGATCACCGGCTATTGGGCCAATATCGCTGATATAACGATCAAAAAAATGCGTTCTGCTCCTGTAATTTTCAGGAACAGAACGCATTTTAACTTTACTTTGCTGTATATCGGCAGCCATCCCCCGCAATCACAGCTGTGGAAGCGTTCTTCCCGTTTCCACAGCAAACCGCCGAACGATCGCCTGTAGCTGCTCCGGGAGCCGCCGTATCATCTCCTCCAGCATCCACGCCGGAATCTCAAAAAAACCCTCGGCAATACTTCCCGCAATGGCAGTCAAGGTGTCACTGTCCCCGCCCAAGGAGACCGCAGTCCGCAGCACATCCTCGAAGCTCTCTCCTTCCAGAAATGCAGTGATCGCCTCCGGCACCGTCTGCTGGCAGCTCTCCACATGGTGGTAACCAGGGCGGATCTCATCGCAGGTACGGCTCAGATCATAACCAAATTCCGAGGTGATATAGTCTCTGATCTCCGCCTTGCTATGCCCGGTTCTGGCCAAATAGATGGCCGATGCCGTAGCCTCTGCGCCCTTGATGCCCTCCGGATGGTTATGGGTCACTTCCGCAGACAGCCGTGCAGCCTGACGAACTTCATCCATGGTATCATACAGCCACGCCGCCGGAGAAACACGCATGGCAGAGCCGTTTCCATAGCTTCCATAGGGCACCGGATCCTCCATATGGAGCCAACGAGAGAAGCGCAGGCCATAGCCGGCATGGGGATACTCCTTCCCAAGGTCCTGCATGGAGGCGATCAGTCTCTCTCGGAGCAAGTTGTCGTTTCCGAGATCTGCTGTATCCAACATCGCCTGTGCAACTGCCAGAGTCATCACACTGTCATCCGTAAAGCACGAGCGCAGAGAAAACAGCTGAAATTCTTTGGTTTTTATATTGTTCGCATCAAATTCATAGGGGCTTCCAACCATATCCCCAATGATCGCACCAAACATTTTATCGCTCCTTTCCACTGTATCATATTCCATTTATGCAAAAACGCATCTGCCAAAGCAGATGCGTTTTGGTCCGAGTGACAGGGTTCGAACCTGCGGCCTGATGGTCCCAAACTTATCGGGAATACTTTTTCCGCTCGTTTATAGCGGTTTTCGGCGCTTTTTAATTTGTTTCATTTACTCTTTGACGCTCTTATCTCCGCTGTTTCCGGGTGTTCCAGCACCGTCTGTGGTAATCTATGTGGTCAAAAACGCTTCCCGCCCGGTTTCCGGTGAACTGTCACCGGGGCCGGACGGGAAGCGTTTCTCGTTGCTGTTGGCTGCATTGTAACTCTGGACAGGCGGTTATGCAAGTTGTTTCTGCGCAGACAGCAGCTCAGCAGCTGCGGCGCTATAGACAAAGAATAGGCAGGTAGATAGGCAGAGGTACTTTTCTTGCTCCCTGGGTATAAATCCCTTAATAGTGGCATAATAATAAGGAATTTATGGCACAGCCTATTGACTATTCCCTTATTTTTCGATATCATTTAAGGGAAAACGAAAGGAGGGCAAGAGAATGAGAACCTTCAATTACTCCGCAATCAAGGAGCAGAAGTGGGACTCGGATGTTCTTGGCCTAATTGCGGCCATATACAAGGAAGCCGGAAAGCAAGAATTGTATTTGAAGCAGCGTCCGGAGGAACTTGAAAAGCTCGTGGAGATTGCCAAGATACAGAGCACTGAGGCATCGAATGCCATCGAGGGCATCGTCACCACGAGTACCCGAATCCGGCAGCTCGTCGAGGAGAAAACCACGCCGAGGAACCGAGATGAGCAGGAGATCGCTGGATACCGCGATGTGCTGAGCATCATTCACGAGAGCTTTGATGCGATACCAATCACGCAGAACTACATCCTGCAGCTTCACAAAATCCTGTACAGCCACATGAATAACCCGCTTGCGGGTCGCACCAAAGCTACGCAGAACTATATCACTGCCACCTATCCGGACGGTCATGTGGAAACGCTGTTCACGCCGCTTGCCCCTTATGAAACGCCGGAAGCGCTGGACAGAATCTGCGAGGAATACAACCGAGTAATCGGGAATATGGAACTGGAGCCGTTGATTGCAATTCCGGTTTTCATCCATGATTTTCTGTGCATCCACCCCTTCAATGACGGCAACGGACGAATGAGCCGATTGCTCACAACGCTGCTTCTGTACCGAAACGGCTTTTATGTCGGCAAGTATATCTCCCTTGAAGCCAAAATCGCCAAAAATAAAGATCTGTACTACGATGCGCTTGCACAGGCGCAAACCGGCTGGCACGAAGGCACCGAGAATGTAGTGCCTTTCATCAAGTACCTGCTCGGAACGATCCTTGCGGCCTATAAGGACTTTGAGGATCGCGTGGCGCTTGTGGAAACCAAGCTGCCTGCATTGGAAATGGTGCGCAGAGCAAGCAAGAATAGAATCGGGCGATTCAATAAGCAGGATATCCGGGAACTCTGCCCGACGCTCAGCGACAGTTCCATAGAGGGGGCCTTGCGTAAGCTGATTGCAGCCGGCGAGTTAAAAAAAGAAGGGCGCGGGAAGAATACCTGCTATTTCAGGCTGAATTAGATTCCCTTCAATACGCGCAACTTTTTAGAGGGCCGCGCCTGTTCATACGAGCAGGTGCGGCCCTTTTGGTCTCTTTATGGAAGTTGGCGCATAGTTCAACGGTTGAGCCGCTATAGACAAGGAATACACCCAAAGTCTCCTGCCGAAATGTACATTCGCCTTACCCGAAGAAATACTGCTTCATATCAGAGACACCGCCATCCTTATCACAGAACCATTCATAATCAGAAAGACAGTTACGGCAGTGGGCAATTACATCAAATCCGCCTGGTGAATGCTGGTTGTCGGCAATGCT
>CAUHNW010000018.1:0-58811 GCA_959607825.1 uncultured Oscillospiraceae bacterium | reverse complement strand
TCGGGGATGCCGCGTTGGATGCGTTGTATCTCCATATTTTGATAAGCTGTCATGGCCGGAAAGAGTGCAGGTGTTTCAATCATGCAGCCAATCCGCTTTCTCTGTTCCTGCAAATCTTTTGCCGAACTCTTTCCCCATAAGCCTAAAGTACCGCTGGTCGGGAATACCAGCCCTGTAACCAATCGCAGAAAAGTAGTTTTACCTGCTCCGTTCTGACCGATAAAACCGTAGATTTTCCCTTTCTCAATTTGCAAGTCAATATGATCTAAGGCAACAGTATGCCGGTATTTTTTTGTCAGACTATGTGCCTGTAAAATGATGGAACTCATGTTATCAACCTCCTTTATGATTGATTGTAAGAGGCAATCATAAAGAATTTCTTAAATCCAAACAGAAATCTCTAAAAAATATCTAAAGCCAGAGGTCTAATCTCTGGCTTTGTGTAAACGGTATCCAATACCCCAAACAGTATCAATAAAGTCCTTGTCCGGGCAAACGGCTTTTAATTTGTTACGGAGATTGCTTATGTGAACATTTAATGTGTTATCCTCACTGATATACTCGGTGTTCCAAACACTTTGAAATAAATTTGCTTTTGAGAATATTTTATCCGGGTATTTCATCAGCAACTCTAAAATTGCAAATTCTTTTGCCGTCAAAGTCAATTCGCTGCCTTGCAAAAAGGCGGTATTATCGTTCAAATCCAAAATCAAATCGCCATGATGTAAATGGGTAGGAGTATCTTTTTGAAATTGAACTCGACGGAGATTACTTTCAATTCTAGCCAGAACTTCCTCCATATCAAACGGTTTTGTAATATAATCATCTGCACCGAGGCGCAGTAAATCTACTTTGTTTTGCGTTGTTCCTTTGGCAGAAATAACAATGATTGGAACCGTAGAACATTCTCTTACTGCTGTAAGTACAGTATCACCATTTCGATATGGAAGCATAATATCAAGCAAAATCAAGTCGATATTATTTTCCCGCAGGCAATCCAATACATGAAGCCCGTCATATTGGCAAAAAACTTCATATCCATTTTCCTGCAAAAATTCAGCTAATAACTTGCTGATTTCCAAATCATCCTCAACCAACAGAATTTTCATTTTCGTTTTTCACCTGCTTTTTATATCGTCTATCGGCGGGTTTGTCTGTTTCCTTGGGGATCAACCAAACACCGGCCATTTTCACAGCGCCGGGAATACGGCCCTCGACGCAGTAATAGTTGACTTGACGGGACGAAACGCCCCATTTCTCGCTTGCCTCTTTGAGTGTCATGTAGTCCATATTTGCACCTCCGACAATATTTCTTATTATATTTCATTTGCTCGAAGGACGCAAGACAGGAAATATGTCGGAAGTGTAAAAAACAAACAGAGGCCGCGAGTAGCAGCCTCCGCTTGCAAAAACTATTGATAAATCAGCTCTGTAAGAATAACTTCCTCCACCTGCGCTTTCAGCGTGTTCATCAGCCCCACCCAGCGCATTGGGTCACGGGCTTTCAGTTCCTCGGTGACACCTGTCGCCTCCATCATGCGGGGCAGCATGGCGTCCATCCGTTCACGCGCCGCCCGGTCAATCTCCAACAGGTGCGGGTACAGCTTTTCATTCAAAATCAAGCTGCTGTAAAGGCCGGGCCGGTGTTCCTTCAGGTAGCGTTGCCGCATACGGCCATACTTGCCGATGGCGGCCTCCGGCTGCTCGGAAAGTTTCAGGTCGGGGATGTAGTAATCCCCGCAGCGGGTGTAAGTCAATTCGCTCATGTTCATTCTCCTTTGCACTGTGATGGTTAAATTGCGGCGCTGGCCGATACGGTGGCCTTGTGCGGCTCCTGCTTGGGTAACTGGCTGACAGGGATAAAAATGCCTTTTTCCATGTCCTCGGCCCGGATCGAGGCCTTTGCCGCCTCCACCTGGGCCTTACGCTTGGCGTTGTAGCGTTCTTCCCATTCCTTCTGCTTGCCGTTTGCCTTGCGGCGCAAGTAGTTCTGGTGAAGCCTGTCCTTGCGTTCCTCCTTCTTCCGCAGTTCTTCCTGTTCCTCCGGGGTCAGGGGAACCGGCTGCAAGGCGGGCGGGATATACCGGCCCACAAAGTTGAAGTAGATTTCAACCTCCTGAGTGGTGTCCTGGCTGCCTTTGCGGGCGCGCTCATGGACAAGGATTTTCTCTACAAACTCGTTGAGCATGGTGTTTGTCAGCGTGTCGAAATTCTCGTACTTGTCAATCAGGGCAATAAACTTCTCCGCAGATTTCCGGCTCTGCTCATAGCCGGTAACAGCCTTTTCCAGTTCCGTGATTTCCGCATTGAGAGCGTCCTGCTCTTTGGCATACTGTGCGTCCAGGGCCTCATACCGGGCGTCCGGCAGCTTGCCCAGGGCGTTGTCCTCATAGATTTTGCAAATCAGCTTTTCCAGTTCACCGGCCCGCTTTTGGGCGGCGGCCAGCCGTTTCCGTTTCTTGGAGATGTCGGCGGCCTGCTGGGCGGCCTGCGTTTCCTGGACGGTGCAGATAAACTCGGCCCGGTCATTTTTAGAATACTCCGCGATGGCCCGGAGCATATCGGTTATCAATGTCAGGACAGCCTCGGCCCGGATGCGGTGCTGTGTGCCGCAGAGCGTCCCGCATGGAATTTTGCTGTACTGGCTGCAAGTAAACTGTGGGTCACGCTTGCCGTTATTGACGCGATGGACATACATCTTGCCGCCGCAGTCGGCACAGTACATCAGGCCGGTCAGAGGATGGGCCTCGCCCCAGCCGTCCGGGTAACGCCTGACATTTGCCCGGATACGCTGCACATTGTCAAAGGTTTCCTGGTCAATGATGGCCTCATGGGTATTCTCGAAAATCGTCCATTCGCTTTCGTCAACATAGTGGCTCTTCTTGTCCTTGAAGTGCTTACGGGTCTTGAAATTGATGGTGTGGCCCAGGTATTCCCGCTTTTTCAGGATGTTCACAATGGTGGATGAGCCCCAGCCGTAGGGGTCTTTGACCGGCTTCGTCCTGTTTACTCCTTTGTCAAAGCGTGCCAGATGGACAGCGGGGATTTCGACCTTTGCCTCGGACAGCAGCTTTGAGATTTGATAGGGGCCATAGCCCTCCATCGTCAGGGAAAAGATACGGCGTACCACCTCGGCGGCTTCTTCGTCCACAAGCCAGTGTTCCCGCTTTTCGTCCCACAAATAGCCGTAAATAACAGTGCCGGTCAGGTGCTTGCCGGTCATGCCTTTGGATTTGAACACGGAGTGGATTTTCCGGCTGGTGTCGCGGGCGTAAAACTCGTTCATAATGTTGCGGAAAGGGGTAAAATCATCATCGCCTTTCAGACTGTCCACACCATCGTTGATGGCAATCAGCCGGACGCCGCGTTGCCGCAAAATCTCCATGACCTGACCGACTTTCAGATAGTCGCGCCCCAGGCGACTCATGTCCTTTATGACGATGGCCTCCACCCGTCCGGCCTCGACTTCCTCCATCATTGCCAGAAAGCCGGGACGGTCAAAACGGGTTCCCGATACGCCATCATCGGTGAAGTGGGTGGGGTTCGGCAGACCATTCCGGCGGGCGAAGTCCTCCAACATCTTTTTCTGGTTCGATATGGAGTTACTCTCGCCCTGTAACTCATCATCGCGACTCAAACGCTCATACAGTGGGGTGATTTTCTCGTTTCTCATGGCTGTACCCCTCCATTCATAAACGAAAGGCCTCGGGACAAAGAGTCCCAAGGTCACTTTTCCAGTTCCGTTTTCTTTTCGGGCTTGCCCAGCTCAGGCGGCTGCTTGGCCTTCCAGTCATCCAGCAGAGAAATGATCTTGTCTTTCATTTCCCTCGGGGACTTGTCCTTGCCGAAATACTTTTCCAGTTCCGCACTATTGATGATCACCTTGTCTACCTCCTTTTTCTCCTGCGACAGAATACCGTCGATCACATCACCGTTGAGCTTGCTGTCCTTGTCCAGCTCCCGCATTTTCTGTGCCTGCGACAGCGAGGGCGAGGACTGCTGCCCCTCGATGGACACGGCGATATACCTCTGATTTTTGGGACGGATGAATGAGATCTCCACCGCTGGGGTGAACGCCAGCTTTTTCTCGTCCACCATTTTCTGCAAATCCGGCACAAGCTCGGTCAGGCGGATATACCGCTGCACCTGCTTGTAGTTCATGCCGTTGCGATCTCCCACGACCTGCGTGGAGCGTTTTCCGGCGTCCTTGTCCTCCTCACCGGGGCGGGAGCCTTGGTGCTTGATGGCCTCCACCTGCATTTTGAGCGACTGCGCCTTTTCCGTGGGCAAAATGCGCTCACGGTGGCGGAGGTTGTCATCCGTCATGGCGAGGATGGCTTCATCGTCCGTCATGTTGCGGACGATACACGGCATATTCGCAAATCCGGCAAGCTCGCTTGCCCGCTGGCGGCGGTGGCCTGCGATGATCTCATAGCCGCCATCCTCACGGGGACGCACCAGCGCGGGCTGATTGACGCCTGCCGCCTTGACCGACTCCACAAGCCCCTGCATTTCCGCATCGTCCCGGACACCAAAGGGATGATTTTTGAACGGATGCAGGTCAGACAGGTTGAGATAGACGATCTCCTCTTTTTCGGCGCGGGTGGCGTCACGGGGCGCAGACGGCTCCGGCGTGACCTCTTCACCAGCGGGAGCGCCGCCCTTATCCACGGCAGGCTTCTCCGGGGCGGGCTTGCTTTGGGACTTTTTGTCCCGAGGTTTGGGCGGCTTGGTCTTATCGGGAGCGGCCTTGCCCTCCTTGGGCGGACGGCCTCTGCCGGTTTTGGCGGTCTTGTCCTTTTCGGCGGGCGACTTCTGCTTGACCGCCTTTTTCTCCTCCTTGGCCGCCTCGTCACGGGCGGCGGCAAAATCCACCACCTTGCCAGAGCGTTCCGGGGCAGGGGCATCCTTGCCGGGATCAGGCGACTGCGCCTGCTCCTTTTCAGCCTTGGGGACTTCGGGAGCGGCGGGCTCCTCTACCTCGGCGCGGGTAACAGCGTCAGCGGGATCAGGCACAGCCTCACCCATTTCAAAGAGTGCCGCCTGCCCCTCATGCTCCAGCATGACCACCTCTGCATCGGTCAGCGCAGGCTCGGGCGCAGGCTGCTCCGGCAAGGCGGCATTTTCTACCGTAGAAGCAGGAGCCTCGGCGGGCGGGGCTGCCTCGGGAATGTTTTTCTTATCATCTGCCATTTGCAAACCTCCTTTTCATGGCATGAAAAAAGCCAGTCCGCAGACTGGCCGGGTGGAAGTGACCTCCCTTCATGGCTTTATATATGAAAACGCCGCCCGTTGTCCTGTTGGGCGACGTTGTTCTTGAACAAAAATTTAATGACAATTCCCTCGAATTGTGTTAATATAAGCATATATTTAGTTGAGGAGGTTAAAATCATGCAACTAAAAGAATGGGCATTCTTGGGAAACTACGAATTTTTCAATAGCAAGCTAAAAGCTTTAGCTACAAATGAATTACCTCCCGAAAAATGGAGCTATGCAGGAAAAAGCGATTTTGGGATTCTGCGTAGCTACCTTTACTTTACCTTTGAAAAGCTCTGGCAGGAACGGGAAGATGCTGGTGATCCCGAAAAACAACAATTCATTTTTATGGATGATAATGTAGCATGTTTCAATACGGGTTTATATGACAAAACATGGCAACCGATATATTTTTACTGTATCAAAAATCCTATTGATGGGTTCCAGCCATGGCGGTTTACAGCATTTTATAACAGTTATACGATCAAATTTTCCGACAGTCCAACAAATGCGGTTTCTTCTCTTCGTAGAGCAAACTATTTTAATGATCCAAGTGCGCTGATTTTTGATGTAAATCTTGACATTGTTCCTCAATGGGATCATATTTTGTTCGATGAGGAAAACTTTGCGAGGATACCAGAGCAGTTAAGGAACAATGGTCGCGAATTTTGCCAAAATGTGATTGCAGGAGCTATTAGTTCAGTAAAAAAGAGGATTGAGGCAAACTACAAGACTATTGTGCCTCAATTATATAGAGGTAAAATTCAACTGTTAGCTCCTCTGTATCTAACTAACCTAGACACTCCAGATTTGGCGTTGGTCTTATCTTTAAGTGAGGATAAAACAGTATATTACGGTCATACTTGTCTAACTACGGAAATGGCATATAACAATGCTCGTCTTATTGCTCGTCCAGATAGTTACTGGCTGCAACCGTAATTGTTTGAAAAAAGAGTTGACTTTTTTACTCGAACTGCATATACTAATAGCGTAGATAGTTTGAGCATTTGTTTTAAGTTTTGTTTTTTTTGTTACTATTTTGATTTGATTGTTTTGTTTTTTGTTTATTGATTGAGGGCAATAATCTTTCGGGATTATTGCCCTTGTTCTTTTTAATTCAGTTGGGGGAAATTGTTAATCCGTGTCGCTCTTAGAGTTAAGAAGCGACAAAGAGCCTGAGTATCTTGCAAAGTGCGATTTTTAGAATAAATCCCTCTTGCCGACTGCCAGCAAACCGTTGATATATCTGTGTTTTCCGAAATCCTATAATTACACTCCGACCAAAAATCGACAAGTTTCTTATGAAACTTGCCGATTTTTAATTTTATTCAGTTGTTTCTTCGCAAATCTGGTCTTCGAACAGGACTCTCATGTAGTCCCTGCGGCCATACAGAACACGGTCAATGTAGATGTCGTTCCCGTTTGCCCGGTAGAAAACCATATCGCTTCCGCTGATAAGGAAGCGATAATTGCTGTCTACATCTGCGATGGAGGAAAGCGGTGTGCCGATCAGCGCATGGTCACAGAGCATACGAATTGCTTTCGTGATTTTGCTTACCGTGGCGATTGCCGCCTGCGGATTTTCCAGATCCTCTGCGATATAGTCCTTAATGTCCGAAAGGTCATTTTGCGCCTCGTAGGACAGGTGCAGATGATTCATGGATAATTCCGAGGTATTCCTCCACGGCCTCCAAAGTCAGCCAGCCTTTCTCCTCGCCGGACTTACGACCTTTGGCAAGCTCGTTCATCAGGCGCAGGGTGGCCTGTGTTTTTTCGTAATCGTGCATATCCACGATGGCATACCGCCCCCGCCCGTTCTTTGTCAAAAAAACAGGAGCGCCCACAGCTACATCACGCAGTACCTCGCTGTAATTCCGCAAGTCAGAAATGGGTTTGATATTTGGCATATTGATCAGCTCCTTTCGCCTATTATATCCAATTCTGCTGTAAAATTCAACGGCAAATTTGCTGCACACATCTATTTGCAGAAACGGGACTGCCCATATATCTGGATAAACACCTCTTGCCAACTGCCAGCAAACCGTTGATCTATCTGTGTTTTCTGAGATCCTATCATTACACTCCGACCAACAAAAAGCCTGTAGTTCCAGTGACTGCAGGCTTTTTTCTGCGCTTTTCAAGGTGTTTTCCCTTTTCTTTTCCCAAATAGTCCTTTTTATCGGACAGCAAATAGTGTATTCTATCGGTAGGAGGTGTGTGGTATGGCCTGTGATTATGGATATGGTGCGCTGGAAAATCAACTGATCGAACTGTTTCGCTCTGGGGCACCGGATTTCAATGCCGCCGAGGAGCTGATTCGGCAGGGCGCAGACGTCAATGCCGTGGGAAGAGAGGATGATGAAAATGTCCTTTCTGAAATTTTGTTTGGTTACTGGATGTCCGCTCGTGGTGATTCCGTTGTTGATTTCTGTGAAGACTGCGATGCCTCCCGCTGCAATGGCTGCCGCAACAATCGTAATTTGAACCCAAACATGGGCACGTCCATGTGTGCCATCATCCGCTTTTTTCTGGATCATGGCTTTGATGTGAAGAAATGCGATGGGTGTTTCGGTGCACAATGCTTGGGTGCATTGCGGCTGTCGACATTTGACCGATCCATGATTGCGGCCACAAAGCTTCTTTTGGATGCCGGAGCAAAAAACAGAACCGTTTCTCCTACATCAACAAGTCAGTATGAAACACCGTGGGATCTCATTGGCTATGAGGGCAGCTATCAGGGCACTTGCGAACATGATCATGCAGCCGCCAATATTTTTGAAGCAGCTTATCAGATATATCTGGCGGCGGAGGAAGGGAGACCCTACGGCGGCATTGACTCCTACGAAATGGCCATCGGGAAAAAGATCAGAAAGGTTCTGGCAGAAAGGGATGGCGCAAATCCCACCTTTTTTTCGCTGGATCTCCCGGAGTTTAAGAAAGATAACTGTTATACCAGAACACTCTACTTTGTGTATGATGGCGGTGTTCTGGTGTCCACGCAGTATGCGGACTTCTGGACAGACACCGTTTTACCTGCCAAGGATTTCGTTGATGTTTCGGCGCATTTTGCCGGTGTTGTGGGCTATGCCATCAAGGAATTTACATATGACCACCGATCGGTTGTAAAAGGAATCAAGCATTATGGGCAGCCGATCACCACGATTGAAATGGACTCCGGATGCAAAGTCAGGTTTTCCGTCAATTTCGGTCAGGTAAAAGAAGAGGAACGTGCGGCTTTTTTTGAACGCCTCTAACAACTATATTATGTACTTGGAGCAGTGCTGAATTGCCGCCCCGGAAACACGGCATATACTGACTGTCCAAAGATCATAAAAACCAAATGAATCAGGTGATGTACCATGGAACTGACGTTTTCCCATCCTGCATTTGAGCAGGAGGTGCGGAGGCACTTAAAGATTTTTGACCGGGCGCTTACGGATACGGATGCATCCTCCGCAAGGCAGCTGGATCTAAGCGGCTTTGACTTTATGGATGCCGACCGGGAGACGCTCTTTCTTTTTTCCAATCTGACGGCCCTTTCCATCAACATTGGCTGCCAGGAAGCTTCTTTCTGGGCGCATTTTCCGCAGATGCAGGCGCTGGATTGGTGCTGCTGGGGCGATGAACTTGATTTTTCCGTATGTTCCGGCATGAAGGCTCTGGCATCCCTTATGGTTTCCGGGGGCGATTACTCCGGTATGCGCCTCAAGGGGCTGGATTCGCTGATTCCTCTGCCCCATTTGGAATCGCTGACCCTCCACGAATTCGGTTCCGTGGATCTGGCGCCGCTGGCGCATATGCCCCGGCTAAGGCAGCTTTCTCTGCTGTATGCAGATTCCGTGGAAGGCATCGAAGCCATCGGAAAGCTGCACCATCTGGAACGCCTTTCCCTGTGCGGGCTTACCTTGGAGCAGCTGGACTTTCTGGACGCCCTGCCGGCGCACATCATGCTGGAGCTGTGCGGCATTGAGATCATCGGAGAAACGGATGCGGTCGCCGCAAAATGGAGGCGCTTCCCCCGTCGGGACATTTGCGGGATTCAGGTGCATGGCCGGTATGTTGCCCCATAGCCTGTGATTGGCGTTTTTCCGCATTTTCCTCCCGCTTTACAGGCATTGTATGACAAGTAAAAACTGCCATTCCCATCCTCCTCTGCAAAAACACTCGAAATTGATAAGTTTTTGCATTTTGGTGCATTTACTTGATTATTTCTTCAATTTGTGCGATAGAAAAAGGGAACGATTTTCCAGCTTCTTTGCCCGGGTGGAATAAAAGTGGACAAAAAACCCGGTTTTTGAAAACCTGTGATATAATAGAATTGAAAGAAGCCCAAGGTTACGGCTTCTTTGCCACTCCGGAGGCAGTAGAGCGGTGCTGCCCAAACTTCATAATCGTTGCGTCAGTGACCATTGGTTGCTGGCGCCTTTTTTATGCCCTGCCAGCCAGCGGGGCCAAGACAAAGGAGGAGTAATATGGCAGAAAGAAGAATGTTTGCAAAGACGGTCATCGACAGTGACGCATTTCTGGACATGCCGCTGACCACACAGGCCCTGTACTTTCACCTTTCCATGCGGGCCGATGACGATGGGATCGTCAACAACCCCAAAAAGATCCAGCGCATGGTGGGAGCCAGCGTGGATGATGCAAAGCTGCTGGCGGCCAAGCAGTTCATCATCCCCTTCGACAGCGGCATTGTGGCCATCCGGCACTGGAAGCTTCACAACTATATCCGAAGCGACCGGTATAACCCCAGCGTCTGCATTGCGGAAAAGGCACAGCTTACGCTGACATCCAGCGGCGTTTATGAAAGGAATCCCCATGGCGGGATCCCCGGTGACAAAGCGCCGGTATCCCAGCGGTCCACCACCGGTATACCAGACGGCGCACCGGAGGTTGACGCAGGTAAGGTAAGGATAGGGAAGGACAGGATAGGTAAGGATAGAGAAGAAGCATCAGAGGAGGTAAGCCGCAGTCCGGCTGCACCGAAGCAGACCACCGTGGACAGACAGGAGGCTGCATCCTCTGCCCCCTCCCTTCTTTCCTTTTATGGAACCTATGGAAACGTGAAGCTTACCGGGAAGGAGCTTGAAGATCTACAGAAGGAATTTCCCTTCGACTATCAGGCACGGATCGACCGGCTCTCTGCCTATATGGAGTCCTCCGGACGGAAGTACCACAGTCATTTCGCCACCATCCGGTCATGGGCACAGGACGATGCAAAGAAGAATCCGCCGCCCAATGCCGCCGCTCCCCTGCCCGACTGGATGGCCGGAAAAGTCGTTTGAGGCAGCAACCATTCATATGGTGCTGCCTTTTGTCATGCCCATTTACCGCTCAGATTTGGAAAGGAGAACCGCTATGTTAGATCTGGAGACCCGCATCCGCTCCGCCCAGAACAAGGTGGATACCCTCAACGCCATCGCCCTTCCGGCGGAGGACTACGACTGCCCCAAGTGCAAAAACCGTCAGGTGATCTACTACGCCCATCAGGAGCCTGCCTACGCCGGGGGCTTCTATGCCCGGGACTGCGACTGCAAGCCCATCCGGGACAACATCCGGCATCTAAAGCGCATGGGGCTGTATCAGGCGGTTACGGCCGCAAAAATCGAGGATTTCGAGACAAAGGAGTCGTTCCAGCAGGCCATGGTTCAGGCCGCCAAGGGCTATCTGGAGGCACCGGAAGGCCAGTGGCTCTTCTTCGGCGGTCAGCCGGGATGCGGCAAGACCCTGCTTTGCTCATGGCTCTATGGGCAGCTGCTGGGCCGTGGAAAGCGCTGCTACTACATGACATGGCCGGAGGAATCCCGGCTGCTGCGGCAGACCGCCCTGAACCCCGAAGAACAGGAACAGCGTCTGGAACCCATGCGCACTGCGGAGGTGCTCTACATCGACGACTTCCTCCGGGGGCGCAATCCCACCGCCTCGGAGCTGAACTACGCCTTCCAGCTCATCGACCGGCGGTATCGGGAGCACCGGGCCACCATTTTGTCCAGCGAGCTGCAAATCAACGAGATTGACCGGCTGGACGCCGCCATTGCCAGCCGCATCGTCCAGTGCTCCGGGGATTTTATGCTGAATATCGCCCCGGATTCCGGTCGGAACTACCGCTACCGCTCCACGTACAGGTCCCTTTGAACCGGAAAAAATTCCGATTCCAAATTTTTTCTTTACTTTTTCTCTGCAAACAGGTACAATATCAAAGCGGAGCGCTGACCTGTTCCGCCTGATACCATATGCCGTCTGGCACGGCAGAAGGAGATCCTATGGAACATAATAAAAAGCATGGCTTTGCCAGCCGCTGGGGCTTTATTCTGGCCTCTGTAGGCTCTGCGGTGGGCATGGCCAACGTGTGGGGCTTCCCCCATAAGATGGGCAGCAACGGCGGCGGTGCCTTCCTGCTGGTCTATCTGTTTTTCGTGATCGTATTTTCCTATGTGGGGCTTCCGGCGGAGTTCGCCATTGGCCGCATCTCCGGCACCGGCACCCTTGGCTCCTATGAGAAGGCATGGGGCACCCGGGGAAAGAGAATGGGCACCATTGGCCGCATTCTGGGCTGGCTGCCCCTGATCGGCTCCATGTGCATCGCCATCGGCTATGCGGTGATCGTGTCCTATGTGCTAAAGGCGCTGGTGGATTCCCTGCTGGGCACTCTGATGACCGCCGACACGGGGCTTTGGTTCTCGGGCTTCTCCACAAGGGGCTTCTCCGTGGTGCCCTACCATGTCATTGTGGTGGTGGGCACCCTGCTGACCCTGCTGCTGGGGGCCAAGAGCATTGAGATAAGCAATAAAGTCATGATGCCCCTGTTTTTCCTGATCTTTGTGGTGCTGGCCATCCGTGTGGCGCTGCTGCCCGGGGTGGCGGAGGGCTATGCCTTTATGTTCATCCCCCGGTGGGAGGCCCTGAAGGACCCGCTGGTGTGGATCTGGGCCATGGGGCAGGCGTTCTTCTCCCTGTCCGTCACCGGCAGCGGCATGATCGCCTACGGCGCCTATCTCTCCCGGGAGGAAGATGTGGTGGGGGTGGCCCAGAATACGGCGCTGTTTGACACCATTGCCGCCGTCATCGCCTCGCTGGTGATTATCCCCGCCTGTTTCTCCTACGGCCTTGACGTGGGCGCAGGCCCCAGCCTGCTGTTTGTGACCCTTCCGGCCATTTTACAGGATATCCCGCTGGGTCGGCTCTTTGCCGTTATCCTCTATGCGGCCATGATCTTTGCGGGGATCAGCAGCCTACAGAATATGTTTGAGGCCGTGGCGGAATCCCTGCTGCACCGGTTCCCGAAGCTCAGCCGGAAGGCGGCGCTGGTGGTGCTGTGCGTGGTGTGTCTGGGGGCCGGCATCGGCATGGAGTCCATCGACAAGTGGGGCCCCTGGATGGATCTGGTCAGCATCTACATCATCCCCATCGGCGCAACTCTGGGCGCTGTTTCGTGGTTCTATATCATGAAAAAGGACGCCATTCTGGATGCGGTGAATCTGGGCAGCAAAAAGACCAGAGGCAGCCTCTGGTACAGCGTGGGCCGGTATCTCTATGTTCCCTTTGCGATGATCTTATGCGTGATTGCTCTCTGGAAGCAGATCGCATTTTGATCTCTATATATGGTTATGGATTTCGCAGGAATGGCGTGCTGCTTCGGGCAGCACGCCACTTGCGTATCTAAGAAAAACAAACCGTACCAATCCAAAAAACCGCCCGCCGGAATTACTCCGGCGGGCAGCTTTGATTTTAATTGGTGAGACCGGGAATTACTCCTCGTCCTCTTCCTCCTCCAGCAGAGCACGGATGGACAGGGAGATACGCTTCTTCTCGGTGTCGATGTCGATGATCTTTACATCCACGGTATCGCCCTCAGCCAGAACGTCCTCGGGCTTGCCGATGCGGCGGTCAGCGATCTGGGAGATGTGGATCAGGCCGTCAATGCCGGGGATGATCTCAGCGAAAGCGCCGAAGGTCATCAGCTTGACGATCTTCACCTCGCACACATCACCGATGTGATAGTTGTTGGTGAAGATGGTCCAGGGGTTGGTCTCATCGGTCTTGTAGCCCAGAGAGATCTTGCGCTTCTCGGGGTCGAAGGAGATCACATAGACCTCGATCTCGTCGCCTACGGAGACAACGTCAGCGGGGGTCTTGATGCGGCTCCAGCTGAGCTCGGACACGTGAACCATGCCGTCCACGCCGCCGATGTCTACGAATGCGCCGTAGGAAGTCAGGCTCTTGACAACGCCCTGATACTTCTTGCCGACCTCGATCTCAGCCCAGATCTTCTCGGCAGCGGCCTTGCGGGCCTCAGCGGTAACGGCACGGATGGAGCCGACCACTCTCTTCCGGGGACGGTTGACCTCGGTGATCTTCAGCTTCACGGTGGTCTTTACCAGTGCGCCCATGTCGCCGTTCTTGGGAACGCCGGTCTGGGAAGCGGGGATGAATACCCGGATGCCCTTGACGTTGGCAACCACACCGCCCTTGTTCTGCTCGGTGATGAAGCCTTCCACAACGGTCTTGTCCTCACAGGCCTGCTCGATCTCGTCCCAGTTCTTCTGAGCGTCCAGCTTCTTCTTGGACAGGGCTACGGTACCCTCGGCATCGTTGACGCGAATTACATAGACCTCGATCTCCTGACCGACCTCAAAGGCATCCTCAGGCTTTACGTTGGGATCATCGGAAACCTCGCTGTAGGGTATGTACCCTGCATGCTTGGTGCCAAGATCCACGGCGATCTCGGTGGGCGTAATGCCGGTGACGATGCCAGTAACCTTATCTCCTGTATTTAAAGATTTGTCGTACTGCTCCAGCAGCTGGTCAAAAGACTCCTCGGTAGCTTCAGTTTTGATTTCGTCGCTCATGATGTTGTAAACCTCCTTAATTATCCACTGTGGTGTGGACGCACCAGCAGTGATGCCAACAGATGATCTTCCGATGTAATCAGCCGCCGATAGATCCGCACCACTGTCGATGAGGCAGGTATTTGGGCAAACCTCAGAGCAAATCTCCCGAAGCCGCTTTGTGTTAGAACTCTTCCTGTCGCCAATGACGATCATTGACTCACACCGTTGGGCCAGTCTGGCTGCTTCATTCTGGCGTTTTTCTGTTGCACTACATATTGTATCAAAGATTTCGCAGTTTGTACATAGCTTTTTTATAGTTTCCGTACAGTTTTTCCATAACTTTTCTGTGCTGGTGGTCTGGCTGACCATAATCAGGGGCAGCTTTTGCCGCTCCGGCGTCTCGGTGAGCCATTTTTCCAGCGCCTCGGCGTCCTCAAAAACCTGAGGGTGGCTGCACCAGCCCGCAATGGCCTCCACCTCCGGATGGGTGGGGATGCCGATGATGATGGTGGTCTTCCCCTCCCGGTCGGCCTGCTCCACAATGGTGTGGATGCGCCGGACATAGGGACAGGTGGCGTCCTGAATCACCGCCCCACGGGCAGTGAGGCCCTCATAGACCGCCCGGGATACCCCGTGGCTGCGGATCACCACCTGCGTTCCCGGCTCCGCCTGCTCCCAGCAGTCGATCTGGTGGACGCCCATGGCGGCGAACCGCTCCACCACATGGTGGTTGTGGATGATGGGGCCGTAGGTAACGGTGGGAACGCCGCTTTTGGCCGCCGCCTCCACCATATCCACCGCCCGCTTGACCCCGGGGCAGAACCCGGCGGTCTTTGCGATCACAATCTTCATCGTCCGTCCCCCAGCTCATAGATCTTGTCCATCAGCTCCGTGGTAAAGGTCTCATAGTCCTTGGAGGTGGCCCGCTTGCCGTCTGCCCGCTGCATCTTGTAGGGCGTTCCGATATACACCCGATTGATGCGGAAGGGCCGCTTTTTCATGGGGATGTACACCGGCAGCACGTTGACGCCGGTCCGGCAGGCCAGCATGGCTGCGCCGGTTTTCGGCTCCCCCTCCTCCCGGGCGCTTACCCGGGTGCCCTCGGGGAACAGCACCACATATTCGCCCTTTTTCAGCTCCTCTAAGGCATATTTCACCGCATGGATGTCCGAGGCCCCCCGGCGGACGCCGAAGGTGCCGATGAGCTTCAGAATCTTCCCCACGAAAAACATCTCCATCAGGGACTCCTTGGCCATGGCCCGGATCTGCCGGTTCCGCCCCAGCCCGAAGGCCAGAAAGAAGGGATCCACGGCGGAGGAATGGTTGGCGCACACCAGCGCCCCGCCCTCGGGGATGTTCTCCTTCCCGATGAACTTCATGGGGTAGAACAGCATCACAAAGGGCCATACAATGGCGTAGAAGAGTTTATACCATTTTTTCTCGGTCATAGGCCCAGCTTCTCCCGCATGAGGCCGATGACCGTATCAATGGACTCCTGAAGGGTCAGGTCGGAGGTATCCACCTCTATGGCGTCACCGGCCTTCTTCAGAGGGGCGATCTTCCGGTGGGAGTCATCGTAGTCCCGCTGCTTCTGATCCGCCAGTACCTCCTGGTAGGTGGCCTTCTGGCCCTTCTGGACATACTCCTCATAGCGCCGCTGGGCCCGCTTTTCGGCGGAGGCGGTGAGGTAGATCTTCAGGCTGGCATTGGGCAGCACCACGGTGCCGATGTCCCGGCCGTCCATGATGATGTTGTGCTGCTTTGCAAGATCCCGCTGGAGATCCAGCAGGAAATCCCGGACGCAGGACAGGGCCGCCACCTTGGAGGCGCAGGCGGAGATCTCCGGGGTGCGGATCTCACCGGTGATGTCCTTGCCGTTGAGGATCATGTGCTGACCGTCCTCCCGGAAGTCAATCTTGATGTTGGCGTCATCCAGCAGCATGGGTACATGGTCGGTGTCCTTGGGGCCGATGCCCATCATGGTGATGTGCCATGCCACGGTCCGATAGATGGCGCCGGTATCTAAGTATACAAAGCCCAGCGCCTTGGCAGCGGCCTTGGCGATGGTGCTTTTTCCGGCTCCCGAGGGGCCGTCAATGGCAACGGAATAGAATTTTTCCATTTCAATACGCTCCTTCCGGCACGGCTTCCCGCACCGATTCATTTCTAAGATAGCCGGTGGTATTATACCACGGTTTTTTCGGTTTTGCCACAGGAAGTTCCCGCCGCATAGGCCGTAGCCCATGCGATCTGCAAATTAAAGCCCCCGGTATAGGCGTCCACGTCCAGAATCTCCCCGGCAAAATACAGCCCCGGGCACTTTTTGGACGCCATGGTCTTGGGGTCCACCTCCGAGACCTTTACTCCGCCCCGGGTGATGATGGCCTCGCTGACCGGGCGCTTCCCGGCCACAGGGAGCCGGAAGTTCTTGATGGTCTCCAGAATGGTCCGGCGCTGGGGCCGGGTGATCTCATGAACCGGGGTGCCCGTTGGAATGTGGCACCGATCCAGAATCACCGGGATCATCTGGGCGGGCAAAAGCCCCCGGAGCCCCTCATAGATGCTGTCGTTATGGCGCTCCGAAAAATCCCGGAGCATCCGGGCGTCCAGCTTTTTTTCGTCCAGTGCGGGCTTGAGATCCAGCGCCACGGTGTAAGGCCCCTTCTTTCCGTCCATGTGGGCGCTGGCGCTGAGTATGGTGGGGCCTGAGAGGCCGTAGGACATGAACATGGCCTCTCCAAAGTCCTCATACAGGGGCTTTTTCCCCTTGCCCCACAGGCGCATGCCGACATTCCGGAGGGAAAGCCCCGCCATTTTCCGGCACTCGACGCCGGAGATCTCCAAGGGCACCAGAGACCCCTCGCCGGGGACGATGGTATGCCCCGCCGCCTCCGCCATCCGGTAGCCGTCACCGGTGGAGCCGGTCTGGGGATAGCTGAGGCCCCCGGTGGCAAGGATCACCCGATCCGCCGTATATTCTCCCCGGGCGGTCTTTACCCCGGCCACAGCCCCGTCCCGGATCAGCAGGGCTTCGGCCCCCTCATTCCGGCAGTGCACACCGGCCTTCCGCATATAAGCCTTCAGGGCCGCCACCACGTCCCCGGCACGGTCGGACACCGGGAATACCCGGTTTCCCCGTTCGGTCTTCAGGGGCACGCCCATGGCCTCAAAGGCCAATTCCGCCTGCTGGGGCGGAAAGGCGTCCATAACGGAGTACAGGAATCTGGGGTTCCGGGGCACGTTCTCCAATACCGTCCCCGCCGTGCAGTGATTGGTCACATTGCAGCGGCCCTTGCCGGTGATGGAGAGCTTCCAGCCGAAGCGCTCCGTCTTTTCCAGCAGCAGCACCCGAGAGCCCGCAAAAGCGGCGGTAGCCGCTGAGAACATCCCAGCAGCCCCGCCGCCTATGACGATCACATCATACGCCGCCAACATCGTCCACCTTTTCATAGACCCCGTACTCGTCCCAGATCTCCTCCAGATTGGAGAAGGTCTTGGAGATGGCCTCCTCCTTCCGGTAGCTGCACGCCACGATCAGGGCGTTGACCACGCTGAGGGGCGCCACCAGCGAGTCCACCAGCGACACCATATCGCTCATGGCGATGAGGGTATGGGTGGCCTCCCGGGCAATGGGGGCCGACATGGAGTCGGTGAGGGCGATCACCGTAGCCCCCCGGTCATAGGCAAACTTCATGGCCTTGACGGTACGGCTGGAGTACCGGGGGAAGCTGATGCCGATGACCACGTCATCCTCCCCGATGCGGATCATCTGCTCAAACATCTCGGCATTGGAGGAGGTGTGGATGTGCTTTACGTTGTCAAACATCAGGTTGAAGTAGAAGCTCAGGAACGTGGCAATGGCCGCAGAGCTTCTCACGCCCAGAATATAGATGGTCTTGGCCTTCAAAATGGCGTCCACCGCCCCCTGAAAGGCGGTCTTGTCCACCTCTTCCAGCGTGGTGCGGATCTTTTCAATGTCGGACTGGAGCACCATGGAGAGGATCTCCTGATTGCCGAACCGGTCATTGGCCACCTCAATGCGCTGCACCGAGGTGAGCTTGTTGCGGATCATCTCCTGCAGCGCCTTCTGCATGGAGGGATAGCCGTCATAGCCCAGCTCCACCGCAAAGCGAACCACCGTGGATTCGCTGACGTTTACGGTTTTGCCCAGCTTGCTGGCAGTCATGAAGGCCGCCTTGTCGTAGGAATTCATAATATAGTTTGCGATCAGCTTCTGGCCCTTGGAAAAATGGGACATGCCGTTTTGGATCAGGGTCAAAATATCGTTGGTCATGGTTTCCGCCTCCAATAAGGCAGCCCCGCTCTGAGCTGCCGTTCTTCCCGGTTATCGTACTACATGGGGCGGAATTTTGCAAGTTCTTTTTTGCAAGATTTCAAGTTTTTAATGCATTTTCATCTTTTGCAGGGATAAAATCTCATTTTCGCTCAAATAGCGCCACTGGCCCCGGGGCAGTTCCCCCAGCTGGAGCGGCCCCTCGGCCACCCGCCGGAGCCGGGTGACGGTCATCTGGCAGGCGGCGGCCATCTTTCGGATCTGCCGGTTGCGCCCCTCATGGATGGTCACCTGCAGCAGCGCCGTGTCCCCCTGCTGCCACAGCACCTCCACCCCCGCCGGGCGGATGCGGTAGCCGTCAATGTCCATGGGCCGGGCCATGCTCTGGCCCCGGTCCTTTCGGTAGTTTTTCACCCAAACGTGGTAGATTTTGTCGATTTCGTGGCCCGGATGCAGCAATATATTGGTCAGCGCCCCGTCATTGGTCATGAGAAGCAGCCCCTCGGAGTCCATGTCCAGCCGCCCCACCGGGTAGACCCGGGTGCCGCAGTCCACCAGCTCCGAGACGCTTTTCCGGCCCTTTTCGTCCTGCATGGTGGTCACATAGCCCCGGGGCTTATGTAGCAGGATGTAGACGGGCTTTTCGGGCTTTCCGATGGGAACGCCGTCCAGCTCAATGCGGTCTTTTTCCGGGTCTGCCGCCGTTCCAAGGGCGATGACCGTGCCGTTTACCGTCACCCGTCCCTGACGGATGTACTCTTCCGCCTTGCGGCGTGATGCAACTCCCGAGGCGGCTAAAATCTTTTGCACACGTTCCTGCATGGTTTCCCTCCCTGTTTTGATCAGCCGGGGCGGCCCCGGCTCCGGCTGCTCCGGCGCCGGTTCTGCCGCCCCTATGGGCCTCTCCCTTATGGGCAAAAGCCCGCTGTCTCCGCCATTTTGACCCCGTCCACATAGACCGCCCCGGTGCCAAGAGGCTCCCCGTGCTCCAATGGCCCGTACCGGAACATGGGCAGGTACATGCGTATCTCCGGGGACTCGTCCTCCCGGAGATACAGGGTCACGGCCTCCCCTGCCAGCACCTCTTCCCGGTGCCAGCCCCCCTGCTCCATCACCGTTAAAAGCCCCAGCACCTGCCCCGGGGCAACCACCTGCCGCTGCTGATACAGCCCGAAGCCGTAGTCCAGCATGGCCCTGTGATCCCGCCAGTCCTCCGGGTCGGAGATGGTCACGGAGATCAGGGTGCGGCCATTTTGCTCCGCCGCCCCCACCAGAATGCGCCCGGCCCGCTTGGTAAAGCCGGTTTTTACCCCAATGGCCCCGGGGTACTGCCAGAGGAGCTTGTTGTGGTTCACCAGCTGCCGGTTCCCCGCCGTATAGCTTCGGGCGGAGACGATCTCCCGGAACCCCGGGGTATCCAGGGCCGCCATGGCGATTTTCCCCAGCTCCCGGGCAGTGGAGTAGTTTTCTTCGCTGTCAAGGCCGTTGGGGTTGGCAAAGTGGGTATCTCTGAGGCCCAGTGCCCGGGCCTTTTCGTTCATTCTCGCCGCAAACGCCTCGATGCTCCCGGCGGTGTGCAGGGCCAGCGCCGCCGCCGCATCATTCCCCGAGGAGAGCATCATGCCGTAGAGCAGCGCCCGGACCGTCACCGTCTCCCCGGCCTTCAGATACATGGAGGAGCCTTCGATGCCTGCGGCCTCCCGGGGAATCTCCACGGTCTCGTCCAGATACAGGTTATCCTGCTCCAATACCACCATGGCCGTCATGATCTTGGTGGTGGAGGCGATCAGCGCCTGCTGATCCGCCGCCTTTTCATAGAGCACCACCCCGGTGTCTGCGTCCATTAAAATGGCGCTGTGCGCCGAAACCTCCAGCGCTCCCGCCGGGATCATGCAGCACAGCGCCAGAAATAGCGTTCCGATTCCGCAAATTGCATACTGCTTCAAGTTCTATCACCCGGAGACAGTATGGCCCCATGGGCGGATTTTATTCCTCCGCCGCCGGGGCGTCATTGCCCTTTTTCTTGTCGATGAGGTCGCCCACCTTGTCCATGACCCCGGGCACCAGATCAATGATCCGCTCCGCCGCCGTGGCCGCAGGCTGATCCACGGATACCACTCTCACGCTCTCCCCCTGAATCACCAGAAGGCTGATGGGGGTGATGGAAACGCCCATGCCTGCCCCGCCCCCGAAGGCGTTGTCCTTCTCGGGCTTCTGATTCTTCTGGGCAAAATCCGAGCCGCCGGAGGCGTAGCCCAGAGAGATCCGGCAGATGGGGAGCACCGTTGCGCCTCCCGCCTCAATGGGCTGTCCGATTACCGTATTTGCGTCCATCATGGAACGGATCTTGTCCATGGTTACGCCCATAAGCTCGCTGATTGGATGTGCCATAATTATGCCGCCTTTCTGTTGCAGGCGTTCCCGGCTTCCGGGAGCCGCCGTAATCGTCTTGATGGATGGAACGAATGGGTTTGTCTATGCTTCCGGGCGGCTTTCCGCCCGTTTTTCTCTCCGGTAGATGCCCAGGGCACGGATGCCGTAGACCAGCGCCAGATGGACAAGCTCCCCCAGCAGAATATGCAGGGTGGCGCTGGCAAGGATCCGATCCTCATGGGCATTTTCGTCCAGATACACCTGAATGTCCCGGTCCTTTATGATAAAGTGCCGCTCCAAAAAGGGCAAAAGCGCCCCCACGGCGCTCCACCCCGCCCCATAGCGCAGGGCTGCCGCCGCCGGATCCCGATCCCGGGTACCTACAAAAAGGGTCAGCCGGAGATCCGTCACCGTAAGATGCCGCAGGAGCCTCCCCAGCGCCTCGGTTCCAAGACGCAAAAGCTGCCGAAACAGCGGGAGCTTTCCCCCCAGCCTTTCCCGGAGGGAGCTTTCTTCCTGCGCCTCGGGCTTTTCGGCTGCCTTCTCCGCCTGCTTTTTCTTCTTTTTCTGCTTCCGGGGCTTTTTGGGGGGCTTGGGATACAGCTGCAAGCGCTTGGGGCCAATGGCAAGGCAGACGCTGCCGCCCCCTTCGTCATATCGGAGCCGCAGCCGCAGGGGCAGCAGCCACAATACTGCCAGCAGCCCCAGAATCCCCAGAAGAATATAGAGTCCGATCATTTCTCCGGCTCCGCCGCTTCCGCCGGAGCCCCTGCGGCCTCCATGGCCTGCTGATCCTCCAGAGAAAGCTGCATCTCCACCTGCTGGGCCTGTGCCTTGGGCAGATCCACCTCCGGCAGATCATCCAGGGAGGAAATGCCGAAGGTTCGCAGGAAGTCCGGGGTGGTGCCGTAGAGAATGGGCCGCCCGGGCACGCTGAGCCGCCCCTGCTCCTCAATGAGCTTTTTATTCAGCAGGGCCGAAATGGTATAGCTGCTGTCCACGCCTCGAATCTGCTCCACAAAGGCTTTGGTGGTGGGCTGATAGTAGGCGATCACCGTCAGGGTCTCCAACGCCGAGGCGCTGAGCTTGGGGGGCTTTCTGGTTTCCAGCGCCCGGGTGATTACATCGCTCATGTCCTGAGCCGACACCATCTGATAGGCGTCCTCCAGCTGAATGATCCGCATGCCCCGGCGCTGGAAGCTGTAGGCGTCCATGAGGGTTTTCAGGGCCGCCTCCACCTGATCGAGGCCCACGCCAATGGCCTGGGCCATGCGCTGGGCCCCCACCGGGTCTCCGGCGGCAAACAAAATGGCCTCAATGGCTCTTCCGATCTCTTCCGTCTCCATCATTCCCGCACCTCACTCTCGTCCGGCATCTGTAAATAGGATATCTGAATTTCGCTGTCTTCATCCTCCCGGACGGAAATACTGTGGATCTTGCACAGCTCCAATACCGAAAGGAAAGTGGCCACCACCTCTGACCGGGATTTGTTGCCCCGGAAGAGATTTTTCAGCCTTGTGATCCCGGAGCTGATGAGCCGCTTTAAGATCTCGGCGGACTTCCGCTCCACGGGATAGGGCTCCTTGCCCACGATGCCGTTAAAGGCCGTCACCGGGGCAGGCAGCTTTACCCGGCTGCGCTCCTGCAGATCAAACAGGGCCCGGCGGAGATCGTCCTTGTCATGCTGATACCGGTAGGTCTGATCCTTTCTCAGAGGCTCCGGGTTCTTTACAAAGGTGTTCCGGCCAATGTCGTTGCGCTTTTCCAGCCACGCCGCCGGTGTTTTGATCTTTTCCAGTATCTCCTGCCGCTGCCGCTGTTCCAGCGACTGGATCAGCAGCTCCATCTCACTGAGGCCCTCCTGCCGCTCGGCCTCGCTGAGCAGCATCTTGGTCTTAATGAGCACCAGCTGGGAGGCCATGGTGATAAACTCACTGGCGATCTCCAGATCCATCTTCTTCATCTCGTCCAGATAAGAAAGATACTGCTCCAGAATCACGGAAATCTGAATGTCCCGGATCTCGATCTTATTCTTGCTGAGCAGCAGCAGGATCACATCCAGCGGGCCGGTAAAATCCTCCGGCTCGGAATTCTTTGACTTTACCACATGGCTCAGGTGGTAGGTTGGTTCGTTCATGTATCGCTCCTATCCGAAGATGCGCTTCAGAATATAGTAGGGAAATACTGCGCCCTTCCCCAAAAGGCTCAGGAGTCCGCTGCGGCAGAAGTCCAGAGGCACATCCAGAATCCCCGTCCAGAGCACCAGCATCATAATCAGGAAGCCGTAGCGCTCATACCGGAGGATCTGATAGTAGACATTCTGGGGAAGCAGAGCGTTTAATACCTTGCTGCCGTCCAAGGGCGGAATGGGGATCACATTAAATACCGCAAGGCCGACGCTGAGCACTGCCGTGTATTCAAAGAAGGTAATCAGGAAATCCGAAATCACGCCCCCGGTTCTCTGGTAGACGTATACCGCCGCCGCCCGAATGCACAGGGCCAGAAATGCAAGGATCACGTTGGAGATTGGCCCCGCCGCTGCGGTAATGGCCATGTCCCGAACCGGGTGCTTAAAGTTCCGCATGTCGATGGGGACCGGCTTTGCCCAGCCGAACCGGAAGATGGCCATCATCAGAAGGCCCCAGATATCAATATGCTTGATGGGATTAAAGGTCAGCCGTCCCGCATCCCGGGCGGTGGTGTCCCCCAGCTTCAGGGCCACATAGCCGTGGCTCACCTCATGAAACATGATGCAAAGCAGCGACGAGGCCACGATCACCATGTAGTTCCATACCACAGAGAGATTCAGCTGTCCCAGCCATGATGTAAAAGCATCCATAGTATAATCCTCCATTATCCCTTCAGTATACCATTCCGGCGGTAAAATAGCAAGGAATATTCCCCCGCCCCCTCCCATAGGCTTGTCTGAGGTGATATACATGAAGGATCTTCTCACCGGATGGCTGCTCTATACGGCAATCCTGCTCTTTCTGGTCTCCGCCGCACTGACCCTGCCCCAGCGGGTGCAGCCTGCCGCCGCCCGGATGGAGGCCCGGATGGAGGCCGTGGCGGAGCAGGCCGCCGCCCTTCTGCCCGAAGCATGGGGAAGAGAATAGCCGGTTTTCTGGCGCTGCATCCGGCGCTGATCCTGTGGCTGAGCGTTCTCGGCTATCTCCGGCCCCGGCTGACGCTGGGATTTCTGGGGGCAGCGGCCTTCCACGAGCTGGGGCATCTGCTGGCCCTCTGGGCCATGGGCGCCAGACCCGACGCCCTGCGGCTGGGCCTGTTTGGGGCGGCGCTGGATATTCCGGCCATGGGCTATGGGCAGAGCCTTTTTTGCTATGCTTCCGGGCCCCTGTTCAGCTTTCTGCTGTGGGGCCTGTCTCCATGGCTGCCCACCGCCGCCGGGATCAGCCTGTGTCTGGGGCTGTTTAATCTTCTGCCCATTTCCGGGCTGGACGGGGCCGGGATGCTCTCCTGCCTGCTGTGCCTCCGGTGGGAGCCTGCCCGGGCAGACCGGCTCTGCCTGTGGGTCTCCCGGTGCACCGCCGCCCTTGTACTGCTGTGGGGCCTGATCGGCCTTCGGGCAGGGCTTGGCCCCGGGCCGCTTCTCATCTCCGCCGCTCTGTTTCTCCGGGCCATGGGGCTTCTCCCCTTGTAATCGCCCCGGGAATCTGCTACAGTATCCCCGGAGGGATGTTCTGTGCAGTATCTGTATTACTACCTGTTTTTCATCAATGTACTGGCCTTTTTCCTTATGGGCATTGACAAGCGGAAGGCCGAACTGGGCCGCTGGCGGATTCCCGAGCGCACACTGTTTCTCTCCGCCTTCTTAGGCGGCGGGGTTGGGGCCATCGCCGGGATGCAGCTGTTCCGCCATAAGACAAAGCACCGGAGCTTTACGGTGGGCATGCCCCTGATTCTGCTGCTGTGGATCATCGGCCTTTCGTTCCTTCTGTATGTTCGGTATACGCACCCATAAAAAAGGGGCACTGCTGGTTCGTCCATGCAGTGCCCCTTCGATTATTTCTTCTTTTTCTGCACCTTTTGCCGGGTGCCGTCCGGCCGGAGGATGGTGGTATTCTCCAGCTGGCCCACCAGACTCCCCTTGACATCCGCAATATACTCCTTACGGAGCACATCCCGTTCTGCGATCTCTTCGGGGGTCAGCCCCTCCGCCTTGGCCTTACGGGCAAGGGCATTGATGCGTGCAATTTTCTCTTGTTCCATCGTTGGTCTCCTTTTCCATGGTAATGAGCATCCGCCCGTATTGTTCCCGGGCCTCGCCGGTGGCAAGATAGCCGATGCGCATGTAAAAGGGCTCCAGCTCCGGCACCGTCTCCACCCGGGAATGGCCCATGCCCAGCTGGGAGGCCTTATAGTCCAGCACCTTTACAAGGCCGTCTCCGATGCCCTGCCGCCGGTATTTTTTCCGTACGCAGATGCGGCTCAGCCGTGCCATGCCCACCCCGTCATAGGAAATTCTGCCCGTGGCCACCGGCACATCATTCAGCAGCAGCACCAGATGATAGGAATAGGCGTCCAGTGCGTCCTGATCCGCTTCCTTCGTAAAGCCCAGCTCCTGCTGAAATACCTGTTCCCGGATGTCCAGCGCCGTTTTCAGGTCATCTCCGGGCTTCATCCAAATGGATGTAATCATGGTAATTTGCCCCCTACTACTATATATATCGTTCTATGGTGATGGAAATGCGGCCCTTTTTCGTGGTGCCCCCCACTGCCGTCACCTTCATTTTTCCAAGTCCCCGGGCGGAGATCACCGCCCCCTCCGAGACCTCCCGATCCGCCTTGGTCACCGGCAGATGATCCAGCTGCACCTTTCCGGCGGAGATAAAGGTCTGGGCCTTGCTGCGGCCCATGGAGAATCCCGAGGCCATGACGCTGTCCAGCCGCAGGGAGGCCACGGTGTCCCGGATGACCTTGACCTTCTGCTCCGGCACCTGAATGTCCGAAAGGGGGATCTCCGTCAAAGTCACCTTGGCCCGTCCGATGGAGGAAAGCTGCCCCAGCAGATACGGGGCCATGTCCCGGAGCACCAGAAAGTCGCAGCGCTCCTCCCCCACAAAGATGTCCCCCAGCACCTCCCGGCGGATCCCCTGGGCCAGAATGCCGCCAAGGAAGTCCCGGTGCTCCAGATGGTCATAGGCGGAGATCTTCGCACGGATGGCCCCGATGGGCCCATCCTCACTGCAAAGAAATTCCTCCGGCTGGTAGTAGTCCGGCACATAGCACAGTACCTGCCGCTCCGCCCCTTTGACGCCGCCGAAGGCATGCACATTGGGAATCCCCGCCCGTTCCGTCAGCTGCCGGGCCATGATCTGCTCCCGTCCGGTGAGGAACGCCGTGGCGGCGGGAATGTTCCGCCGCTCTCCGGCGGAGAGCTTATCGTATATTTTTGCCAATAATAAGGTATCCTCCGGGCTTTGCGCAATGGAGGCGATGAGAGATTGTTTGTCCATAGATCGATACCAACTATTTACTGTGATTTTTAGCTGTTGTAACAGACGCCACCAGCATTCTTCTCAAAGAACCGCACTCACGCAGAAGTGCCCGAGAATGGTCCTGATCAAACAGCTCCGCACGCCGAAGCAACTCCAGCCAGTACTCTGTCTCGTAGCATTCTTTCAGTGCGATCTGGAGCTTTGCAATAAAATCCGCACGGCCATGTGCGTATTTTGCCTCCCGAATGTTCGCGCCGATAGAAGTAGCGGAGCGTTCCAGCTGATTGATCAGCGCATAATGACCTTTGCAGCGTTCGGTAAAGCGAAGCACATGAACCGCCAGATCCATGGAGCACACTTCCAGCTTGTTCTCACCTGCTGCCATAGCACGCACCTCCCGCGATCACTCTTACAAATGAACTGCTGCATGCTGCAGCGTGAGATCCTCGCTTCGCTCCGATGAAATCCGTCCGCTCCGCAGCCGGGTGAAATAAAATCCCCCCACCGCCGCAGGCGATTTCATTTGCGTCAGCAAATTTCACATTACGAAGCAATATTTCATCCCTCCGAAGGGGGATTTCATTGAAAAAAGCAGCCAATCGGCTGCTTTTTTCTGGTGCCGGTGGTGGGACTCGAACCCACACGATGTTGCCACCAACGGATTTTGAGTCCGTCACGTCTACCATTCCATCACACCGGCATGTAGGATTGTTTGCTCATTATAATACGTCCGGGCCGAAAATGCAAGGGTCATTTGTTGGTTTCCTACAATTTTCTGATTTTTGAAATGAATCCGCAGGAAGATTTGTGGATTTTTTGTGTAACTCCCCCGAAATTAGTAGTGGAATTTTGAGAATTGTGTGCTATAATAGTGGAGCATGGAATCATACCATGCTTTATAGCAAAGTATTCCGTAATGGAATAAATATTGATTAGGAGGAAATTCCCCATGGCTACACCTGTTGTTGTTGCATACGGCAGAACCCCTTGCTGCCGCGCTCGTAAGGGCGGTCTGGCCGACATGCACCCCATTGATTACGCTGCTCAGGCTCTGAAGGGCGTTATCGCAAAGGTTCCCTACATTCAGGAGCATCCCGAAGAGATCGGCGATGTCATCACCGGCTGCGCAATGGCGATTAACGAGCTGAACCTGAACGCTGGCCGTCTCATCGTTAACCGCGCTGAGCTGCCCGACGACGTTCCCGCTCAGACCATCAACCGTTTCTGCTCCTCCGGCCTGCAGGCCATCTCCACTGTTGCCAACGCTATCACCGCTGGCCAGTACAAGATCGGCATCGGCGGCGGCGTTGAGTGCATGACCAAGTGCTTCGGTCCCTTCGACTATGAGAAGTACGGCAACCCCTGGATCCTCGAGAACTACCCCGGCGGCTACATGACCATGGGTCAGACCGCTGAGAACGTTGCCAACGACTATGGCATGACCCGTGAGGTCATGGACGAGATGGCTCTGACCTCCCACACCCGTGCCGCTAAGGCTCGGAAGGACGGCAAGCTGGCTCCCTCCATCATCCCCGTTGTAAAGCCCGACGGCACCGAGGTTACTTATGATGACGGCATTCTGGCCGACATGGACGGCAACCTGAAGACCTCCATGGAGAAGATGGCTTCCCTGAAGACCTGCTTCGTTCCCGAGGACAAGGGCGGCAAGGTTACCGCTGCTACCTCTTCCCAGACCACTGACGCAGCTGCTTACGTCATCCTGATGGATGAGGTTTACGCTCGTGAGCTGGGCATTAAGCCCATCGCTCGCCTGATCGACTTCCAGGTCGCTGGCTGCGATGCTACCCGTATGGGCATGGGCCCTGTTTACGCCATTCCCAAGGCTCTGAAGCATGCCGGCTTCCACTCCATCAAGGAGATGGATGTTGTTGAGCTGAACGAGGCATTTGCTTCTCAGGCTCTGGCTTGCGTTAAGAACGTTGTGAACGATCCCTATCTGGATGGCTTCCAGGAGATGTGGGATACCGCTAAGGTCAACCCCTACGGCGGTGCTATGGCTCTGGGTCATCCCATGGGCGCTACCGGCGCATTCCTGACCTGCAAGGTTCTCGATTACCTCCAGGATCCCGAGACCGCTGGCAAGTATGGCATGGTTACCATGTGCATCGGCGGCGGCATGGGCGCTTGCGGCATCTACGAGCTCTGCAAGTAATCACCACTGCAACAAAATGGACGCTGTTTCGGCAGCGTCCATTTTTTTCTAAGGCAACACCGCATAATGGAGTCCAATATGTTTTTATGGAATGAATTACAGACCGCCTCCCGCCCCATTCTGATCTACGGCATGGGCAACGGCGCCGAAAAGGTTTTGGAGCTGTGCCAAAAGTACGGAATCCGGCCTGCGGGGCTGTTTGCCAGCGATTCTCACGCCCGAACCGGGGTGTTTCAGGGCTTTCCGGTGATGGCACGCTCAGAGGCGCTGCAAAAATACCCCAATGCCCTGATTCTGCTGGCCTTCGGCACCGAGCGCCCGGAGGAGATCACGGAGCTTCTCGCCCTGTCCCGGGACGACCGGCTCCGGATCCCCGATGTGCCCCTTTTGGGGGGCGAAAGCCTGAACCCGGACAATGTGGCCTCACGGGAGGATGAAATTCGGCGCTGCCGGGGCCTTTTTTCCGATGCTGCCTCCCGGGCCCTCTTTGATTCTCTGCTGGAGGCCAAGCTCACCGGGCAGCCGGAGGCGGTAATGGCAAATACCTCCCCCCGGACGGAGCTGCTGGATCTCCTGAACCTTGGGCCTCAGGAGGATTATCTGGATCTGGGGGCCTATCGTGGCGACACCATGGAGGAATTTCTGTCCCTTACCGGCGGCAATTACCGTACCATGACCGCCATGGAGCCGGATGCCCATAACTACCGGAAGCTGCACGAGGCCTTCGGCGGATTCCCCCGTACTACCCTATACCCCTATGCCAGCTGGAACGTCTCCACCAGCTTGGAGTTTACCGGCAAGGGTGGCCGGAACTGCGCCAAAAAGCCGGAGCTTCCGGGAAAATACACCCACCTGCATCCGGTGGAGGCGCTTCCGGTGGATGCGCTGTCTCTGGAGGTCAGCTATGCCAAGATGGACGTGGAGGGGGCCGAAGCCGAGACCCTTCAGGGCATGGCCCAGACCATTTCCCGCTGCCGCCCCAAGCTTTTGATCTCCGCCTACCATCGGCCCGATGACTTCATCACCCTCCCCCTGCTCGCCGCCCAATTGCTGCCGGATGCGGACTTCTATCTCCGAAGGACGCCCTGTATCCCCACATGGGAGATTCAGCTCTGCGTTCTGCCGAGAAAATAGTACGGGGCAGATATTTAAGTGAAATTTCTCCGCCCATTCATTGCTTTTTCATTTTGTTTGTGATAGCATAGGTCTAGCGGAATGTGGCCTCTGGCCGCAAATCTAATCAGCAAGGAGAATACCATATGAAAAGACTTCGCACTCTGCTCATGGTTCTTGCAATGGCTCTGTGCCTCAGCGGTCTTTCTTTTGCCGCCGAGGCTGGCGCCATTGAACCCATCGACGATGGATCCGTCGCCGCTCCCCAGCTGTACGCCGGAGAAAGCAGCACAGCCTCCGGTGTCGGCTCCATCACCCCCTACACCACCGACTATCAGCAGTCCATCGTTCGGGGGCACAACGGTTCTTTCCGGTTTTATACCACCAGCGGTTCCGGCTACGCATGGATGAAGATCTACCGCGCAGATGAAACCTCGGATACCGTTGCCGATCAGCAGAAGCTGAATCTGTCCGAATGGAACCATACCGGTGCCAAGTGGACGGCCAAGACCGCTTCTCTTTCCATTGGCGATTATATCATCTGCTGCTATGTGGGCGATGAGAACGGCAAGCCGATGAATCAGGACAAGATCTATCGGGAGCATTTCACCATTGTTGCCAATGAGGTTCCCCTGACCTCCATGGGCTTCTTCCGGATTCCCAACGGCGAATATGACCGTGGGGCCGTTACAACCACCAAGACCGTGACCATCTGCCCCGGGCAGAAGGCCGTATTCTCCATGGCCTACACTCCGGTCAATGCCACCGGCAACCGCAATATCACCTATACCAGCGACAACCCGGACGTGGCTGCCGTCTCCAAGTGGTGCGGCAACGTGACCATTGACGCAAAGGCAGCGGGCACCGCCACCATCACCGCCACCAGCGATGAGAAGGCAACGGCCACCCTCACCGTCACCGTGGCCCACAGCTATGAAAAGACCATCACCACTGCCCCCACCTGCGTATCTACCGGTGTGGCCACCTATACCTGCTCGGTCTGCGGCGCTTCCTACACTGAGGAGCTTCCCGTTGACCCCAAGGCACATGACTTCGGCGGCAAGGCACCTGTGGTAATCACCCCCGCCACCGCCACCCGTCCCGGTCAGGGGCAGAACCACTGCACCCTCTGCAATCAGGACGTGATCGTTGAAATTCCTCCGGTATTTAACGATACCACTCAGGAATACTACTATGATGCGGTAGACTATTTCTACGCCAACGGCTATATCACCGGCACTGCGTCCAACCATTTTGGCCCCGCTACGCCCCTGAATCGTGCCATGGTTGTAACCATCCTCTACCGCATGGAGGGCACCCCGGCCGTCACGGAGCCTTCCCCCTTCATCGATCTGAAGGAAAACGCCTACTATGTAAATGCTGTGACTTGGGCTTATGAGAATAAGATCGTAGAGGGCATCGACGCCTTCCACTTCCGCCCGGATCAGCCCATCATCCGTCAGGATCTGGCCACCATTCTGCTCCGCTATGCGAACTATAAGAAGGTGGACACCACCGGCAAGGCGGATCTTAGCAGCTTTGCAGACAGCGAGACCATCCGTACCTACGCCAAAGACGCTGCCGCATGGTGCGTAGAGGCCGGCATCATCAACGGCATCCAGCGTGCCGACGGCAACACCTATGTTGCCCCCCTGAACAACACCAAGCGCTGCGATGCAGTGACCATGCTCTACCGCTACATCCTCTTTGCAAAGGATCATCCTGCTCCTGTGGAGGAGCCCGATACAACCCCCGATGATGACGCTGCGGCCCCCGCTGACGAGGCGGACGCAACCGCAGCCGTTCCGGGCGGTGTGACCCTTCTCTCCGCCTCCTGCCACACGCCCACCGTGACTCTGCTCAGCGATGCGGAGCCCTGTGCAGCGCCCAAGGTCACCATCCCCTACTCCGGTGATCTTGACGCATGGTGGCAGGCCATTGTAGACTGGTACCATCATTTTATCGTAGGGGATCCGAGTTGGTTCGCCGGCCCCAAGGTCACCACCTATGATGTACCAACCGGCATGGAAGTTCCCACATAACAGCATATATCATTGCCGCCGCTTTCCCTATTCCGGATTGCGGCGGCATTATTCGATATTGGAATGGATCCTGCGGTAATTTGAATTGAAAGCATTACCGGAATGCGCTATAATGTTAGCATTCAAACCTCTAAAATCAGGAAGGTGAATCATATGGAACAAGATATCCTCCGTTTCCCCGTGGATCAGTTTACCACAGAGGAAAAGACCGTAAAGACCCGCAGTGGTCAGGTCACGGTTGCCTATCGGAAGTATGAGCATCTGCAATATGTGGCAAAGCCCGTAGATGCAGAATATCAGTCTCTGGATGTCTGGGCCCCCACCGCCATTGACGGAAAGCCCTATGACGCATCCAACGCCCCGATCTTCTTCGCCATTGACGTGGGCGGCTATATGTCCTCCTCCAATTTCCGGGGCTTTGGCCCTCCCGGGGGCCCGGGTGGTCCCGGCGGCCCCGGCGGCCCCGGTGGTCCCGGCAGTCCCGGCGGCCCGGGCGGTGCACCCAACGGCGGCTATCTGGGCCTTGGCGGCGAGGAAGGCTCCGGCAACACCAAGGCTTTGGCGCTGGCCTATGGCTTTGTGGTAGTGTGCCCCGGCTGCCGTGGGCGGGATAACCAGTTCCCCGACGGCGCCTATTACGGCAAGGCCCCTGCGGCCATTGTGGATCTCAAGGCCGCCGTGCGCTATCTCCGGCACAACAGCGCCATCATCCCCGGGGATCCCGAGAAGATCTTCTCCTCCGGCGGCTCTGCAGGCGGCGCATTGTCCTGCCTGCTGGCAGCTTCCGGCAACAGCCCCCTGTACGATCCCTATCTCAGTGCCATTGGCGCTGCTGACCAGCGGGATGACATCATGGGCTCCGCCTCCTACAGCCCCATCACCAATCTGGAGCATGCCGACAGCGCCTATGAGTGGCAGTACAGGGAGATTCCCTGTGTGGGCACCTCCGGCGGCCCCATGGGCTTCATCCCCGCCGGGCTGGTGGATCAAAAGCTTTCCAAGGCCCTCGCTGCGGAGTTCCCGCCCTATCAGGACAGCCTGAAGCTCACGGGCATGGAGGGCTACGGCCCCGTAACTGCCGACAACCTGAAGGATTACATCCTCAAGGTGTTCCTGATCCCCTCTGCCAACAAGGCATGGGCAGAATCTACCCCCCAGCAGCAGACCCGCTACTTGGAGGAAAACCCCTGGTTTCACTATGAAAACGGCAGCGCAATATTCACCTTTGAGGACTTCGTGGTGCACTGCGGCCGTATGAAGGGCCTGCCCGCCTTTGACGACTTCCACAAGGCCATGGCGGAGCCGATCCTCTTTGGCACCGAGCATCAGAATTCCCGGCACTTCACCACCTTCAGCCTGACCCACGACCCGGAGGAGACCGCCACGGAGCTCACCGAGGATCTGAAGGCCGTGATCTCTCTGATGAATCCCATGGACTTCATTCTCCGTGACAACCCCGGCTGTGCCCCCCACTGGTGGATTCGCCATGGGGCCTGCGACAAGGACACCTCCCTGCCCGTTGTGGTTGATCTCGCCACCGCCGTTGCGGGGATCGGCAAAGACGTCAGCGCCCGGCTGATCTGGGACGGCGGCCACTGCGCCGATGACGACACCGAGGGCTTTATGGTCTGGATGAAAAATCTCTGCCGGTAACCGATGAATTTCCCCGTCAGCCTGCATCCCATTGATGCAGGCTGACGATTTTTCATTTTTTGGCGTGTTCCGGGAAAAGCGCAGGAGAAACCGGCTTCTTTTTTGTGGAAAACAGCCATATATATTTACCGCCACGTCTGGTATACTAAATACATAAAAATGCGCTTATTAATTTGTATATAATTCCAGAGGGCAACCCCGTACTCCGGGGAAGCGCCCGGTAAAAAGGAGCTTACTACCATGGATCAATGGCATTATGGCATGGAATATGTGGTGTCCTCCACGGATACTGACGCCGCCTATGAATATCGTCCCTCCGCCCTGTTTGTGCTGCTGCAAAAGGCCATCACCTCCCACGCCAAGCTGCTGGGGGCAGACCGGGATGATGTGCTGGCCAAGTATAACAGCTACTGGATGGTGCTTCGGATCTTTGTCCACCTGAACCGGCCCATAATCTGGGGCGAGAAGGTGCGCTGTGTGGCCACAGTGCGGAAGCCCGTGGGCACCCGGGTTTATTGGGACTGTGACCTCTATGTGGGAGATACCTGCGTGGGCGAAGCCTCTACCATCTGGGTGCTTGCCAACCGAAAAACCAAGCGCCCCATGCTGCTGGAAAGTGCGCCGGAGCTTCCCACGGAAAATCCGCAGGGCGCAAAGGATATCACGGTTGCCCGAATCCGGTTCCCGGAAGAGATGTCTCTTCAGGATCAGCGGAAGCTCTACTATTCCGACACCGACATCAACGGCCACGTCAGCAACATCCGCTATGTGGATCTGGCCTGTGACGCCGCTGAGCTGAATCTGCGCCCCTATGGCGTGTTTCTGCAGGAGATCACCATGAGCTATGTGGGCGAATGCTACGCCGGGGAGCAGCTGAATATTCTCCGGGGCAAGGAAGACGGCTTTATCTACATCCACGGCAGCGGCCCGGATGGCTCCGACCGGTTTGACTGCAAGATCAAAATGAGCTCCACGGAAGGACTCTGATTCCCTTTTCGAGCTTTCATGCACTGCAAGCGTTTCTTGCAGTGCATTTTGCATATTCTATGTGATTGTTATTCAAATATTCACACTTTTCTGTTGGATTTGACTGTTTTATATGTTATAATGGCATATAGAAGATGAACTAATTCAAATTGGAAAGGAGACTATTTTGAAGCACAACCAGCTGTTACTGGAAAAGATACGGGAATCCCTCGCTGCCACCGGCCCCATTACGGCCATCGTGCTGGCCATTGCTGTCACCATTGCACCGCTGACACCGGGCACCATGGTGCTGTTTCTCTTCGGGGCCGCCCTGCTGGTCATCGGCATGGGGCTCTTTACGCTGGGCGTGGATATGTCCATGATTCCCATGGGTGACGGCATCGGCGTAGAGATCAGCCGTGCCAAGGGGCTGATTCTTCCCCTGCTCACCTGCCTGATCCTCGGCATTGTAGTCACCATTGCGGAGCCTGACCTGCAGGTGTTGGCGGAGCAGCTGCCCACCGTGCCCAATCTGGTGTTGATCCTTGCGGTGGCACTGGGGGTCGGGTTCTTTCTGGTGATGAGTCAGGTGCGCATGCTCCTGAACATCCCCCTGTCCCACACTCTGGTGTTTTTCTACGGCATCGTTTTTCTGCTGTCCTTTTTTGCCCCGGACAGCTTTGTTCCTGCGGCCTTTGACTCCGGCGGCGTCACCACGGGGCCTGTGACCGTACCGTTTATCATGGCGCTGGGCATCGGCATGGCCGCCATCCGAAGCGATAAGAATTCCAGCAGCGATGCCTTCGGACTGGTGTCCATGTGCTCCATCGGCCCCATTCTCTCGGTGATGATTCTCGGCATCGTCATGCCGGATCTGGATGCCAGCTATACCCCGGTGACGATTCCGGAGCTGTCCACCACCCGGGAGGCCGCTGTGGTATTCCTCCGGGAGATTCCCGCCTATATGCTGGAGGTCATGGTGGCACTGCTTCCGGTGATGGTGATCTTTGCACTGTTCCAGCTGCTGTTCCGCCGGTTCCACGCCCGTCAGCTTGGGAAGATGCTGGTGGGGCTCGGCTATACCTATGGGGGCCTTGTGCTGTTTCTGGTGGGGGTCAACGTGGGCTTTATGCCCGCAGGCGCCACCATTGGCGCCGCCATTGCCTCCGGCAGTATGAAATGGATGCTGGTGCCCATCGGCGCACTGGTGGGCTACTTTATCGTCCGGGCAGAGCCCGCCGTACAGGTGCTTGCCCGTCAGGTGGAGGAGATCTCCAACGGCTCCATCACGCAAAAATCCATCAATACCGCCCTGTCCATCGGCATTTCCCTGTCCGTGGGCCTTGCCATGGTACGGATTCTTACGGGGCTGAACCTCATGTGGTTTCTGATTCCGGGCTATGCCTTTTCTCTGATTCTGACCTTTTTTGTGCCCCAGATCTTTACCGGCGTGGCCTTTGACTCCGGCGGCGTGGCCTCCGGGCCCATGACCACCACGTTTCTTCTGCCGCTGGCCATGGGGGCCTGCGAGGCACTGGGGGGCAATGTCCTCACCGATGCCTTTGGCATTGTGGCGCTGGTTGCCATGACGCCCCTTTGCACCATTCAGCTGCTGGGGCTCTTCGGAAAAATCCAGGCCAAGCGCCGCAGCGTGGCCCAGTATCAGGCCCTCCGGGCCCAGCTGGAGCAGGTGCCCGACGGCATGGTCTATTGGGAGGTGTCATAATATGAAGCAGCAAACCAGCCCCATGCAGCTGCTGGTCTCCATTGCCCAGCGAGGAGACGGCGGCGCTCTGATGCGTCAGTACGGCAGCTTTCATCTGGATCAGCATTTTCAGTCCACCGGCCACGGCACCGCTGCCTCCCACCTGCTGGACACTCTGGGCTTTGGCACCAGTGAGCGGGATATTCTGCTGACCATCGGCCCCAAGGACACCATTCGACAGCTGATGCTGTACTTAAAGGACAGTGACCGCCCGGAGCTGGGGGCCCGGGGCATCGCATGCAGTCTCGATCTTGGCGGTCTCACCGCCCTGCTGGCGCTGGGCCTCAGTCAAGTAGAAGCCATGGAACCGGAAAGGGGTGAAATGCTCATGGAGCAGGGAAATCAGCATACCTTGATCCTGATCGCCGTCAATCAGGGCTATACCGATGCGGTTATGGATACCGCCCGGGCCTGCGGCGCAAGGGGCGGCACAGTCATCCGTGCCCGCTGGGCCGGAAGCCGAACGGTGGAGAAGTTCTCCGGCATCACCTTGCAGGATGAAAAGGAGATTCTCTCCATTGTGGCCTCCAAAAAGGCCGCACCCCGGATCATGGAGGAGGTCAGCCGTATCCACGGCCTCCGCTCGGCCCCTCAGGCCGTGGTCATCGGCCTCCCCATTGACCATATCGCAAAGTTGGATTAAGGCCAATTCAGCAAAAATAAGCCGACAGCAAACATTCGTTGCTTGCTGTCGGCTTTTCTATGACATTTTTCTTTGGCTCAGTCCATTGCGGTCAGGATCCGGTCGTTGTCCAAGGCCTTGCCCGCACTGACGGAAAACTTCTCCAGCAGATCCTCTACGGTCATATGCGCCCGTTCCTGCCCGGAGACGTCCAGCACGATCTTGCCGGAATCCATCATCAGGGTACGGTTGCCAAGGCTCAGGGCCTGAGACATATTGTGGGTCACCATCAGGCAGGTGATCTTCCGCTCTGCCACCACATTTTTGGTGATTTCCAGCACCTTTTCCGCAGTGCCGGGGTCCAGGGCCGCCGTGTGCTCGTCCAGCAGCAGCAGCTTGGGCGTCACCATGGTGGCCATCAAAAGGGTCAGTGCCTGCCGCTGACCGCCGGACAGAAGGCCCACCGGGTTCTTCATCCGGTCCTCCAGCCCCATGCCCAGCAGGGAAAGCTGCTCCCGGAACATCTCCCGTTCCTTCTTGGTGACCCGGCTGAAAAACGCCATCCGGTGCCGGGACTGCCGGAGATAGGCAATGGCAAGATTCTCCTCAATGGTCATATGGGGGGCCGTGCCCTTCAGGGGATCCTGAAACAGATGACCGATCATCTCACTGCGGCGGTATTCCCGCAGATAGGTGATGTCCTGTCCGTCCAGCTCAATGGTACCCTGATCCACATAGAAATTACCGGCAATGGCGCCAAACATAGTGGACTTCCCCGCCCCGTTGGAGCCGACGATGGTGGCAAACTCCCCATCGTCCAGATGGAGGCTCAGGCCGTCCAGTGCGGTCTTCTGATTCACCGTTCCGGCATTAAAGGTCTTGGTGATATTCGTCAGTGTCAGCATTTGGAACCTCCCCGGCTCTGGGCCTTCTGTTTCTGGAATGCGGCATAGCGCTTGAGTGCGGGGGACGCAATGGCCACCGCCACAATCAGTGCGGACACCAGCTTCATGCACTCCGCCGGTACATTCAGCCGCAGGGCCACCGCCACAAACAGCCGGTACAGGCAGGAGCCAAGGATTGCCCCCAAGGCCCGGCGGAACATGCCGCCCTTGCCGATGAGGGTCTCTCCGATAATCAGGGAGGCCAGTGCAATGGTCACCATGCCGGTGCCGAGGTTGATGTCGCAGCTCTTCTGATACTGGGCCAGCACCGCACCGGACAGGGCCGTGAGACTGCCGGAAATGCAGAGCCCCACGGTAATGGTAAAGGCGGGATTCACCGAGGACGCCTTGATCATGTCAGGGCTGTCACCGGTGGCACGAATGGAAAGCCCCAGACGGGTCTTCAGGAACAGCGCCAGCAGCCCCGCAGCGGCCAAAACGATCACCAGCGCCACCACCAGCTTATACCAGCCTCCCAGCACACCCCCGAGGGTATCCTTTGCCATGGAGAAGATATTGTCGCACTTGAAAATGCTCAAAGTGGACGAGAAGCCCATCACCGCAAGGTTTACGGTATAGAGCCCCGTATTGACGATGATACCGGCCAGAATGCTCTCAACGCCCAATCTGGTCTGCAAAAACGCAGTGATGTATCCGGACAAAACCCCTGCCAGCATGGCCGCAAACAGGGCCAGAATGGGATGCCCCATCAGCGTCACCTGACAGCATACCGCACAGCCCAGCGTAAAGCAGCTGTCTGTGCTCAAATCTGCGATGTTCAAAATGGAATAGCTCAAAAACAGCGCCAGCGCCACCAGCGCATAAATGCACCCCAGCTCCATGGCCGTCTGGGCCGTGGACAGGGTAAAGATCGAAGCAATGGACATGTGATATCTCCCTCTGAAAGCAGGGCGGGAGACCCCCGCCCTGCTCTATGATCGTATGTTGGATAAAGGCTTATTCGAAGCTCTCCTGGGTGGTGGTCTCCTTCACCTCTTCGCAGAGATCAGCGAACTTGGAGTAGTCCACACCAATGGCCTCAGCGGTCTCGGTGTTTACCATGGCAATGCCGCTGGACATGATCTGTACCGGAGTTGCAGCAGGGTCAGCGCCGTTCACCAGAATATCCACTACCATGTCTGCGGTGGCGGTACCAAGGGTCACGTAGTTGACGCCGTAGCCGCAGAAGGCACCGTTCAGTGCGAAGGAGTCAGCACCGGCATAGTGGGGGATCTTTGCATCGGTGAACTTCTCATAGATGGCCAGTTCAGCGGTCATAACCGTGTTGTCGGTGGGGGTGAACACAGCGTCAACACCGGCGGCGATCAGTGCATCGGCAGCCAGAGCCACCTCATCATTGGTGGTGCCGGTCTTTTCTATGGTCTCAATGCCCTTTTCCTTGCAGTAGGCTTCCGCGGAGGCAATGGCGCTCTTGGAGGAATCCTGCCCCTGATCGTACAGCAGGCCAAGCTTCTTCATGTCGGGGTTGGCGGCCAGCATCAGGTCAATGACAGCCTCTACATTCAGCGCATCGGAGGTGCCGGTGACATTGGAGCCCGGGGCATCCAGACTCTCCACCAGACCGGCGCTGACGGGATCGGAAACAGCGGAGAATACCACGGGGATCTGATTTTCCTCAGTGGCGGTCTGCATAATCAGTGCGGCAGGCGTTGCAATGGGGATGATCACATCCACGTTGTCGGCCACCAGATCAGAGGCAATCTGGTTCAGGGTGGTGGAATCTGCCTGACCGTTCTTGGTATAGTCGGCGTAATCAAAGGTCACGCCCAGCTCCTGTCCCTTGGCGTCCAGCTCTGCCTGAATGGCGGATTCGATCTGGTCAAGGGAAGCGTCATCTACGTACTTAACAATACCGACCTTGTAGACCGTTCCCTCGGCGGTATTGGCGGTCTCCCCTGCTGTGGATGTCTCCTGGGTCTCAGCAGGGGCTGCATTGGAAGCGGCGGAAGCCGCAGATGCTGCGGAAGAAGCGGCAGCGGAAGAAGTGGCGGAAGCGCCGCATGCAGCCATGCTCAGGCTCATGGCAGCTGCCATGACCATAGCCAGTGCCTTCTTGACAAATTTCACGTTTTTCATTGGGAATGTCCTCCTAAAATAATAGATTCGACTGAGAACAACGGATCAAATGCCGGGGAAGGTATAAAAAAACGCCCTTATCCCCACATAAGGGACAAGAGCTAACTCCTGCGGTACCACCCTAATTGATGCAATGCATCCGCTCTGCGCACAGTCATGCGCTCCACTGCTGTAACGGGCTGGAACCCCCGTTGCCATCTACTGGGACGAATCCGTTCAAGGCACCCTCACAAGTCCATTCACTTTCGGCTCCCCTGCTGTGATCCCACCATCCACAGCTCTCTGAGAAGTTCTGCCTGAGCTACTCTTCTTGTTCATCGGTTTTGATATGCTCGCATTATACCCCCCTTTTTTTCATTTGTCAATAGGTTTTCGAAAAAAACTTTACCGCAGTAAAACGGCAGCGATCCAAGGATGCCACATCCGCCCGAAATACACTTGCGCAGAAAATCTCCCCATGATATACTGGTATACAGAATTGGAGGAGATGAAATGGACGAGACCATGGAACCGCAGGATGTCCTGATGCCGGAGCCACAGGGCGCAGGGATCCCCGCATGGTGCAGGGCACTGGTGGTGCTGCTGCTTGCGGCCTGCATTGTGCTGGGCTGTATGGCCTTTCGGGCCAATGCCAACACCGCTGCGCTGGAGGATACCGCCTCCACCATCTGTCTGGAGGCCATGGAGCAGATTCGGGAAGAGATCATCAGCCCCAATCCCAAGCTTTCCTCGGCACTGGAGGAGTTTTATACCATCACCCGGATCCATCCGGGCACCAGCTACGCCTATCTGGCCCAGGACCTTCGGGTGCTGTCCAACCCGGCGCTGGTCTCCAAGCTCACGGAGCACCAGCGGGAATATATTTCCGATGCGCTGAACGTCTTTTGTGATAACGAGCGCTATGCGGAGCAGGAGGACTACCTCTACGGCGTCCACGCCATCATCAATCAGGTAGCCCCGAATCCAACCGGAATGTAGAAAGCATCCCGCACAGAGCCTTCCATGGTTCTGTGCGGGATATATTTATGCCTGTTCCATGGGGACGTCCCCAAGGTTTACATCCTTTTCCGTGGAAATCCCCCGGAATTCCAGCGGCCGGAATCCCTCCGCCGCAATGGTCAGATCATAGGTTCCCACCTTCAGATCCTTAAACCAGAAGTCGCCGTAGCTGTCGGTCTCCTGTGTCCATGTGCTTTTGCCGTCCGTCAGAGTACAGGTGCCGCCGATGATGACCTCCTTCTCCACGGGGTCGTAGACCGTGGCCGCAATAAACTTTCCGGGAATATTTTTATAATACACCCGTGCCCCAACGCCCTCTGTCAGGGGCTTTGCGTCTCCCACTTGGGACTCCTCCACCCACTGCATGGCATCGGTGGGACAGGCGTCCACACACCGGGGCATTTTGTCCCCGTGATCCAGCAGATGGGCACAGCCGGTGCACTTCTGGGCAATGCCGGAGGTTTTATTGAAGTAGATTACGTCGTCATAGTAGCAGGCATCCCTGCACTTGCCGCAGCCGGTGCACTTGTCCGGGTCGATGAGCACAAGGCCGTCCGCCCGGCGGTAGATGGCCTTTGCGGGACATACCTCCATGCAGGGCGCCTTGGCGCAGTGGTTGCACATGCCCGCAATATAGTGGATCTTCACCTTGGGGATCGTGCCGCAGACATGCTCATGAACTCTGCACCAGAACTGACCGGTCATATCCTGCGCCGCCGAATAGGGCCGCCAGTCATTGCCGCAGTTTTCGTCCTTGCAGGCAAGCTGACAGTTAAAGCAGCCGGAGCACCGGGCCACGTCGATCAAAAATACCTTTCCCATTACTCTGCCTCCTTTTCATCCACCAGCCAGCCCGCCAGACAAACACCGGCGTCCGGGTCTACCTTCCGGGCAAAGGCCTCGGGATAGTGCCGCTTCCACTGCTCCATTTCCTCATCGGTGACCTTCTCCACTTGGGCCAAGAACCCGGACACCGCCATGCCGGTGGCATTCTTAGAGGTGGTAGAGGCAGGCGTAATGGTGTTGATGGCGCCGCCCCGATCCAGATAGCCGGGAATAATGGGATCCAGCCGGGAGCCGTGATCCACATAGCAGACGCTGGGCATCACACGCTCCGTTACATAAGCCCCGCAGAGCACCACCCCCCGCTCGTTATAGACCTTGACGATGTCCCCGTGCCGGATGCCCCGCTTTTCCGCCTCGCTGGTGTGCATCCAGCAGGGCTCATACTGATAGCCGTCCTTGCCCCGGATCTTCATGGTCTCCACCTCACGGTTCCAGATGATATCGTCGCACTGGGCATGCATCCGCCATCTGCCATGGTTGGACATGCACAGCAGCGGATATTTCTCCGCCCGCTTGCTGGAGAGCCGCTCGTCATGGCTCTCGCTCTTTTCGATCCAGTGGGGCACCGGTGGCCGCTCCGGGTCATCGGGGGTGTACTTGGCGATCTCGGTAGAATAGTATTCCAGCTTGCCCGTGGGGGTGGACAGGGGATTATTTTCCGGATCCTTGTAGAAATTATAGAGACCGGCGGGGATCTGATCCAGCTCCTCCTGGGTCTTGCAGGGCACCACAAAGATCTTACGCTTCTGGAATTCCTCCCAGGTCATATAGTCCTCGCAGCCGGTGGCCTTGTAGAAGAACCGTACCCGTTCCTCCTCGCTCATATGGTCCGTATAGGCGTCATAGTATTCCGGCCCCAGCTTCTCGGCCACCTTGGCGCACACGTCAAAGTCAGAGAGGCTCTCCCCCACCGGTGGACAGCAGGGATGCTCCAGATAGATGGAGGTAAACGCACCGGAGGACATATCGTTGCCCAGATCGTTCATCTCATGCTTGGTGACCACTGGGAAGATGATATCCGCAAAGTAGCAGTCATTTTCCAGCCACGGATGCTGGGCCACAATGCACTCGATAGAGGGATCCTGATAGGCCCGCATGGTGAGGTTGCCATCATTCCAGCAGGTCACCTGACAGGGAGCATCCGTCCAGATCATGTGCACCCGGCTCATGCCGTCCCGGGGATATTTCATCTCCTCAAACTGGTACTGCTGCGTGGGCTTCCGATAGTTGTTGGCATCGGGCTGCTGGGAGGAGGAGAAGCACTGAAGCCCCCGCCACTCCGCATGCCCCTCGATGATGGCCTTGTGAATGCAGCATCGGGGGATAAACTGCTTGGGGGCAGGCAGCTGGGTAAAGAGCTTGATGAGCTCCGGCGCCCGCTGCTTCTGGGCATCGGTCAGCACATACCGGCCCATATTGATGCTGGGGTCAACGTCACCGTCCACCGGCCGCAGGGGATCGCCGATGACCGTGATCTTCGGCACAAACTGCCCCTGAAAGGGCACCGGATAATCCCGGTTCCAGAGGCTCCATTCAATCATTTTTGCCTGATGGACCCCGGGCTTGCCCACGCCCCGCATGCCCAGCAGCATGACCTCCAGCCGGGCAGGCTCCGAGGCATAGGGCCCACGGATATAGCAGCCGCCGTTGCCGTGGATAATGGAGGCGGTCTTTTTAGCCCAGTCCCGGGCCAGCGCCTTGATGGTCCATTCCTTGACCCCGCACTTCTCGCTGGCCCATGCGGGAGTCTTGGGAATGCCGTCCTCCCGTCCCAGCACATAGTCCTCGAATTTGTCAAATCCGTAGGCGTGCTTTGCGATGTATTCCTTGTCGTAGGTGTCCTCGGTGATCCACACATAGGCAATGGCCAGCTGCAAGGCCGCATCGGTGTTGGGCAGGATTGGGATCCACTTGTCCGCATGGACAGCTGCGCCATAGTTGAGATCCGGGCAGACATATACGCTCTTGAGTCCGATGTCCGTCAGCCAGTAGCAGAGCCGAGAGGGCATATGGCTCACCACGCCCAGCGGCGTCGTCTCCGGGTCACAGCCCCAGAACAGCAGCAGATCCGCATGCTTTGCAATATCAGGATAGAGGTTCGCCTGAGGCGCCATCTCACCCACGGGCTCGCAGCCCCAGACGTACTTCGCCCCCCAGAACCAGCCTTCCCAAGAGTCCATGTTCCGCATCTGGAGGGTATAGCCGCCCATAAGGCTCAATAGCCGGTTGGGACAGCCGTGGCTGGGGGCCACGTTCTTTCCCTCGCCGTGCATGTCCGCCTGACAGAGCACCGCCTCGGGGCCGTATTTTTCCTTCTGCCGCTTGAGCTCCTTGGCCACGATCTCCGCCGCCTCATCCCATGAGATACGGACATATTTACTCTTGCCTCGGGTCTCGGGATGCCGGTCTCCGTCCGGGTCCCAGTCCACCCGCTTCAACGGATAGCGCACCCGGTTGGGAGAATAGACCCGGGCCTTGTAGCCAAGGCCAAAGGGCGTAATGGTCACGCGATCCGGAGCCGAAAAAGTGGAGCCTCGGGCTTCGATCTTCCAAGGGTTACAGTATTTGTCTGTATATTCCTTATCGTAGTGATAAGGGCGAATCCGGGTGATTTTCCCGTCGTTGGAGTCCACAAGACATGGGCCGCCGCTCTCCGGGCCCATGAGACTGAAGCTGATGATGTTCTGGTCATCCGGCGTAAATTTATCCTTTGCCATCAGGAAGCACTCCTTCCCTGTATTTCGTACAGTTTGTCCACAAATGACAGATTTCTACGGATCCATTATATACAATATGCTCCATAATATCAAACACAGAAAACGAAAAACGGTTACAACAAAAAGTTGTAACCGTTTTTGTGATATGCAATAGAAAATTGTAGCGATCAGCTTGCGATGCTCACCCGGACAATGCACTCAAAGTCATCGCCGCCCACAGAGGTGGTGATCTTGCAGGTACCGTTGGCCACTGCGGTCACGATGCCCTTGCTGTCCACCGTGGCAACGCTGTTGTCGCTGGAGGTCCATGCGTACTCGGGCATCTCTTCCCCGGTGATGGTCTTCAGGGTCAGCTGGAAATACTCGCCCTTCCGGCTCAGGGTAACGTCCTGATAGTTGATGACATAGGGCGAATCCTCGCTGTTGACGCCCTTGTTGCCGGTGACCTTCACGCAGCGCACAATGCAGGAGGCCGTGTAGTCGCCGATGGAGGCCGTTACCACAGCGGTACCGTCGGCAACGGCGGTTATAAGGCCGTTCTTATCTACGGTCGCCACGGCTTCGTCGGAGCTCTCCCATACGGTAGCGGCGATCTGATCGTCCGTAAGCTCGTAGTCAATGGAAAGCTGTACCGTCTGGCCCTCATGATCCATGGTGATGTCCTCATAGTTCATGTCCAGCACAGAGGTGGGCACGGTGAAGTCACAGATGACATTCACGGATACCGACTGATCCCCGCAGGTGCCGGTGATGGTGCAGTTGCCGCCCCGGCGGGCAGAGATCACGCCGTACTCGCTGACAGTGGCAATGGTGTCATCGGAGCTCTCCCATACAATGGCGCTCTTTGCCTCGGCAGGCTCCACCACATAGACGATTTCCGCCGTCTCACCTCTGGAGAAGAAGGTCATATCGTCAGCGCCGGTGACCTTAAACTTGGTGCACTCCACAGTGGGGGCCGCCGTCTCCGCTGCCGCTTCCTCCTGCGCAGCCAGAGAATCCTCAGCGGGAGCCTCGGAAGGCACTCCGGCATCTGCCGCAGAGTCCTCGGGCACGACCGGCGCTTCCGTTACCGCCGGTGCCTCAGATACCTCAGTCATGCTCGCTGCGGGAGCCTGCGATACAACGCCCAGCAGCTCGTCGTCGCTCATGGGGGTAAAGAAGCCCATCTTGTAGAGCATTCCCACTGCCGCACCGGCAACCACCACAAGAATCACGATCAGTGCAATAACCACGCCCAGCAGCGTCTTGCTGTTGTCCTTTTTCTTTTTCTTGCCGTTTTTCCCGCTTTGACCGGAAGGCTTTTTCCCGCTGCCGGAGGAAGGGCGCTTCTTGGGTGCCTTATCTGCCTCGGGCTTGTCCTTCCCCTGCTTCTTCCCGGAGTCCCCAATGAGCTGACTCACCGTGTCTGCGTCAAACAGCATGGTGTCATCCTCATCGGCAGCATTTTTGCTCTTTTCCGTCTTTTTCTCATCCACATTCACCGGCTCCAGATCACCGAATGCATCTCCAAGCTCGCTCATCACTGCCGCAATGGCGGAATCATCCTCCCTGCCGCAGCTGGGGCAGATGTCCGTGCCGTCGGGGATCATGTTTCCGCAATTTTCACATATCTTACTCATAAGTGTTCCTCCACCATTCATCAATTACTGGATTATCCCGCCGGAAGCCGCATTCCATTCTATGCGCCTGCGTGGATTTCAAATTCCCATATAATATACCACAAGTTTCTACAAAATCCAATGGTTTATCTATCATATGATGTTGCTTTTTTCAGCGAAATAACGTAAAATAGAGCAGAATAGTCGAATTATGCATCCATCCTTTTGATTTGTCAAGATGGAGAAATGATTTTCCCCTAATGGGAGGTATTACATTGATCGATCCGAAAAGAATTATGCCGCTTCTTACCAACATGACGGTAGACGGGCTTCTGGCCTCCGGTCCTTCGGCCAAGGTCTATCTGGTGACCCGGAGAATCGACGGCAAAAAGCTTGCGCTGAAGCACATCTCCATTCCCGCAACGGATTCCGAGACCAGAGCGCTCATCTATGCCGGTGCGGTAAAGGATGAGGCCGCTGCCCAGCGCTACTACACCAGTCAGGTGAAAGATCTCAAAAATGAGATGCTGCTGCTCAATGGTGTAAAGAATGCAGCCAATCTTCTGAAATTCCGGGGCTATCAGGTGGATCAGAAGTATACCGGCGTTGGTTATGACGTCTATCTGCTGTCCGATTACTCCATGAACCTGCCGGAATACATGGAAAAGCACCCCCTGACCCGGCTTCAGGCCGTTAATCTTGCCATTGATCTGTGCGCCGCATTGGAACAGCTGCGCACTGCCGGGCTCATTCACAAGGACGTACATCCCAAAAACATCTACCACAGCAGCACCGGCCATTTTATGCTGGGGGATCTTGGCCTGACCCAGATCTCCGAGCTGCCCTACAGCTCCATCCCCGATGCCATGGTAACGCCCTTCACTGCGCCCGAAGTAATCAAGGAGGGGGCCGTACTCTCCCAGACCATGGATATCTACAGCGTCGGCATGATCCTCTACTGGGTATACGCCGGCGGTGAGCTGCCGCTGGCTCAGGGGGAAAAGCGGAAGAAAAAGCAGGAGCTGCCTGCCCCTGCCTATGCCGACACCGCCATGACCGAGATCATTCTCCGTGCCTGCGCCTATGCCCCGGAGAATCGGTATCAGGATCCCACGGAGATGAAGCAGGCTTTGGTCCTCTATCTCCAGCGGGGCGGCGCCTCTTCCGAGCTGCTGGTTCCCCCTCCCCCGGTGGTAACGCCGGAAAAATCCCCGGATGACGCCTCTGTAGACGTCAGCGAGATCGCCGCCACCGTGGCCGCCGGACAGGCTGCCGAGCGTGCCGCCAATGCCCCCGAGGGCGAGGCGCCTGCCGAACCGGCTGCCGACTCTCCCGCTGAGGCCCCTGCCGAGGTGCCGGAAGAAGAGCCTGACCCGGTTCTGGAGGAGCCTGCGCTTCAGGAAAAAGCCGCCGATGCACCGGCACGGGGCAAGTCCTTCACAAAGAATCAGGATCGGCTGCTCAGCGATGAAAAGGTCATGACCCCTGACGCCGAGGAGGAGACCACCGTAGAGGAATTTATGGACGCCCTGCGGAAGTCCTCCGGTCTGGAAGTCTATCATCTGGAGGAAGACGGGTCTATTTCCGTTATGCCCGGCTATGAGACCGAAGAGACCCTGCCGGACGATACCGAGTTCATCGACTCTGCGGACAACCACTTTGCCGTTCTGCAAAACCTTGGGGAGATCACCCCGGATACGGAGGACGCTGAGCCGTCTCATCATCCTGCGCAGGACGACGAGCCGGATGAATACTTTGATGAATCGGGCCCGCTGCTTCAGGATCCCGATGCCCCCGCCGAACCCGTGGATGAGCCAGAAGAGGCACCCGCCCCGGTACGTCCCGCCCCTCGCCGCCGCAGAAATGACGATGTCAACTCCTACGATGTGGGCGATGACACGGACGAGGACAATGGGGATGAGGATTATGACTCCGAAAATGAAGGCGGTTCCACTTGGAAGAAGGCTCTGATTGCAGTGATCGTGCTGATGGTCATTGCCGCAGGCTGCGCCACAATGTACCTGTTCAAGACGGACACCGTCAGCAATATGAAATCTCAGGTGCTCTCCTCCACCTCCGTTTCCATTTCCGCCGATCTGAAAAATGATACGGCCATGGACGTGGTGGCCACCAGCACCACCGGTCAGGAGGTAGCACGGGTTCCCTTTAACGAGTCCGGCACCACCGTCACCGGTCTGAGCCCCAACACCACCTATTCCTTCACCCTGTCCTCCACAGACGGCAAGCTCCTGCTGGGCAGCAAGAAGGTCACCTTGAAGACCAATGAGATGACGAATATCACCGCCTTCTCCCCCACTGCACTGGGTGCCACCACTGCCACCATTGCCTTGGGCGGCGTAGGCCCTCAGCCGGATCAGTGGGTCATCACGCTGACCTCTGACAGCGGAGAAAACCTCACCTTCTATGAAGCTGAGATCCCCGCAGACGGCATCGTGCTGGACGGTCTGACCCCCAACACCCACTATACCGCCGCACTGGCTACCGACACCGAGGACACACTGGGCGGCACCACCACCTGTGAGTTCACCACCATGGCCTATACGGAGCTTACCACTTTCCAGCAGACCTCCATCACCACCAGCAGCGTATCCCTGAGCTGGGGCTACACCGGCACAGTGCCGGACACATGGACCGTCACCTGCGAGGGTACGGACGGCAGCTCCACCACTCAGGACGTCACCGGAACGGAGTGCACACTGGACGGTCTCACCTCCGGTGTCACCTATAACATCACCCTTTCCACGCCTTCCCTGAAGCCTACGGAGGCTGCAACAATCTCTGTGGGCATTCCCTCCATCACAGTTTCCGGCGTCACCAGCACACTGGATGACGATGGAAACGTGGAGGTATCCTGGGATTACACCGGCGATGTGGAGCCCGGCGAATGGCGGGTATCCTATGCCTATATCGCTGCGGACGGCACGGAGGTAACGCCGACCACCGCAACCACCGACAAGACCTCCATTACGCTGACCGGCTTGATTCCGGACACCAGCTACAAGATCTCCGTGGTAGGCGCTGACGAGCTCAGCGTTGGCGGCGATGCCTCCACCACCATTCAGACCGGCGATGCCAAGCAGTTCACCGGCTATGGCTGCACGGATGTATCCATGGATCTGTATGTACTGGAAGACAATCAGGATTCTCTGGAAACGCCCTCTTCCACTTTCACCACCTCTCAGCATATCGCCTTTGCCATTGAGGCCAGCTATGAGGCCACCGATGAGGATAAGAGCGTAGATACCACCTATGTGATCCGGGATTCCAGCGGAAACCCCGTTCAGGTCTACACCAGCACCCGCAGCTGGAAGGGCTCCTGGACCATCTCCCGCCACACCGGCGATCTGCCCAATACCATACCCACCCCCGGCGATTACACGCTGGAAGTCTATTTTGACGGCGACCTGATGGCCTCCGCAGACTTCACCGTGACGGAATAACCCCATATGCGCCAAATGCCCTGCCGCAGAACAAAGCTGCGGCAGGGCATTTTTGAACGGAATCAAGGCTTACTTCTTTTCAAAGCTCATGCAGTCGGTGCACTGATCCACAGTGGGATTGGCCTCATGGGTGCCCACATGGATCTGGCTGAGAGAACAGTAGTTCTCATCGGTGCAGTGATGGGCGCACTGATTGACCGTACAGGCAATGGCCTTGTTTGCATTACAGCTACAGCTCATATTTTTACTCCTCCTTCTTGGTGGTAGCAATAGTATGGCCATAAATCACGAATCTATGCAAAAGCGCCGGAGCATATCGCTCCGGCGCAATTCTTTATGCTTCCTGCCAGTTATGATAGACGTTCTGAACGTCGTCATCGTCTTCCATGGCGTCCAGCATCTTCTGCATGTTCTTGATATCCTCTTCCTTCTCCAGGGTCTGATAGTTCTGAGGAACCATCTCCACCTGAGCGGAAGCAAAGGTATACTTGTCCTGCAGGGCAGCGGTCACGGCATTGAAGTCATCGGGATCGGTGTAGATCACGTAAACGTCATCATCCTTCTGGAAATCGGCAGCACCGGCGTCCAGTGCATCCATCATCACCTGATCCTCGTCCAGCTCCTCGTCCTCGTCCTCAATGACGATAACGCCCTTCTTGTCAAAGCTCCAGCTGACGCAGCCGGAAGCGCCCAGATTGCCGCCGAACTTATCAAAATAGTGACGGACATTGGAGGCGGTACGGTTGCGGCTGTCGGTCATGGTGTCAACGATCACCGCAACACCGCTGGGGCCGTAGCCCTCATAGGTGATGGACTCATAGTTATCGGCATTGCCGGAGCCGACGGCCTTTTCAATGGTGCGCTTGATGTTGTCATTGGGCATGTTGGCCGCTCTTGCCTTGACGATGACTGCTGCAAGGCGGGAGTTGTTGGCGGGGTCGCCGCTGCCGCCCTCTTTCACTGCAACAATCATTTCACGGGCGATCTTGGTGAAAGCGGCGGAACGCTTTGCATCGGCAGCGCCCTTGGTTTTCTGAATGTTATGCCACTTGGAATGTCCTGACATATGTTTCAATCCCTTCGAGAATAATAGATAAATAGAACCCTATTATTTTATCACATTTTCCTTGTAATCACAAGGGTTTTTCCAAAATTACCGACCAGTTCAGACGAAAAACTCATCCGGCTGTGCGATATGCTCCGCAATTTCCACGGTCAGATCCGGGAACTGCGCTTGGAGCTTTTTTGCCAGCTTGGGAACAATGGGGTTCTCCGTGGGATAATGGCCCGCATCAATAAGATTGATCCCCTGCCCCTTGGCGTCAATGAATACGCTGTACTTTACGTCACCGGTGATGAACGTGTCGCATCCCGCCTTTACCGCATCCTCCAGATACTCTCCGCAGGAGCCGCAGCCTGTCGCCACACGGTAAACGGGCCTGCCACCGTCACAATACCGCAGCCCATTGGCACGGAGCTTTTCCTTCACCATGGGCAGAAAGTCCGCCAGCGCCATTGGCGCATCCAGCTGGGAGATATGGCCAATGGTTCCTTCGGCCAGATGGTCAAGGGGACGAAGTCCCAAGGTCTCCGCCAGCGTATCGTCCACGCCGTCCGCCGCCTCATCCAGATTGGTGTGCATACAGATGGCCGCAATTCGATTTTCCGCCAAGGTCAGCACCTTGTCCTGCTGGAACACCCGATCGGTCACATGCTTGTGGGTATCCCAGATCAGGGGATGATGGGATACGATCAGCTGTGCCTCCCGTTCTATGGCCTCCTGAATCACCGGAAGGGTAATATCCAGTGCCACCAGTACCTTGCGTACCGGTGCGGCGCCACGGCCCACCAGATGTCCCACGTTGTCCCAGGGCTCCTTCCCCTCCTCCGGCGCCACCGTCCAGAGGAAATCCAGGATCTCATTTACTGTTTTCATAGGCTGCCTCCAATTCGCTCAGCTCCACAAGGGCACTTTCATAGTAACGAAGTCTGGCCTCATCCACCTGTTTCCCCCGGCGGATGCCTGCCACCGTCTTCCGAAGCCCCTCCCGAATTCTTGCCATGTAGGCCGCATACAGGGGATCTCCTCGATCTACCTGCCCCTGAGGGAAATAGCACTGGCCCGGAGTAAGGGGCGTTCCATCGCCATAGCTGACTTCCATCACCGTATAGACAAAGCCGCCGTCCCGAGCCATGACCTCCCGCAAAATCCGGAAGCCCTGCGCACCCAAAAAGCCACGAAGCTCCGGCACCGCCGCCTGGGGCTGCAAAATAAATCGAAGAGCGGGCTTCCACCATTGCCGTGCATCAGAGAGAATGTCCCGGATGGTATCGCCGCCCATCCCCGCACAGATCACCGTATCCACGCCGTCCATGGGGATGTTTTTCAGCCCGTCCGACAGACGAAAGGTGATATGCTCCTGCACACCGGCCAGCGCCGCACTGGCCTTTGCAGCAGAAAGGGGGCCTTCCCGCAGATCACCGGCGATTACATGGGTGCAGATCCCCTGCTCCAGCAGATACACCGGCAGATGGCCGTGATCCGTGCCCACGTCCGCCACCAGCTCCCCCGGACGTACCAATGACGCACAGGCCAGCAGCCGATTTGATAGTTTCATAGTGCCTCCAAAAGAAAAGCCCGGCAGTCAAGCCGCCGGGCCGGAATTCTTATTCTGCGGACTCGCCCAGGAAAGCGTTCAGCGCATCGAGAAATTCGTCTGCGTCTACGCCGTGAACCATGCAGGCCTCCTCCACGGTCTCACCCCGGGAAGAGGGGCAGCCCAGGCAATGCATGCCGATGGACAGGAACATAGGAGCTGCCTCAGGGGCAATATCCAGAACATTTCCGATGATGGTATCTTTGGTGATCTTAGCCATGATAAACCTCCAGATTTTTGGGGGCAAGACCAAAACAGCACAATGCCGGACATCCGGTATCGCCCCAACAGTATTTGTTGTTATTATATCCGATTTTCACTGTAAATGCAACTATAATTACAGAAAGCCGAGAAAAAGGAACCGCTGCGGTGCAGCGGTTCCAAATATTCTGAAATTAGCCCTTCAGCGCAGCGGCAACCTCAGCAGCGAGATTGGACTCTTCCTTCTCGATGCCCTCGCCTCTGACAAAGTGAACAGCGTCCACGAACTTTACGGAGCCGCCCAGCTTCTTCGCTGCGTCAGCAATGTAGCCTGCAACGTCGCCCTTGAACAGGTCGGAGCGTACAAACTCCTGCTGCAGCAGGCAGTTGTCCTTGTAGAAGGCGTTAATCTTACCAGCGGCGATCTTCTCCTTCACCTGAGCAGGCTTGTTGGCGGTCTTGGGATCGTTGTTCATGAGCTCGATCTGAACGGTGAGCTCATGGTCAATGACCTCCTGAGGAACCATTGCCTTATCCCAGTAGGTGGGGTTCATTGCAGCGATCTGCATGGCAACGTTCTTACCGATCTCGGTAACATCAATGTTGCCCTCAACAGCAAGGTTGACCAGAACGCCATGGGAGCCACCGGCATGCACATAGCAAACGCTGGTGTTCTCGGGGTAACGGGCAAAACGGCGGATCTGCAGGTTCTCGCCAATGGACATAACACGGTCCTGCATGACCTCGGTAATGGTCAGGTCGGTGCCGGGGTACTTGCAGGCCTTCAGTGCCTCCACGTCAGCGGGGTCATTGACGGCAACAGCCTCAGCCAGAGCCTTAACGGTATTCTTAAACACATCGGTGCCGGCTGCGAAGTCGGTCTCGCAGTTCACTTCGATGACAACGCCAACGCCGTTGAATACGTCAGCATAAGCCATGCCCTCAGCGGCTACACGGTCAGCCTTCTTAGCAGCCTTGGCAAGGCCCTTCTCACGAAGGTAATCAATTGCTGCATCCATATCGCCGTCGCAGGCAACGAGGGCCTTTTTGCAGTCCATCATGCCAACGTTGGTCATCTCACGGAGCTTTTTAACATCACTTGCGGAAATAGCCATGATTGTAACCTCCTATTTGTAATACGTGATAAATTATTCAGCAGCAGGAGCCTCAGCGGCCTCCTCAGCAGCGGGAGCAGCCTCAGCGGTGTCCTCGCCCTGCTTGCCCTCCTGCACGGCGTTAGCCATGGTAGCAGAGATCAGCTTGATGGCACGGATTGCGTCATCGTTGCCGGGGATCACGTAGTCGATCTCGTCAGGATCGCAGTTGGTATCAACGATAGCTACAATGGGAATATGCAGCTTGCGGGCCTCAGCAATGGCGTTACGCTCCTTGCGGGGGTCAACGATAAACAGAGCGCCGGGGAGCTTCTTCATGTCCTTTACGCCGCCCAGATACTTTTCGAGCTTCTCGATCTCGAGGTTCAGCTTTGCAACTTCCTTCTTGGGGAGCATAGCAAAGGTGCCATCCTCCTGCATCTTGTGCAGCTGATTCAGGCGCTCCACACGGGTACGCATGGTCTTGAAGTTGGTGAGCATGCCGCCCAGCCAACGAGCGTTTACATAGTACATGCCAACGCGCTCAGCCTCTTCCTTGATTGCTTCCTGAGCCTGCTTCTTGGTGCCCACGAAGAGAAGAGTCTCGCCGGATGCAGCCAGATCACGTACAAAGTTGTACGCCTCCTCCAGCTTCTTCACGGTCTTCTGGAGATCAATGATGTAGATACCATTTCTCTCGGTGTAGATGTAGGAAGCCATCTTGGGGTTCCATCTTCTGGTCTGATGACCGAAGTGAACGCCGGCCTCCAGCAGCTGCTTCATAGATACGACTGCCATAGTTTTATTTCCTCCTTTAAGTTGTCCCGCCACCCCAATCATCTCCCCGCCAGACCTTGCGGCACCATGGCGGAAATCCTTGGGTGTGTGTGGTACTCTGTCTATGCAGAGCCTTTAGATTATACTACATCTTGTGTCTCATTGCAAGGAAAATATACATTTTTTCAAAAGAATTTTTTCTTCCGGCAGGGCTTTTTTATCTTTTCCAGCTCTACCTCCACCAGAATAATGTCGCCGCCCATGCGCCGGATGCAGCCCCATGGGATGATATAGTCCTCTTCCCGTCCAAACAGCCCGAAAAACCGGGCCCTTCCGGGTACGATCAGCGCAATTACATTGCCTCCCGTACAGTCCAGCTCCAGATCCGACACAAATCCGATCCGGCAGCCGTCACAGATATTGATGACCTCTCTGCATTTCAGCTCCGACATTCTCACCGTCATTTCCCTGCCTCCTGCCGTCTATGGCTCCGCCGCAATGGCCCGTCTGATCTGGGAGATCGCCCCTTTCTCCAGCCGTGACACCTGTGCCTGTGAGATTCCCACCTCTCCGGCCACCTCCATCTGTGTCCTCCCGTCATAAAACCGCAGGGCAAGGATCCGCTTCTCCCGGTCGGTGAGTCCCTTCATGGCCTCCCGCAGCGCAATATGCTCGATCCACCGCTCATCGGTATTCTTGGTATCCCGCACCTGGTCCATGACGGTCAGCGGGTCTCCCCCATCGGAATAGATGGGATCATAGAGGCTCACCGGAGAAGCAATGGCGTCCATGGCAAAGTTCACCTCTTCAATGGGCAGCTCCAGTTTTTTTGCGATCTCCTCCATGGTAGGCTCCTTCTGGTTCTCCCGCATCAGGCTTTCTCTGGTCTGGAGCACCCGATAGGCCGTGTCCCGAAGGCTCCGGCTGACCCGAATGGGGCTGTTGTCCCGGAGGAACCGCCGTACCTCTCCGGAGATCATGGGGACCCCATAGGTGGAAAATTTCGTATTCATGCTGATATCAAAGTTTTCAATGGCCTTCAGCAGTCCGATGCAGCCCACCTGAAACAGATCGTCCGGGCTCTCTCCGCTGTTGGAAAAGCGCTGTATCACGCTGAGTACCAGCCGGAGATTCCCTTCCACCAGCGCATTTCTGGCCTCCATATCGCCGTTTTTATACCGCTTCATCAGCGCCATCATTTCCTCGTTGCGCAGCACCTTTAATTTTGAGGTGTTCACGCCGCAGATTTCAACCTTCCCAAGCATATGAAAAACCTCCCGGAAAAATTCCTGTTAGAATTTTTCCCGAGAGGCGTAATTTCATTCTGCCGAAAAAGGGAACTTCTGCGTTTTTGCGCTTAGTCTGCCGCTGTCACCAGAAATCCATAGACGGCCCAGCCCTGATAGGCTTCTGTATTCCACGTTCCGGATACGGTATACACCATATCCTCGTCGCTCTGGAGCAAAGCAATGCTGCCATCGGCCTCCACGGGGATCTGGGTGCCGGGATCCTCCGGGTCAGACCGCAGGTAGGCCGTCACGGTTATATCCTTCGGTGCTGCCGCAAAGGTCAGCGTTACGGTGTCAAATCCCGCCCGGGTCAGGGTATTGTACTCGTCATAGACCCAGTCCTGGGGCTTCTGACCGTCCAAGGCTGCATTGGTCATGCCGCCCTGCTGGGCACCGTCATCCCCATAGCTCCACGATCCCGTGTGGTAGGGGATCAGCTGGCTGATCTGGCCATACTGGCTTCGATACTGGATGGATAGATCCGGAACCTGATTGACAACCTCCGGCTCCCACCATTTTCCGCTGCCCCGATCCGGAATCTCATTTTCCGCGGGAACATCCGCCGGCGCTTCCTCGGACACAACAATTTTAGAGGCGGAAATCTGCGCAGGAATGCTCATGGTCACCATCCCCGGGAACGTGACCTGAAGGATGCTGCCCCGGGCAATGTCAGAAAGCGCCACCGGTTTTCCGGCCGCATCCTCCATGATTGCATTGTCCGTATATACTTTGATATAGTCTCCGCCCAGCGAATCGATCCCCGATTGATCTCTGCACGCCGCCATAATGGAGCCGTCCTTCAGATCGAGATAATAGATCATTGTCACCGTATCGCTCTGCTGATCCAGAGATGCACCTGCTTCTGCATCACTGGCGCTCTGTGCAGCGTCGACGGAAGCCGACGCCTCCGGTGCCGAAGGCAATGCGCTCTGGCTGCTGCCCACAGATTGCCCGCTGCCGCAGCCTGCGGCGGTCACCGCCAGTCCCAGCGCCATTAGAAGTGCAACGAATCTTTTCATATAGAAACTACCTCCTTGTGGTATCTGCTCTTTCAGACGCACTTTCTCCAAAAAAGTTCCATCCAAATTGGCAGAAGGTTTTCATGCACCGCTTGGGCAATCCGATGCCGTGGAGCGCAAATTATCCAAAGTGCAGGCAGCTTGCCTCCGCAATGGCGGAATAGGCCCAGAAGGTCTCCGGCACATCCGTAAAGAAATTCTCTGCCGTCATCCACGCCGGGGGCGTGTCATTCCTGCCGAAGAAGCGGTTGAGCATCGCCACCGCCTCGGCCCGGGTAACATTCTTTTGCGGCCGGAAACTGCCGTCTCCATAGCCATGGATGACCCCTGCCTGTGCCAGTCGGCGGACGCTCTGGGCGTACCATGGGCCGCCGCTGTCGGGGACATCCGTAAAGGAAACCGTTTCGGTGCGCTCCAGCTCCATGCCCACAGCATCGGCATACTGGGCCAGCATCGCCGCAAACTCCGCCCGGGTAATGCTGCCGCTGCCCTTGAAAAGCCCTCCGGGATATCCCTTCATGTACCCGGCTGCATAGGCTGAGGCCACATAGCCTCTGGCCCATCCAGCCACATCGGAAAACGGGCATTCCCACGGCTCCAGCACTTCTGTATCGCTCACCGCCACCAGCAGCTTTGCCGCCTGCTCCCGGGTCAGATTCCCGTTGGGCTTAAAATGCTCGGAATCCACGCCCTGAATATAGGGGGTATGCACCGGTATGTCATGGCACTGCTCCGACAGCTGGCAGGAAACCGAGGTGCCGATTTCCAGAGTTCTGCGCCAGGGATACCAGCAGTCCTTCAGCTGTGCCTGAGACAATCCCCGCTGGGCAAAAGGCTCCAGCGAGACGATCATGTTACTGCGGCTGAAATTCTCCATCAAATCTTTGGTAGCATCCTCCATGCGGATCAGCAACTGCCATTGCAGGGCCCGCAGCTTCTGCTGCGAGATCCCGCCAAAGTTATTGGTGGCCAGCCCTTCCCCGGAGAGTATGCCGCTCATTGCTGTCAGGGGCCCGTCGGAACGGTAAAACTCCTTGACCAGCGCCGTCAGCAGCCCCTCCCCATGGGCAGTCTGGGCCTGCTCCGACAGCTCCGTGTGGAGGGCCGTATAACGTGCCAGCCCCTGACTGACGGCCATGGGCACCTGCACCGGATTTTCATAATAGCCGCTGTAGCTCAGCAGGTATCCAAGATGCGCATACTCTGTCAGCAGGCTGTGAAATACCGAACGGTCTTTTTCCGTAAAGTCCAGCAGGATGGTGGGACGTTCCGCCGCCTCATTCTCCGTAAGCCGCCGGATCAGTGCCTGAAAGGCAGCCAGATTCGCCGTAGAATCCTCCGTACTGGCTGCAACCAGAATGGAAACATCCGCTGTTTCCTCCGCATCCTCCGGCAGAATTTCCCCGCCAAAGTAGCCTACCGTCTGCTCTATCATGGCCCCCACGGATTTATAGTTAAAGGTGGGCACCATATCGCTGTCGCAGCCGAAATAGTCTACGCTGGCCTGCAGCCCCTGCATACCGGCACGATCCATGTAGATCTTCGCCAGCGCCATCTGCGCAAGACCATCCAGTGCGGAAAAGATCAGCGTATCATCCCCCAGAAAGCGCCGCACATAGGCGATCTCATTGGTCTGGATATTGTTGCCGTCCGAGGAGTCATCTACGCCGAGGATATACTGGACGCTCCCCTGCCCGCTGAGATGCCGCATGGCATAGTCGCACAGCCGCAGCTTTCGCTCTCTGACCGTCAGGTAACGATCAATGAGCTCCGCCACCTCCGGCCCGGGCTGCTGGGCAGTATTCCTGTAGTTGGCAATGATATTCTCCACGGTCAGCTGTCCATACTGTAAAATTGGCCGGGCCATAGCCCCGTAATTCCGGGTATAGTTATAGGAGCCTGTGGTATACCCGCCATAGCCGCTGGAGGAGGCCAGCCGTGGAATAGAATCAATGATATAGATGGTTTTGGTGGCCGCCAGCTCCTGCAAATAATCGATGACGTCATACTCCGACATCTCCGTGCCATCCGGCAGCACCACGTTTTCCATTTCCAGCATACAGCGGGAGTTCATGAGTCCGCCGGACAGAAGCTGATCCAGCGAGATCAAAAAGGTATCGTAATGCTCCGCCTCATCCATGAGCCATGCCAGCAGTGCGCCACGGTCACCATATTGGGTGCCGTTGGCGTTTTTCTCCTGCCCGTCCAGCTTGGTGGCGTATAGATCCTCCTCGGGCATCACCAGCTGAAGATCCAGAGATGCGGCCATTTGCTCCACCCGGTCCTTGTTAAAGGGCCGGTTATCCAGCGGAATATAGACGATGGCATCCGGCGATTGGCTGTTTTCCTCCGCTTCTGCCGCTGCCGCAGGCAGAACGCCGATCAAAAGCGCAGCAGCGATCAGGAGACATAAGAGCTTTCGTTTCAAGTTTGTTCCTCCATCATTTGAGCTTAGATTCAGTATGTGTAAGGCTGCGGCATAGTATGCCGCAGCCTTGGAGACTGTCGATAAACCTATTGGGTTTTTCGACAAAGTCTCCTGCCGGACACTGCGCGTGCCCGAAG
>CAUHNW010000017.1:0-63347 GCA_959607825.1 uncultured Oscillospiraceae bacterium | reverse complement strand
ACACGGGAAGATATGATATGAACAATTTACGAAATGGTACGCCATACTCCTAAGCGTGGGGTCGGAGGTTCAAATCCTCTCTGGGACGCCAGAAAGCACCGCTGCAAGCCTTTTTTCGGGGTTTGCAGCGTTTTTTTGTTCCTCCTTCTCCCGGTAATTTCACTTCCGTTACCGGGAGATTTTTATACGCCGCATGATGTATATTTGCTAATTGGACTCGAACGCTTTTCAGAAATTTGCTAAGAAAATTCTGCGTTTTGCTAATTCGATTTTTCGGATCACTTTGCCGGGGCTTGCGCCGCTATCGGGGCTGCCAGCGCACTTGCCAGCTCCGGCGACTTCTGAAGCTGCTCCAAAGGAAGTGCTGGGCGAGGAACTGTACGGCAAATACGATATCAAGGCCATGTTCCCAGTGACAGATGAAAATGCCAGCTATACCTCCCGGCGGTTGGCGGCAGAGGGCCTGACTGGCTTTGGCGGCGAGATGAAGAACCGCTACTTCGGGGACTACCGTGCAAAGAAGTTCCCGGATTCCAAGACATACACCTATATCTTCAGCCATGTGACGCCGGGTCGCCCGGAAGATAAAGGAACGGCGAGAGACCCGGAGAAGCTGCTGTCCTGGCGCTCCAGCGAGCTATGGTATACATTCTCGTCCCTGCGGGAGAATGTTCCGCCCTGCCGTCCCTGGACGGAGTTGGATTTCCGGCTGGCAGATCAGATGAGCAGCTACTGGGCCAATTTCATCAAGACCGGCGACCCCAACGGGGAGGGTCTGCCCCACTGGCCTGCCAGCGATGAGAGCTATAGCTGGATGGAGCTGGGCGATGAGCCCATTGCACACGAGGGCATGGACGGCAAAAAGGATGAACTCCTGCTGGAGTACACACTGAACGAACCCACGTTGCCTGCAATCTGATCTTGGATAGCGTATCATAAATAGAGATGCCGCCGCAGCCGAAAGGTCTGTGGCGGCATTTTAACTGCATGGGAACACTTTTGAAGATGTTGTTTACAAAAGGGCCATCGCATGATTCTGTTCTCGATATTCCAAAGGAGAACAACCGAACATATTGCGAAAATGCTGATAGAAGTAGGCGTTATTCTTGTAACCAACAGAGGTAACGATCTCCGTAATAGACTGATTCGTGGTCAGCAGCATTTCTGCAATACGCTGCAGGCGGGACTGGCGCAGATAGGCGGCATAATTCATCCCAGTGGCTTTTTCAATGATACGGGTGATCTGACGTTCGCTGTAGTTAAAATTTGCAGCCAACTCCGGTCGGGTGATGGTACGCAGATGCAGCTGTAAAAACGACAGGATTTGTGCAGTATCGTCATCGGCAGCCTGCGCAAGGCTTTGCTCGGCCTGGGCTCCAGCAATTCGCTCTATATCGGAGAAAAAATGCAGTAAAAAGCCGGCCTCTCTGGGGCAGGACAGGGTATCCCGATTGAGGTAAATTTCCTCAAGCCAGTCGAGCCAGCGGCTCAGTGAGGGCTGGGAACCCAGGTGATAGAGCCGCCAGGCAGCAGTCAGTGACCCGGAAATAGTCTGCCGGATAAACTCTGAGAGCGGGCAATCGCAGTCCAGCAGCGAAGATAAATTACGCTGGAATTCGGAACTGCGAATACGGAAAGAGCGAAGAATTCCCTGGTCATGAAACACACCGCCTGTCTGCCAGACACCTGGTGGGATGATTAGAACATCCCCCGCTTCCAGAAGCAGTGTATGATTGCCGATACAGACGATGCTTTGACCGTAGAGTTGGCAGTTGACCTCATAATACCGGCTTATGTGCCAGGGAACCGGGTCGTAGCGTGGATAATATGGCGATACGATGGAAGCAACGCAGTGCTGATCTGAAGCGTACAGCACTTCGGCTAAAGCCTCCGGTTTCGGGTGTTGATAGAACCCCTTTCCCTGACGGGCCAGCGCCTGAATGTCGGGCAACATATCTTCGCGCAGATTGACCAGTTGCTGGCTGGTGTAGGCTGACAGACCGCCTTTCAGGATTGGGGCATGACGAAAATAGATCTCTCGAATCGCCGTTTCAAACGCAGACATTGGATAGTAATGCTCATAAAGATCCATGATCATCCCTCCTTTCCCGAGTATAACAAAAATAATTTGTATTGTATAGCAGAATGTCCGATTTACAACAATAAAAAAAGCAAATGTCAGATATCCATACTTTACCGAAAACCTATGCGTGTTAAAATGGAGTCAAAGACAGATGAATGTCTGTAAAAATGAAACGGAGGTTTTTGTTATGGTAACACCCAGAATGCGTACCCGTATCCTGTCCCAGATGGCAAACTGTGAGGTAGAGGAATACCTGGAGCGTAATGACATCATCTTCATTCCTGTCGGCGTTACGGAGATGCATGGCGCGCTGCCTATGGACTGCGAATATGTCATGGCAGAGGCCTACGCCCGCCTGTTCGCCGAGAAGGTCGATGGCCTGGTGCTGTCCGATTTGTTGTATTTCCCCGCCGGCGGCACGGTCAGCGGCAGAGGCACCATGTACATGAGCATGCAGGACGCTGTGAATTACTTGAAGGCCATTGCCCGCACCCTTTTGGCCCAGGGCTTCCGCCGTCAGATCTACATCCCCGGCCACGGCATGATGCATATGTTTATTCCTGCGATGATCAGTGATTTCCTGGATGAGACCAAAGTCCCCATGCTGTTCATCAATCCCTCTGAGATGTTTGCAAATTATGGTGTGACGGAGCGGCGCTTCAATTTCATGGACTATGAAAAGAAAAGAGATCCTAATGCCAGCATCCTGGGCGCTTATAAGATCTGCGGCCGTATGGACTATCTGCCTGTTTCTGGTGAGACCAACAAAGAGGGGCATATTCAGCCGCCCGGTTGGAAGATGACTGAGTTCTGCCCGTGGCTGCCGGATCTTGTAAAGTGCTCGACCACCCCGCTGGGCGTGGATTGGTACTTCCTGGATCAGATCAACCATGGTTCTCCCGCCCTTCCCACCACCCGGGAGGAGCTTGAAGCGGTTGCGGACGAAGGCGCGAAGGAATATCTGGAGAACGTTGAGAAGATGCCTATGCAGCGTGTTGTGGACACCCTCCGGCTGCTGGATGAGTTCATTCAGAACGAAGTTCTTCCGAAGCACGGCGATCACCTGCCCAAGGCGCACTGGTTTTAATGTGTGAAAGAAAGGGAGGAGCAAATGACGAAACGGATACTTTCAATCATGTTGGCAGCGATTATGCTGTTGTCCCTGGTTGCCTGTAGCTCTACCAGTTCAAATGCGGATACAAATAGTGACAGCGCAAGCAGTGTGGATCAGGAGCAGCCGATGCAGGGGAATCCTGATGCAACCCCGGCGGAGACGTCGGATGAGGCTCCTGCATCAGCGAAAACCGAGACAGAGGAAGTTTCCTGGGACCCTGAAGTGTTCAATCTGGACGATGATATTGACCATTATCTGGGCAATTATGGTGTGCCCGGCAACGTGCCCAGCTACAACCTGCCTTTGGTGGATGAACCGGTTACGTTGACCTACTTCTACACCAACCAGTTCGTGCAAGAATGCGGATTTGAATCCCTGGCCGAAAATGAGATGTGGAAGCAGGTCATGGACATGACAGGGATAAACATCGTCTTCCGTCACCATGACCCCAATAGCGCTCAGGAAAAGCTCAGCTTGATGCTGGCCAGCAATGATCTCACGGACCTGGTGCAGGATCTGAACACTCTTAAGACTTCCCGCAGTCTGGACTCTGCTGTGGAAGAGGGGCTCTTTGTGGACCTTATGATGTACCCGGAATTGATTCCGCATCTGATGGGCGTGCTTGAAAGCAGCGACATTCTGATGAAAAATGCCACTACAGATTCCGGCTATCTGCCTATGTTCCCGGAGATCAGCTATTATGAATGGCGTATGCCGGAAACCACCTTTGCAGTGCGTACAGATATTCTGGAGGCCGGCGGCTATACCGGCGCCATGTCCCCCGAGACCTTTGATGAGCTCCATGACATGCTTGTTTGGTTCCGGGATGAGGCAGACCTGCCGAATGCGCTGAATATTAGCTCTTTCTTTGCCATTCTGGATCCCTGGCTGCTTATGGGTCTTGGAATTTCCGGCGATTATTACATGGACGATGACGGTCAGGTTCAATATGCGCCCATCAGTGATGAATATCGCACCTTCCTGGAATATATATCCGATTGGTACGCGGAGAAGCTGGTTGATCCGGACTTTTATGCCACCACGACGAATAATCCAATCGATAAACTCTGCATCACAAATACGCTCGGAGTCAGTTCGATGTTCAGCGTATTCTGTGCAGATGAATTTGAGTTCAGCATGAACCCGGACCTTTATCTCACTGCCATGAAGAGCCCTGTGGTGGACAAGGACAATGCCCGCTATTTCCCGATGTACGAGGAGGGGGATTATAGTATCACCTTGGGCCGCGGCACGGCAGTCAATGCAGAGAGCGATTACGTTTCCGAGGCGCTTCGTTTTCTGGACTTCTTCTACAGCGATCAGGGCGCACTGATGGCCAACTATGGCATTCGGGAAGCCGACAGCGCTGACGGTGATGGCACATATTATTATGATGAGACTGGAACGCCGCAGAGCACAGATTTTATCCGGGGCTATGCCGGATATGCTACAGTGGAATTCCGCATTCAGTATCCGCTGTACTTTATCCAGATGTATGAGCTGGATGCATATACCGATAAGCTGATGTCTGCGGTTCAGCCTGTGATCGATCAGCAGAATTCGGAGACCTGCTATGAGCGCCGGCTGCCTGACAACTACTCCATGACATCGGACGAAGGCTACACCTTGACTGGCATCATGAACGATGTAAGCACCTATATGGAAGAGAACGTGATTAAGTTCATCGTGGGTGAAAAAGAGCTGAATGATGCGACTTGGGATGAATATGTTCAGGCGGTTGAGCAGATGAATGTTGCCGGCGCTATGGATTGCATCCAGGCAGCTGTAGAGCGCTATGAAGACCGTTAAAACTCCGTTCCTATGACAAAGATACCCTGTTGATTGCAACCGCTTTCAACAGGGTATCGAGTCCATTGATATTTCAACTTTTCAAGATTGCGGGGGACGAACATGATCGCATATAAAGAAAAACCGTTTTATCTAAACGACGAAGATATTGAATGGGTAGAGCAGACCCTTGCCTCTATGGCGCTGGAGGAGAAAATCGCCCAGATGTTCTGCGTCACGGATATGATCACCGACCCGGAGGCGCTGAAAGCCTTTGTGCGGAAATATCCTGTCGGCAGTTTCATGTATCGCAGTGGGGATGCCGCCGAGGTGCAGAACGCCCAGCGGGCTATGCAGGAGGCGTCTAAAATTCCGCTGCTCCTGGCCTGCAATCTGGAAAGCGGTGGCAATGGCATTGCTGCCACCGGCACATTCTTTGGCCGCCAGCTGGAGGCGGCTGCGGCCCGGGACCCGAAGCACGCCTACCGGCTCGGCATGGTCTGTGCAAAAGAGGGGGGCGCTACGGGCTGCAACTGGTCCTTTGCTCCCATTGTGGATATCGACTACAACTGGCGGAACCCCATCACCAATGTGCGGACCTGGGGCTCTGACCCAGACACGGTCATTCGGCTCAGCGAAGCCTATATGGACGGTGTGAAGGATTCTGGTGAGACCATGGCCGTCACAATCAAGCACTTCCCCGGCGATGGTGTAGATGAACGGGATCAGCATTTGCTGTCGTCCGTCAACAGCCTTAGCGCAGAGGACTGGGAGAACACCTATGGGCGTGTTTATCAGACCCTCATCGACAAGGGCGCGCAGACTGTCATGGTGGGCCACATCCTCCAGCCGGAGATGACTCGGAAGATGTGCCCTGGCATTCGGGACGAGGAGATTTTTCCTGCTTCCACAAACAAGTATCTGATCACAGATCTGCTCCGGGAGAAGATGGGCTTCAATGGCCTTGTGGCCACCGATGCCACCCCCATGGTGGGCTTCTCCGGATTTCTGACTCGGCGGGAGGCCGTTGCCAAATCTATTATGGCCGGTGCAGATATGATCATGTTCTGCAAGAACATCGATGAGGACTTTGCGGGGGTCAAGGAGGACATTGAAAACGGCACGATTTCCATAATTCGTGTCAACGAGGCGATCCGCCGCCAGTTGGCGCTGAAAGCCAGCCTTGGTTTACATAAGTTCAAAGAGGGCGGTACAATTGTTCCTGGCGCTGATGCGCTCAGTGTGATCGGATGTGCTGAGCATATCGCATGGGCAAAGGAGTGTGCCGATGAGGCCATTACACTGGTCAAAGACAACCAGAACCTGCTGCCCCTGTCTCCAAACAGGACAAAGCGGGTGCGACTGACGGTCCTCGGCGAGGGCCAGGGCGGTTCCTTTGGGGACGGCGGCTCCATTACCATGCCGCTGAAAGAGGCGCTGGAGAAAGAGGGCTTTGAAGTCGCTCTCTATGACTACGCGACCATGGAGCGGGGCGAGATTTTCACTGCTGGTGCAGCGGATATGAAGGCCAAGTTTGACCTCAGCATTGTTGCGGCCAACGTGGCCACCGGCTCCAACAACACCACCCGGAGGCTGGACTGGATCACCCTCATGGCCGCCAATGAGCCCTGGTATACGAGAGAGATTCCCACCATGTTCTTGAGTTTCTGCAACCCCTACCACATGATCGACGTGCCGTTTATCAGCACCTTTGTCAACTGCTATTCCTCCAACCAGTTCTGTGTGGGCGCGGCGGTGGAGAAGCTCATGGGCCGCAGCGAGTTCAAGGGAGTCAGCCCGGTAGACCCCTGGTGCGGCGACGTCTGGGGTGCAAAGTTCATGTAAAAGAAAAACGGATAGACTCGAAACGACAGGTGAAAGAACCAATGAGACTTGCGAAATACATTGAAACTGATAAAGCGTTTTATAAGAAATTGCTGATAATGGCGATTCCGCTGGCAGCCCAAAACCTGATCACCGTTGGCGTCAATCTGGTAGATAACATTATGGTGGGACGGTTGGGGGAGGCAGCGCTCAGTGGAGTTACCCAGGCCAATCACTATATTGCGCTGTTCCAATACTGTATCATGGGCATCAGCATGGGTTCCTCCGTACTGACTGCCCGGTTCTGGGGTGCACGGGACTCCAAATCCTTAAAACAGACCATCACCATTGCCCTGCGGCTGGCATTGATCCTATCTGCCGCAGTGGCACTGTTGACAAGCCTGTGTGCAAATCCAATCATGTACCTGTACAGCAATGAGTCAGAGGTAATTTCCGGTGGTGTAGATTACCTGATGTGGTCGCTGCCCACGTTCTTTCTGCTGGCACTTTCTACAGTCTGTACCAATGTGCTTCGGAGTGTGGGCATTGGGTGGATTCCGTTGATCGCCTCCATTGGAGCTTTCTTCGTGAATATCGGCGCGAACTATGTGTTGATCTTTGGTAAACTGGGACTGCCAGCCATGGGAGTCGCCGGTGCGGCGCTGGGTACAGTCATTGCCCGTATGCTGGAGTTCAGCACTATTTGCGGGTACTTTTTCCTGCTGGATAAACAGATTGGCTATCGCTTTTTGAACTTGTTTGGGAAATGTAGGGGCCTGGTAGCGGAATATCTCCGGATATCCATGCCGGTGATGTTCAGCGACGGCCTTCTGGGCGTGGGAGACAACGCCCTGGCCGTGATTATGGGCCGCATTGGCCAGCAGTTTGTGGCAGCGTCCTCCATTACAAACACGACCCAGCGGGTCAGCACGATTTTCATCACTTCCATGGCTTTCTCCAGCTGCTTTATGATCAGTCAGGTGTTGGGCGAGGGAAATGTGCAAAAGGCGCAAAAACAGGGCTACACCTTTTTTTGCCTCGGTGTGCTAATCGGTCTATTGGGCGCGCTGTTTATTCAATTGGTCAAGTACCCAATCATTGGTGCCTATAACATCACCGAAGAGACCGTCGCCATCACCATCGCGCTGATGAACGCTATCAGTTTGATTGTGGTGTTCCGCGCTACAAATTCCATTCTGACCAAGGGCGTTCTGCGGGGCGGTGGCGACACCAGATTCCTGATGGTGGCCGATATCATGTTCCAGTGGGTGGCTGCAATCCCGCTGGGATATTTGGCCGGACTGGTGCTGCACCTGCCGTCCTTCTGGATATACTTCTGCCTGAATATCGACCATGTTTTGAAAGCGGTCTGGTGCATCTGGCGGCTGAGAAGCGGTAAATGGATCAAACAGATTTCCGGTGTCACGGACGAAAGATGACATCTTCTGAATATTCTCTAAACATATTATCGGTTGTGTCATCAATGAACACAAGGCATGGGGCAATAAATTCATTGATAATCTTGCTTCAGATATTCATCTGGCATTTCCAAACAGCAAGGGTTATTCTGTTAGGAATCTGAAGTATATGGCCAAGGTCGCACAACACTGCTATTTTGGATAAGGTTAAAGATCAAGAACAGCGAATCTGGTATATAAAAAAGGCTGCTGAAAACGGTTGGTCTCACAGCGTCTTAATTCATCAAATTGAAAGCGGTCTGTATCAGCGTCAGGCAATTGCCGAGAAGGTATCCAATTTTGAGAATCGTTTACCTGTGCCTCAAAGTGAACTGGCTGTACAAACCATGAAAGATCCCTATATATTCGACTTTATTCCTTTTCGTGAGGATATGGTAGAACGGGACATCGAGCGGGCCTTAGTGCAGGATGTTACCAAGCTGCTTCTGGAGTTGGGAACAGGGTTTGCATTCCTTGGCAATCAATATCACCTGAATGTCGGCGGTGATGATTTCTACATTGATTTACAGTTTTACAATCTGAACCTCCGTTGCTATGTGGTCATCGAACTGAAAACCGGAGCGTTCAAGCCTGAATATGCGGGTCAGTTGAATTTCTATCTTTCTGCCGTTGACGGGATTCTGAAAAAGGAGCAAGATAATCCTTCCATTGGGTTGCTTTTGTGCAAGAGCAAAAATAACTTGGTGGCGGAGTATTCACTGAAGGACATGAGCAAACCTATAGGTATCAGCGAATACTTTCAGCTGGGTTTTCCTTGGAATCGTTCCTTGCGTGTTTGTGTCAGATTTGCGTGCCTGTTCATAAATTGAAAACCCCATAGAATCAAAAACGCCGGAGAGTAGCAATATCGTTTGTTGTCAAAGCGCCCGCTTCCGTTCATACTGGAAATAGAAAAATCGGAAGGAGCGTCATTATGGGAATTGGAATCGTCACAACAAAGTATGGGAAGCTCAGCGGGGTCAGCTCAAAGGACCCAAAGTATGCGGATATCACCTATTTCAAGGGCGTGCGCTACGCCGCGCCGGCAGGCGGTGAGAATCGCTGGAGGGCCCCTCGGGACCCGGAGCCTTGGGAGGGTGTTAAAACCTGTGACACCTTCGGCCCCAGGGCCATGCAGCCCACCATGGGAATGCTGGCGGCGGAACCCTATGCCTCGGACTTCTACTATGAGGGATATCCGGAGGTCAGTGAGGACTGCCTGTTTTTGAATATTGCGACCGGAGCCCAAAGCCACGATGAAAAGCGGCCTGTGTTCATGTGGTTCCACGGAGGCGGACTGGGCAGCGGACATGCCTATGAACTGGAGTTTGACCCCAGCGAGCTGGCCCGAAAGGGGATCGTTGTGGTCACAGTGGGCCAGCGGCTCAACGTATTCGGCTACCTGGCGCTTCCCCAGCTCTCCATGGAACAGGGCGGCATTTCCGGAAACTACGGTCTGATGGACGAGATCAAGGCGCTGGACTGGGTCACCGAAAACATCGCTGCCTTTGGGGGCGACCCGGAGAACATCACCATCGGCGGGCAGTCCGGCGGCACCGCCAAGACCGGAGCCCTGGCGGGCAGTCCCATGCAGAAGGGCCGCGTCAAGCGGGTGATCAACCAGTCCCATCTGGTATGGTATGGACGGGATTACAATATGCTCTCCACAGCGGAGAAGCTGGGGATGGACTTCCTTTCCAGCAAGGGGATCGACCCGAATCTGTCCGTGGAGGCGCTACGGAAGCTGCCCGCGGAGGTGTTCTACAGCGGCGATCTTGGGCCCATGGATATGGCCATCGGCGCTATGGTGGCCGACGGAACGTACATCAAATACGTGGAAAACTTCCGCAATATCAACGAGTTCGCGGCGAACTGCGACTTTTTAAGCGGCAGCAACTACGGAGAGACCCATATGTCCGATGACGGTCCTGGCACCCGTCCCCCCGTCAGTCAGGAGGCGTACTATGAACTGGCAAAGGCATCCCTGGGGGATCTATATGAGAAATACGAATTTGAAAAGAATTATCCCTGTACGCCGGAGGACGCCGACCATAAGTCCAGACGGCTGGCTGCCCTTGGCGCCGGGCCCGGGAAAGGAACGATGCAGAGCCGGTATTTCGGCGCCTATCGGAAGGACCACGGCATGAAGGGAAACACCTATTCCTACCTGTTTTCCAGAGTGGCGCCCTGCCATCTGGAGGAAATGGGAACGGACCGTGACGCTGACAGGCTGCTTGCATGGCACTCCAGCGAACTGTGGTATATGTTTGCATCCCTGCGCCGCAGCGAGGACGGGACGCAGAATGTACCCCCTGCCCGTCCATGGACGAAATGGGATGAGACTCTGGCGGACATCATGAGCAGCTATTGGGCCAATTTCATCAAAACCGGCGATCCCAACGGCGTTGGGCTTCCGGCGTGGCCCAAGAGCGATGAAAACTACGGCTGGATCGAGCTGGGTGACGAGATCACTGCCCACACCGGCAAGGATTCCCTGCTGGATCAGATGCTCTATGAGCATGTGCTCCGGAGGCCGGGACTCCCCAGATAACAAAGACAGGTGATCCATTTGCGTCAGTTAAGTCGATATATAGAAACAGACCGATCCTTCTATAAAAGCCTCTTGATCATGGCCCTGCCGTTGGCGGCCCAGAACCTGATCACCATGGGCGCGAATCTGGTGGACAACATGATGCTGGGTGCCCTGGGAGAGACAGCCATGAGTTCCGCCACCCTGGCCAACCACTACATCTCCCTGTTCCAGTACGCTATGATGGGCATCGCCATGGGTTCCTCGGTGCTGACGGTCCGGTTCTGGGGTGCGGGAGATCTGAAGGCGCTGCGGAAAACCGTCACCATCGCTCTGCGGTTCGCGCTGGCGATGTCGGCGAGTCTGACCGCCGTCACGGCACTGCTGGCACCCCGAATTATGGCGCTCTATACCGCAGAATCTGACGTGGTCCAGCGCGGCGCGGCCTATCTAATCTGGTCTCTGCCCACCTTAAAAAAGTCTAGCTAATTGGGAAGTGCTATACTAGGCCTCCCGGCCATGGGTGTGGCCGGCGCGGCACTGGGAACCGTTACCGCCCGTGTGCTGGAGACCGGAATCATCGCGGCTTGCTTCTTCGTCTCAGACAGACAGATCCGCTACCGGCTCCGGGACATCTTCGGAACCTGTGGAGACCTGTTGGGAGAGTATCTGCGGATCTCCCTGCCGGTGCTCATCAGCGATGGACTTTTGGGTGTGGGAGACAACCTGCTGGCGGTGATCGTGGGACATATCGGGGCAGCCTTTGTTGCGGCGGCCTCCATCACCAACATCACCCAGCAAGTCAGCACCATCTTTATCAGCTCTATGTCCTTTGCAAGCTGTTTTATGATCGGTCAGGTGCTGGGGGAAGGGAATGTGGAAAAGGCCAAGCGGCAGGGAAACACCTTCTTCTTCCTGGGGATGATCGTAGGCATCCTGGCGGCAGGTGTGATCCAGCTGCTGTGTGATCCCATTTTACATTTCTACAGAATTACAGAGGACACCAAGGCCATCACCGTGGCGCTAATGAACGCCATTAGCATCATCGTGGTATTCCGGTCTACCAATTCCGTGCTGACCAAGGGTGTCCTCCGGGGCGGCGGTGATACCCGGTTCCTGATGGTGGCGGATGTGATCTTCCAGTTTATCGTTGCCGCGCCATTGGGTGCGTTGGCGGGGCTGATCCTGCATTTGCCGCCTTTCTGGGTATACTTCTGTCTGTACAGCGACCAGGTTTTGAAGGCAATTCTATGCGTATTCCGCCTGAAAAGCGGAACGTGGATCAAAAAAATATCCGGCTCGGTTCCGGAACCGATACAGGAAAAACTGCAGGGAGGCGCAGCGTCATGAAAACACTGGCATTCAACCCCTATCTCCCCCAGTGGGAGCACATTCCCGACGGGGAGCCCCGTGTCTTCGGAGACCGGGTCTATATCTACGGCAGCCACGACGAGGATGACGGACAGGAGTTCTGCCTGCTGGACTACGTCTGCTGGAGCGCTCCCGTTGATGATTTGGGAAACTGGAAATATGAAGGCGTCATCTACCGGAAGGAGCAGGAACCCCTCCAGCAGGATAAGTCCATCCCCGGCATCCCGGACCGGATGGCCCAGGGTCTGCCCCATCTGCTGTTCGCTCCGGATGTAGTGCAGGGCAGGGACGGACGGTACTACCTCTACTATTCCATGGATTTCTCCAATATGATCTCCGTGGCGGTCTGTGACACCCCGGGTGGGCAGTATGAATTCCTGTCCCATGTGAAGAGGGCAGACGGCACCCGGCCGGAGGGCATCCAGTGGTTTGACCCCGGCGTCCTCTGCGATGAGAGCGGCGTATATCTCTATATGGGCTCCGCGCCGGAGGTGCGTTTCCCGGAGATGGGAGACGCGCCAATTCCCGGCGGGATGGGCGTTCGTCTGGCCGATGATATGCACACGATCATCGGGGAACCCTTTGTCTGCGCCAACGGCATCGAGACCTGCAAGGGGACAAGCTACGAGGAACACCCCTTCTACGAGGCCTCCAGTATGCGTCACTTCGGGGACTGGTACTATCACATCTATTCCAGCCTCCAGGGCCATGAGCTCTGCTACGGCATGGGAAAAAGTCCGGAGGGTCCCTTTGCGTACAAGGGGGTACTGGTCTCCAACGCGGACCTGGGCCGGGCGGAAAACACCCAGCCCCGAAACTACCTGGGCAACAACCATGGGAGCATTGCAAAAATTGGTGAAAAATACTACATCTTTTATCATCGCCACACCCACGGCGGGCAGTTCTCCCGGCAGGCCTGCGCCGACGAGCTGACTATGAACCCCGACGGCACCTTCTCTCAGGCGGAGATCACCAGCTGCGGCCTCAACGGCGGCCCGCTTCTGGCAAAGCATACCTATCCCGCTGCCATCGCCTGCTGTCTCATGGGACCGGACCGGGAAACCATGGGGATGCTGCCTCTGAAGCCGGAGAACGGCCCGAAAAACCCCATTCCCTATCACACAGGAGCAAAGAACGAGTTTGCCGAGGGCGGCTACCGCTCCCGGATCGAAAACCTTCGCCCCGGCGCGGTGTTTGGTTTTAAGTATCTTGACTTCGGGGACAGCGCAAGCCATTTGACCATGACCCTCCGGGGAACAGGCGCCGTCTCTCTCCGGCTGGATGATCCAGACAGTGGAGAGGTCGCCGCGCTGTCTGTTGATTCGGGGGCGTGGGCTGCTGTTTCTGCAGATTTCAAACCCATCACGGGTGTTCACGCAGTTTATTTCTCCGTAATCGGCTCTGCTGATGACAAAATTGCCTGCACAGATTTTCAGTTTCACTGAGCAAGGAGATCGTCAGATGAGGTATAGGGGCATTATTTTTGATTTAGACGGTGTGATCTGCTCCACCGATGAATATCACTATCAGGCGTGGCGGGCGCTGGCTGACAAAATTGGCGCAATAGGCTTTGGCCGGGCCGACAACGCCCGGCAACGGGGCGTCTCCCGGATGGAGAGCTTGGAAGTGGTGCTGGAAAAAGCGCCAAAGACCTATACACCCGAGGAGAAATTGGGACTAGCCAAGTGGAAAAACAATACATACAGGGAGCTTCTGGCCAATATGTCCCCGGCAGATCTGACCGAGGAGGTCAAAGACACGTTGGATGCCCTGCGTCAAAAAGGCCTTCTGCTGGCCATCGGTTCCTCATCCAAAAACGCGCCGTTCATTCTGGAACGGATTGGGCTGGGGGATTACTTTGATCGGATATCTGACGGCAACAACATCACCCACGCCAAGCCTGACCCGGAAGTGTTCCTGCTGGCGGCACAGTATCTGGGCCTGGAGCCCAAGGACTGTTTGGTGGTAGAGGATGCATTCTCCGGCATTGACGCAGGCATTGCGGGCGGCTTTGACACTGCCGCCATCGGCGATGCCACCCGCTATGATAAGCCCACCTATAAGCTATCCACTTTTTCCGACCTGCTCATGATTGTGGAGGAATAGACATGATCCAGTATCAAGAAAAACCCTTTTATTTAAACGATGAGGATATCCACTGGGTGGAGCACACACTGGCCTCCATGACCCTGGAGGAGAAGATCGGCCAGCTGTTCTGTGTCACGGATATGATCACCGACCCAGAGGCTTTGAAGGCATTTGTACAGAAGTACCACATCGGCGGCTTTCAGACCGGCGGTTTCGGAGAAAGCGACAACATTGCTATCCCGCTGAAGGAAGCACTGGAGCGTGCCGGTTTCACGGTTTCTCTCTACGACTATGCCACCATGGAACGGGGCGAGATTTTTACCGCCGGTGTTCAGGATATGCAGAAGAAATTTGACCTGTCAATCGTGGCGGCAAATGTCTCCACCGGCTCCAACTATACCTCCCGTCGGCTGGACTGGATCGCACTGATGGCTGCCAACGAGCCCTGGTATATGAGGGATATCCCCACCCTGTTCCTGAGCTTCTGCAACCCCTATCATATGGTGGATGTTCCCTTTATCAGCACCTTTGTGAACTGCTACTCCGCCAACCGGTTCTGCGTGGAATCCGTGGTAGAAAAGCTCACAGGCAGCGATGCGTTCAGAGGCAACAGTCCTGTGGACCCCTGGTGCAATGCCTGGGGTGCAAAATTCATGTAAGGAGGCCCTGGCATGCAAGGTGTTATTTTCGACCTTGACGGTGTGATCTGCTTCACCGACGAGTATCATTATCTTGCCTGGAAAGAGATGGCCGACGGCATGGGCATTTATTTTGACCGGGAGATCAACAATCGACTCCGGGGTGTCAGCCGCATGGAAAGCCTGGAGATCATTCTGGAGCGCTATGAAGGCCCCGAGCTCACCGACACCGAAAAACAGGCTCTGGCAGAGAGGAAAAATGATCTCTATCGCACACTCCTTGGACAAATGAGTCCCCAGAATCTTTCTTCTGAAGTAAAGGAAACCCTGGACGCTCTGCGAAAAAAGGGGATGAAGCTGGCCATCGGCTCCTCCAGCAAAAATGCCCCCTTTATTCTGGAGCGGATTGGTCTGAGCAACTACTTTGATGCGGTGGCAGACGGAAACTGCATCACCCGCTCCAAGCCTGCCCCGGAAGTATTTCTGAAAGCGGCAGAATATCTGGGCCTGTCTCCCGAAGACTGCCTTGTGGTGGAAGATGCTGTCGCCGGTGCCGAAGCCGGACACGCCGGTGGATTCGCTGTTGCCTGCGTGGGCGATGCCTCTCGGGCAGGCGCCGGAGATCACAATCTGGAAAACATCAGTCAGCTACTAAACCTATTCTGATCCCATGAAAAAAGCACTGTCAAGTTTCGACAGTGCTTTTTCCTTATCTTTCGGCTTTATTCGTAATCTTCAATGCGCCATTCATCATGCCAGTCAATGATAACGTTTTCGCCGTCAAAACGCAGAGGCAGCCAGACATAATGGTTATGTCAAGAATTTTTCGCACATTTTAAGTTCTGAATCGCAGTAGACAAATCTGTATTCCAAGATTCTCGGAGCCATGACGCTTAAAATACCGGGCAGCAGCCACCGCCGTTTTGCGGCGGCTGTGGGCTTGAACGTCTAGGAAAGCGCAGTAAACTAGCCCGGCGATGGGGCCGGAGGTCTAAACCGTATTCCTGAGTTCCCGTCGCCGCTCATACAAAACTGCGCTTTCTGACGCCGGTCAAGGCTGGCGGCTTTAGGAAGCAGAGGCCTGCTCGGCCGCTTTTTCACGTTCAAGCTCATACAGCCGCTCCATATTGAGATAGGTTTTCACGCCCCAGTCCGATGCAGAGACATACCGCAATCGTGCACAGACAAGCATTAACGCACTGTTCCCATCCGGGAAACAGCCCACAGAATTGGTACGTCTGCGAATTTCACGGTTGATCCGCTCTATTCCGTTATTGCTACGGATTTTCAGCCAATGTTCACGTGGAAACGCTGTGTAGGTCAGTGCTGTGGTAGCTATATCTTACACGATTCAGGGACTCTCTTTCTATATGTAATTGTGCGAAAAATATTGTACCTTATCGGAACACGTAAAGATATTCGAATCGAGTAGGAGGCTAGTTTCCTAGCCGACCTCTCACACCACCGTGCGTACCGTTCGGTACACGGCGGTTCAATCGCATAAGTGCAAGGACTCGTATCGGTCTAGGATGCTGTAGTATCCGGCCTGTACGAGTCTTTCGTTTGTAATGGTCTTTGTGAGCGTACCGCTTCCGGCAATTGCCCAATATCCCTTCCGAGAGTTTCCGTTCCTGTATGCCTGCCATTTCGGCATTCCCAACTTCACAAGGTTCTTCACTCTTGTTCTGGGAAGCTTCCTCTGTTTCCAAATATAGCAGCGAAATCTTCTCCTCAGCCATTCGTCCCATCTTTGCATCGTCTAGCACAAGTATTGTCCGAAAAATGGGACTTAACGATGGGCGGCATAGAAATCACAGCTTACACAGCCTTGCCTTAAAGCTGATTTTCCGTGTGGTAGGCAGATCGTCAAACTGCACCACATAGGCCCCCTTGCGCTGGTCAATGTCCACAATGACGCCTGCGCCCATGATGGAGTGCTCCACCCGGTCACCGGGGGCCAGCGCCAGATTTCCGCTGCCTTCCTCCATGGTGTGCTGGCTTGCGGTGATAAACCGCTTGGCATCGTCCACCAGCCGTGGGTCAAGCTCGTGGGTATATTGCATCAGCGTCCGGTCAATGTTGAAAATAAACCGGGACGGGAACCGATAAGAGCCGTCCAAGTTCTTGCCCTCCGGCTCGGTGAGGTACAGTCCCTTTTCCGCACGGGTGATGGCCACAAAGGCAAGCCGCCGCTCCTCCTCCATGCCCTCTACGTTGGCGGTCTTCTTCGATGGGAAAATGCCGTCGTTCAGGCCCACCACAAAGACATAGGGGAACTCCAAGCCCTTGGCGGTGTGCACCGTCATGAGCTTCACGGCGTTCTTGCTGTCCGGTACATCGTGATTGGTCAGCAGCGCCACCCGATCCAGATAGTCCTCCGGGCGGCATTCCTCGCCGCAGGAATCCTCAAAATCCATGATCGCCTGTTTCAGCTCCGCCAGATTGTCCAGCCGTTCCTGACTGCCCTCCAGCCGAAGCTGGGCTTCATAGCCGCTTCGATCCAGAATCAGCGTCAGCATTTCCGACAGGCGCATATATTCATAGTCCTGTGCAAAGCCCTCGATGAGCCGCACAAACTGCTTTGCCTTGGTGCCCTTAAAAATATCGTTGTCCAGCGTGCTGAGCAGCGCCTGATAGAGGGTGCAGCTGTGGTTCAGGGCGTACTCCTTCAGGAAGGTCATGCGCCGCTCACCGATGTTGCGCTTTGGCACATTGGCAATTCGCAGGAAGCTCAGGTCGTCCCGATAGATGACCATCCGCAGGTAGCTGAGGGCATCCTTGATTTCCATGCGGCCGTAGAACTGCACGCCGCTGTAAATGGTATAGGGAATCTCCCGCTTCAGGAACACATCCTCCAGCTCTCTGGAAAGGTAGTGGGCCCGATAGAGGATTGCCACATCGCTGTACTTGGCTCCGTGATCCACCAGATTGTGAATCTCATTGGCAATCCACTCCGCTTCCAGCTTGTTGGTGGGGGCATGATGATAGACCGGCAGCGGACCGTCTGGATTCTGCGCCGCCAGATTCTTTTCCACCCGGTTCTTGTTCTTGGCAATCAAATCGTTGGCCACCGCCAGAATCTCCGGGGTGGAGCGGTAGTTCTCGTTCATCATAATGGTGCGGACATTGGGGAAATCCTTCTCAAAGTCCAAAATGAACCGGACGCTGGCCCCACGCCATGTGTAGATGGTCTGATCCGGGTCGCCCACCACAAAGAGGTTGCCGTGGAGGGGACACAGGGCCTTCATGAGCCGATATTGCAGGTCGTCAATGTCCTGATACTCGTCCACCATGATGTATTCCAGCCGCTCCTGCCATTTCAGCCTTGCCTCCTCGGAAATGTCGAAGATGTGCAGGACGAAGTTGATGAGATCGTTATAGTCAAGGCCGAAGCACTTCTTCTCCTGATACACATAGCCCCAAAAGATGATGTCCGTAGGGGATGTGGCGGAGAGATACTTTTCCCGCAACTCGTCCACGGTCATGGACAGCATGGGCTTATAGTAGTCCGGCTGGAACTTGCACTTCTGCATCTCGATCATGTCTCTGGCCTTGGAGAAGGTCATATCCCGCATGGTGAGGTTCCGTTCCTCATAGACGTTTTTCAGCATGGCGTCAATGTCCGCATTGTCCAGCACAATGAAGCTCTTGGGGTAGTGGACGATGTGGATGTCCTCTTGCAGAACGGAGACACAAAAGCTGTGGAAGGTGCTGATATAGCCGGTATCTGCATCCGCCGATCGCTGACGGATGCGTTTTTTCATCTCTCCGGCGGATTTATTGGTAAAGGTCACGCAGAGAATATTCTCCGGCAGGATGCCGATTTCATTCACCAGATAGGCGTACCGGTGCGCCAGCGCCCGGGTCTTGCCGGAGCCTGCCCCGGCAATGACACGGATATAGCCCTCGGTGGCGGTGACTGCCTCCCGCTGGGACGGGTTCAATCCTTCTAATATATCCATAAGCTCGCTCCTTGTTTCAGGGCAACACCGCACAGATGTACCAGCGTGCTTCCGGCAATCTTTTCCGGCGGAAATTCGTTATTTTTTCTTGACATACACAAAGTATGCCTGCGAAAAACTGCCTTTTTCTGCCGCAAAGTCTTTGCCTGAATCCTTGCTGTCCATTTATGCGGTATTGCCCTATGTCCTCATTTTTAAGACTCTTCCTATAATGCAGAAGCTGGTGTTGGGGTTCACCGGCCGGGGGGCATAGGCCTCGTTATAGGACACCAATACCGGCTGGGGCAGCACCTGCCCGTCGCTGGTGGTGTATTCGTCCAAAAAGGTTTCCTCCGGGTACTGCTCATCGTACATCTTCACGTAACCGTTGCCGTCATACTCGAAGATCCCCACCTCGCCGGGGCGGAGCTGCTTGCAGAGCTGCACCCAGATGATTTGCCCACTGCTGTACACCGGCTCCATGCTGTCGCCGCTGATCCGAATGGCAAACTCTGCACCGTCTGGAATCTCATCCGCCGGAAAGCGCCTTAGCTCAAAGTTGTTCTCGTCCAGAAATGCGCCGGGACCGGCGGAGACCGGGAGCAAACTCATGGGCATTTCACGGAATTTCAGCACGTTGCTGCCTGCCGCCGGTGCGGGGGCAGGACGATACTTGCCGGAGGCAATGAGATCTTCCTTGTATTCCCGCACCTTCCGGAGTCCTTCTTCATTGAGGGCGTCTGCGTCTGTCGGGGTCTCTGCAAAAAACGTCTTGGGATCCTCGATCTGAAAAATATGGCTCAGGGCCATGAGCTGATAGGCGTTGGGGATCACCGTGCCGCTTTCCCAGCGGCCAATGCCGGTCTGCTTCATATCAATGCCGTAATGCCGCAGGGCATAGCTCAGCCCCTCCAGACTGACCCCATGGGCCTTGCGGACTTCCTGAATCCGCTGTCCGATGATATTCTCCCTGCGCTCCTGCTCTGCATTGTAGAAGGGGCCTCTTTTTTTATTTTCCTCCAGAAGACGGTTTGCCATTTCCAGACCTTTTCCTCTGCGTACTGCCATGTGGAATCCCTCCTGACAAAATCTCGTTTCAGTCTGGGTATATTATATACGCTTGGAAGTACACTGTCAATAAAATATGCTGATATTATCACATATTCGAGGTTGACATGACATAATCAGCATATTATAATACAAATGCAGTCTGGAGCAAGGAGCGTGAATCCATATAGGCGGTAAGAGAACCATAGTCTGAGGAGGACGTTCTTCCCGCTGCACCGGGCAATTTTACATTCATTTATAAAATTGTACGACCATATCAGAGATAAACGGCGGGCAGCCGTTGAGGGGAACGGACACGCAGATGTCAATATTTTTGCTGATTCCAAGCAGCAAAAAAGCTGCTGGACAACAAAAAAGTGATTGGTATAATCATGTTGAAACACCCGCAGCGGCGGATTTGAAAGCGGGCGTTCGGGAGAAGGCCGCCTTCCTTTATATCCATGGGCATTTCACCTTTGGAAAGGGAATGCCGCATACCTTTGCTATGGATTATGCCCTCTATCCGGAAGCGGAAAATGCCATGAATGAGATCCTGACATTTATCCGCAATGTGCTGGATCTGCGGTAACGGAAGGCAAACAGGCGTTGCGTCAATCGTTGGGGCAGCAAACAGAGTCAGTGCCAAGCTGCAAGGCTGTTGTAAAAACCAATCAGCGTGAAGGGGGCAAGGCCTGCCCTTTGCGTTCAATCAAAAAGATTTCCGGCCCAAAAGCCGGAAATCTTGCAGGGCGTGCTGCAAAATTTTCATCTTGCAGCACGCCCACGACGTAATATGTCAACCGACAGCAGCAGCTGGAGGCCACACTGTTTTGAGAGGAGGGGCACCCATGTCCGTTTACATTTCCATTGATCTCAAATCCTTTTACGCTTCCGCCGAATGTGTGTCCCGTGGCCTCAATCCCATGGACGCCAATCTGGTGGTGGCCGATGCCAGCCGTACCGAAAAAACCATCTGTCTGGCCGTCTCCCCTGCCCTCAAGGCCTACGGCATTTCAGGCCGTGCCCGGCTCTTTGAGGTGGTAGAGCGGGTCAGGGAGATCAACGGTCAGCGCTGCCGTCGGGCGCCAAACCGCAGCTTCACCGGCAGCAGCATCAGTGCGGAGGCATTGCAGGCAGACCCCGGGCTCTCCCTTGACTACATTGCAGCGCCGCCCCGGATGGCCTACTACATGGAGCTGAGCACACAGATCTATCAGATCTATTTGAACTATGTGGCGCCGGAGGACATTCAGGTCTACTCCATCGATGAGGTCTTTATCGATGCCACACGTTATCTCTCCGCCTATCATATGTCGGCCCGTGAAATGGCCATGAAAATGATCCTTGACGTTCTCTCAACCACCGGTATCACCGCCACCGCCGGCATCGGCACCAACCTCTACCTTGCCAAGGTTGCCATGGACATTGGCGCAAAGCACATCCAGGCCGACCGCTATGGCGTCCGGATCGCCCAGCTGGATGAGGACAGCTACCGCCGGCAGCTCTGGACGCACCGGCCTTTAACTGACTTCTGGCGGGTGGGACGCAGCTATGCACGGAAGCTGGAGGAAAAGGGGCTCTACACCATGGGGGATATTGCCCGCTGCTCTTTGGGCGGCCCCGATGAATTTTACAACGAAGAGCTGCTGTACAAGCTCTTCGGCGTCAATGCGGAGCTGCTCATCGACCACGCATGGGGCTATGAGCCCTGCACCATTGCAGACATTCGGAGCTATCGGCCCTCCTCCAGCAGCATCAGCTCCGGTCAGGTGCTGCAATGCCCCTACACCGCCCAGAAGGCCCGGCTGGTGACGCAGGAGATGACGGATCTTCTGGTCATGGATCTGGTGGAAAAGCGGCTGAAGACCAATCAGCTGACCCTGACCGTGGGCTATGATATCGAAAATCTCACGGATCCCGGCCGAAGGGCGCAATACCACGGCCCGGTCACCACGGACAGCTATGGACGAAAGATCCCCAAGCACGCCCACGGTACGGCCAATCTCACCGGCTATTCCTCCTCCACCCGTGAAATTCTCGACGCCATGACGGCGCTGTTCGACCGTGTGGTAAACCCGCTGCTTCTGGTTCGGCGGATCTATGTGGTGGCCTGCGGCGTCATCTGCGAGGATGACGTGCCCAAGCAGACGGAGATGCAGCAGCTGGACCTTTTTACCGACTACGCCGCACAGGAGGCCCAGGAGGCCGCCCATCAGGAGGCCCTGCAAAAAGAGCGCAATGTGCAGGAGGCCATGCTCTCCATTCGAAAAAAATACGGAAAAAACGCCATACTCAAAGGCATGAATCTAAAAGAAGGCGCCACTGCCCGCCAGCGCAACGGGCAAATCGGCGGCCACAAGGCATAAAAGGAGGCATCCCACATGTCCGGCCCATACGATGATATCATCCACCTGTCCCGTCCGGTCTCGGCAAGGCACAGGCCCATGTCCATGACCGCCCGGGCCGCACAGTTTTCCCCCTTTGCCGCCCTCACCGGCTATGAGGCCGCCGTACAGGAGACCGCCCGCCTGACAGACCCCCGTGCGCAGCTGGACGAGGGCCAGATTGAGGCCATTAACCGCCAGCTGGTGTATTTGCAGGCGCACATTGCAGACCAGCCCACGGCCACCGTCACCTATTTTCTTCCCGATCTCCGGAAAGAAGGCGGCGCATACCAGACCGTATTCGGTGCTGTGAAAAAAATCGACGGAATGGCGCAGCTGCTCTGGATGGCGGACGGGACAAAAATCCCCCTTCCGGATATTTATGAAGTCCTCTGCCCGGGCCTTTCGGTGGAAGACGTCGATATCCCATAAAAACAGACCGGCCTCCCGGTCTGTTTTTTACAGCTTCACCGGGACAAAATTCCCGATGACCATGGAGCATGGCGTCACCGCACAATCCACTGCCAATATCTCAACGCCCCCTGCCTTCGCCTCCCGCAGGGCATTTCCAAAGGCCGGATCCGTTGCGTCATTTGCCGTGAAATACCGCACCGGGGCCATCTGGATCACAAACAGCACCGCTGCGTCAAAGCCCTGCTGCTTTGCCGCCATCAGCTCCCGCAGGTGCCGTGCCCCCCGCTCCGTGGGCGCATCGGGGAACCGGCAGACACCGCCCTCCTCCAGCGTAACGCCCTTTACCTCCAGATACATGGGCTTTCCCTGCCGTTCCAGATAAAAATCAAAGCGGGACTGCCCAAATCTCTGTTCCGGCTTTACCAGCTCGGCCTGCCCCAGTCCGCCGGAGCGGAGCCACTCCCCTGCTGCGGTGTTGGGGGCCTGTGAATCCATATTGATGAGGCGGTCACCCTTTCGGACCGTGATCAGATCCAGCTTTGTCTTCCGCTTGGGGCTATCCGATACGGCGCAGTAGACCTCCGCCCCGGGGCGCAGCAGCTCCCTGCACCGGCCCGTATTCTTTACGTGGCAGATTTCCTCTTTCCCATCAATCTCCACATAGGCAATAAACCGGTTGGGCCGCCGGAGGAACCGCCCCTTTTTCATCTCACCGTACTCCATCTTTTCCTCCACATACTGCCAGGAGCCTGCGGCCGGGCAATAACTACCGATGCCGCAGGCTCCCTGTTCACAATTACATTTTTTCCGGTGCTTCAAAGCCCAGAAGATCAATGCAGGTCTCCAGAATCCCCTTGGCCAGCGTAATCAGGGCCACATACCCTGCCTGCTTCTGCGCATCCGTCTCGGTGAGGATCCGGGTCTCATGGTAGAACCGGTTCACTGCGCCGCACAGGTCATAGATATAGGCGCACAGCACATTGGGCTGGGTATCCCGATAGGCCAGCTGCAGGTTGTCCGCAAAGCGGCTGATCAGCAGCATCAGATCCTTTTCGATCTGGTTCTGGGGTGCCATCAGCACGGCTTCCTCCGGCTTCTTTCCGGTCTTCTCCTGATACTTGCTCAGGATCGACTTGATCCGGACGATGGTATAGAGGATATAGGGGCCGGTATTGCCCTCAAAGGCAGAGAACCGATCCATATCAAAGGCATAGTCCTTGGTGGCAAGGTTGGAAAGGTCGCCGTATTTCAGCGCCGCCACCGCAATAATGCCTGCGATCTCATCCACGGCATCCCCGGTGATAATGTTGTTCTCCAGAATCCGCTGCTTGACCGTATCGGTGATCTCGGAGATCAGGTACTCCAGCCGCATGACACCGCCGGAACGGGTCTTAAAGGGCTTTCCGTCCTTGCCGTTCATGGTGCCGAAGCCAAGGAACTGAAGCTCCGTGGTCTCCGGTACAATATGAGATTTCTTTGCAGTCCGGAACACCTGCTCAAAGTGCAGGGCCTGCCGCTTGTCCACCACATAGAGCACCTTATCCGGGTGATAGTCCTGCTCCCGCTGTACCAGCGTTGCAAGGTCCGTGGTAGCATACAGGGTCGCGCCGTCAGACTTCAGGATGATGCAGGGCGGGATCTCCTTTTTATCCTCCGGCTCCTGCACGTTGACCACCAGCGCCCCCTGACTCTCTACCGCATAGCCCCCGTCCTTGAGATATTTGACCATATCCGCAATATAGGGCTCCGCATCGCTTTCGCCCTTCCAGAGGTCAAACTCTACATTCAGCTTCTGGTAGTTCTTTTTGAGGTCCGCCACGGAGACGTCCATAACATGATGCCAGATGGCCATATAGCCGGGATTCCCCTGCTGGAGCTTCAGGGTTGCCTCATGGGCACGGGCGGAAAACTCCGGATCCTCCTTGCTTCTGGCCGAGGCTGCGGGGTAGATCTGCTCCAGCTCCGAAATGGTAAAGGGAGGCTCCTTGGGATACGTTCCCTGAAAGTCCGGGTCAAAATAGGGCAGCTCCGGCTGACGCTCCCGGATGCCCTCAATAATCAGGCCCATCTGAAGGCCCCAGTCCCCCAGATGTACATCCCCGATCACCCGGTTCCCCATATACCGCTCAATGCGCTTGACCGCCTCGCCGATGATGGCGGGACGAATATGGCCCACATGCAGGGGCTTTGCCACGTTGGCGCCGCCGTAGTCGATGACCACGGTCTTGGGCTCCTGCTCGCCCTGCAGGCCGAATTTCTCCGCCCCGGACATCTGCATCAAATAGTCCCTGACGTATTCCGGCGCAAGCCGCAGGTTGATGAAGCCGGGCTTTACCGCCTCTGCGGCGGAAAATGCGGGGTTCTCCTTCAGCTGCGCTACCACTGCCTCCGCAATCTGAATGGGCGCCTTATGATATTCCTTTGCTGCCTTCATGCAGCCGTTGCACTGATATTCACACAGATCCGGCCGGGCCGAAACACTGACCCGCCCCAGCTCCGGCGCAAAGCCCGCAGCCTCAAATGCCTTGGAGACCTGCTGTGAGATCAAATCGATGAGTTTTTCCATGTTTCCGTTTCCTTTCCTGCTATGGAAGATACCATAGGATTCACTGTCTTATTGTACCATGATTTTTTCCCGGTGTACAGTAAAACATACGCCGGAGCGCCTCTTGCAACCGCCGCTGTTTCATTGTACAATAACAAAAACACTGAAACAAAGGAGCAAACGCACATGCCAAATACCCACCCAAAGCTGCAATTTACCTCTGACTATATGGAGGGCGCCCATCCCTCCATTCTCGAAGCACTGGTGCAGACCAATCTGCAAAAAACCGAGGGCTACGGCTTCGACCCCTTCTGCGATGCCGCCAAGGAGAAGCTCCGCCATGCCTGCCGGTGCCCGGACGCCGAAATTTACTTTCTGGTAGGCGGCACCCAGACCAATGCCACCGTGATCGATGGGCTTCTGCGGGGCTATCAGGGCGTTCTGTGCGCCGAAACCGGCCACATTGCCACCCATGAGGCAGGCGCCATTGAGTTTGGCGGCCACAAGGCCCTTACGCTCCCCCATACCCTTGGAAAGCTCTCTGCCGAGACCATTGCCCACGCCATGGATGTCTACAACGGCGACGCCAACCGGGAGCACACGGTGATGCCCGGCATGGTCTATCTCTCCCATCCCACGGAGTACGGCACCCTCTATTCTCTGGAGGAGCTCACCGCCATCCGTCAGGTCTGCCGCAAAAACGGGCTGCCGCTCTATCTGGACGGCGCACGGCTTGCCTATGGCCTTTCCAGCCCGGAAAATGACGTAACCCTGCCGGCGCTGTCCCAGCTCTGTGACGCCTTTTATATTGGCGGCACCAAGTGCGGCGCTCTGCTGGGCGAGGCCGTTGTGATCCCCAAGCCCGGCCTGATCCCGCATTTCTTTACCACCATCAAGCAGCACGGGGCCCTGCTGGCCAAGGGGCGGCTGCTGGGCATTCAGTTTGACCGGCTCTTTACCGACGACCTCTACCTCCACATCGGTGATTCCGCCGTAAAATACGCCCAGCTGCTCCAGCAGGCGCTGATGGAAAAGGGCTACCCCCTGCTGTTCCGGTCTCCCACCAATCAGATCTTCCCGATTCTCAGCCGGGAGGCCTATGACCGGCTGTCCGGCATTTGCTCCTTTGGCTTCTGGGAGCAGCTGGAGGATGGCCGCACCGCCGTCCGCTTTGCCACCAGCTGGGCCACCACGGAGGCCGATATCAGGGCACTGATCGCCGCCCTGTGATCCGCTACACTTCTGCCAAAGCAAAACAGACGCCCTTCCGTGGGCGTCTGTTTTGAGACTGTCGAAAAACCTATTGGGTTTTTCGACAAAGTCTCCTGCCGGACACTGCGCGTGCCCGAAGGAAATCCCCTTGGGGGACGCCCTTTGTCCGCTTAAGGCGGACAAAGAACACACTTGCGTCCTATAAAGTATTTTGTGTCGTGTACAGAAGGTGAATTGCCCCGCAGGGGCAAGAGAAGCCACCCTGGGGTGCGCCCCTCCACAAAATGAATTTGATTTCATTTGCTGCTAAGGCAGCAAACTCTGCGAGGCTTTTTTGACAAGCTGAAAACAGACGCCCTTCCGTGGGCGTCTGTTTTTTGTGTGCGGGGCATTATGCAGCTGATTGCCTATGACCGGTTGGTGGTCTTCAGGCATTTCAGGAAATACCGAAGCAGCTCACTTTCGCTGCCCTCAAGCCAATAGGGGTTGATAAACACCTCATGATCCCGCATTCCATCGGGGGTCTGATCCACCAGCGGGATCAGACGCACCTTGGAATCGTTCATCAGTGCCCCGGTCTCATTGACGCAGGTAATGCCCACACCGGCATGCACCAGCATCATCAGGGCATCCAGCTCCGCAAAGGGCCCGGACAGCTTGTTGACATAACCCTCATGATAGCCCACCACCGTATTGACCTTTTCCAGCCGCAGCGGCGGTTCAAATTCATCCGCCGCCAGCAGACTGTAGTGCATGTCCCCAAAATATTTCCGAATCTCCTCGTTGGTAATGACCGCAAGGCCCGCATTGGGATGATCGTAGGGAACGGCCAGACACATCCGGTCCCGGTAGAGCTTCATGGAGCGCACCCGCTCCCACGGGGCCATGGCAGTGTTGAGCATAAAAAGCACATCCAGCGTGCCGTCTCGCAGTGCCCCATAGCTCTGCCGCAGGGGCAGATGGCAAATCTGGATCAGGGCCCCGGGATAGGCGCTTTTCACCATCAAAATGGCCTCCCGCATGGGATCCGTCAGGCTGAGGCTGTCCAGAATCCCAATTCGCAGGCGATCCAGCCGACGGTTTACCGTCTCCTTGATCTCCTTGCTGGCCCCCACATAGCCCTCATACAGGCTCCGGATCTTCGGCAGCAGCTCCCGGCCAATGTCCGTCAGCTTCACTGCGTTGTGATCCCGTACAAAAAGCGCTGTTTGCAGCTCCTCCTCCAGTGTGCGGATCTGCCGGCTCATGGTGGGCTGTGAAATATACAGCTTTTCGGATGCCACCGCAAAGCTGCCCAGCTGGGCCGCCTCCAAGAAACACTGCATCTGAAGAACCGTCATTTCATTCACCCCTTTCCCGGTCATTCTAACACACTTTTCTCAGGCAATCAATCCTCGCCGCCGATCATCAGGTGGATAATCTCACGATCCGTGCTCCGCATGCCGTCTCTTGCGATCTGGCTCACGGCCCGGATGGTATTCTCCACGCCCTTGATGACGATGCCGTCGCCGCCAAAGAACTGGCTGTCGTGCATATTCATCTGCATGCCCAGCAGCCCGGCCTCCACCGCAGAGGCGATCTTCGCCGCACAGCTGGCCTTGGCGCCGTCGCAGATCATGCCGGAATTGATGGCCAGCGCATTGACGATGGTATGACTGATCTGGTCGAACCGCCCGCCGTAGAGATAGCAGATGCCCGCACCGGCGCCGCAGCCCGCACTGGTGGCGCCGCAGTAGGCCGACAGGCTGCCAATGCCGGTTTTCAGGTGGATGGTCACCAGATTGGAGACCACCAGCGCCCGGTACAGCGCATCCTGCGTCATGCCCATCTCCCGGGCATAGACAATCACGGGAATGGAAGCCGTCATGCCCTGATTTCCACTGCCGGAGTTGATGACCACCGGCAGCTCGCAGCCGCACATTCTGGCGTCAGAGCCTGCCGCCGCCCATGCCTTGGCACGGTTCTGAATGCAGTTTCCATAGGATTTCAGCAGGATCTTGCCGATGGTGGCACCGTAGCTGCCGTCCATGCCCGCCTGTGCAATGGCCATGTTGTAGTCGATCTGCCGCTGAAGCACCTCCTGCACATCCTCGATCTTCACTTCATCTGCGAATTTCACGATATTCTCAACGCTCAGCAGCTTCCGGTTCTCCGGCGCCTGCACCACGTCATCGTCAAAGGGGACCTCCAGCAATACCGTGTCATTCTTTTTCAGGGACACCACATTGGTATGGTGGCCGATGATCCGGGCATAGGCCGTGTCGTTTCCGGCATGGGCCGTCACCTGAATGTCAAAGGGGCAGTTGGCCGTGGATTCGATGATCTGTACCTGCACCTGCTCCAGATAGGCATCCAGCGCCCGAAGCTGCTGCTCCGTGACACCGGAAATGACCTCCAGCTCCGCCTCCGGGTCTCCGCAGCACAGGCCCACCGCCACGGCCACCTTCAGGCCCTTTCGTCCCCCGGTATGGGGGACGATGACGGACTTGACGTTTTTGATGATATTGCCGCTGACGCAGAGCTCCACCCGCTCCGGCAGAGCCCCCAGGGCCTTCCGTGCCAGCGCCCCGGCATAGGCCACCGCAATGGGCTCCGTACAGCCCATGGCCGGCAGCAGCTCCTCCTTCAGAATGTCTACATAGGCATTATAAATTTTCTGTTCCATTGTAGCCTTCTTTCTCAGAGCTGAATGGCGCTGTCATAGCCGGTGCGAACCGCCGTGCGGACATTGTTGGCCTTGACGCAGTCGCCAATGGGGAAGAACTCTCCGGCGATCATGCGGAATGCCTCCGCCTGCTGCTTCTGGGGCACCATGCCCGCAGACAGCACCACCGTGTCCGCCTCCATGAAATGCTCGCCCTCTGCGTCCACATAGGAGATGCCCTGTTCGGTGATCCCCGTGCAGCGGGAGCCGGTATGCGCATCCACGCACTTCTCGATTTCCTTGGTAATGGCGGTTCTGGGAATGGCACAGGAGGCCGCAGCCAGCGTATCCGTCATTTCCACAAGACCAACCTGCTTCCCGGCTTCCTGCGCCAGATAGACCGCCGTCTCGCAGCCCACGTCGCCGCCGCCCAGTACGGCGATCTTCTGACCGATGTCCTCGCCTGCCTTTACCTTCCGGTATGCCTCTTCCGCCGTGATGACGTTCTTGCCGTCAACGCCGGGGATCGGCGGCACCAGCGCTTTTGCGCCAACGGCCGCAATGACCACATCGGGCTCCATGGCCTCCACCATCTCTACGGTGGCCTCGGTATTCAGGCGCACCTGAACCCCGGTCTTGTCCACCATGTGAATCAGGTAGTCCATGAACTTACACAGATCCCGCTTAAAGGGCACCTGCCGGGAGAAGTTCAGCTTGCCGCCAAGGCGGTCGCTCTTCTCCAGCAGGATCACCTCATGGCCCCGCTGCTTTGCGGTAACAGCCGCCTCCATGCCCGCAGGGCCGCCGCCGATGATCACAACCTTTTTGGTCTCCTCCTTGGGCGGCACCAGTACGGGAAGCCGTGCCTCCCGGCCCACGGTGGGGTTTACGGAGCATCCAAAGGTCGCCGCACGGCGATAGTCCAGACAGTGGAAGCACTTGATGCAGGGGATGATCTCATCCTCTCTGCCCTTCCGGGACTTGTTCACCAACGCTGCATCGGCAATGGTGCCCCGGGCCATGGCCACGATATCCGCCTTGCCTGCGGCAAGGGCGGCCTCGATATCCTTCGGCTGCTGATAGGCCCCCAGCGTCAGAACCGGAATGTGGATTTTCCCGGACTTCTTCACATACTCGGCCAGATAGGTATTGTGGCCCGGCAGCAGGAAGTTGTTGGGGTGCATGATGTGCTCGGTATCCGTAAAGAAGCTGCCTGCGGAAACATGGGCGATGTCGATCTTATCCTGCACCATCTCCAAAAATGCAACGCAGTCATCCGGGGTAAAGCAGTCATCGCCCCCCAGCTCAGAGCCGGAGATCCGGTACTCGATCAGCAGCTTCTTCCCCACCCGCTGGCGGATGGCGTCCAGAATCATAATGGGGAACTTTGCCCGATTCTCAAGGCTGCCGCCAAATTCATCGGTGCGGGTGTTGAACTTGGGGGAGAGCATCTGGGAGAGGATCAGGCCATGGCCCCCGTGGATCAGGATCATATCAAAGCCGCACTTCAGGGCATTCTCCGCCGCATCGGCATAGATGGAGGCAATGCTCTCCATGGCCGCACGATCGAGGATCTGGGTGCCCGCTTCGCCGTTGACGGAGTAGCTTACCAGCTCGCCCTTATAGTTTCTTCCGTGGTAGGAAAAGCCCAGAAGCTCCAGCGAAGCCTTTGCCCCGTAGAAGTGGATGGCATCCGTCAGATGATTCCAGAACCGGTGATTCTCCGAATCGAAGATATTCTCATGGGCATGGACGTTGTCATACTCCTGATAGATGTCCATGTTCTGGGCCGACACCGTAATATTGGCGCTGCCGCCTCTTGCCTTATTGGCATAGTAGGCCACCACATGGTCGTTGGGATAGCCCTCCTTGCCATAGAGCAGATGGGCACCGGCCGGTGCCGACCAGATCCGGTTTTTGAAGGTCACACCCCCAATGGTAATGGGGGAAAACATATGAGGATATTTGGTTTTCATGATATCGCTCCTTACATCATAAATCGATTCACCATACAGGCGAACAAAATCAATACTGCGCCAACGAGTACCAGTGCCCACGCAAAGGGCACATGGGGGAATTTCTCCGTCCACGCCTTCATCTTCTGCCGGACAAGGCGGCTGGAAAGCAGGAACACCGCTGAGAGCAGCAGGACGATCCCTCCGCTAAAGGCGCAGAGCCGCCAAAGGCTCCCGGAAAGGCTGCCGCCCAAAAGGCTCCGAACCAGCGCCGCCAGCGTCAGGATCAGGCACAGTCCCAGGGCAAACAGAACGATCAGACCGATCTCCTTTCCGGCCTGCTTCAGCTTCTGTTTCATGGGTTCACCTGATCCAGATTGTGGCATGCGGCAAAATGTCCCGGCTCCACCTCACGAAGCTCCGGCATTTCCCTGGCGCAGCGCTCCGTGGCAAACTTACACCGGGTACGGAACCGGCAGCCCTCCGTGGCCCCTGCCACGGTGGCCTCTCCCTGTACCGTCTCCTCGGCTCGCTTCCGTTCCAACTCCGGGTCGGGGATCGGGATTGCCGAGATCAGCGCCTGCGTATAGGGGTGCAGCGGCTTTGCATACAGCGCCTCCGAAGAGGCGGTCTCCACCACCGTGCCCAGATACATCACAACGATCCGGTCCGAAATATGCTTGACCATGGCCAGATCATGGGCCACAAACAGATAGGTCAGCCCCTTCTCCTTCTGGAGCTTGATGAGCAGATTCACCACCTGGGCCTGAATGGAAACATCCAGTGCGGAGATGGGCTCATCCAGCATAATGAACTCCGGCTCCACTGCCAGCGCCCGGGCGATGCCGATGCGCTGCCGCTGTCCGCCGGAAAATTCATGGACAAACCGGCTGGCATGGGATTCGTTGAGTCCTACGGCATTGAGGTAATAATAGATCTTCTGGAGCCGCTCCTTCCGATCCTTGGCCAGATGATGAATGTCAATGCCCTCGGCAATGATATCCGCCACGGTCATTCGGGGATCCAGAGAGGAATAGGGATCCTGAAATACGATCTGCGCATTTTTCTTAAAGGCGTACTTTTCGCTTCTGGACATCCGGTGCACATCCTTGCCCCGGTAGAGCACCTGTCCATCGGTTTTATCATACAGGCCCAGAATAATACGCCCGCAGGTGGTCTTTCCGCAGCCGGACTCGCCCACCAGTCCAACGGTCTCCCCTTCGTAGATGTCAAAGGATACGTTGTCCAGCGCCTTGACCACTTCCTTATGGCCGGTATTAAAATACTTCTTCAGATTTTTCACCTGAACAAGCGGCTTCTTCTCGGTTTCCATGGTCAGACCTCCTTTCCGGCTGTTTCTTCAAAATCATTGATGCCCGCCACCTTGGGCGCCATCTCATGATGGAGCCAGCAGGCCGCCTCATGACGGCCGCCAAAGCCGGTGTTCTCAGGCATCTGCCGCTCACAGATGGGCATGCAGTATTTACACCGCTGGGCAAAGGGACAGCCCGCAGGGGGTGCGATCAGATCCGGCGGCGTTCCCTCAATGGAGTCCAGCTCTTCCTTTTTATCCCCATCCAGCCGGGGCACTGCCCGGAGCAGCGCCTTGGTATAGGGATGCCGTGCCCGGTAGAAGATATCGTCACTGGTGCCCTTTTCCACGATCACGCCGCTGTACATGACAAAAATACGCTCGGCAATGCTGGCCACAACGCCAAGATCGTGGGTAATCATCAGAATGGAGGTGTGATTCTCCGTTTTCAGCTGCTTGAGCAGCTTGATGATCTGGGACTGAATGGTTACATCCAGTGCCGTAGTGGGCTCATCGGCGATCAGCAGCTTGGGCTGACAGGCAAAGGCAATGGCGATCATAACTCTCTGACGCATGCCGCCGGAGAACTCATGGGGATACTGATCCACGCGCTTTTCGGCATTGGGAATTCCAACGTCCTTCAGCAGCTGAATCGCCTCCGCCTTGGCCTCTTTTTTGCTCATCTTCCGGTGGTACAGCAGGTTCTCCATGATCTGCTTGCCCACGGTCATGGTGGGGTTCAGGGATGCCAGCGCATCCTGAAAGATGATGGACGCCTGACCGCCCCGGTAGCTCCGGAGCTCCTTCTTGCTCATGGACAGCACGTCTTTTCCGTCAAAGGTGATGGAGCTGCCCTCCCGGATCTCGCCGGGGGCCTGAATCAGCCGCAGAATGCTCTTTCCGGTCACAGACTTGCCGCAGCCGGACTCGCCCACCAGCGCCACCGACTCCTCATAGCCAATATCCAGATTCACACCGCGCACGGACTGGACGTTCCCCTGATAGGTGTGATAACAGACCTTCAGGTCTTTCACTTCAAGTAGATTACTCATGTTTTCCTCCCCTTACTTCCGGAACTTGGGATCCAGCGCATTGCGGAGGCCGTCGCCCAGCAGGTTAAAGGCCAACACCATAATGCACAGCACCAGCGCCGGGAAGATCAGCTGACTTACATGGGAGTTCATGACCGCCTGACCATTGGAAATCAGCAGGCCAAGGCTGATGGAGGGCGCCTTCAGGCCAAGGCCGATGAAGCTGAGGCCCGCCTCCTGAAAGATGTAGCCGGGAATGGCGGTGGCTACCTCCAGAATCAGGATGCCCATGATATTGGGCAAAAGATGCCGGACAATGATCTTCAGGGGCCGCTCGCCCAGTGCTTCGGCAGCCATCACATATTCGGATTCTCTCAGCTGCATGATCTGCCCTCGAACAACCCGGGCTGTCTGGCACCAGGAAGCGATACACAGCGCAATCAGCAGGGATACGGCACTGTTGCCCATGGCGATCATAATCAGGATCGTTACCAGCAGGCTGGGAATGGCGGTGATGATCTCCAGAATGCGCATCATGATCTCATCCACCACGCCGCCGAAATAGGCCATGATACTGCCGTAGAGGCAGCCCACCACCACCTGAATGGCGGTACAGCTCAGGGCAACCAGAAAGGAAACCCGGGTGCCCACCCAAAGCCGGGAAAACAGGTCACGGCCCAGAGAGTCTGCGCCAAACCAGAACTGTGCGCTCATCCCCGCATTTTTATACTTGGGTGCCGAGGTGATATAGTCGTAGCCCCGGATGTACGGCCCGATGATGACCATAATCAGGAACAGGATCAGCACCACCAGAGAGCCCATGGCGATCTTGTTCTTCCGAAGCCGCCGCCATGCGTCCTTCCAGTAGGTCACAGGCTCCCGCACCAGCTGGTCGCCCTGACCGGCCCGGGCCTGCAGGATCTCAAAGTCCTCCGGTCTGAGGTTCGTTTTTGTCTCTTCCATTATCGTTTCCCTCCTTGAATCCGGATTCTGGGATCCACCAGCGTATAGAGGATATCCGTCAGGAATACCACCACAATAAACAGTGCTGCGATAAAGACCGTTTCTCCCAATACAATGGAAAGATCGTTGGCCGATACCGCCTCAATGTAATAGGCCGCAATGCCGGGAATGGAGAAGATCTTCTCAATGATAAAGGAACCCGTAATGCAGGTGGCCATGGATACCGGGAGCCGGGTGACAATGGGAATAAAGGAGTTCCGCATGATATGGCTCCATACGATCTTGGGCTCCGACAACCCCTTGGAGCGGGCCGTCAGAATGTAATCCTGATCCAGTACATCCAGAATGGACGTCTTGAGCAGTCTGGAATAGGTGGCGATGTGAAGCAGTGCGCCGGACATCATGGGCAGAATGGTATATTTCCAGCCGCCGAACCACAGCTCCTTGCCGGAGGGCCAGCCGATGACCGGGAACCATTTCAGCGTACCGGCGAAATACTTCTGGAACACAAGGCCCAAAACCAGCTCCGGCACACTCATCAGCAGCACCGCAAATACCACGATCACCCGGTCGATCCATGTATCTCGTTTGACCGCCGCAATGACGCCCAGAAACAGACCCACCAGCACGCCAAAAATCAGGGACTGCAGGCCAAGCCGCGCCGAAACAGGCAGCTTATCCCGGATGATGTCCTGAAGCGTCTGGCCCTCATAGACAACGGACTCTCCAAAATCGCCTTGGAGCATGCCCTTCATGGTGATCACATACCGCTCCATCAGCGGCTTATCCAGACCATATTTTGCGTACATAGCCTGTCTGGATGCCTCCGGCAGGGACATGGTACGGGCCACCAGCGGGTCGCCCGGTGCCGCCGCCGTCAGGAAAAAGGTCGCCGTTGCGATCAGAAACAGCGCCACCAGCAGTTCCAGAAACCGCCGGAAAATGTATTTTATCATAAGTAACAACTGCCTTTTCTTTAGAGTTTGGGCAATATGCAGTCAGGCAGGGGTCTCCCCCTGCCTGATTGTGTCTGAATCTCTCGAAGGATACTCGAAAAATCCTTACTTTTCAATATAAGCGTGGCTGAAATCATACTCAGGGCCAAAGTTGGTGTAGTAGATTCCCTTCACATAGGTCTGCTGGAAGAACTTGATATCGGTGAAGTACAGGGGGCCCACACCGGCCTCTTCCAGAATCGTGTTCTCGATCTCATGGAACATCTCAGCCTGCTTGGCGCTGTCTGTAATGCTTGTAACCTGTCCCAGCAGCTCATTGACATGCTCATTGGTGTACACACCGGTGAGGTACTTCAGACCGTAGGGTACGTTTACAACAAAGAGGTAGTTGTAGGGGCTTGCGCCGCCCTCCCAGCCGTTGACGCCTACGTCATAGTCCATCTGCTGCTGACGCTCCTCGGCGTCAGTGGTCACATCCACGTTGACCTGAATGCCCAGACGGTTCTGCCATGTCTGTGCCAGATACTCTGCCTGCGTCTGTCGGGCAACGTTGTCGGCCTCTACCACGAAGTCAATGGTCACAGCGCTGAGGTCGGTGTCCTTGCCCAGCTCCTCAAGGCCCTGCTTAAACAGATCCTGCAGAGACTCATCGGTGGAATACTTCTCCTGCAGATCCTTTACAGCGCCCTCGCCTGTGGTGTTGTAGGTCTCGCCGCCCACAGTGACCGCAGAGGGAACATAGGTGTAAGCAGGCTCATAGCGGCCCCAAACGGTGTCGCAGAGCTCCTGACGGTCTACTGCCAGAGACAGAGCCTGACGAATGTTGGCATTGCCCATGAGGCCGGACTTGCCGCCGTTTTCAATGGCAAATACCAGGAAGTCGGAGTAAGCGCCAACCTTGTCCACATAGTTGATCTTACCGTCGGCAGCCTGTGCCTCCCAGTCTGCGCCGTAGTCATCGTTGTAGGGAACGATATCCAGCTGCTGGGCATCAAACAGGGTGGCCTGCGTGGAATACTCTTCCACATACTGCATGGTAACAGAATCCAGCTTGACGTTGGCAGCATCCCAATACTTGTCGTTCTTCTCCATGGTCACACTGTTTTCCTTGACCCAGCTGGTCACCTTGAAGGGGCCGTTGAACACCATCTCGTCCACATTGGTGCCGTAGGTGGAAGTGGCCTTGTCGATGACATCCTGACGGCAGGGATAGCCTGCACGGTAAGCGATGTAGTAGAGGAACTCAGAGTTGGGGGATTCCAGCGTATACTCTACAGTATTTTCGTCCACAGCCTTGATTCCCAGCTCAGAGGCATCGCACTCGCCGTCATAGTAGGCCTGTGCGTTCTTAATGGGCATGAATTCCGTGGTGGAATAGCCGTTCTCAGGATTCAGCGCACGGAGGGCAGCGTCCACATACTGCTGTGCCACGACCTTTTCGCCGTCGCTCCAATAGTTCTCCCGCAGGTGGAAGGTATAGGTCAGGCCGTCATCGGAGACCTCGTAGGACTCGCATCCGTCTTCCACATAGGTGTCCTTGTCATTGTCATCGGTGACAATCCGAAGCAGGCTGGCCTGAGACTGGGTCACAATCTGATACTCACCGGTCCAGGAGGATGCATCGGGGTCCAGATTGTTGACTGTGCCGCCGAGCAGAATGTTGAGATGCTGATCACCAGCGGCCTCCGTCTGCGCCGCTGCCGTGCTGCCTGCCTCACTGGCAGCAGATGCCGCACTGGCGGCACTTCCATCGCCGGAACCGCATGCCGCCATGGACAGCACCATTGCAGCGCTCATTGCCAATGCGGCCAGAGATTTGAGCTTCCGTTTCATTTGTATCGCTCCATTCTTGATGTTTTGGCTTTTCGCCTGAGGCAGTTTCAGCAGCTTTTGCTCCATTTCTGATACTTCAGCGCAAAAAATGCAACTGTCCCCACCTTTTCATGCATCCATTATAGCCTTTACGGATTGCTTTTGCAAGCCATTTTGTGTATAGGCCCCGTCATTTTTTGAAACTCCACAACTTCCAACTATTTGAAATCCCGGTTTTCACGGAATATTCGTCATAATGCATCGGTTTTTGCCTGAAATTTTTGCATTTTTCGTCATTTCCCTTTTTAGCCCATTTGTTTAATATGTTATTTGAATCACTTTTTCATTTATGCATTTCTCATTATTTTCTCTTGCAATTTTATCGCATATGCAGCATTTCTCCTCCGAAATAGAATCCTTTCTGCATCATTCGCAGCCATTTGGTCCGCTCCCACCTGTTTCCCTCCGTTTTACGTTTCATGCAGGAAGTATCACAGCCTTCTCACAAGCCAGCCCCCCGATCGCCGCAAAAAACCTGTAAACAGCAGGAACGGACCGCCCCGGCAGGCGATCCGTTCCCGTTTTATCTCTGAGATTACAGGCCGGAGTCTGCATGAAGCTCCACCACCTGCGGATCTTCGGTCTCCTGCACATAGGTCGTGGAGGCCACATAGATGTCCTCCGCTCGCAGCAGCGCCTTCCGCAGAACCTGCGCCGAGGGCCATGCCAAAGGGATCTGCTCCAGGGGCTCGATCACCTGATCTATGGCGCCGCACAGCACCGCATACATCTTTTTATAATCCGCCATTTTATTCCTCCATTTTACGGTTTCCGGCTGTTTCCATTCCACAATCCGGCTGAGTATACCATAGTATTCCATTTTTTGCAACCCAAAATGGAATTTTTGGAAATATTGTATGCGATTTTCTTTTTTATGACCGCCGTGGAAATCAGCCTTTCCCACCCGGCCACTGCTCTGATGATGGACAAACGGCTGCGCAATACGCCCCCATAAACCAATCGATCCCTCCGGACATACGCCGCTTCAGCGTATCTCCGAAGGGATTTCCCCGATCCTATTCCGTTTCCACCGGGAGGGCAAGGAAATGCGCACCTGCCTCCAGCTTCTCCCATCGGCAGGTGCGCTGCATTTTACTGGCCCTTCAGGCCATCTTCCACACTGCGGCCGGCCTCCCGGGCCGCATCGCCCAGATCCTCACCGGCCCGCTTCAGGTCGTCACCGGCCTCCGAGCCCGCCTCCGGCATGGCAGAGGAGTCTGTATTCTCTGCGGGCGCCTCCGTGATCTTGCCGTCCTCTGCGGCATCCGCACTGCCGGGATTTTCCCGCTGGCTGTCTGGCTGCTCCGTCACCATGGGCGAGGGACTTACCGTGGCCGTGGCGGAGGGCGACGCCGAGGCATTGGTGCTTCCGTTTTTATCGGTGCCGCAGCCGCCAAGACACAGCATCAGCATCAGTGCCGCTGTCAGCAGCAATGTCATATGGTTCTTTTTCATCTGAAATTCCTCCTGAAAATTGCTTCGGAATCAGTATGCCCATATGACGAAAAAATACCCGTTTGTATAAACAGAATACACCCGCAGACGACCATGTCATCTGCGGGTGCATTCGAGGAAAATGTAAGGAGTAAAAAAGAGGAGAAAAAGGAAGGGTATCAAACAAACTGTGGAGGTTTTGTTTGATGGTTACATAGTACCCGATACTTATGGCCGAACTTTAACGAAATTGTGGACAATTTGTAAATTCAGCCATTGGATTTTTCTTCTGTTTCGTCCGGCTTTTTCTTCTGCTGCTCCGTGGGATTTTCCCCGCAGGGCTGGTCGGCAGCCCGGTCGCCGGTCTTCCGGCGCTCCATCGCTCTGCGCTGGGCTTCCATGGCCTTTGCCGCTGCCGCCGCTGCCCCAAGGTTCACATTTACAGGGCGTGCAATGGTGATGTCCATAAAATGCTGCGTCAGCACCAGCGCCACATCCTTGGGCACCTGCTTGATGATACTGTTATAGAAGACGGAAGTGACTTCCGCCATTGCTCCAACATTTTGTACCACATTTTCGGTTTTCCGATCCATGTCCGTTCCCTCCAAGTCGTATTGTTCCGCATTCCGGCACATCTCATACCGTATGTGTATTGATTATACTCCATCGGGCGATATCCTGCAACCGTTGCTCCCCAAAGCCGAAAAAAGTTCTTGCAAAATTCCGAAAAAAACGTATAATGTTGTCCTGTACAGGAAGAGGAATTTGGGGCTGCTCCCCAAAGGAGGAAAAACTTATGGAGGAAAAAATGACCCTGCTGGATCAGGCCATTATTTTTGCAGTGCAGGCCCATGCCGGTGCCCAACGTCGGGACGGCCACACCCCTTATATTCTGCACTGCACCGAAGCTGCCGCCATTGCCGCCACACTGACGCAGGATCAGGAGGTGCTGGCCGCCGCAGTGCTCCACGATGTCATTGAGGATACCGATGTAACCTTCAAGACCCTTTCGGACAAATTCGGCCCACGTGTGGCCGGTTTGGTACAGGATATGAGCGAAAACAAGCGGCCTGAGCTGCCCCCGGAGGAAACATGGCTGATCCGCAAGGAAGAGACCATCTCTGCACTGGAACGATCTGCGGATCCTGCCCTGAAGCAGCTGTTTCTGGCAGACAAGCTCTCCAACCTCCGTGGAATCGCCAGAGACTACACGGAATACGGCGATGATCTGTGGGAATTTTTCCATCAAAAGAGCCGGGCCAAGCAGTCATGGTACTACTTCCGGCTGGAAAGCGCACTTTCTTCCCTTTCCGACACAGACGCATTCCATGAATTTCACCATCTGCGCCTTCGGGTCTTTGAGCACGGAGAAGCATAACGAACTGAGCCGCAAGCACAGCTTGCGGCTCAGTTGCTTTTTTTACAGTGCGCTCTCTGTTCCCACCCGACCGCAGATAATGGTCAGATTTCCATTCCGGGTCCGCAGGTCATCCAGAAACGCTTTGATTTTCTTTTCATCCCGCAGCACCACGGTATAGCGGATCTCATAGAGCGTGCCCATATTGGTGGTCTTCACCCGCTCCAGCGTGTGAGACACCGTGTATTCCTGAAACAGGTCGTCAAACACGCCCTCATAGTCCATATTCTCCGGGATGGTGATCCGCAGATCCCGCTGTGTGCCATGATCCCCGCCAAATCCCACCAGCGTCAGCAGCAGGAAAAACAGCGTCACAATGACAAAGAAAATCGCCGCAAGCACCGCATAGCCCATGCCCATGGCGATCCCAAGGGCTACCGCCAGAAACAGCGCCGCAATCTGCCGGGCCGTCCCCGGCTCGGATCGAAAGCGTACCAGCGAAAAGGTACCCGCCACCGCAACGCCTGCGCCGATGCTGCCGGAAACCATCATAATGATTACCTGAACAATGGCAGGCAAAATCGCCAGCGTCAGGCAGAAGCTCCGTGAAAAGCTGGCCCGAAAGGAAAAGCACAGGGCCGTCAGCAGCCCCAGCACCAGCGAAACAGCGGTGCAGATAAAAAAGCTCTGGGCGGTCAGTCCGCCGGATAACAGGGATTCAAACATGTGGTGTCACACCCTTCTCTTCAAATATGGTGGGCAGAATAAACCGGGTATAGCAGGCTCCGATCTTGGAAAAAGACGTCCGATAGATTCCCCGATCACTGAGGGCTCTGGCCAGCCATAGGGGCATGGCACCGGGCACCTTGATCTCCATCAGTGTTGTCTCCTCCGGCAGGATATGCCGGCCATAGGATCCATGAGTCAGATCCAGATCCTCTGTGCGCCACAGCAGCTCCTGATCCATGGTGATGCGAAGCTCCGGATCCTCGATCCCCGCCATGGCGATCCGGCGGTAGCTGAGATAGACCTTCGGCTTGGGCTGGTAGTGCTCCATAAAGTGCCGGATCTCATGGGTGATCTGCGGGTCTGCCCCGGGCGGATCTTCTCCGTGATTCAGCAGCCGGTCTGCCTCCGCCACCGGCAGGGCAATGCGCCGCTTATAGACCACATGCTCATACTTTTTCTTCAGCTCCACAAATACCCGCCCTGTCTCCGGCTGCGGGACGCCATAGGCGCGTACCCGCAGCTTCTCCTTATAGACGGGCCTATCGATGGAGTTCCGGGTGATCTCATAATTGTCTGTGTCATAATAGAGATTACTGATGGTATGTAGGCCGTATTCATCCATTTGGAAGTGCGCCTCCAACACCGGCATCAGCGATGCCCGCTGTTCCGGTGTTAAAAAGTATTTCACCTCATACCGTTGGAAGGATGATATGATACTGTCGCCCATGGACTCACCTTCTTTTGTAAAGTCTATGTAAAAATAACACAGATTTGTATAGTTCCTGTGTAGAAACCGGATCTTTTTTACAACAATTCTGCGTATTTGTGAACAGTGATCCGGGATCTCGCATTACAGCTGCGCCACCTTCCCCATGGCAGAGCGGTTCCCCGCCTGAAGGTTTGCGACCTTTTCACAGTCGCCGGTCATAAAGAACCGGGGCGCCGACCCATAGAACGCCAGTGCTTCGTCCCGCTGCGCCTTCATGCCGCCGCAGATCACCACAGAATCTGCCTCCAGCCGGTGACTGACGCCGTCCTGATCCAGATAGGTCACGGAGGTGGGGGTTACTGCGGTGGTAGAAGCATGGACGATCCCACGGAAGTTTGGATATTTCTCCCATGCGCACTTTATGATCTCATGGTGATCCTCCGGGTCATAGGTCACAATGGCCATGGTAATGGCATGCAGGTGGGATGCATCATGGGCCAGCTCAAACTGCCGGGTCAGCACAGTGACCTTATGGCCCAGCTCGCAAAGATGCATACCGGTCTCTACGCCGGTCTCACTGCCGCCTACGATCACAACCCGCTTTCCAAGCTCCGCTTCATGGCCGAATACATCCAGACAGGTTTTAAGGCCCGGCAGCAGCTTCCCCTCTGCATCCTGCGCAAAGGCCGGAATATTGGGCACAGCGCCCGTGGCGGCGATCACTGCTTCAAAGCCCTCCTGCTCCAGCAGCTCCGGGGTCGCCTTTGTCTGCATCCGCACCGTGACCCCATTCTTCCGGAGCTGCCGCACCAGATAATTTTTATAGTCCCGCAGCGGCCACTTAAAGGATACATAGTCGCTGTGCTTCAGCTGCCCGCCCAGATAGTCCGTCTGTTCAAACAGCGTCACCTGATGGCCCTGCTGGGCCGCCATAATGGCCGCACGCATGCCGATGGGGCCGCCGCCGATCACTGCCGTCTTCTTGCTGCTGTGGCCCTCCGGGAGCGTTTTCAGCAGCATGGGATCGATGCCCAGCCGGGGATTCACCGAGCAGAAGGAGATCCAAGGCGGCGTCATGGTGCCATGACATTTGTTGCACCAGATACAGGGTACAATGTCCTCCCCCCGGCCAGTGAGACATTTCTCCATGTATTCCTCATCCGCAAACAGTCCCCGGGCCATGGCGATCAGATCGCACTTCCCTTCCGCCAGATAGCCGTCCAGCTCCTGCGGATCCTGAAATCCGCCGTTGACCCCAACGAGCACCTTTGCGCCGGTATCCCGGATGGCTTTTGCATAGGTAAAGCAGGTATGCTGCCCCTTTTGGAACTGGAACCCGGTGGGATGGTTCGTGGCAGCATCCTTCTCCTTAATGGATACGATGTCCACCACATCCTCCAGCTCTTTTACCACAGCCGCCATGAACTCCTTGGAATAGATATGATCCATCTCACCATAGACATAGGCCTCCGTGATAAAATCCAGTCCAAGGCGCTGCTTGATGGCGCCGAACAGCAGCTTCGGCAGCCTCGCCGCATTTTCAGGGGTATCACAGCCGTATTCATCGGTACGGTGGTTGCGATTTTTTCCAATGAGCATGGAGATGTTCAGGGAAACGCCGTCATAGCCAAAGGTCTTGTAGTTGGCCACGTAGTTTACATAATTTTCTATCAATTCCCCCATGCGCTCTGCGGGAAGGGCCTCCTTGGGCTCCACCGGCTGCCCGGGCAGGAACATTCCGCCCTGTCCGTCCAGATTATAGCCTTGGGGCCACGGAAGGCGGAACGGAATGGTGCTGATTAAGATCTTCGATCCATAGAAGTGGATGTCATCGCACATTTTGGAGAAGTAGTTGCTGACGCTGGGATCCTCCATATCAAAGTTCTGCATTCTCACGCTGTCCGCCATGCCAATGGTGCGCTGGGTGGGATTGGACCATGGCGACATCACCATATAGGCGCAGCTCTTGGCCATCTGGATAACCCACGCACGGTAGCCATCCGCCGGGAAGGTCTCCGGCCCCTGCAAAAGATGCAGGGACGCATCCGGCGATGAAATCCGGTTCTTCAGTGTTACATTGCCGATGGTGACCGGTGAGAGAAGATGAGAATAGTACATATGCCGCCCTCCATTTTACTTGATTTTTACGCATTTATTACATTGTCAAAGTAAATTGTACAGGCATTTTCCCCCATCTGTCAATGGATGCGGCACAAACGGAACAGGAAGGCACAATTCAAAAGGCAGTCTGCTTCAGACCGGTGCAAAAAAAGCAGCGGGCCGCTTTCTGCGATCCGCCGCTTTGCTGCTGTATTGGTTTATTCCTGCATCAGCTTCTGCCGGGCATAGTTCACTGTGCCCTCCTGCATCTCATCGATCCATTTCAGGCTCTTGCCGCAGCCCAGCGCCACGCACAAAATGGCATCGTCTGCCACATGGCATGCAATTCCCGTGGAACGGTAGATGAGCTGGTCAAAGCCATAGAGCAGACTGCCGCCGCCGGTCAGCGTAATGCCGCTTCGGGAGATATCCGCCACCAGCTCCGGGTCGGTCTTTTCCAGAATCGTCCGCACCGCATAGAGGATATCCCGGCAGGGGGTCGTCAGTGCGTGCATCACATCCACAGAGGTGACGTCCACCTCCTGCGGCAGACCTGTGGAAAGATTCCGTCCTTTTACCGTCATCACCAGCGCTTCCGGTCTGGGGTTGACGCAGCCAATGGCCATTTTGATCTCCTCCGCAGTCTGGTTGCCCACCAGCACCTGATAGCGCTCCCGAATATACTGGATAATGGCATTGTCGAAGGCGTCCCCTGCGGCATCGATGGAAGTGGAGCGAACCACATTGTTCAGGCTGAGCACCGCAATATCCGTGGTGCCGCCGCCAATGTCAATGACCATGCTGCCCCCGGCTCCCTTAATATCCATGCCTGCGCCAATGGCCGCTGCCAGAGGCTCCTCGATCAGGTATACACGCCGGGCGCCTGCCTCCATGGCCGCCTGAATGACCGCACGCTCTTCTACCTCGGTAATACCACTGGGCACCGAGACCACAACTCTGGGCTTCACCAGCGACATCTTGGTAATGCGCCGGAGATAGACGGACAGCATGGTTGCCGTCATGTCATAATCCGAAATTGCGCCGTGCTCCAGCGGTCTTGCGGCCACAATGTTGCCGGGGGTACGTCCCAGCATCTTCTTTGCGGCAGCGCCAACCTGCAGCACCTTTCCGGTATTTTTATCCAAGGCAACTGCACTCGGCTCGTTGATGACGATCCCTTTGCCATCCAGATACACCAGCACATTGGCTGTGCCCAGATCAATTCCAATATCTCTGGATAATTTTATCATGATAATTCCTCTTCGGTCGTTATATTTTTTGGTTCGGTCTGCGCCACCGCCGCTGCCAGCACCTCCTGTGCGCCGGCATATTTCAGCGTCCGGCTGGCCTCCTCCAGCGTGGAGCCAGTGGTAATAATATCATCGATGAGCAGGATCCGCTTTCCAGCGATCAGCTCCGGATCCACGATCTCATAAGCCCCCACAACGTTATCCCGGCGCTCCTGAACACCGTCCAGACTGGACTGAGCGGGTGTATCCCGGCATTTCCGCAGGGTCTCCACTGCCACATCATCCAGCTCCAGCGCCACTGCCATTGCCAGCAGCATAGCCTGATCGTAGCCGCGCTTCCGAAGCCGCTGGGCGCTCACCGGAACCCATGTAATGAGATCATATCGTCCCGCAAGGTTCTCCCGGACGCATTCGGCAAGGATCCGCCCAAACTCCGTTGCAAATCCCGGGCGATCATGAAACTTGAACCGGATCATAGCCTCCCGCACGGAGCCTTCATAGGCAAGCGGTGCAAAGCACTGGGTGAAATGCACCCCGGCTCTGGGCGGACAGGTGCCCAGCAGACTCTGGCGGCATTTACCGCAGCAGCCTCGTTCGCCTACCTTCAGCACCCTATGGCAGAACACACACTTGGGTGGAAACAGGAAATCAAGCACGCCGGAAAGAGCACTCATTTTTCATCCGTCCTTTTCAAGCCGCAGCTTCAGTCCGCTGTATCGGCGAGACTGTCGATTATTCTCTACCATCTGCTGTACCACACCGGGGTCTCCCACCAGAATCAGCAGCTCTCTGGCACGGGTCACCGCCGTGTACAGGATGCTCCGGGTGAGCAGATATGGATTTGCCTGCGAGACCGACAGGATCACCGCCCGGTACTCGCTGCCCTGACTTTTATGCACCGTCATGGCATAGGCCAGCTCCAGCTGGCCCAGCAGGTCAAAGGTATATTCCACCTGCCGGTCATCGAATACCACGGTCATGGTCTCCTGGCCGGGGTCGATCTCCGTGACCTTTCCCACGTCTCCGTTGAACACGCCGGTCCCGACCCCAAAGCCCTCGGTCTTCTTCCACATTATATCATAGTTATTCTTAATTTGCATCACCCGATCGCCCACACGAAACAGCATTTTGCCTCGCTTGTGCTCCTGCTTTCCGGGAGCAGGCGGATTCAGTACCGCTTGAAGGCGCAGATTCAGCGCCGCAGTCCCCGCTTCATTTTTCCGTGTGGGGGAAAGCACCTGAATCTGGTCTGCCGGAATCCCCATGTTCTGCGGAAGCCGCCTGACGCAAAGATCCACAATGGTATCCACCGCACGCTGCATGTCTCTGCGCTGCAAAAAGAAAAAGTCTTTATTCTTGACCGTCAGCTCCGGCAGCTGCCCGCCGTTGATGGCATGGGCATTCATAATGATCAGGCTCTCCCGGGCCTGCCGGAAGATCTCTGTAAGCCGCACCGTTGGAATCTTTTTCGACCGGATCAAATCGGAAAAGAGATTGCCCGCCCCCACAGAGGGAAGCTGATCCGGGTCCCCTACTAAAATCAGCCTGCATTGCGGCTTCAGGGCACGAAGCAGCGCCTCCATCAGCAAAATATCCACCATGGAGGTCTCATCCACCACCACGGCATCGGCCTTCAGGGGTTCCGACTCATCGTGCATAAAGCACAGCTTCCCGCTTTCCGGGTCGAACTGCGTTTCCAGCAGCCGATGAATGGTAGCCGCCTCTCTTCCGCAGAGCTCCTTGAGCCGGTTGGCCGCCCGTCCCGTGGGCGCCGCCAAAACTGTCTTGATGCCAAGGCGGTCAAAGAGTCCAAGGATCCCGTTGACCGTGGTGGTTTTACCGGTGCCGGGGCCGCCGGTCAGCAGCATCACCGAACTGCGGGCCGCCGTGAGAATGGCCCGAACCTGCTCACTGGCATACTCCGTGCCCAGCTCCTGCTGTACCGCCCGAAGGGTGCCTTCCAGTCGATCCGGCACCTGCTGGGGTGTTGCGGACAATTCCAGCATCCGCTGGGCCACATAGGTCTCCGCCTCGTAATACTCCGGCAGATAACACACGGAGATATCCCGCAGGGTGTCCACCACCAGTTTCCCGGCCAGATTCAGATCCCCCAGTGTCTCCCGGACTACATCCGGATCCACATTGATCATAGTGGCCGTGGCGGCACAGAGCTTCTCCGCCGGAAGAAATGTATGGCCGTTTCCAAGATTATGCCGCAGGGTATACACGGTAGCCGCCTGTACACGCCGAAAATCCTCTGCCTCGATCCCCTGATGCACCGCAAACTGATCCACCGCTGCAAAGGCTGCTCCAAAGTAGTCCTCCGTCAGCAGATAGGGATCATCCCGCAGGGCATCCATGGCAAGATCGCCATAGGCCTTATAGAGCGGCATGGCCAGCTCTCCGGGCAATCCATTGGACAGCAGGAACTCTAAGAGCTTCCGCATTCCAAACTGCTTCTGAAAGCTCTGCCCAATGGCCTTCGCCTTCTGGGGGCTGATGCCGGGCACCTCTGCCAGCCGCTCCGGGTGCTGCTCCATTATTTCAAAGGTCTGATCACCGAACAGTTTTACGATCCTGCTGGCGGTTCTGGGGCCGATCCCCTTGATGGCTCTCGAGGAAAGATAGGTCTCAATGGCCTCCGCACCGGAAGGCATCACCCGTTCGAGAAATTCCGCACGAAACTGTGGGCCATGGGTCGTATGATCCTCCCAATGCCCCGTCACGGCGAGATGCTCCCCGGGGGTACACATTGGGATCGTGCCAACCACCGTAATCGTGACCCCCTGATCCGTGCTGAACCGAATTACACTATAGCCGTTTTCCTGATTTTGATAAAGCACCGCCGCTACGGTCCCTCGTATCAGTTCCTGCTCTCTTGTACCCGCCATCCCTACTCATCCATCCAGTCTTTTATCTCATCTACGGTTTCTACCAAAACATCCGCATATTGTTCTGCCGCACGTTGGGCAATCCCACGGGATTCCTCCCCCAGCCCATCTGACAGGATCACAATATCCCACCAGATCAGCCCGGACTCTCTGACCCAAACAAGTCCCCGCAGCCACCGCTCCAAGCAGTTGGGATCGCCGTTCCCCCGCAGAAACACCGTAAGGCGCAGATCACCTCTGCGCCTCAGGGGCAGCAGAACCGCTCCCACCAATGTCCAGATCAGCATAATCAGTCCCCATGCAGCCAACATACCGAAAACGATCTCCATATAACCGCCCCCTGTGCAGTCTATGCAGCAGAAGCGGCGTTGGCCCATGGTTTTTGCGTCAAATAAAAATGGTCACTCCATATGTAACCACGGAAACGATCACAGCAGCAATGAGAACCCCCAGCGCAATGGCAGGAAACGCATGCTTCAGACGAATATCAAATACCGCCGCAACCAGTGAGCCGGTCCACGCACCGGTTCCGGGCAGGGGAATCGCCACCAGAATGCACAGGCCCAGCAGCTCATATTTCTTCAGCAGATCTTCCTTAGCGGAAGCCTTCTTCTCCAGTCGAGATACCAGCCGTTCGAGAAATGCGCTCTTTTTTCTCAGCCATTCAAACACACGGCGGGTAAACAGAATCAGGAACGGTACCGGCAAAAGGTTCCCCAAAATTGCGGTAATAAACACGATCCAAAAGGGCAGGCCGGCAGCGACCCCCACTGGGATCGCCCCTCGCAGTTCAAATACGGGAACCATCGCAAGTCCAAATACATATAGAAGGTGCCTGAGCAGATCCATCAATTACTTCCCTTTCCAATGCCACGATGCAGCAGTCTGCTGACTTGGGCAAGCTATTTTATATGATTCAAATGCGCAAAGACGCTTCCGGTGCCATACGCATTGATCGGAGCGCCTGTATTTCACCAAAAGGCAGGAAACAGACCCTTTGCGGCCCATCGACGCCGTTGTTGTCCGGCAAGCCTAAAAGCGATGCGCTGACTAGGCATTATTATACTCTATTCAGAAAAGAAATGGAAGGGGGGATTTTCTATCCGAATATGCAGAGATTGTAAATTTTCCGTAAAGGCCGGCAGATAAAAAAGAGGCTGTCCCATAGGGGACAGCCTCAAAAGCGTTATAAATTACTCGTTGATAGCGGTAACAACGCCGGAGCCTACGGTACGGCCACCCTCACGGATAGCGAAACGCAGACCAACCTCGATAGCGATGGGGGTAATCAGCTCAACGCTCATCTCGGTGTTATCGCCGGGCATGCACATCTCGGTGCCCTCGGGCAGAGTGATGATGCCGGTTACGTCAGTGGTACGGAAGTAGAACTGAGGACGATAGTTGTTGAAGAAGGGGGTATGACGGCCGCCCTCGTCCTTGGACAGGACGTAAACCTGGCCGGAGAACTTGGTGTGAGGATGGATGGAGCCGGGCTTGCAGATAACCTGGCCTCTCTCGACCTCTTTCTTGGTAACGCCACGGAGCAGAGCACCAACGTTGTCGCCAGCCTCAGCGTAATCCAGCAGCTTGTGGAACATCTCCAGATCGGTAACTACGGTCTGCTTCTTCTCCTCGGTCAGGCCGACGATCTCAACAGGCTCGTTCTTCTTGATCACGCCACGCTCTACACGACCGGTAGCAACAGTACCACGGCCGGAGATGGTGAAGACGTCCTCTACGGGCATCAGGAAGGGCAGATCATCGTTACGCTCGGGGGTCTTGATATAGGAGTCAACAGCATCCATCAGCTCCTTGATGCAAGCATACTCGGGAGCAGCGGGATCGGTGGACTCGGAGATCAGAGCGTTCAGAGCGGAACCCTTGATGATGGGAGCCTCCTCATCGAAGCCATACTCAGCCAGAGTCTCACGAACTTCCATCTCAACCAGCTCCAGCAGCTCCTCGTCGTCAACCTGATCGCACTTGTTCAGGAAAACAACGATGTAGGGAACGCCTACCTGACGAGCCAGCAGCAGATGCTCCTTGGTCTGAGCCATGGGGCCATCGGTAGCAGCGATAACCAGGATAGCGCCGTCCATCTGAGCAGCACCGGTGATCATGTTCTTAATGTAGTCAGCATGGCCCGGGCAGTCAACGTGAGCATAGTGACGAACGTCAGTCTCATACTCAACGTGAGCGGTGTTGATGGTGATACCACGCTCCTTCTCCTCGGGAGCCTTATCGATGCTGGCGTAGTCCTCGAACTCAGCCTTGCCCTGCATAGCCAGATACTTGGTGATAGCAGCGGTCAGAGTGGTCTTGCCGTGGTCAACGTGGCCGATGGTGCCGATGTTGACATGGGGCTTATTTCTTTCAAATTTTGCCTTTGCCATGGGAAATTTCCTCCTTATAGTACGGTTTGTTTATGTTGCAATCATACAACACTTTACGCAAATTTACAAGCTATATTTTTATTAGCCCTTATTTCTCTTTGCGATGAGCTCTTCCTGCAGGCTCTTGGGCAGCTCAATATAGTGGCTGGGCTCCATGGTGTACTGACCACGGCCCTGAGTGCTGCTGCGGAGGTCGGTAGCGTAGCCGAACATCTCGGACAGAGGAACGAAAGCACGGATACGAGCAGTGCCGCCGTCGATCTCCTGACCCTCGATGTTGCCACGACGGGAAGAGATGTCGCCAATGACGGTGCCCATGTACTCATCGGGCACGATGACGTTGACGCGCATAATCGGCTCAAGGATTACAGGCTGTGCCTTGCGGCAGGCCTCCTTGAAGGCCATGGAGCCGGCAATCTTAAATGCCATTTCAGAGGAGTCAACCTCGTGGTAGGAACCATCATACAGGGTGACCTTTACGTCAACCACCTGATAACCGGCCAGAATGCCAGACTGCATAGCGCCCTGAATACCGGCGTCAACAGCAGGGATATACTCCTTGGGAATGGCGCCGCCAACCACGTTGTTTACAAACTCATAGCCCTTACCGGACTCGTTGGGCTCAACGATGATCTTAACATGACCATACTGACCCTTACCGCCGGACTGACGGGCATACTTGGTGTCCTGATCGACCTTCTTGCGAATGGTCTCCTTGTAGGCAACCTGAGGTGCGCCTACGTTGGCCTCCACCTTGAACTCACGGAGCAGACGGTCAACGATGATCTCCAGATGGAGCTCGCCCATACCAGCAATAATGGTCTGGCCGGTTTCCTCATCGGTGTAGGTCTTAAAGGTGGGATCCTCTTCTGCGAGCTTTGCAAGTGCAATGCCCATCTTCTCCTGACCAGCCTTGGTCTTGGGCTCGATGGCAACGCGGATAACGGGATCCGGGAACTCCATGGACTCCAGAATGATGGGATGATCCTCATCACACAGGGTGTCGCCGGTGGTGGTGTTCTTCAGGCCGACAGCAGCGGCAATATCGCCGGTGTAGACATGCTCGATGTCCTCCCGATGGTTTGCATGCATCTGCAGAATACGGCCCATACGCTCGTGAACCTGCTTGGTGCTGTTGTAAACAGCGGTGCCCTTCTCCAGCTGACCGGAGTAGACACGGAAGTAGCTCAGACGGCCCACATAGGGGTCGGTAGCGATCTTGAATGCCAGAGCAGAGAACGGAGCCTTGTCGTCCGCAGGACGGTGATCCTCTTCACCGGTGTCGGGGTTGACGCCAGCGATGGGAGGAATGTCCAGAGGAGAGGGCATATAGTCAATGATTGCATCCAGAAGCTTCTGAACGCCCTTGTTCTTATAAGAGGTGCCGCAGGTGATGGGAACCAGCTTATTCTCCACGCAGCCCTTACGGAGTGCTGCACGGATCATATCAGCGGGAACTTCCTCGCCCTCGAGAACAAGCATCATGATCTCGTCGTCCAGATCGGCAGCAGCATCCAGCAGCTTTTCGCGGTACTCCTGTGCCAGATCCATCATGTCCTCGGGGATGGGCTCAACGCGCATATCCTTACCGAGGTCATCATAATATACGTCAGCAGTCATCTCTACCAGATCGATGATGCCCTTGAAATCGCTCTCAGAGCCGATGGGCAGCTGGATCGGTACACCGTTGCACTTCAGGCGATCGTGTACCATCCGCAGGACGTTGTAGAAGTCAGCGCCCATGATGTCCATCTTGTTGACGTAGATCATGCGGGGAACATGGTAGTTATCAGCCTGACGCCATACGGTCTCAGACTGAGGCTCAACACCGCCCTTGGCGCACAGGACGGTAACGGAGCCGTCCAGTACACGCAGAGAACGCTCTACCTCAACGGTAAAGTCTACGTGGCCCGGGGTGTCGATGATATTGATACGGTGGGGATCATACTGATTGGCAGAGCCGCTCCAGAAACAGGTGGTAGCAGCGGAGGTGATGGTAATACCACGCTCCTGCTCCTGCGCCATCCAGTCCATGGTAGCGGAGCCATCATGGGTCTCACCGATCTTGTAGTTTACACCAGTGTAGAACAGAATACGCTCTGTGGTGGTAGTTTTGCCGGCATCAATATGTGCCATGATGCCGATATTTCTGGTCTTTTCCAGACTTGTTTTTCTGGCCATGACTTTACTCCTATCTTACCAGCGGTAGTGGGAGAATGCCTTGTTGGCTTCAGCCATCTTATGGGTCTCTTCACGCTTCTTTACAGCGCTGCCGACACCATTGCAGGCATCCATAATCTCGCCTGCCAGCTTCTCCTTCATGGTTTTCTCGGTACGCTTACGGCTGTAAGCGGTCAGCCAACGCAGACCAAGAGTCTGTCTGCGCTCGGGGCGCACCTCCATAGGAACCTGGTAGGTAGCACCGCCAACACGGCGAGCCTTAACCTCCAGAGAAGGCATGACATTTTCCATAGCCTCCGTAAAGGCCTCCAGGCCGCTCTTACCGGTCTTCTCCTCTACGATGTGGAATGCATCATAGACAACCTTCTGAGCAACGCCCTTCTTGCCGTCCAGCATAACGCTGTTGATCAGCTTTGTAACCAGAACTGAATTATAAATAGGATCCGGGAGAACTTCTCTCTTCGGAACATTACCTCTTCTGGGCACTTCGCTTCCCTCCTTCATAATATGATTTCATAGGTACTTCAGAAGCCCGAAGCTTCTGTTGGTGCCTGCTTAGAGGTTTTAATCTATGTTAAAACGGACTAAGCAAGGCAGTGCCTTGCGCAGTGCGCAAAATGCATTGTAAAAGTTGGTTGGGAGAAGAATTACTTCTTCTTGCCAGCCTTGGGCCGCTTGGCGCCGTACTTGGAACGGGACTGCATACGACCCTGAACGCCCTGAGTATCCAGAGTACCACGGATAATGTGGTAACGAACACCAGGCAGGTCCTTAACACGACCGCCGCGGATCAGAACCACGGAGTGCTCCTGCAGGTTGTGGCCGACACCGGGGATGTAGGCAGAAACCTCATAGCCGTTGGTCAGACGTACACGGGCAATCTTACGAAGCGCAGAGTTAGGCTTCTTGGGAGTGGTGGTACGAACTGCGGTGCACACGCCTCTCTTCTGAGGGGAAGCAAGATCCGTAGGAACGTTCTTCAGAGTGTTCAGACCCTTCTGCAGAGCAGGAGCGGTGGACTTAAAGGTGATTTCCTTTCTGCCCTTTCTGACAAGCTGGTTAAAAGTAGGCATGTTTTTCCTCCTTTCTCGGATGGTAATGTATTTATCCCAGACAAAGTGTCTGTTGGGACCGACAATCAGGCACGAAGCAGCGCAGCCACAGCCGCTCCGACTTCAATGCCGCAGGCCTTTCCAAGCTCTGCCATGGTCGGAACCATTTCCACCGGCACAGCTGCCCCGCGGCAGCTTTCACAGATGGGATCGGTGAGCTTTGGATCGGCGTCCTCTGCCACGAAGACCTTTTGTGCGGCGCCATCCCGCAGTGCTTTTTTCAGCTGTTTGACTCCCACAACCTTATTGTGGGCAGCAAGTTCTGTGAGCATCGGGCCGCCTCCTTCCGTCTCTGGGCATAATTAGGCCTTTGCCAAACAGATAAATTATATCAAAAGTATGCCCTTCCGTCAACCGTTTTATGCATATTATTTTGAATATACGGGTAAATATTTCTGTCGACAGCCGCCGCTTTTTCGGCACTTTCTCCAAATCCGTCAAAAACTGCCGCAGCCTGAGCTGCGGCAGTTTGCGCATCAGAATTTCTCGTTGTCGATCATATCCTGGGTCACAGGAGATTCCGGCGTAGAAACCAGATCATAGTCACGGTATACCTGCATGCCGGAGCCTGCCGGGATCAGCTTACCGATGATTACGTTCTCCTTCAGGCCCTCCAGCGGATCGATCTTGCCCTTGATGGCAGCATCGGTCAGCACCTTGGTGGTCTCCTGGAAGGAAGCAGCGGACAGGAAGGACTCCGTTGCCAGAGAAGCCTTGGTGATACCCATGAGCACAAGGCTCCGGGTAGCCAGCTGCAGGCCCTCTTCCCCTGCGTCAATGCGCTTCTGCACTGCCGCATTGGCATCCTCGTACTCCTGTACGTCTACCACGCTGCCGGTGAGCAGGTCGGTATCGCCGGCATCCTCGATCTTCACCTTGCGCATCATCTGACGCACGATAATCTCGATATGCTTATCGTTGATATCTACGCCCTGCTGACGGTACACCGCCTGAACCTCCTGAATCAGGTAGTTCTGAACGGCTTCCAGTCCGGAGATCCGCAGTACATCGTGGGGGCTCAGGGAGCCGTCGGTGAGACGGTCGCCGCGCTTCACCATGCTGCCGTCCGATACCTTCAGGCCCATGTTGTGGGCGATCTGGTACTGCTTCACCTCGCCGTCCTCGGCGGTGATGGTGACGGTACGGTAAGCCGCACGCTGGGTGGTATCGATGGAAACACGGCCGGAGATCTCGGCCAGCTGGCCCATCTTCTTGGGCTTCCGGGCCTCGAACAGCTCTTCGACTCGGGGAAGGCCCTGGGTGATATCGTCGCCTGCGACACCGCCGGAGTGGAAGGTACGCATGGTCAGCTGTGTACCGGGCTCACCGATGGACTGTGCTGCGATAATGCCGACGGCCTCGCCCATGTTTACCTCTTCAGAGGTAGCAAGGTTCATGCCGTAGCACTTTGCGCAAACACCGCTGCGTGCCTTGCAGCCCAGCACGGTACGGATCCGTACCGAGTGGATGCCGTGGCTCTCCAGCATCTTGGCATCGTCTTCCGTCATCAGGGTATCATTGGAGATCAGCACTTCCCCGGTTGCGGGGTCGCAGATGTCCTCCAGCGGGAAGCGGCCACGGATCCGGTTGCCGAAGGTATCCACAACGGAGCCCTTCTCCAGAACTTCTGCCACCTCAATGCCCTCATGGGTGCCGCAGTCCTTCTGACGGATGATCAGATTCTGGGCAACGTCCACCAGACGGCGGGTCAGGTAACCGGAGTCTGCGGTACGCAGTGCGGTATCGGCCAGACCCTTACGGGCGCCTCTGGAAGAAATGAAGTACTCCAGAACGCTCATGCCTTCACGGAAGTTGGACTTAATGGGGATCTCAATGGTCTTACCGGCGGTATTGGCCATCAGTCCGCGCATACCTGCCAGCTGACGGATCTGGCTCATGGAGCCTCGGGCACCGGAGTCAGCCATCATGTAGATGTTGTTGAACCGGCCCAGATTCTTCTGCAGGGCATCGGTGACCTTATCGGTGGTCTCTTCCCACTGCGCAACCGTCAGACGGTAGCGCTCATCGTTGGTGATGAAGCCCCGGCGATACTGGCGGTCAATCTTAACGACCTCACGCTCTGCCTCTTCAATGAGGGGCTTCTTCTCCTTGGGGATGGTCATATCTGCAATGGATACGGTCAGGGCGGCCAGCGTAGAATGCTTATAGCCCAGCGCCTTCACGTTATCCAGCATTTCGGTGGAAATGGTAAAGCCGTGCTTCCGGATGCAGCGGTCAATGATGGCAGACAGCTGCTTCTTGCCGACGCTGAAGCCGACTTCCAGATCCAGGCACTTCTCGGGATCGTTGCGATCCACATAGCCCAGATCCTGAGGAATGGCATTGTTGAAGATCAGGCGGCCCACCGTAGCATCTACGATCCGGCACTTCATCTCGCCGTTGATCTCACGCTCCATGCGAACCTTCACCGGGGCATGGAGGCCCACAGCCTTGGCATCATAGGCCAGCATCGCCTCATCGGGAGAGGAGAATACCTTGCCTGCGCCGATCTCGTCTTCCTTGACAATGGTCAGGTAGTAGGTACCGAGGATCATATCCTGGGTGGGTACGGTAACAGGCTGGCCATCCTGCGGACGAAGCAGGTTGTTGCAGGAGAGCATCAGTACACGGGCCTCTGCCTGCGCCTCAGCGCTCAGAGGAACGTGGATTGCCATCTGGTCGCCGTCGAAGTCGGCGTTAAATGCGGTGCAGCACAGGGGATGCAGCTTCAGCGCACGTCCCTCTACCAGCACCGGCTCAAAGGCCTGAATGCCCAGACGGTGCAGGGTAGGTGCACGGTTCAGCATAACCGGGCGATCCTTGATGACGTATTCCAGCGCATCCCAAACCTCAGGCTTGCCCTTGTCGATCATCTTCTTGGCGGACTTGATGTTGTTGGCAACGCCGTCTGCCACCAGCTTCTTCATAATGAAGGGCCGGAACAGCTCAACTGCCATCTCCTTGGGCACGCCGCACTGATACAGCTTCAGCTCAGGGCCGACAACGATAACGGAACGGCCGGAGTAGTCAACACGCTTGCCCAGCAGGTTCTGGCGGAACCGGCCCTGCTTGCCCTTGAGCATGTCGCTCAGAGACTTTAGTGCACGGTTGTTGGCGCCGGTGACCGCACGGCCGCGGCGGCCGTTATCAATCAGGGCGTCTACCGCTTCCTGCAGCATGCGCTTTTCGTTGCGGACAATGATGTCCGGTGCGGAAAGCTGGATCAGGCGCTTCAGGCGGTTGTTCCGGTTGATGACCCGGCGATACAGATCGTTCAGGTCGGAGGTAGCAAACCGTCCGCCGTCCAGCTGAACCATGGGACGGATATCCGGCGGGATAACGGGAAGCACGTCCAGCACCATCCAGGAGGGCTTGTTGCCGGACTGGCGGAATGCCTCCACCACTTCCAGACGCTTGATAATGCGGAGCTTCTTCTGGCCGGAGGCCTTCTTGAGCTCTGCATGCAGGGTCGTGGACAGCTCTTCGAGATCCAGCTCTTCCAGCAGGGCCTTAATGGCCTCTGCGCCCATGCCGGCCTTAAAGTCGTCCTCATACTTCTCCCGCATATCACGGTATTCCTTCTCGGTGAGCACCTGATACTTCTTCAGGGGGCAGTCACCGGGATCAATGACAATATAGGAGGCAAAATACAGAACCTTCTCCAGAATTCTGGGGCTCAGGTCAAGGATCAGGCCCATGCGGGACGGGATGCCCTTGAAGTACCAGATATGGGATACCGGAGCGGCCAGCTCAATATGGCCCATACGCTCACGGCGCACCTTGCTTCTGGTGACCTCTACGCCGCAGCGGTCACAGATCTTGCCCTTATAGCGGATCTTCTTATACTTACCGCAATGGCACTCCCAGTCCTTGGTGGGTCCAAAGATCTTTTCGCAGTAGAGGCCGTCACGCTCCGGCTTCAGGGTGCGGTAGTTGATGGTTTCCGGCTTCTTTACCTCACCATAGGACCACTCGCGGATCATTTCCGGGGAAGCCATACCGATCTTAATGGCGTCAAATGTTGCGTAGCTCATGGTTTCACTCCCCTCTCTTAATAATCATCCTCACTGGTCTCAATGCCAGTGTCACTATATTCGTTGTTGGCGGCAAATTCCTCCACAGCGTTTACAATGGCATCGCCGTTTTCATCCTCAATGGCGTAGCCCTCACTGTTGATGGTGTTGTCGTCATCCACCACATAGGTCTCCTTGCTCTCGGAGGTATACACGGTGGTATCGTCGTCATCGTCTTCCTTCAGCTCGATCTCATCGCCGTTCTTATCGAGAACACGGATGTCGAGGCAGAGGGACTGGAGCTCCTTCACCAGAACCTTAAAGCTCTCGGGAACGCCGGGCTCCGGAACATTGTGTCCCTTGACGATGGCCTCATAGGTCTTGGTACGTCCGTTTACATCATCGGACTTTACGGTGAGGATCTCCTGCAGGGTATAGGCAGCGCCATACGCCTCCAGAGCCCAAACCTCCATCTCGCCGAAGCGCTGGCCGCCGAACTGTGCCTTACCGCCCAGAGGCTGCTGGGTCACAAGGCTGTAGGGGCCGGTGGAACGGGCATGGATCTTATCGTCAACCAGATGGTGCAGCTTCAGGAAGTACACATAGCCTACGGTAACACGGCTGTCGAACTTCTCGCCGGTACGTCCGTCAAAGAGCTCGGTCTTGCCGTCCTCTGCCAGACCGGCCAGCTTCAGCGTTGCGGTGATGTCTTCCTCGTTGGCGCCATCGAATACCGGGGTGGAAACCCTCCAGCCCAGCGCCTGCGCCGCATAGCCCAGATGCACGTCCAGCACCTGACCGATGTTCATTCGGGAAGGCACGCCCAGGGGGTTCAGCACGATGTCCAGCGGGGTGCCATCGGGCATAAAGGGCATATCCTCCTCCGGCAGCACACGGGATACAACGCCCTTGTTGCCATGACGGCCTGCCATCTTATCGCCCACGGAGATCTTCCGCTTCTGGGCAATGTAGACACGAACCACCATGTTGACGCCGGGGCTCATCTCGTCGCCGTTCTCTCTGGAGAACTTCTTGACGTCTACGACAATGCCGCTTTCGCCATGGGGCACCTTCAGAGAGGTGTCACGAACTTCTCTGGCCTTCTCGCCAAAGATTGCACGGAGCAGGCGCTCCTCTGCGGTGAGCTCCGTCTCGCCCTTGGGGGTGACCTTGCCCACCAGATAGTCGCCGGAGGTGACCTCTGCGCCGATGCGAATGATACCGTTTTCGTCCAGATCCTTCAGGGTGTCATCGCCCACGTTGGGGATATCCCGGGTGATCTCCTCAGGCCCCAGCTTGGTGTCACGGGACTCGGTCTCATGCTCTTCAATATGAATGGAGGTGAACACGTCCTCACGAACCAGACGCTCGTTGAGGAGGATTGCATCCTCGTAGTTGTAGCCTTCCCAGCTCATAAAGCCGATCAGCACGTTCTTACCAAGAGAGATCTCGCCGTTGCAGCAGGAAGGACCGTCTACAATGACCTCGCCCTTGGTGATGCGGTCGCCGGCATTGACGTTGGGCCGCTGGTTGACGCAGGTGCCCTGGTTGCTGCGGGCGAACTTGGTGAGGGTATAGGTCTTCAGCTGGCCGTCGTCGTAGCGGACCGTTACATCCGTAGCGCTGACCTTCTCTACCCGGCCATCGTCCTCTGCCACCACGCAGACCTCTGCGTCCACAGCGGACTGATGCTCGATGCCGGTGGCAACGATCGGCGGCTCTGTTACCATCAGAGGCACGGCCTGACGCTGCATGTTTGCGCCCATCAGTGCACGGTGGGCGTCATCGTTTTCCAGGAACGGAATGAAGGAGGTTGCTACCGACACCATCATCTTGGGGGATACATCCATGTAGTCGATCAGCTCACGATCTACGGAAATGATGTCCTCACGGTGACGGCAGGTCACACGGTCATTGATAAAGTGACCGTTCTCATCCACAGGCTCGGTGGCCTGACAAATGTAGCACTCATCCTCCAGATCAGCGGTCATATACTCGACCTCGTTGGTCACGCAATGGGTTTCCTTATCCACCTTCCGGTAGGGAGCGGTCAGGAAGCCATACTCGTTGACCTTTGCATAGGAGGCCAGATAGGAGATCAGACCGATGTTCGGACCTTCCGGGCTCTCGATGGGGCACAGACGGCCATAGTGGCTGTAGTGCACGTCTCGAACGTCGAAGGATGCACGCTCACGGCTCAGACCACCGGGGCCCAGAGCGGAGATACGGCGCTTATGGGTCAGCTCTGCCAGCGGGTTATTCTGATCCATGAACTGGCTCAGAGGGGAGGAACCAAAGAATTCCTTAATGACCGCAGTAACAGGGCGAATGTTGATCAGAGACTGAGGGGTGACCAGATCCATGTCCTGAGTGGTCATGCGCTCCTTCACCACACGCTCCAGACGGGAGAAGCCCACCCGGAACTGGTTCTGGAGCAGCTCACCCACACAGCGCAGGCGGCGGTTGCCCAGATGGTCGATATCGTCAGTGCTGCCAAGGCCCTCGGCCAGTGTCAGCAGATAGTTGATGGAAGCAAGGATATCATCTCTGGTGATGTGCTTGGGAGTCAGCTCCGGCAGGCGCTCAATGCATGCCTCACGGATGGCATCTCCGGTGTTGTTCTCCAGAATGTCCTTGATGATGCGGTAATCGACCCACTCCTGAATGCCGATCTCCTTGGGATCAAAGTCCACAAAGCCCTTCAGGTCTACCATGTGGTTGGAGAAGATCTTGACCTCTCTGCCTTCCACATCCACAATGGCCTCGTTGACGCCCCGGGCCTGAATGGCCTCAGCCTGCTCACGGCTGAGCTTGTCGCCGGGCATCGCAAGGATCTCACCGGTCAGCGGATCCGCAATGGGCTGTGCCAGCACCTGATTTTCCAGGCGGCGGGCCAGCTGCAGCTTCTTGGTGAACTTATAGCGGCCTACACGGCTCACATCATAGCGGCGGGAATCGAAGAACAGAGAATCCAGATAGCTCTCCGCATTCTCCACTGTGGGGGGCTCGCCGGGACGGAGCTTTTTATAGATCTCCAGCAGGCTCTCTGCCTTGGTCTTGCAGGGGTCCTTCTCAATGGTGGCCTTCAGGAAGGGATCCTCACCGAAGAGCTCCTGAATCTGTCCGTCGGTCTCAACCCCCAGCGCCCGGATCAGGCAGGTGATGGGCAGCTTGCGGTTCTTGTCGATTCGGACATAGAACACCTTGCTGAGATCCGTCTCATATTCCAGCCATGCGCCACGGTAGGGGATCACGGTTGCAGAGTACACATGGTTATCCGCCTTATCGGCAGTGTCGCCATAGTACATGCCGGGGCTGCGGACCACCTGAGAAACGATGACACGCTCTGCACCGTTGATGATAAAGGTGCCGCCCTGGGTCATCAGCGGGAAATCTCCCATGAAGATCTCCTGCTCCTTGATCTCGCCGGTCTCCTTGTTGAGAAGACGAACACGAACCTTAATGGGCTTTGCATAGGTGGCGTCCCGCTCACGGCACTCATCCACAGAGTACTTGGGGGGATCGTTCATGGTAAAGTCCAGAAAGCTCAGCTCCAGATTACCGGTATAATCGGTAATGGTACCCACATCGCGGAATACCTCCTGCAGGCCTTCCTTCAGGAAGTTCTCGTAGGACTCCTTCTGGATGCACAGCATGTTGGGCATATCCAAGATGTCTTCGTGCTTCTGATACGACTTTCTGAGGGTTTTGCCATAATACTTGTCCTGCACCATTGCCATAGGAACATCACACGACCTTTCTTACCCGGAAGCCGGGAAAATCGCCGGGCCTATCTTAATACGCCCGGCTCAGTTGTTTTATTTTCATTTTACTGCTTGATGAAGTGGGAATCTTGTGGTAAGATAACTACACAATCCATTGGTGTGCCTCATCATGCAGATTTGCACACTAGATAGTTATATTACCGCAAACCGCCTTATTTGTCAAGGGTTTGCGGTCTTTTTATACATTTTTTCACCCCGCAGCGGTGCAATACGCATGATCCCGGGAAGCGGTCTCTGCCGCCTCCCGGGATTTTCTCTATTTCGCCGCATCCGCCGCCGGTTCCGTCTGGGCCCGGCAGACATCCACCCAGCCCCGGGCGCCCGCCGCCTGTTCCAGCTCCGGGATCGTCAGCCTGACTGCACTGTGGTCATTTCCCGCCGCCGGATAAACCGTTTCAAACTGCCGAAGGCTCTCATCCAGATAGGCCTTCACCCCGTCCTTGACGCCAAAGGGGCATACGCCCCCGGGCGCATGGCCAATCCACTGCTCCACCTGATCGAAGGGGATCATTTTCACCTTGGTAGGAAAGGTGTCCTTGTATTTCCGATTGTCCACCTTGGCCGTCCCCTCTATCAGGATCAATACCGGCTGCTCGCCCTGTAAAAAGGACATGGTTTTGGCGATCATGCCCGGTGCAACGCCCAGAGCCCTGGCAGCATCCTCCACCGTTGCGGTAGACGCCTCCAGCTCGATGACGTGTTCCAGCAGGCCCTTTTCCTCCAAATATGCTTTTGCTTTTTCAATCGACATGCTATCTGCTCCTTCTTGTTTTGCGTCCCCCATAATGCAGGAACTGTAAAGACCCCCTTTGTAAATCAAGCCTGCATCACATATAATAAACATGTATATTTCAGACATTTCAGCATGGTCTGACATACTGTGATCCATTCGAAGTCCTCCTCGGTTGGAAAACAGCGGCTCGCAGAATGGCTGCTTGAAGCTGAGAATATGAACCTTCTCGAATGTTAAAGCAAAGCGCAGGATGCAAAGCGGCGGGATCAATTCATATCGTTATTTTCCTTAATGCCTTCGTTCATTTTCTTAATCTTCCTTTTCCACACAGAATACTGAGCTGCCCAAGCAGCGAGGAAGATTGCTACGAATATACCTACATAAGACAGAATCCCACCGGTCGAATGGGGCATCCAGTTGGCAAAATAAGAGATGGGGAACATAATCACGCAAGCAATTGCAAAATAAACCCCGCTTTGCTTTGCAAGACTCCACGAATCAATTTCCCAAATAACCGAAGCCATTGCAAAGCCTGTGCCCATTATTCCGCTCAGACCGGTTTGAATGAGAATCGCATTTAATTCGCTCCCCATTTTATTCACAAGCTCTGGATTGACCGGATGGAAGAAACCATCCCCAATGCAGATTGAGATAATCACCGTAATCACATATCCGATTGCAATGCCAACAGGGAAACCAAGTAGTCCTCGTCCAATCAGTTTTTTCTTCATCTCTGCCACCTCACATTCCTAACAGTTGTTTGATTTTGGCGACGGATCGCCGTGAAACATAAGTAACCGTATCGTTTGAAAGCGTGATGCAAATTGTCCCGGCAAAGCTCAAATCAAAGCTCTTGACCTTTCTCAGATTGATAATATCCGAGTTTGATATTCGGACAAAAGTTTTGCTGTCAAGCCGTTGTTCCGCCTCGTATAGCCTCAGACGAAGCGCATACTCGCCGTGATTTGTCTCGGCAAACACCTTACCTGATTCGGCAAAAACACGGTAGATCTCAGACGGTTCCAGAACCTCGACCACATCCTCCCTGAATCCGGCAATGACCTGCGGTTGCTCGTCTGACAATCTTTTTATGATTGCATTGACTTCATCGGTCATTTTGTCCGTCATCACGATGATTTTTGGCTCTTTGCATTTTTCGTCTATCTTGATTTCAATTTGCATCGATTCACCTCCTCGCTACGGTTACAGTATAGGAAAATCAAGAACCGATTTCTACCGATTCTCGATAGGTGGTTGTTTTAGGAACATAGGTGGTAATTTTTACGGAAATCTCATACCGGTCTGTATGGGCAGCTGATAAGTATCTGCGGTATGGGGTTACTCCCATACCGCAGACGGATTACCTTTCCGGCTCGTTTTTGCGCTTTGTACTTCTCTGAACCGGAATAGAGAGCAGCTCTCTTGTACGCTCGACCAGCTGCTTTTCAATGGCTGTCAGCCGCTGCTCCGGCAAATTGAGGGACGGATGAC
>CAUHNW010000016.1:0-79730 GCA_959607825.1 uncultured Oscillospiraceae bacterium | reverse complement strand
TATGTAGTACTAAGGGGTTATTGCGCCTTTTTTTGGCGAACACGTGAACAGTAACTTATGACAGTCTAATGATAATAGACACAACAGCACTGGAGGACACAACATGAAGAAACGAATGAAGATCCTGCTTGCCGTACTGGCTGTGATGATCCTTGCCGTATTGATCGGCGGGGATGCCTATCTGTCCGACTACTACCACGCAAGTGATCTGGCGGTTGAGGCTATGGCGGTTCAAGAGGATGGGATACAAGTAGAGCAGGACGGCAGTGTAACATGGTTCCTTCCGGGAGAGCCCACGGCGGGACTTATTTTCTATCCCGGCGGCATGGTAGAAGATACCGCCTATGCGCCGCTGATGCGTGCCTTTGCCGAAAACGGGATTCTCTGCGGGCTGGTGAAGATGCCCGGCAATCTGGCGGTACTCTCTCCCAATGCGGCGGACGGACTACAGCAGGCGCATCCGGAAATCACGGAATGGTACATCGGGAGCCACTCTCTGGGCAGCGCCATGGCGGTCAGCTATGCAGCAAAGCACGCTAAGGAGCTGTAATTACAATCCAACCTGAGAAAATAATGTTTTTTCGATGTCGGTGCCGGGAAAATGCGCCCATTTACACGGCTGATGGGTTGTGGTATAGTAATCCGGAATAGGGGGCACGGCTGTGGTGAGTAGAGAGAAAATTTGGCGCATGGGGATCTATCTGTCGGGAATGACGCTGCTGGCACTGGGGATCACGCTGACAACACTGTCGGGGCAGGGCGCATCAGCCATCGTTTCGGTGCCCTACACCATCAGCCGGGGAACCGGATTGAAGTTTGCGGACCTGACCCTGCTGTTTTATTGCTCCTTTGTGGCAGTGCAGCTTGTGATAAAGGGAAAAAACAGAAGCTGGGCAGACATTTTGCAGGTGCTTGTGAGCATCATTTTCACCCGGTTTATGGGGCTGTTTCAGAATTTGATCCATTACCACAGCGGCTGGCTGCCTACGGATCTGATGGTGCTGGCGCTGGGAATCCTGCTGACGGGGGTTGGTGCATCCATGACGGTGGATATGATGCTGGTGCCGAACCCCGGGGATGGCATCGTGCACAGCATTTCCATGCGGACGGGGAAGGAGCTGGGGCTGTGCAAGAACTGCTTTGACTTGGGCTGTGTGACCTGCTCGCTGGTCATTGGCGCTGCCTTTGGCCATGTGCTTTTGGGCGTGGGGCTGGGAACGGTGCTGTCCATGCTGGGGGTAGGACGTGTGATGGCGGTATTTCAGCGGATCGCCAAAGTGCGGCTCCTGGGGCTGGCGGGGCTGGATGCGCTGAAATGATATCCGAAAAGCATGCATCTTTTTCCGGATGTCCGCATAAGATAGTTGGTAGCTATCATTGCGGGGGAGGGAAGAGCATGGCACCGGACATTGATGAAATGATATTTGCCGATGAGGAATATGCCGTCAGCCAGCGCTGAGGGCACGCCCCAAAAGGCTTTACATCCAGAAGAATTTCCTGTATAATGAGAGGACGTGATTTTGGAATTTATACGAAAGTGGTTTGATGTATGGCTAGAATTGAATTTGATGAATACAAGGTAAGGCTTGGGGACTTGGAGCCCAAGCTCAAAGCGCTGGGAGAGTCTCTGGGGCTGGAGGCTGCAAGAGAAGAGCTGGAACGGCTCCATGCCATGGCAGCATCCGAGGGCTTCTGGAATGATGCGGCCAACTCCCAGAAGGTGACAAAGCAGACCCGGCTGCTGGAAAACAAGATCAGCTCCTATGAAAAAATGTGTGCAGACCGGGAGGATCTTTTGGTACTGTGCGAGATGGCGGTGGAAGAGGATGATGATTCCCTGCTGCCGGAGCTGGAAGAGGGTTATGCCGCACTGGAAAAGGAAATGGAAGAGGCACGGCTGGAGACGCTGCTCACCGGCGAGTACGATGCCAACAATGCGCTGATGAGCTTCCACGCAGGTGCAGGCGGTACCGAGGCCCAGGACTGGTGCCAGATGCTCTACCGGATGTATACCCGCTGGGCCGAGCGCCACGGGTTTACCTATAAGATCATGGACTATCTGGAGGGCGATGAGGCCGGACTGAAGAGCGCCGACATCCTCATTGAAGGCCCCAATGCCTACGGCTTTCTGAAGGGGGAGAACGGTGTACATCGTCTGGTTCGTGTTTCTCCCTTTGATTCCAATGCCCGGCGCCAGACCTCCTTTGCGGCCATTGAGGTGATTCCGGAGATTGATGATGATGCCAACGATGTGGAGATTCGGCCGGAGGACATCGAGATGCAGGTGTATCGTTCCTCCGGTGCAGGTGGACAGCACATCAATAAGACGTCCTCTGCGGTTCGCCTGATCCATAAGCCCACCGGCATCGTGGTCTCCTGCCAGACGGAGCGGAGCCAGTTCCAGAACCGGGACAACTGTATGAAGATGCTCAGGTCCAAGCTGGTGGAGATCAAGGAGCGGGAGCATTTGGATAAGATCTCGGATATCAAGGGCGTTCAGCAGAAGATCGAGTGGGGCAGCCAGATCCGCAACTATGTATTTATGCCCTATACGCTGGTAAAGGACACCAGAACCGGCTGCGAGACCTCCAATGTCAATGGCGTGATGGATGGCGATCTGGATCCCTTTATCAACAGCTACCTGACCTGTGCCGCCACAGGCAACTGGGTGCAGAAGTAATTCGTTGGGCGTCATACCCCGCCTACAGGAAGTGCAGAAGATGTCAATGCTGATTCGTATGGCCACGGTGCAGGATGCGGCGGGGCTGCTGGAAATCTATCGCCCCTATGTGGAGGAAACCTCCATCACCTTTGAAACAGAGGTGCCCACGGAGGCGGAATTTGCCGAAAGAATTGCGGAGATCCTTTCCCGGTTCCCCTATCTGGTGGCGGAGGAGGATGGAAGGCTTCTGGGCTACGCCTATGCGCACCCCTTCCATCAACGGGCCGCATACGGCTGGACGGTGGAAAGCTCCGTCTATGTGCGGAAGGATGTGCGCCATGGGCATATCGGAACCCTGCTCTATGAAAAGCTGCTCTCTATGCTCCGGGCGCAGGGGGTCAGAAATGTCTGTGCAGTCATCACGGTCCCCAATGCGCCAAGCATGGCCTTTCACAAAAAGCTTGGCTTTGAGATCGGCGGAGTTTTGCCGGATTTCGGATATAAGCTGGGCCGGTGGCACGGCGTATCTTATCTGTACCGCTCCCTTGGCGGCGGGGCAGAAGCACCGGCTCCGCTGAAAAGCGCCTGGGAGCTTCCGGAAGCGCTGCGGATGCCGGACGTATTTGCGTGAAAAGTTTTTCTTGCAATCACTGGCACGGTATGATATCATATATTGTACGAATTGCGCATTAAGACAAATTTCGGCTGCCGTATGCCGTAAAACGGCAAAATGGAGGATCGTCATGGTAAAAACTATCATCACTGTGATTCAGGTCATTTTTGCGTTGGCTGTGATCTGCGTCATTATGCTTCAGTCTGGAAAGAATGCGGGCCTTTCCGGTGCCATCGCCGGTGCTGCTGACAGCTTCCTGTCCAAGAGCAAGGCTTCTACATGGGATGCGAAGCTTGCCCGTGCAACCAAGTGGATCGCCATCGTATTTATGGTGCTGACACTGGTTCTGTCCTTGATTCCCAACAAGTAAATTTGGTCGTTTCAGCCCCCGGAGCAGCAAGCTCCGGGGGCTTTGACGTCTTTGGGGCTATTGGACATACGGCTCCAGTGTAACACCGGTATAGTACCAGCTGAGAATTTCAGCATAGGTCTTTCCGGCCAGTGCCATGGCTTCGGCGCCGCTTTGGCTCATGCCCACCCGGTGGCCGTTACCCAATACGTCAAAAACAACGGTGTCCTCTGTGACTGCCAGATCAAATCGGGTGGATCGCAGGCCAAAAGCCTTTCGCAGTTCCAGACCGGTAAAGGAAGCGCCTCCAATGACAATGGTATCCACGCCGCCGCCGGTGGTATAGGAAACCGAGGACACCGCCGGAGATGAGATATCCAGCCGAGTTAAAAAATCGGAAAGGGGAACGGTAACGGTGGATTCGTAGTCGGTGGTGTCCTCCTCCCCGGGACTCTCTACGCTGACCAGATAGGGAATGGCATTCCCCCATACGGCCTGTGCGGATTCCGTCCGGCCGCCGGAGCCGGAGAAATAGGTGGCGGAGATCAGCTGCCCCTCATAGGTCAGCACCAGACCATCTGTTTCACTGACGGCATCATGGAGCTTATCCAGCAGGGCTTCCCAGTCGCCGCCTAACTTCTCCGGGGCACTGGACAGGGGGAGAAATGCCTGACAGACGGCGGGATCATCGGACAGTGTGCCGCCGTGAGAGAGACGATGGAGGGTGTAGGTTCTGGCGGCTACGGCCTGCGCTTTCAATGCTTCCGGCTCGTAAGAGGCGGGAACCTCCCCCATCAGCACGCCGGTAAGGTAATCGTGCAGGGACATTTTCGTTTCAGCGCCATCGGTCAGTACCGAAACGGTCAGATCTGAATCGTGAAAAATGGAATCCACAGGGGTGTCGGCTTCCTCTGTCGGCCGGCTGCGATGCACCACAAATTCCTGAATGGTGCGCTGGGCGGGGCTTATCGCTGGTGAAGCCTCCGGCGCCTCAGGGGCAGAGGTACTTTCCGGCGGTGTATCAGAGGGCAGTGCGGGGGGCGCCATGCCGAGAATCACGAGGGGAAGCAAAATCGCTGCCACGGCGGCCAACAGGCCGGTCAATAAATTGCTTTTCATCTGTATACCTCCTGAAATTGCAAGATGTTGAAAATGCATATTCAATATAGCAAAGCTGTATATTATTACGATTTTTTGTGGAATTTTGAATGGTTCACGTCATAAATTGTGTAAATATCGAGGTTTTTCGGTCAATCATACGATTGACGCAGGAACTCTGTTTTGGTATCATATAAATATGAAATTGTAGAATTTTATCTGGAGGTGCAGCTTTTGTCCATTCCAAATTCATCGGATGCGTTCATCCATACTTTATGCGAGGAACTGAAAAACAGTACTGCCTTTGATATCAGTCCCCGCGATAACAGCAATATCAAACGGGGACTGCGAAATGCTGACGGTACCGGCGTTATGGCAGGCTGCACCAAGATCGGCTCGGTACAGGGCTATGCCATCATTGACGGAGAAAAGACGCCTATGGAGGGCCGTCTGATCTACCGGGGCTATGACATCAATCAGCTGATCTCCGGCTTTACCCGGGAAAACAGGTTCGGCTTTGAAGAGGTGGCCTATCTGCTGCTGTTCGGCTCTCTCCCCAATGTAGAGCAGTATCAGGCATTCCGGCAGCTGCTGGCGGATAATATGAGCCTGCCCTCGGGCTTTACCGAGGACATGATCCTCAAGGCGCCCAGTAACAACATTATGAATAAGCTGGCTCGTTCGGCGCTGGCGCTCTACTCCTACGATGAGAACCCGGATGCCATCGACCTTGCCAATATGATGCGGCAATCTATTCAGCTGATCGCCCAGTTCCCCATGATCGTTGCCCACGCCTATGCGGCCAAGGTGCACTATTATGACGGGGGCTCCCTGATCCTCCACTGGCCGGTCTCCAGCTTTTCCATTGCAGAAAATATACTGCACTCTATCCGCCCGGATTCCAAGTTCACCGAGGATGAGGCGAGGCTGCTGGATCTATGTCTGGTACTCCATGCGGAGCATGGCGGCGGTAACAACTCGGCCTTTACCTGCCGTGTACTGTCCTCCTCCGGCACAGATACCTATTCGGCCATTGCCGCAGCGGTGGGGAGCCTGAAGGGCCCCAAGCACGGCGGTGCCAATCAGCGGGTATCGGCCATGTTTGAGGAGATCAAGAAGAATGTCCACGACTGGGAGGACGATGACGAGATCACGGCCTATCTGGAAAAGATTCTCCGGAAGGAGGCAGGGGACGGCACGGGACTGATCTATGGTATGGGACACGCCATTTATACCAAGTCGGACCCCAGAGCGCTGATCCTCAAGCACTCTGCCAAAAATCTGGCGGAAAAGACCGGCTACCTGAAGGAGCTGGAGCTGCTGGAGTCCATTGAACGGCTGACACCGGACATCTTTGCCAGAGTCACCGGCTCGGACAAGGCCATGTGCGCCAATGTGGACTTTTACTCCGGACTGGTCTATACCATGCTGAATATCCCCCAGGAGCTGTTTACGCCGCTGTTTGCCATTGCCCGAGTTACCGGCTGGTGTGCCCACCGGATTGAAGAGGTCATGACCTCCAACCGGATCATCCGCCCGGCCTACAAGTCTCTGACCCACAGCCGTGCCTATGTGCCAATGGCAAAGCGCTGAGAGTTTGTATCCGAATCGAGAGAAAAACGCCGCACCAGAAAAATCTGGTGCGGTTTTCCCGTAGAAAGTGCAAAAATCCTGTGGACAAATTGCGCCGCAACATGCTATGATATCTAAGTTGATTTGCGCCTGTCTGATACATAACGAACAGGCGCGGACAGATGAATTTTGAGAGGTGAAGAATATGGCTGGATTTTTCGGCGGGGTACATCCCAATGATAAAAAATCCCTGTCCAGCGAGATGGCCATAGAGCGCCTTCCTGCACCCAAAACTGTGGTGATCCCCATGAGCATGCACATCGGCGCACCCTGTAAGCCGCTGGTGAAAAAGGGCGATCTGGTCACAGTGGGACAGAAAATTGGTGACAACACCGGCCTTTGCGTGCCGATCCATGCTTCTGTTTCCGGTAAGGTGCTGGCGGTGGAGCCCCGGCCCCATCCCAACGGCACCAATGTCATGTCGGTGGTCATTGAAAACGACATGCAGGATACGCTCTGCGAGACCATTACCCCCCGGGAGTCCATTGAGGGACTCAGCGGTGAGGAGCTTACGAGGATCATCCATGAGGCGGGCATCGCCGGTATGGGCGGCGCAACATTTCCCACGGATGTTAAGATCTCCAGCGGCGTTGGAAAGCTGGATACCATCATTGTCAATGCGGCAGAGTGTGAGCCCTATATCACCTCCGATGACCGCCTGCTGCGGGAGACACCGGAGCGGGTGCTGGAAGGACTTCGTGTGCTGCTGCGGATCTTTGGGCTGGATAAGGGCTATATCGGCATTGAGGCCAATAAAAAGACGGCGATCTCCGTCTTACAGGAGAAATGTCCCGCCGGCGGCGACATTGTGGTGCAGGTGCTGAAGACCCGCTACCCACAGGGCGCCGAAAAGCAGCTGATCCAGACGGTCACCGGCCGTCAGGTGCCCCCCGGCGGACTGCCAGCGGCAGTGGGCTGCGGCGTGTTCAATGCCGCCACCTGTGCGGCGATTTATGATGCGGTCTATCTGGGCATGCCGCTGGTAAGCCGTGGCGTTACCGTCACCGGCGAGGCTATCAAGACCCCCAAAAACTTTATTGCACCCATTGGGACGCCCTATGCGGATCTCATTGCGGCGGCTGACGGCTTTGCCGAGGAGCCATATAAGGTTCTTTCCGGCGGCCCCATGATGGGTCTGACCCAGTTTGATCTGAATGTACCGGTCATCAAGGGTACCAACGCCATTACCTGCTTTACAAAGAAGCAGAAGGTGGAGGTCAAGACGCCCCACTGCATCCGCTGCGGCCGGTGCGTTGGCGTTTGCCCCATGCACCTGATGCCCCTGTACCTCTATCAGGCGGAGCGGAAGGACAACATCGACGAGCTGAATCGCCGGAATATCTCAGACTGTATTGAATGCGGCTCCTGCGCCTACATCTGTCCTGCACGGATCCCGCTGGTGCAGAGCTTCAAAAACGGCAAGGCGAAGGTCAAAGCGGCTGCCGCCAAGAAGAATTAAGGAGGCGCAAAAATGGATCAAGAAAATCTGAATCTCACGGTATCCTGTTCGCCTCATGTGCATGCGGCAGACGGTACCAGAGACATTATGCTGGATGTGGTCATTGCGCTGATCCCGGCTATGCTGGGCGCTGTTTATTTCTTCGGACTCAGAAGCCTCTGCGTGATGGCGGTCTCTGTGGCGGCCTGCGTGGTGTTTGAATACCTCTATCGGAAGCTTTTGAAGAAGGATACTACGGTGGGGGACTGCTCCGCCATTGTAACAGGCGTTTTGCTGGCCATGGTGTGCCCTGTGACCATTCCCTACTGGACCATCATCATTGGTGACTTCTTTGCCATCGTGGTGGTAAAGCAGCTCTTTGGCGGCATTGGCTGCAACTTCCTGAACCCGGCGCTGGCAGGTCGTGCGTTCCTGTTCTCCTACCCGGTCATCATGACTACGTGGGTGGCGCCCTATACATCCCTGAACCTCATCGGCTCCAATGCGGATGCGGTGACGGCTGCAACGCCCATGAGCTATCTCCATCAGGGGATGCTGCCGGATACCTCCGTGCTCTACAGCTTCATTGGAAGCGTCGGCGGCTGCCTTGGCGAGACCTCAGCGGTGCTGCTGCTGGCCGGCGGCGTATATCTGGTGGTGCGCAAGGTGATCTCTGCACGGATCCCCCTTGCTTATATTGCAACGGTGGCAGTGATCGCACTGCTGTTCCCTCAGGGCAATGACCGGCTTCAATGGCTGGGCTATCAGGTGTTCTCCGGCGGCCTGATGCTGGGCGCAATCTTTATGGCAACGGACTATGCCACCTCTCCGGTGACAAAGGGCGGTCAGATCGTCTACGGCATTGGCTGCGGCCTGATCACAATGCTGATCCGCTACTTCGGCTCCTATGCCGAGGGCGTCAGCTATGCAATCCTGATTATGAATGTGACGGTACTGCTGCTGGATAAGATCGGCGTACCCAAGCGCTTTGGCTATGTAAAGCCCGGGAAGGAGGCGGCGAAATGAGCAATGCAAAAAGCAGCAGCGCGGGCTACTACTTAAAGCTGGCTCTGACGCTGCTTGTGATCTCCGCTGTGATCTCCGGGCTGCTGGGCCTCACGAACTATGTGACGGCGGACAAGATCGCTGCCATCAATGCGGATAAAACAGCAGCCTCCATGCAGGAGGTGCTCCCTGCGGATCACTATACGGAGCTTGAATATCCCCTCACAGGAAGCCAAGCCGGTGTTGCGGCAGTCTATCAGGCCGATGACAAGGGGTATGTGGTAGAAGTCACCCCCTCCGGCTTCGGCGGCACCATCGACATGGTGGTGGGCGTAGATATGACTGGCGCAGTAACCGGTGTGTCGATCATCAGCATGTCTGAGACCTCCGGTCTGGGCGCAAATGCCAGCAAGGACAGCTTCCGCAGCCAGTTCGTGGGCAAAAGCGGAACGCTGGCGGTCAGCAAAGACGGCGGCGAGATCGATGCGCTGACCGGTGCCACCATTACCTCCCGGGCTGTGACCTCCGGTGTCAATACGGCACTGATCGTGGCCGGTGAAATGATGGGCTGAGGAAGGAGAAGCTATGGATATCAAAAAGCAATTCAAAGACGGTCTCCTGACCCAGAACCCGGTACTGGTACAGCTGCTGGGCATGTGCTCGACGATGGCCATTACCACGACGCTGTTTAACGGCATTGGCATGGGACTGTGCGTTACCATTATTCTGATCTGCTCCAATGTGGTGATCTCCCTTTTGCGGAAGGTCATCCCCTCCAAGATCCGAATTGCCGCCTATGTGGTGGTCATTGCGGGGTTTGTTACCATCGTAGATCTGCTGATGCAGGCGTATCTCCCATCCCTCAGCGAGTCTCTGGGTATCTTCATTCCGCTGATCGTGGTAAACTGCATCATTTTGGGACGGGCCGAGGCATTTGCCTCCAAAAACTCTGTGGCGGCCTCGGCGCTGGACGGCGTATTTCAGGGGCTGGGCTACACCATTGTATTGGTGATTATGTGTATTGTACGTGAGCTGTTGGGCAGCGGTACCTTCGGCGGCGGCATTCTCGGTGCAGACGGCGCGGGGATCCGGGTGCTCCCGGAGCAGTTCCCGGCCATGATGATGATCCTGCCTGTGGGCGGCTTCCTGACACTGGGCGTGCTCATTGCCGTGGTGCAGTATTTCCTGAATAAAAGCAAGAAAGGAGCGGATCAGTAATGAGCTTCACAAGCCTTCTCTCTATTGCCATTGGGGCCATTCTGGTCAACAACTTCATTCTGTCGCAGTTTCTGGGCATCTGCCCCTTTATGGGCGTTTCCCGGAAGATGGATACGGCGCTGGGCATGGGTGCGGCAGTTACCTTTGTCATGGGTGTTGCCTCGGCAGTGACCTATGCGGTGAACCTGCTGCTGGTGAAGCTGGGGCTTGGCTATATGCAGACGGTGGCCTATATTCTGGTCATTGCGGCGCTGGTACAGTTTATTGAGATGTTCCTCCAGAAGGCTATGCCTGCCCTCTATTCGGCGCTGGGCATTTACCTGCCGCTGATTACCACCAACTGTGCGGTGCTGGGCGTTGCACTCCAGAATACCCAGAACGGATACAACTTTATTGAAAGTGTTGTCTACGGCATTACCGGCGGTCTGGGCTTTACACTGGCGATTTTCCTGTTTGCCTCTGTCCGGGAGCGTCTGGACAGCAGCAGCGAGTGCCCCAAGTGCTTTGAGGGCTTCCCGCTGGCACTGATCTCCGCAGGATTGATCGCACTGGCATTTATGGGCTTCCAGGGCCTGAAGGTCTTTTAAGGAGGCGGAATTATGACAAATGTAATCTATGCGATTTTAGTGCTTGGCGTCATGGGCGGACTGTTTGGCCTGCTTCTGGCCGTGGCCTCCAAGGTCTTTGCGGTAGAAAAGGATGAACGGCTGGAACCGATCATTGAGGCTTTGCCCGGCGCAAACTGCGGCGGCTGCGGCTACAGCGGCTGTGCAGGCTATGCGCAGGCCGTCATCGACGGCTCCGCTCCGCTGGGGCTGTGCGCTGCGGGCGGCAAGGAAAGTGTGGACAAGATCGCCGAGATCATGGGGGTCGAATCGGTAGAGATGACCCGTCAGGTGGCGCTGGTAAAATGCCGTGGAAACCATGCCTCCAAGAAGGGGCAGTACGAGGGCATTCACGACTGCGCCGCTGCGGCAAAGATTCTTGGCACCGGCCCCAACTATTGCAGCTATGGCTGTCTGGGCTTTGGCAACTGTGTAAAGGCATGTCCTGAGGGCGCAATCACGGTAGAAGATGGCGTAGCCAGAGTAAACCATGAGAAGTGTATTGGCTGTATGGCCTGTGCGGCGGCCTGCCCCAGAGGCATCATTGAGGCGGTTCCCTATGATCAGGATATCGTGGTGGCCTGCTCCTCTAAGGAGAAGGGTGCGGCACTGCGGAAGTTCTGCGATATCGGCTGTATCGGCTGTAAGATTTGTGAGCGCACCTGCCAGCACGATGCCATTCATGTGGTGGATAATGTGGCGGTGATCGACTATACCAAGTGTATAAGCTGCTCGGAGTGTGCAGAAAAGTGTCCCCGTCATCTGATTGCGGACTGCAATCTGAAGACAGAATTCAATACCGTCGAGGCAAAGCCTCGCTGATGAAAATCCCCTTCCCGGCATCCACTGTGACCTGCTGCGGAAGGGGATTTTTTAGCGGTCAAACGCAATTCGGAACCGTGAAAAATGCATGACGATTTCTTTCGTAAATGGACGGAAAGGGAGGAAATAGGGCTAAAAATGAATAATATGCATGATTTGTGGGATAAATGTGCAAAAAATCTATAGGTTGCGCCGTTTTATGCTTGACGGAAAGGCATCAAAACGTTATAATCAGTTCATACATCATCGTAAGGATTGAATGATAATTCAATTTTTCCTGCATTGTATTGAAAGAATTGAAAGGATGGATCACAATGAAAAAGGTATTTTCCCTGCTTCTGTCCGGCTGCATGATGCTGGGCATGCTGGCAGGCTGCGGCTCTGATGCCGCTTCTTCCACTACCGCAGCGTCCGCTGCGGCTCCCACCGAGGCTGCTGCCGCTGAGGCGACTGCCGCGCCTGAGACTGCCGAGACTGGTTCCGCCGCTGATGCTGCTGAGGCTACCACCTCCGGCGACAAGACTTGGGTCATTGCCACCGACACCGTATTTAAGCCCTTTGAGTACACCGACGAGAGCGGCAATTTTGTGGGCATTGATGTGGACATCGTGGCTGCCATTGCAGAGGATCAGGGCTTCCAGTATGAGCTCAAGAGCTTGGGCTGGGATGCTGCCATCGCTGCCTGCCAGGCTGGTCAGGCTGACGGCATGATCGCCGGTGCCTCCATCACCGATGAGCGCAAGGAGAGCGGCTGGCTCTTCTCCGACGGCTACTATACCGCTACCCAGTGCATGGCAGTTGCCGAGAACTCCGACATTGCGGGTTTTGAGGATCTGAAGGATCAGCAGGTTGCAGTAAAGACCGGTACGCAGGGCGCTTCTTATGCAGAGAGCCTGAAGGATCAGTACGGCTTCAACATCAACTACTTCGAGGATAGCCCCACCATGTATCAGGCAGTTGCCGGCGGTCAGGCTGTTGCATGCTTCGAGGATACTCCCATTATGGCTGCTTCCATCAAGGACGGCAGTCTGGGCCTGAAGATCGTAGAGGGCAGCGAGAATGACGGTGCCGACTACGGCTTTGCAATTTTCAATAGCAGCAAGCAGGAGCTGCTGGATATGTTCAATGCCGGTCTTGCCAATATTAAGGCAAACGGCAAATACGACGAGATCATTGCCAAGTACCTCGGCTGATTTCCAAGCTGAAACCAAGCGGGGCACCTTCATGGTGCCCCGCTGTCTTTTGAAAGGAGCAAAAGCCCCATGATTCAGATTATGTCCACCTATGGCAGCTTGTTGCTGCGTGCCATGGGTCAGACGCTGCTGCTGGCACTATGCGGCTTGCTGTTCGGCACGCTGCTGGGTATGATCTTCGGCATCCTCAGCGTGGTGAAGAACAAGGTGTGCAACGTCATTGCAATGGTGTTTGTAGATGTGGTTCGCGGCGTTCCCATGATCGTTCTGGCCATGTTCGTGTTCTTTGGCGTACCCTACTGCCTCAATAATATGATGGGCATGGGCGTTACCCTGACAGCGCTTCAGGCAGGCACCATCTGCCTTGCGCTGAACTGCGGCGCCTATATGGCAGAGATCATCCGAGCCGGCATCCAGTCGGTAGATAAGGGACAGATGGAGGCAGCCCGGAGTTTGGGTCTGCCCTATTGGCGTGCGATGCAGCGGGTTGTCCTGCCGCAGGCGATCCGAACCATGGTGCCCAGCATCATCAACCAGTTTATTATTACGCTGAAGGATACCTCAATCCTTTCCGTCATCGGGTTCCCGGAGCTGGTCAATACCGCCAAAAACGTGGTGGCCAACACCTTTAAGTCCTTTCAGGTCTGGGGCATTGTTGCGGTCATGTACCTGATTATCATTCTGATTTTGTCCAAGGCGGCAAAGTGCTTGGAGAGGAGTTGGTCCCGTGGCCGTCAATAAGAACAATGTGAAGATCCATGTGTCTCACCTGAAAAAAAGCTTTGGAAAGCTGGAGGTCTTGCAGGACATCTCCACAGACATCTATGAAGGGGAGGTCGTGGTCATCATCGGGCCTTCCGGTTCCGGCAAATCCACGTTTCTTCGCTGCATGAACCGTCTGGAGGAGATCACCGACGGCCAGATCGTGGTGGACGGCCATGATATCTCGGATAAATCCATTGATATCAACAAGGTTCGGGAAAACGTCGGCATGGTGTTCCAGCACTTTAACCTATTCAACAACCTCAGTGTGGTGAAGAACCTGATGCTGGCTCCGGTGGACCTCAAAAAGGCCACCAAGGAGGAGGCACGGAAGCAGGCGGAAAAAATGCTGGATAAGGTGGGGCTGCTGGATAAGATCGAGAATTATCCGGCACAGCTCTCCGGCGGCCAGAAGCAGCGTGTTGCCATTGCCCGTGCCCTGTGCATGAACCCGGACATCATGCTCTTTGATGAGCCCACCTCGGCGCTGGATCCCGAAATGGTGGGGGAGGTGCTTGGGGTCATGAAGCAGTTGGCTGCGGACGGCATGACCATGGTGATCGTGACCCATGAGATGGGCTTTGCCCGGGAGGTCGCAGATCGCGTTATCTTCATGGACGGTGGCTATATTGTAGAGGAGGGCACGCCTCAGGAGGTGCTGCTGCATCCGCAGGAGCCCAGAACTATTGATTTCCTCAACAAGGTTCTTTGATCGATCAATTTTCGGCCAAACAGCAGGCGCTGTTTGGCCGATTTTCTTGTATATGGAGCTGCGTGATTTCATAGAATGCAGCAGGGGCGACAGTGATAGAATTTTTTGTCGAAGGGATGCCCAGTGAGGGTTGACACTTATGTTAGCACGTGCTAACATAAGTGCGTAATATACCGATACGGAAGAGACGGAGGGGAGCGCTATGACCCTTGAAGAACTGAAACCGGGACAGGACGCATATATCACGGCGGTGGAATGTCAGGAACCATCCCTGCGCAAGCATATCCTCGACATGGGCCTGACACCGGGGACTGAGGTCACCATGGTAAAGGCAGCACCGCTTGGAGACCCGCTGGAGCTTCGGCTCCGGGGCTATGAGCTAACGCTGCGGAAGGCGGATGCTGCCATGGTGCAGCTTTCCCACGCACACCCGGCCCATGCGCAGGAAGATCAGCAGACCCACCGGTGGACGGTGCCGCATCCCGGCGTAGGTGAAACGGTGACCTATCGGGGCGGCAAAGCACAGGAAAAGATCCGTGCAGGCGAGCCGATTCGGTTTGCGTTGGCGGGAAATCAGAACTGTGGAAAGACCACTCTGTTTAACCAGCTCACCGGCTCCAATCAGCATGTGGGCAATTTCCCCGGTGTAACAGTGGATCGGAAAGACGGCGTGATCCGAGGCCATAGTGAAGCCACAGTGACGGATCTGCCGGGCATCTATTCGCTGTCGCCCTATACCAGTGAAGAGATCGTTACCCGTCAGTTCCTGCTGGAATCGCATCCGGATGGAATCATCAATATTCTCGATGCCACGAATATTGAGCGGAATCTCTATTTGACCATCCAGCTCATTGAGTTGGGAATCCCCATGGTTCTGGCCCTGAATATGATGGATGAGGTGCGGGTAAACGGCGGCACCATCCAGATCAATGCGCTGGAAGCGGCGCTGGGTGTTCCCGTGGTGCCCATATCCGCTGCAAAGAATGAGGGCATTGATGAGCTGATCGACCATTGCATCCATGTGGCACGGTATGGCGAGGTACCGGCTCGGACGGATTTTTGTGATGGTGCCAGCTCCGATGGCGGCGCAGTGCACCGGTGTATCCATGCAGTGACCCATCTCATTGAGGATCATGCCCAGCGGGAGCACCTGCCGGTGCGATTTTGCGCCACAAAGCTCATTGAGGGCGATGAACCCATTTTGAAGGCGCTGCATCTGGATCAGAACGAGGTGGAGACGCTGGAGCATATTATTACGCAGATGGAGCAGGAACGTGGTCTTGACCGGATGGCTGCACTGGCAGATATGCGGTTCCAGTTTATTACGGCCCTCTGCCGGGAGACTGTGGTACATCCCCGGGAGAGCAGAGAACGTCTCCGCAGCAGAAAGATCGACAAGGTGCTGACCGGAAAATATACGGCCATTCCGGCCTTTGTGGGGATCATGGCGCTGGTATTTTTCCTGACCTTTGGGGTCATTGGCGCATGGCTCTCAGATATGATGGAACTGGGAATCGACTGGGTTACAGCACTGTGTGACCGTGGCTTATCGGCCTATGGGATCAATCCGGTGGTGCACTCCATGCTGATTGACGGCATCTTTGCCGGTGTGGGCAGCGTACTGAGCTTCCTTCCGATTATTGTGGTATTGTTCTTCTTCCTGTCCATTTTGGAGGACAGCGGATATATGGCACGGGTGGCTTTTGTGATGGATAAGCTGCTGCGAAAAATCGGCCTTTCAGGGCGGAGCTTTGTACCTATGCTCATTGGCTTCGGCTGCTCGGTTCCGGCCATTATGGCGACCAGAACACTGCCCTCGGATCGGGATCGAAAAATGACCATTTTGCTGACACCCTATATGAGCTGCTCGGCCAAGCTGCCCATCTATGCCCTGTTTACCGCAGCCTTTTTCCCAGAGCACGGGGCGCTTGTTATGGTGGGGCTGTATTTTACCGGGATCATTGTGGGGATCCTCTATGCGCTGCTGCTGAAAAAGACTGCCTTTCAGGGGGAGCCGGTGCCCTTTGTTATGGAACTGCCCAACTATCGGATGCCGGGACTGAAAAATGTTGCGCAGCTGATCTGGGAAAAGGCCAAGGATTTTGTGACCAAGGCATTTACCGTGATCTTCCTTGCATCGGTGATCATCTGGTTCCTACAGACCTTTGACACACGGCTCAATGTGGTAACGGATTCGGCCCAGAGCCTGCTGGCACTGGTGGGCAGCTGGATCGCTCCGATTTTTCGGCCCCTTGGGCTTGGAGACTGGCGGATCTCTACGGCATTGATTACCGGGTTCACAGCCAAGGAGAGTGTGGTAAGTACGCTGACGGTTCTGTTGGGTGGTTCCACGGCGGCGCTGGGAAGTTTGTTCAGCGTCCGGACGGCGGTAAGCTTTCTGGTGTTTTCGCTGCTCTATACTCCCTGCGTGGCTGCCATTGCATCGGTCAAGCGGGAGCTGGGCGGCAAATGGGCGCTGATTGTGGTAGTGTCTCAGTGTGCAGTGGCATGGCTGGTGGCCTGCGGTGTTTATCAGCTGATGGTGCTGTTATAAGAGGGACAATGAAATGGACGTGCCAAGTATAGTGCTGCTACTGTTGGTGATCCTGTGGGCGCTGTGGGCGGTGTGGTACCTTTTGCGCCATGGAGCCTGCGGCTGCGGCGGGAAGAAATGCTGTGGAAGCTGTAAGAACTGCGGCGGCTGCCATAGACAAAAATAGAACATGCCGGAGACGAATCCCGCAATGGGGAAGGTTCTCCGGCATTTTATTTTAGCTGCCGGGAACCTTTTTCGTTTTGCGGTGTCATTATGGTCAGATAAAATCGAAGGGAATGGTTTCTATGAAGAAGTTCAAAATGGCAGCGGCGCTTCTGCTGAGCCTCTGCATTGGCTTCTTGGTGACGGCCTGCGGCAGCAGCCGGGATGCCGTTGCCGATTCATCGCTCCGGGCACCCCAGAGCGCAGAGGATTCGGGGGATGCTCAGATTCCCAATCCATGGGTCAGCGAAGCGGATCAGCAGGCGGCGGAGGCGCAGGCGGGCTTTTCCATTACACTGCCGCAGGCGGTGCCGGAGGGCTATGAAGGGCCAAGCTTTCAGGTGATCCCCGGTGATATTCTGGAGGCGGATTATGAGGGGAGCAATGGAGCGGAGCTCTGCATCCGCAAGGGGGCGGGAACCGAGGATCCCAGCGGGGATTATAATGATTATTCCGGCAGCTGGCAGGTGACGGTGGAAAATACGGAGGTCACCATGAAGGGAAATGACGGTGCGGTCAGTCTTGCGGTCTGGCAGGCGGACGGTGCGGCGTATTCCATCGGAATCTACGATGCCCCGGGCATAACGGCAGAGGAAATGAGCAAGCTGATTCAGGAAATGATGGAACACACGGGGGAATGATTGTGCAAAAGGGACGGAGCACGCCGGGGGAGTCAGGGAATTTGACGAAAATTCCGGAAATCTCGGAAGAATGCATGAAAACAGAAAAAAACTGCTCCGCCAGACAGAAATTGTGCTATAATAGTCCCCAAGATCCTTCCGCGGAACCGAATTTATGCACGGAAGGCAGAAAGGACAAGAAAATGGATCAACGCAATCTTTCCATGCTCTGCGACTTTTATGAGCTGACCATGGGCAACGGCTATCTGGAAATGGGCTTCAATCAGAAGATCGCCTATTTCGACGTATTCTTCCGCAACGTACCGGACGGCGGCGGATTTGCCATTGCGGCAGGGCTGGAGCAGGTGGTGGAGTATATCCAGCAGCTGCATTTCTCTGAGGACGACATCGAGTTTCTGAAGAGTAAGAACATATTCAGTGAGAAGTTCCTTGACTACCTCAGGAATTTCCACTTCTCCGGTGACATCTATGCGGTTCGGGAGGGTACCCCCATCTTCCCCGGAGAGCCAATCCTCACCGTTCGTGCTCCGGCATTGGAGGCGCAGCTGGTGGAGACCTATGTGCTTTTGGCGCTGAACCATCAGACCATGATCGCCACCAAAGCCAGCCGGATCGTTCGGGCCGCACAGGGGCGTGCCGTATTGGAGTTTGGCTCCCGCCGGGCACAGGGGGCCGATGCGGCGATCATCGGTGCACGGGCTGCCTACATCGGCGGCTGCGCTGGAACCGCCTGCACCCTGACGGATAAGATGTACGGCGTTCCCGCAGGCGGTACCATGGCCCATGCATGGGTGCAGATGTTTGACAGCGAGTATGAGGCATTCAAGGCATACTGTGAGGTGTATCCCGACAATGCCACCCTGCTGGTGGACACCTACAACACCCTGAAAAGCGGCGTACCCAATGCGATTCGGGTATTTAAGGAGATGCTGGTGCCCAAGGGCATTACCAACTTTGCCATTCGGCTGGATTCCGGCGATATTTCCTATCTGTCCAAAAAGGCAAGAAAAATGCTGGACGATGCCGGATTGCCCAACTGCAAGATCACGGCCTCCAATGCATTGGACGAGCACCTGATCCGGGACCTCGTTATGCAGGGGGCACAGATCGACACCTTCGGTGTAGGCGAGCGGCTGATCACCTCCCGCAGTGAGCCGGTGTTCGGCGGCGTCTACAAGCTGGCGGCTGTGGAGAACGATGCCGGTGAGATCATTCCGAAGATCAAGGTCAGTGAGAACACCACCAAGATTACAAACCCGGGCTTTAAGCGTGTCTACCGCTACTATGACAAGGACAGCGGAAAGGCGCTGGCGGACGAGATCTGCCTGCGGGATGAGACCATCGACTTTGAACAGCCCCATGACATCTTTGACCCCAATGCAACTTGGAAGGTCAAAACGCTGGACAACTATGTGGTGCGGGATCTGTTGGAGCCGATCTTCAAGAATGGTGAGCTGGTATACCAGCTGCCGGAGCTGAAGGAAATTCAGGCCTACTGCAAGGCACAGCAGGATACCCTGTGGGACGAGGTTAAGCGCTTTGAGAATCCCCATAAGTACTATGTGGATCTCAGCTGGAAGCTCTGGACCCTGAAGCGGGATCTGCTGGCAGCGGCAAAAAAGTGATCAATTAATATTGGCGGACGGAGAGCGTTTCTCCGTCCGCATTTTCACTTTTTGACGGCCTGCTTGTAGATCTGGTGGATCCCGGTGGCCGCAAAGCCGGACACCGCCCCTACGGCTGCGGCAGTAATGGGATCAGAGGCAGGATAGTCGGGGATGACCTGCCAGCCTGCAAGCCCCAATAGACATCCCACCAGTCCGCAGAGCACCGGAATCCATTTGCACAGCTTTCCGGTGAGCTTTATGGCCTGTCCCAGAAGAAAGCACAGGGCAGTAATGGCTGCCACGCCGGTTATGCCGAAGTCCAAGATAATCACCTCCCGGGCTATCCTATGCGCCGGAACGGTAAAATGTACAGGAAATGATAGCAGGGCACAGAAACTGCTAATTGTTTCAAAGAAACAGCTGTGGTAAAATATGTTGAGTTGAAAGTAACAAATGGGAGGTAATTGATTATGATAAAGAAGCAGTGCGATCTGGTGGTCATCGGCGGCGGTGGAAGTGGACTCATTGCAGGCTGCCGCGCGGCAACGCTGGGCAAGCGAGTGGTAGTGCTGGAAAAGGACAAGCGGCTGGGCGGCGGTATGGTCATGGCGTCCACCATGCGTACCTTTGGGAGCCAGTGGCAGAAGGAGCGGAACCTGCCGGACACCACGGCGGAATATATGCGCAACCGCATGGACGAGACCTTCTGGCGGCTGGATCGGAAGCTGGCCGCTTCCATGATAAAGGGTACCGGGCAGTTTTTTGACTGGTTCTGCTCCATTGCGCCCAAGGAGGAAATTGATAAGTACTCCGTGGGGCGGTATGTATTTGACGAGGAGGACGGACCGTTGGGGCCCCAGTACGGCGGGCCGGGTCGAGGCTCCGGCAAGATGTTTGTGGAGATCACATCCCAGAAGCTCCGGGAATTGGGCGGCGAGATCCTGACAGAGACAATTACCGATGAGATCGTCACGGAGAACGGCCGGGTGACCGGCGTAAAGGCACACAAGGGGGAGGAGGCACTGGAATTCCAGTGCAGCGCAGTTATTCTGGCCTGCGGTGCGTGGATCCGCAATGAGGAGATGGTCAAGAAGTTCTATCCCCAGCTGGCGGCGGCGCAGCCCTATATGGGAGAGAGCCCCCATATGAACCGGAACTATACCGGCGATGGCCTGAAGCTGGCGGAAAAGGCCGGCGCAAAGATGGATACCACCAATTTGACCATCCGCATGATGGGCCCCATGACTATGTGCCGCAGCAAGGTCATGGGCGATATGGCGGGGTCGGCATATTCTATTTATGTAAACCTCAATGGCGAGCGCTTTGTCAGCGAGAGCTCCCAGCTCCGCATGGGCGTATTTGATTCCGGATCGGTGCTGGTGGAGCAGCCCGAGGGCAAGGCATTCGTGATCTTTGATGAAAACAACCTGCGCCATGCCATCGAGGCAGGGGAGAATCAGCCCCAGCCTCAGCTGGCCATGCCCTTTGGCGCCAGCCATTTCCCGGAGACCATGGAAGAGGCCAAGGCAGACATGCTTCCGGCGCTGGAGAAAAACGACGGCGTACTGTTTATGGCAGATACGGTGGAGGAGCTGGCGGAGAAGATCAGTGTGCCGCCCCAGAAGCTGAAGGAGACCATCGACACCTATAATCATGCCGCCGAAACCGGAATGGACTGGGATTGCTATAAGCCTGCCCAGTGGCTGGCGCCTATGAATGAGGCGCCCTTCTATGCGGTGAAGGCATCCCTTGGAACAGACGGCGCCTTTGGCGGCGTGGAGATCGACGAGCATATGCAGGCCAAGGCCGCAGCAGGCGGTCTGGTAGACGGCCTGTTTGTGGTGGGCGATCTGGCCTCCGGGCGGTTCCTCAATATGGCGGGGATCAAAAAGCAGATCCTCAACGATATGTCCTTTGCGGTGTCCAGCGGCTATGTGGCAGGCACCTATGTAGGAAATATGTAACCCAGACATCAATGATCCCCCGGCGCAGGTTGCTGCGCCAGGGGATTTTGCGCTGTGGAAGCCTCGGAGAAAATACACCAAATTCCCCCATGGGCATAGACTGCACTGGAAGCAATCCGAATTTGCAAGCAAGGAGGCAGAGAATCATGCAAGACTGCATGAATACCGTTTCTGACTTTGGAAATGTCAGAGAGGCGGTTTGTGTCAGCATTCAGAAGATCATGGATGCCTGCCGGGATCAGGACTGCATGGAGGATCTGGCGGTCTATCTGACGGAGGATAGTCAGGAGACGCTGGAGTGTGCAGGCAGCGTGAAGGCTCGGTCGGCAGAGCTGCTCTATGCAGAGGTGCAGACGGAGCCCATGGGATACCGGGAGGGCTACTACTGCGTCAACATTCAATACTACTATCGGATCATTGCGGATGCGGTGCTCTGTGCGGTTCGCCCGGCAACCATCTACGGATTGGCGGTATTCAATAAACGGGTGACCCTGTATGGCGGCGAAGCCTGTGCGCAGATCTTTGCCAGCGATGGAACCCAGGAGACCAGCCAGCAGCCCAGAGCAGTGGTAGAGGCCATTGACCCGGTGATCCTGCGGGCCAAAATTCAGGACGTGTGCCATTGTAAGCGGCCATCCTGCAGCTGTCAGGGCGAGGAGCTGCCGGAAACGGTGGCAGCGGCCTTTGATGGCGGGCTGGTGTTCAGCGGCATGAACCGGATGCTCACCGTAACACTGGGACAGTTCAGCCTGATCCGCATGGAGCGGCAGACGCAGCTGCTGATCCCCAGCTATGATTACTGCATGCCGGAGAAGGCGTGCTGTGATCAGGGATGCGGTATGCCGGAGAATCCCTGCGAGGCATTTTCCAGAATGCAGTTCCCGGTGCAGGCATTCTTCCCGGAATCCGACCAGCAGCGGGTCTGCGGAAGCTGCCGGCAGGGACAGAACCGGTGCAGCTGCGGCTGCGGAGAAGGAGAGAGCCGGGAGCGCAGCGGAGATCGGGACAGAGAGGAAGCCCGGGAGCGCAGGGAACGGAGCGGGGACAGAGGCGGCTGCGGAGACCGCCCCAGAACGCAGGCGCTGCCCAGTCCGGACAGCAGCCGGGGAAGAGGCTGCGGCACACGTCAAAATTCCTAGTTTTTCTGGGGGAAGAAGGGCCCTGTTTCGTCAAAGCCCCAAAATGATCGGGAGACCTTGACAGCCATGCAGGATGGTGCTATGATACCTTCAACATAACAATGCGAATAGAGGTGCGGCAAACATCAGTAGCCGGGATCAAGGACAGGTATCCGATCCCGGGGAAAGGGAATGCCGCCGAAGGGACAGTGTTGTACCTGCAAGCTGTTGCCTGGGGCGTCGGAGAACATCCGCCGGACTGCCACAATTCTGTGGAGCGCTATGAGCATGGCAGTATCGGAACCGGTATAATGGTCAGCCATGGATGCGCACAGGTATCCATGGCTGATTTTTGTTTATGCAATCCCATACACTAGAAAATGGAGGATGATCACTATGAAGAAACTCATTGCACTGCTGCTGTCTCTTACTATGGTAGTGAGCATGACTGCCTGCGGCAGCTCCGAAGGCTCTGCCGCCGCATCCAGTAAGGCTGCATCGGAGCAGCAAAGCACCACTGCCGCTGAGACGGCTGCTTCCGGTGCCGAAAGTGCTGCCATTCCCGGGCTGGAGGACGGCGTGTTTACCGTGGCCATGGAGTGCGCCTATGCCCCCTATAACTGGAGCCAGACCGACGACAGCAATGGGGCTGTGCCCATTAAGGACTCCAACGAGTATGCCAACGGCTATGACATCATGATCGCCAAGAAAATCTGTGAGGCCAACGGCTGGCAGCTGGAGGTGATCCGCTCTGACTGGGACTCTCTGGTTCCCGCAGTGCAGACCGGCACCATTGACGCAGCCATTGCCGGGCAGTCCATGACCGCCGAGCGGGCAGAGCAGGTGGACTTTGCAGGCCCCTACTTCTACGCCACCATCGTCTGCGTCACCAAGTCCGACAGCAAGTATGCAGACGCCAAGTCCATTGCGGATCTTGCAGGCGGCTCCTGCACGGCGCAGATCGCCACCATCTGGTATGATAAGTGCCTGCCCCAGATCGAGAATGCCAACATTCTCACCGCTTCTGAGACGGCGCCTGCTATGCTCATGGCGCTGGAGAGCAATCAGGTAGATTACATCTGCACGGACATGCCCACGGCACAGGGCGCAGTGGCAGCTTACCCGGATATGAAGATTCTGGATTTCTCCGGCACAGACGGCGATTTCCAGTTCACCGATGAGGAGCGGGCTGAGAATGTCAACATCGGTATTTCTGTAAAGAAGGGCAATACCGCACTGGTGGATGCCATCAACGGCGCACTGGAGGGCATGACGGCCGATGACTTCAATGACATTATGGCCGAGGCCATTGCCATTCAGCCGGTAGGCGAATAAGCACGACACGACATAGTTCAGCCGGGCGGGGGGACAGCGATCCTCTCGCCCCTCATGTCTGAAAAATTAGAAAGGACGGTATGCACCATGGAACAGCTTGCGCAGCTGGGCGCAGATATTGCAAAGCTTTGGGGCAAATACGGAAGCTCCTACTTAAACGGCATAAAGAATACACTGATGCTGGCATTGGTGGCAACGCTGATCGGCTGCCTGATCGGATTTATCTGCGGCATCCTACAGACCATTCCTCACAGCAAAAACGACCATCCGGTCAAGCGGTTTTTTCTGGCGCTGATCCGGGTGATCGTTCGGGTCTATGTGGAGGTATTCCGGGGAACGCCCATGGTGCTGCAGGCGGTGTTTGTGTACTACGGCCTGCCCTACTTCACCAATCAGCAGGTACAGTTTTCCAATGTATGGGCAGCGGCAATTTTGGTGGTATCCATCAATACCGGCGCCTATATGGCGGAGACCGTTCGAGGCGGCATTTTGTCCATTGACCCCGGACAGACCGAGGGAGCAAAGGCCATTGGCATGAATCATGTGCAGACCATGCTCTATGTGATCCTGCCGCAGGCGCTGCGGAATATTATGCCCCAGATCGGCAACAACTTCATTATCAATGTGAAGGATACCTCCGTAATGTTCATTATTTCCTTTACGGATTTCTTTGCGGTGCATCGTGGCGTGGTGGGTGCCACCTATCTCTATTTCCCCTCCGCAGCACTGGAAATGGTGGGCTATCTCTGCATGACGCTGATCGCCTCCCTGCTGCTGCGCATGTGGGAGAAGAAGCTGGATGGACAGGAGAGTTATACACTGGCAGCAGGAGATCAGCTGACTCCGGCGGCTGGCATGCTGAATCATCCCGGCAAGGGCAGCAATTTTGACGAACGCAGTCCGGAACATGATGAGATCCAGATGAAGAGGGGGCGGTAATATGGCAGACGAGATTTTGAAGGTAGCGCATCTCTCCAAATCCTTTGGCGCCCATGCGGTGCTCAAGGACATCGACTTTACGGTTTCCAAGGGAGACGTGACCTGCATCATTGGCGCCTCCGGATCCGGTAAGTCAACACTGCTCCGGTGCATCAATCTGTTGGAGACGCCCACCAGCGGCGAGATTTTGTTCCACGACCAGAAAATCAGTGGAAAGGGTATGAAGGCCACTGCCTACCGGGCAAAGGTTGGCATGGTGTTCCAGTCCTTTAACCTGTTTTCCAATATGACGGTGCTGGAAAACTGTATCGTAGGCCAGACCAAAGTCCTGAAAAAGAAGAAGGACGAGGCCAGAGAGAACGCCATGCAGTATCTCGAAAAGGTGGGCATGGCCCCCTATATCAACGCCCGACCCAAGCAGCTGTCCGGGGGACAGAAGCAGCGGGTGGCCATTGCCCGGGCACTGGCCATGGAGCCGGAGGTGCTGCTGTTTGACGAGCCGACCTCTGCATTGGACCCCGAGATGGTGGGAGAAGTGCTGTCGGTCATGCGGGATCTGGCCGCAGAGGGGATGACCATGCTGGTGGTGACCCATGAGATGGCCTTTGCACGGGACGTATGCAGCCATGTGGTGTTTATGTCCGAGGGCGTGATCTGCGAGCAGGGCAGCCCCAAGGAGCTGTTTGAGCATCCCCAGCAGGCCCGTACCAGAGAGTTCCTGAGCCGCTTTTTGAACGGCTGATGGAGTTAACAAGCAATAGAGCGGCTGTCTCAGAATTGATTTTGGGACGGCCGCTTTTGCATAAGAAAGAGGTTGCCACCGGAAAGCCGGTGGAGTATAATAATCTGCGGAAGGGGGGAGACCATGGCACGGAAGAAAAATGCGGACTGGTACCGATTGGACAATGCGGGGGTGCTGTATTCGGCGCTGAAAAAGGAAAAGTATGCGCCGGTATATCGTTTTTCTGCGGTGATGAAAGAGCCGGTGGATTCGGAGAAGCTGCAAAAAGCGGTGGATCGCACCATGCCCCGCTTTCCGGGGTTTCGGGTAAGGATCCGGAAGGGCGCCTTCTGGTGCTATTTTGAGCCCAACGAAAAGCCGGGCCCCTTTGTGAAGCCAGATATTGCCAACCCCTGTCAGCCCATCCGGGAAAAGCAGGATAACGATTGGCTGATTCGATTTTACTACTATGAAAACAGAATTTCTTTTGAGGCATTCCATGCCATTTCCGATGGCGCAGGTGCACTGACCTTCTTTCGGACGATTCTGGCAGAGTACTTGCGGCAGATGGGGGTGGAGATCCCACCGGATCCGTCCATCCTGAATGTGGATGAGCCGCCGAAGCCCGAAGAACTGGAGGACGCCTATGGCCGTTGTGCGGGGAAACGGGTGCTTCGGGGAAAGCTGGAGGCAACCGCTTATCCAAATGTCAGTGCGGCGGAGCCGTTTTATACATTAAATGTGACCATGGGGCTGATGTCGGTGGCGGAGGTCAAAGCACGGGCCAAGGCCCACGGGGCCTCCCTGACTGAGTATCTGACGGCGGTGCTGCTGCTGAGCCTGCTGGAAAAGCAGGCGGCGGAGCATCCCCATCATCTTCGGCCTGTGGCGCTGGCAATCCCCATCAATCTTCGGAGCTGGTTCCCATCGGAAACCCTGCGGAACTTCATCCTGACCGTGCGCCCATGTATTGACCCCAGCTTGGGGGAGTACAGTCTGGAGGAGATCATCCGGTATGTGCACAGCTATATGAATCTGCATCTGAGCCGTCAGGAGATGCGTGCGGTCCTCACCGGCAATGTGAAGTTTACTCGGAACCGGCTGCTGCAAATCATCCCCATGTTTCTCAAGCAGCCGGTGATGGCCTTTTCCTATCAGCAGCTGGGGGTGCGTCCCTATACGGCCACCTATACCAACCCGGGGCCGTTCCGGGTGCCGGGAGCCATGGAGCCGTATATTGAGCGAATGGAAGTGATACTGGGGCAGGCCACCCGGCCTTCGCCCCACTGTGCTTCCATCAGCTATGGGGATACGCTGGAGGTGACCTTTGCGGGCACCGGTGTATCCAGCGAGACGGAACGGCTGTTTTTTACCCATCTGGTTCAGGCGGGGATCCATGTAAAGGTGATCTCCAATCGGAATACTTAGGAGGCTAATATGTCCTATTGTGTCAATTGCGGGGTGGAGCTGGACGCTACGGCGGAACGCTGTCCCCTGTGTCATACACCGGTGCAGAATCCCCGACAGCCGGTGGATCACGATCGCCCGCGCCCCTTTCCGCCGGAGCGGCAGGAGGTGCCCATTACGGCAAAGTGGGAGCTGGCGGTGCTGATCTCGGCCATGCTGGCCTCTGCGGCAGTGTGCTGCGGCATTTTGAATCTGTTCCTGCGGGCAGGCTGGTGGAGCCTTTATATCATCGGTGCGGCGGTGATGCTGTGGATCTTTCTGGTGCCGCCGCTGCTGCGGCGGGGGCTCAGTCCGGTGATCCAGCTGCTGGCGGATATGGCGGCGGTGGCTGTGTATGTGCTGGCGATTGCGTGGAATCTCCATGGGGTTTCCACGTGGTATGTGCATGTGGCGCTGCCCATCATGATCTGGCTTGGGGCAGAGCTTCTGGCTGTTCTGCTGCCTCTGCGGCGGGGGAGAAGCATTCTGTCTACCATCACGATTCTCATCGGCGCTGCCGGGTTCTTTCCGGTGGGAATCGAGCTGTTTTGTGACCTGTATTTTCACGGGGTATGGGAGCCCAGGTGGTCGCTGGTGGTGCTGACCATCGGAGTGGCGCTGATGATCCCACTGATCGTGGTGCGCCGGGTGCCCTCTCTCCGGGAGGAAGTACGCAGACGCTTTCATATGTAATGAAAAGAAAATCGGCTGCTGCAAGAAAATTGCAGCAGCCAATTTTTATCCGTGCGCTTCATCTCTGGGGTGGGTATCAAAGCGACCCTTTTCATACTTGTGGGGCTTGATGGATGCATAATCCGTGCCAAAGACCTGATTGAGGATCAGGCGCAGGGAGTTGATGCCGGTTTCACCTTCAATGGCGAAGGACTGGTTCTGATAGTAGACGCAATTCAATGTATTTTGCATATAGGGGTTTTCCACCGTGGGATCATAGGTATCCCAGATGCCCATGTCATAGAAATGGTTGGCCTGACGGGATCCGTGATCGGACTGGACGATGATCAGCGCATCGGGATCGTGCTCCTGAATCGTTGTGACCAGCTCCAGAATAAAGCTGCTGATGTATTGCAGCTGCCCCAAATACAGCTCCGGACGATCCCACTGCCAACCGACATTTTCGTAGTTGTCTACCAGCTTGCCGTTTTTGTCCAGAATGGTGGGGGCATGGGGACACTGGAGATAGCCCATGGTAAAGGTGGGGACGCCGCCCGTATGCTTCCAGCAATTTCGCTCGGCATCCATGGCGTTGAACAGGGGGCCGGTATAGGTTTCCACATAGTCGGCCTTGATGTAGGCATTCAGGATATCCTTGATCTTCTTACTCTGGCAGTAGATGCTGTTTTTCAAAAGAAAATCGGAGATGGTGCGCTGGGACTGATCGGTGGTGAGCATGTTGCAGCCGGTGGAGCCAATATAATTGAGGTGATTACAGAGATTGATCTGGTAGCCGTTGTCCTTAAAGGTGCGGAAGAGATTTGGCATTTCCAGAAGGGCATCCTTCTGGGTGGTGGACATGTCCTTTTTTACCACATAGTTGAGATTCAACAGGTTCGGCACAATGGTGACGGTTTTCAGGGATTCAAAATTATGACTGGTGCGGGAAACGGTGAACCCCTTGTCCTCCATAGCTTGGAGAAACGGCTCGTTATCGTACTGATAGTAGTGCTGAAGGCACTCCGGCCCCGCATAGCCGTCAAAGAGAAAATAATAGACGTTGGGATGCGCAGCGGAAAAGGTCTGGGGCTCGTAGGTCTCATAGGCTTCCAGCGTATCGTCGGAGCTGCGGTTTGTGAGCTTGGTTATGGCGGCAAGTCCCAGACTGAGCACCGTCAGAGCGCCGAAGGTCAAGGCCAAAAGCATACAGGCGATCTTCATGGATGGCCGTTTCCAGATCAGCAGGATCAGTACAGTCAGCAGCACAGCGGCAAAAAAGAAAAGCAGCATCTTTGGGGTGAGCCACTCCCAGTGCTTTTGCAGCAGGGTCTGGAGCATGGTGAAATTGATGACCACCAGCATACACAGATCCGCAAAGAAGGCACCGCGGCTGATGCTCCAAAACAGGAGGCTGAACAGCACCAGAAAGATCATTCCGTTCAGCAGGAACACGCCGAAAAAGGGAAAGAGCGAGGCAAAGGGTGCCTCGTCAGCATTATGGGCGTATAGGAAAACACAGGGATAGAGACAGGTCAGCAGCACTGAGAGCAGCGGGAGAACGCTGACAGAAGCGAATTTTGCGATTTTTTGCATAGATCTACACCGTTTCTTCACAAGTTTTCTATCATTATGCCACGATGGATCGGCGAATGCAAGCGTAAAAAATGACATTATATAAAGTTTAATCAAATCTTCAAAAACACCACTGCGGCGGTGGGAAACCCATCAGCGGCGGGATACCGGCGTTCCTGAGGGAGGCACCGGAACGGCGATTGCATTTCCGGCGGGAATATCGTACAATAGAGAAAAAGAGGAGGCGCCCTATGGCTTTGCGGTGCTGCCGTCGGAGAAAAGCGATGTGATGAACTTACCATGTACCGGGATCTCACGAAGGGCCCAATAGCTCGGAGCCTTGCACTGTTTGCGCTGCCCATGATTGCAGGCAATCTTTTGCAGCAGCTTTATAATATCGCAGATACCCTGATTGTAGGCCGTGTGCTGGGCAGCGATGCTTTGGCGGCGGTGGGGTCGGCCTATACCCTGATGACTTTTTTGACCTCCATCTTTTTAGGGCTCAGCATGGGCGCAGGGGCGCTGTATGCCATCTGTCAAGGCTCCGGACAGTCCCGGCAGCTGCGGCAGGGGGTATTTCACGGCCTTGTGCTGATCCTGCTGGCAACGCTGGCGGTAAGCGGTGTGGTCTATGGAGGACTTGGGGCGATCCTTGCATTCTTGCAGGTGCCGGAGGAGCTGAAGGGCCTGATGGGAGAATATCTGGTGGTAATCTTCGGTGGACTGCTGGCCACCTCCCTGTATAATTTCTTTGCCTGCCTGCTGCGGGCGGTGGGAAATTCCACAGTACCGCTGGTCTTTCTTGCGGTATCGGCGGTTATGAATATCGGGCTGGATCTGTGGTTTGTGGCAGGGCTTTCTCTGGGGATTCGAGGTGCGGCCATTGCCACGGTCGTGAGCCAATATGTGTCCGGCGTGGGGATTACAGCATATGTCTGCCTGCACTGCCGGGGGCTGCTGCCTCGGCGGTCAGAGCTGCAGCTGCAGCGGGGGATGTTCCGGGAGATCCTCAGCCTGTCAGCGCTGACCTGCCTCCAGCAGTCTGTGATGAATTTTGGAATCCTCATGGTGCAGGGGCTGGTAAACAGCTTTGGCACGGAGATCATGGCAGCCTTTGCGGCGGCGGTAAAGATCGACACCTTTGCCTATCTGCCGGTGCAGGACTTCGGCAATGCCTATTCCACCTTTGTGGCGCAAAACTATGGTGCACGGCAGCTGGGCCGCATCCAAAAGGGCACCCGGCAGGCATTTGCAATGAGCATTGGCTTCAGTATCCTGATATCGCTGGGGGTATGCATCTTTGCGGAGCCGCTGATGGGCATCTTTGTAAAGGCGGAGGAAGCGGGGGTGATTGCTGCGGGGGCAGCGTATCTTCGCATAGAAGGCGCCTGCTACATGGGCATCGGCTGCCTGTTCCTGCTCTATGGCTACTATCGAGCGGTAAAGCGCCCGGGAATGTCGGTGGTGCTGACAGTGATCTCATTGGGCACCCGGGTGGCGCTGGCCTATGGGCTTTCGGCGGTGATGGGCGTCACAGGGATCTGGCTGTCGATCCCCATTGGATGGGCGCTGGCGGATGCGGTGGGATTATCGTATATGCCCAGAACGGGGAAACGGCTGAGACAGGAAGCGGGGCGGTAAAAAAAGCGTGTGCTGTTTGGACGCAGCACACGCAATTTTTATGCAGCCATGGGATGCATGATCTTTCGGTAGGAGACCATATAATAGAAAATTTCCGCTGCGGCAGTGATGGCCCATGAAAAAACATACAGGAGATACAGAGATGGAATGGTACGGAAATGGGCGAAAATCGTATAGACCCAGATGATGCGGAAAACGCAGGAACCCATAATGACGATCACCGTGGGCGGAATGCTCTTCCCAAGACCTCGGGAGGCGGCAATGGTGCAGTCCATAAAAGCACTGACCGCATAGCTCATGCCCATAATACCGATCCGCTGCATCCCGGCGTCGATGACGGGACGCTCGCTTGCAAAGATGGAAAGAAACTCCCGGCCAAAGCGCAAAAGCAGCGTTCCCATAATGGCGGCGGAGACAAAGGAGTAGGTAAGGCTGATGAGATAGCTCTTCATGATCCTACTGCGGTTTCCGGCACCCAGATTCCGGCTTACAAAGCTGGCGCAGGCGGTGTGAAATGCGGCCATTACGTTATAGATCAGGGTGTCGGCGTTGGCGGCGGCGGAATTACCGGAGACCATGACCGCATCAAAGGAGTTGACGCCCACCTGCACAAAGAGATTGGCGATGGCGAACAGTGCGTTTTGAATGCCGGTGGGGATTCCAATGAGCAAAATAGCCCTGCAGGAGGGGCCGTGGAACCGGAGCTTTGCAGGGTGGAGCCTGCATGCATCGGTTCGCCGGAGCAGGTTCCGCAGAATCAGCAGTGCAGACAGGTACTGGGCGATGACACTGGCAATGGCCACACCGGCGGCAGCCATGTGCAGGACGATCACAAAGAACAGGTTCAGGATCACGTTCAAGATTCCGGCAATGGTCAAATAGTAAAGGGGACGGCGGGTGTCGCCGCAGGCGCTCAGAATGCCGTTGCCGCAGTTATAAATGCCCATGGCGGGCATACCCAGCGCATAGATCTGAAGGTAGGTAACGGCGCCGTCCATCAGCTCCGCCTTGGTGCCCAGCAGCCCCAGCATGGGGCGGGCAAAAAACAGACAGGCAAAGCAGGTGACAAATCCGGTGATGAGGCTGATGAGCAGAGCGGAGTGGATGGTGTTGGAAATGGCTTCCCAGTCACCAACGCCCAGCTCATGGGCCGTGCGCACATTGATGCCGCTGCCAAGCCCCAGAAGGAAGCCGGTAAACAGGGAGACCAGAAGGGTGGTGGAGCCCACAGAGCCAAGAGCCAGATATCCGGCGAACTTTCCCGCAATGGCCACATCGCTGAGGTTAAATAGAACTTCGAGAATTTGGGAAAACATCAGCGGAATGCTGAACAGAAAGATGTTTTTCCACAGAGAGCCAGAGGTCATCTCAATCATGTGAGCCGGACGTTTTGTTTCCATGGGGGGCACCCATCTCCTTTCGCTTTTGCAGAGGAATTATAGCACAGGGAAACTGGGGGGGACAATCCGCAAAATCAACAGATGTTCGTGGTTTTACGGCCGGTAAATCTGTGATGCGTCCTGTTTCTGACCGTGAATCAGGCAAAGCAAAAGGCCGCCCATTCCGGGCGGCCTTTTCGTAAGGAGAAAAGAGGAAAACATGAAAATGAAGAATCTATCTGAATGCACCGGAGGTGCTTGCTTTCTTTTGATGATTTCAGTATATCCATGAGCTATTGCGGCAGTTTGAACGAAAATAAAACAATTCGTGAACAGATGGGGGAGCAGTTGCATTATTGACAGGGAAAAGTGAGTTTTTGGGTCTTTCAGAAGGGTAGAATCCATAATATAATGGGAAAAGAATAAAAAGGAGGATGTCTTATGCCCTATGTAATCAATCAGGAGTTCTGCTCGGCCTGCCACCAGTGCCGTGTGGAATGTCCTGTCCATGCCATCACGTTCCGGAATGCAAAGTATTGGATCGATCCGAAAAAATGTATTTCCTGCGGAAAGTGCGTCCGGGTATGTCATAATGGATGCATTTCCAACCCGGAGAAGCCGGAGCCAAAGACACCGGGCCATGATGTGATCCATAAGACCTGCGACTTGTGCGTCATCGGTGCAGGGGCTGCGGGCATGGTGGCCGCAGCCAAGACGGCAGATCTGGGGAAAAAGGTCATTGTGCTGGAAAAAATGCACGAAGTGGGCGGCAGCGCATGGTATGCAGCCGGATTCCGGGTGCACTGGAGCAAATGGCATGCGGCGGCTGGTGCAAAGGACAAGCGGAAAAAGGAATATGACCGGTTCCTCAAAATGGTGGACGGCAATGTGGATCCCAAGCTGCTGTGGCGGATGTTTGAGGCCAATGCAGAGTTTGTGGACTGGCTGATCGATGAGCATGACCTGGCCAGCGCCTACAAGTTGGCCAAGACCCCCATGGGGCTTGGGCTGGAGGGAACCTTCCAGTGGGAGCGGGCAGGTACCCGAATTGATAAGATGATCGGCCCCGGCGAGGGCGGCTGGTATATGACCACCCACCTGCGGGATGATCTTTTGAAAAAGGGCGGGGAGATCCTCTATAAAACCCCTGCCAAGCATCTTCTCACCGATGATACCGGTGCAGTCTGCGGCGTTCTGGCGGAGGATCAGGGCGGGCAGGTGGAGATCGCCTGCAAGGCGGTGATCGTTGCCACCGGCTGCTTCAGCCGAAATAAGGAGCTGATGGACCGCTTCCAGCCCATGTTCTATCAGAATCAGGGGAAGGAGCCCATCCATGTTTTCTCCGGCGCCGGCAGCAACGGCGATGGCATCCTCATGTGTCAGGAACTGGATGCAGACATCGACTATGTCAACCGCCGGGTCAATATGTTCGGCCCCATGCGTCATCCCTATCCCTGCGTGAGCCTGAATATTGCGCTGGATCGCAGCGGCATGCAGATCGGCTCTCAGGGCAACCTGTTTGAGGCCAGCATGGGCATGCAGGAGATCAGCCCCCTGACCAAGGATCCCAAGTGGTTCATCTGGAAAATTGTCGATGACAATATCGCAGAGACGGCCATTGCCGACGCCATGGAGCAGCCGGAGCAGTCCCCGGGCATGAACCTGAAGGCATTTATGAAGAACTGGCGGCAGGTCATCGAAGAGGAGATCACAGCCCAGTCTATTGTGAAGGCGGACACGCTGGAGGAACTGGCGGAAAAGCTTGGGATCCCTGCGGCGGAGTTCCTACAGAATATTGCACATTATAATGAGGCAATCCTCCACGAAGAACCGCAGGCAGGAGGCATGCCGCCGATGATGATGGACGATGACGAGGACGCTCCGGATCCCGAGGCAATGGCGAAGATTTTCGGTAGTCCCAAGCCCCGGCTTCCCATTGAGAAAGGCCCCTTTTATGCCATTAAGCTCAAGATGTTCCACGAGAATGCCGTGGGCGGCATGACCATCGACGACCATGCATCGGTACTGAAAAACGGCCAGCCCATTCCCGGCCTCTATGCAGCCGGTGACACCACTCGGGGCATCATGATCCCCGGCGATGTGGGCGTGGGCTACATTGAGGGTGTGTTCACCGCATTGACACAGGCCTTCAATGAGGGCTACATTGCCGGTACTGCTGCGGCAGAATATCTGGGATAATCAGATCAGAAAAACGCCTGCCACCGCTTGAGACGGTGACAGGCGTTTTTGCAGTGCGGAAGAAAGTTACTTTTTAACCTTTTCGCCGGATTCCTTTTCCTTGTCGATGCCCCGGACGTTCTTGACGACCATGCCGGTGAGGGCGAACAGCGCAATGACGTTGGGGATGACCATCAGGTTGTTGAACATGTCGGAAAGCTCCCATACCAGATCGTTGGAAGCGAGGGTGCCGAGGAAAATAAAGACCAGCGCAATGACCATGTAGAGCTTGGTGGCCTTGCCCTTGAACATGTACTCTACATTGATCTTGCCAAAGAGGTTCCAGCCCAGAATTGTGGAGAAGGCGAAGAAGAACAGGGCAATGGCAACGAAGATGGAGCCAAGCTGGGTGCCCATGACACTGCCGAAGGCGGTCTGCGCCAGATTAGCCTTGCCGATGGTCTCGGTGACAGCGCCGGTATAGCCGCCGGCCAGAATGCCGTCAGAGGTGTAGAGGGTGGAGATGATAACCAGTGCGTTGAGCGTCAGCACCACGAAGGTGTCGATGAATACGCCGATCATGGCCACACAGCCCTGCTCATGGGGATTGCTAACGTTGGCCAGGGCATGTGCGTGGGGGGTGGAGCCCATGCCGGCTTCATTGGAGAACAGGCCCCGCTTTGCACCCTGGGAGACGGCAATCTTAATGGCAGCACCGAAGCCGCCGCCGATGATGGCCTGAGGCTGGAGGGCATATTTGAAGATCATGGCAAAGGTAGTAGGGATGTACTTGATCCGAAGCACCAGCACCACAAGGCCGCCCAGCAGAAACAGCGCCGCCATAATGGGGACGATCTTTTCGGTGACGGAGGCCAGACGGCTGACACCGCCTAAGAAAATGATGGCGCAGATGACCACCAGAACGATGCCCACAATCCAGGAGGGGATACCAAAGGCGGTGTTGAAGGTGGAACCGATGGAGTTGGACTGCACCATGCAGCCGAAGAAGCCCAGCGCCAGCGTAATGGCAATGGCGAAGAAGCCGGCCAGAAAACGGCCAAAGCCGCCGGTAAATGCGGTGCGGATGTAGTAGACCGGGCCGCCCTTTACAGAGCCGTCGGCGCCCTTCCGGCGGGTCATGATGGCCAGTGTGGCCTCTGCATAAATGGTGGCCATGCCGAAGAAGGCGATAATCCACATCCAGAAGATGGCACCGGGGCCGCCGGTGAGGATGGCGCCGGAAGCACCTACGATGTTACCGGTGCCCACCTGCGCCGCAATGGCGGTGGCAAGGGCCTGAAAGGATGTCATGGTGTGGGTCTGCTTTTCGCCCCGCAGGGACAGGTTGCCGAATACCCGGCGCATACCCTCGCCAAAGTAGCGAACCTGCACGAATCTGGTTTTAATGGAATACCAGAGGCCTACCGCAATCAGCAGGATAAACAGAATGTAATCTGACAGGTAGGCGTTGATGGTTTGTACAATGGATAGCAGTGTCATGTTCTTTTTCCTCCTTAGAATGAAAAAAAGTGACCGAAAACGGTCACTCTGAAAAAGATACAGACAAACAGGCACCCCCGATATCCCGCAGAGATAGGAGGATGTATGTCTCTGTCTGTTTGCCTGAGAGATTCAGCCCTGCGGCCTTACACCTTCGGCACTCATCGAAATGAGATTTTCCAGAGTGTCCTCGATCTCCAGTCTTCATTGTGAATTCAAGAGACTTCAACGGACGAAATCTATACTAGCATATGAAGGAAAGCCTGTCAATAGATAATTTATTGTTTTACTGCTTTTATGGGAGAAAGAGCGAAAATGACAGGATTCTGTCGAAGGAGAAGAATATACAGCGCAGATTGTCATTTTTCACAAAAAAGAATGTCAGTATTGAAGAATTGCATGAAGGATTTTCGGAGCCACATGGTACAATATAGAAAAATAAATGCGGCAAGGCTGCAAATCCAACATGAGGTGAAAACGATGAAATGTGATGCAAAGGTTGCACTGATCACTGGTGGCGGAAAGGGCGGCGGCATTGGCTATGGCCTTTCTACGGCCTTTGCCAAGGCGGGCTACAATCTGGTGATTACCGGGCGCAATACCAAGAAGCTGGACGAGGCAAAAGAAGAGTTGGAGCGCCTTTACGGCATTCAGGTGCTGACCTGTCAGGCAGACGGCGGTGTAGAGGCGCAGGTGGAAGAAGTGGTGAAAAAGGCCGGGGAGACCTTTGGGCGGATTGACGTGCTCATCAATAACGCACAGGCCTCCAAGTCCGGGGTTTCGCTGGTGGACCACACCAAAGAGGATTTTGACCTTGCAATCTACAGCGGGCTCTATGCGGCGTTTTTCTACATGAAGCATGCGTATCCCTATCTGAAGGAAGCGCAGGGATCTGTTGTGAACTTTGCGTCCGGCGCCGGTATTTCCGGACGGCTGGGGCAAAGCTCCTATGCTGCGGCCAAGGAGGGCATCCGTGGTATGACCCGTGTGGCGGCCAACGAGTGGGGCAAGGACAATATCAACTGCAATGTGGTCTGCCCACTGGTGATGACCGATCAGCTGAAGGCGTGGCGGCAGCAGTATCCGGATCTCTATGAAAAGACCATTGCCGCAGTACCCATGGGACGGTTCGGTGACCCGGAAAAAGACATCGGTCAGGTGTGCCTGTTCCTTGCCAGCCCCGGCGGCAAGTACATTACCGGTGAGACCATCTCCCTGCAGGGCGGCAGCGGCATGCGCCCCTGAATAGAAGAAAACAAGCAGCTGTCAGTCCTTTTGAACTGACGGCTGTTTTGTGGATTATTGGAAAAATGTGCATCCGCCAATTGACAGATGTAGAAATGCATGCTATTATGAATTACAATCAAAAATTCAAACTGACTTTAATTGTAGAAGAGGAGATGGCGCTATGGCCAAGCACGGATTACAGCCCAAGGGAGTTGCAAGGCGGAATAAAATCATCTTATCTGCCGTGAAGCTTTTTCTGGAAAATGGTTATGAGCGTACCACTACTTCACAGATTATGGCGGCATCAGGGATGGCTCAGTCTTCTTTTTTTGCGGCCTTTGAGAACAAGGAGGCGCTGCTGCTGGTGCTGACCAAGCAGATGTTTGCTAATCAGTTCAGCAATGTGGAGCAGATGGTGCCTGAGGGAGAGCCGCTGGTGCTTTATGCAACGGAGACGGCACTGCAGATGCATATTACGGAGCTGTCCAGCTCTCTGCGGGAGATTTATGTGATGACATATTCCCTGCCCAGTACCTCGGAGTATATCTATACAGCTGTGACCCCCAAGCTGATGAAGATTTTTTCTGCCTATATGCCCGGTGCTCAGGAAAAGGACTTTTATGAGATCGACATTGCCTCCAGCAGCGTGACGCGGGGATTTATGGCAAAAAAATGCGATATGTATTTCACCATGGACATGAAGCTTCGGCGGTATCTGAGCTGCTGCTTTAAGCTTTTTGATGTGCCGAAAGAGGACTATGAGCCGGTGATCGAGCGGGTTTTGCAGATGGATCTTCACAGCATGGCGGAGAAAATAATTGCGGACACCATCAAAAAGGCGGAGGCTGGTTTTGAAACGGTGATTGCAGAGCGGGATGCTGAGGAGCAGTAAAATATGAAGGTGTGCAGTTCAGTTTCGATGCGGTGTGCCATTGTGGATTTCACCGAAGCTGTGGAACTGCCTGCCAATTTGGGCTGAATAAGAGCTTACCGAGGGCAGCTGGGACAGAGTGTTCCAGCTGCTTTTTGTATATGCCTGCGGACCTAATACCTTTGCGGATCGGTCTGGGGCGGATTGTCCGGCGGATAAAAGGAGGGGGGCATGAGGCTTCCTTGTGCACATCTGCCATGCAGCAGAATGCGAAGAAGCAAAAGCACGCTAATTCTTTTCATTTTTGCTGCTTTCCCGGCGCTTTCTGCCGACCAACAGCTTTTTTCCGTAGTGCGCCGCCGCAACAAAGGGGGCGGAGAGCGCAGCCGTTCCGACAAAATAAGCGGGCAGCGACTGGGAATAGTCATATTCCTTCTGATAGTCGATCCGATGGAACAGCTCCTCCCAAAAGCGGCGATCAACGAATTGATACAGGCCGTACAGGCACAGGCCCGCTGCCAGAACGCAGCAAACGATATGGAGATTCCTTTATGGATTGGCGTTCAGCATACCGATGCTTTGGAGCCAGTTGATAATCTCCGGCTGGGTATCTTCGATGCTGCTTCTGGAAATACTCTTGTCCTTCAGCATGGCTGCACCCGGCTCCAGCTTGGCGATGGTTTCCTGCGTATCGGAAAATCCGCTGCCGCCGCCATAGGCCAGGATCACAGTCTTGCCGACCTTGGGAAGCTCTGCGGGCAGTGCCTTTGCGGCGCTGCCCTCTCCGAAATAGACTCTGGTAGGATAGGAATAAGTAAATTCTTTCATAATCGTATAACTCCCTTACATTTGATGATTTGCTGCAATGATTTCGTCTCTTGTGGAAGCAAAATTTCTATGACGAGGTACTGTCCGGTAAACGCCCGTATGTCAGCAACCTGATTCGGACGGACGAATGATCTCTCAAGAATTTCGTCATATGTCAGACAAAGAAAATAAGGAAACGCTGCCGTCGTTTTGACAGCAGCGTTTTTCTGATTGCAGAAAAATTTACAGTTTGTTCACGATGTTGAAGCCTCGGACTGTTGAATAGGTAAAATAAAAATGGTATGATAATGAAAAATAATACCCACAGCCGGAAAGGAAGCGATGAGATGTATCAGAATTTTGAAACCATTGTTCGATGGACGGAGGACTTGAAGGCATGCGGCACGCTGGATCCGGCGTTATATGATACCTATGGCGTAAAGCGGGGACTGCGGGACAAAAACGGAAAAGGTGTTGTGGCCGGGCTTACGGGCATTTCTCAGGTTCAGGGCAAAAAAGTGTTCAATGGTGAGTCGGTTCCCTGTCAGGGGCAGCTCTATTACCGGGGCTATTCCATATTTGATCTGGTGCGGGGAGACAGCGCCAAGCGGCACTGCTTGGCGGAGGAATGTGCGTATCTCCTGTTGTTTGGCAGTTTGCCAAATCGACAGCAGTTAGAGAAATTTATGGGGGCGTTGGCTCAGAGCAGGACACTGCCCCAGAATTTTACCAGAGACGTGATTATGAAGGCACCGGGCAATGATATTATGAATACTCTGACCCGAAGTGTTCTAACTCTTTCGGCCTATGATCCGGATGCGTTGGATACGAGCCTTCCCAATGTGCTGCGGCAGTCGCTGATGCTCATTGCCACCACGCCAATGATGTCTGCGTACGGCTATCATGCCTATAATCACTACTGCCAGGATGGCAGTTTCTATATCCATAACCCTGATGAATCCCTTACCATGGCGGAAAACCTTCTGATGATGCTACGACCGGATCGGCAGTTTACGGCGCTGGAGGCTCAAGTACTGGATCTGGCGCTGGTGCTGCATATGGAGCACGGCGGCGGCAACAACTCGGCGTTTACCACCCATGTGGTGACCTCTGCCGGATCGGATACCTACTCGGCCATTGCAGCGGCACTGTGTTCCCTGAAGGGGCCCAAGCACGGCGGGGCGAACCTGAAGGTGGTGGGGATGATGGACGATCTCCGGGAGAGCGTGACAGATACCGCAGATCGGGAACAGGTGGAGCACTACCTTACCTGTGTGCTGAGTGGAGAAGCCTTTGATCACAAGGGGCTGATCTATGGCATGGGCCATGCGGTCTATTCGCTGTCTGATCCAAGAGCGGTGATATTTAAGAGCTTTGTGGAAAAGCTGGCACAGGAAAAGGGACGGCAGGAGGAATTCCGGCTCTATGAGACGGTGGAGCAGCTTGCACCGGAGATCATCAGCCGAAAACGGAAAATCTATAAGGGCGTATGCGCCAACGTGGATTTTTACAGTGGATTTGTCTATCGGATGCTGGATATTCCGAAAGAGCTGTTTACGCCTATTTTTGCAGTAGCGCGTATGGTGGGCTGGAGCGCCCACAGAATGGAGGAGCTGATTAACACCGATAAGATCATTCGTCCGGCCTATCAGAACGTGTGCCCGGAGCGGAACTATGTGCCCATGGAGCAGAGATGACAGTGAGCCTGCCGCAAAGCTGCGGCAGGCTCACTGTCTTGTTTACTGATCATATCATCTCTCATTTGCCTTTTTCTGATTTGTGTGATAAAATGGTTTTACATCAACAATTGAATCGCTCCGCTTTTCTTGAGAAAACTACAAAGTTGTGCTATAGCGTGCGGAATCAGCGCGATACTCCGCGGAGCAGGGCCGCCACATGTTTTCCTGCAAACCGCCCGGTGTTTAGGGCAAAGGACGATGTGTTTCCACAAAGATAGAACGGATAAGCTCCGCCATAGATTGTATTTGCATCGTTTCCGGCTGCATAGAGCCCCGGAATGACCTGATCTTGTGTATCGAGTACCTGAGCGTGTTCGTTGATGGTGACACCGCCCAGACCACCATAGGTATCGCAGAAAAATCTGGCACCATAGTATTTGGGCCCTGTGATTTTTTTGAGATATCGGGGTGCCTTGTAGAATATTGAATCCTCATGGGCTTCGCAAGCGGCATTATATTCCTCTATGGTTGCATGAAGGGTGTCATAGGGCAGGTCTGCCTGCTGGGCAAATTCCTCCAGACTGTCCGCCATGAAAAAGTCATAACAGCCGCTTTCCCGAGCATCCTGTATGATTTTAGGCATTGGGATACCGTTAAAACGTTCGAAGGGTTCTGGGACATGAGGTGGATCGGTGGGATCGCTGGGAGGCGGCCCGGAAGGATGTTCTTTTTCTGCCTGAAGGAATGCCTGATACATCTGTTCGTCCAAAAGAGATATGGCACATCCGTTGCGCTGGCGATGGACGGCGTTACCGGTATAGCCGGGATTGCTGCAAAGATCCTCGCGCATGAATCGGTGGCCATTCTGGTTGACCATCAGATTAACTGGCTGGCGGAGGCAGGCCAGCGCTGGCGCAGTGCCGAGCGGGCCACCGTAACCGGCAGTAAGCCCTACATAGGTATCCATCATCATGGGACTTTTGGCGCCGCCAGCGTTCCAGATCATGTGCAGCCCATCGCCGCTGTTGATGGACATGTCAAAGGTGTACATGATGTCGGTACCTTGGGTGTATCCTACATTTTTTACCATATCCCGATTGCCTGCAAAGCCGCCGCCGGCGACCAAAACAGCCTTTGCGTGGACATGTACAGGGTTATGATGTTCGTCCAGTCCTGTAAAGCCGGTGACATGGCCGGAATCCAGTGTAAGGGACTGCGCAGAGGTGTGAAAATAGAAATCTACACCGAGAGACTTTGCCTGTTCCTCCAAAATCACTGTGATCTTTTTTCCACGAATGTTGTGCTGCGTCGCTTTTCCGCCCTTATAGTAGGCTGAGACGGAATCAAATTGAACACCCAACTGACTGAGCCAATCAATGGTTTCTGCAGACTGATTGATATAGGCACTGACAAGTCGTGCATCGGTGGTCCAGTGTGTAAAATCCATCATGTATTCAAAGGCCTGCTGGCAAGTCAGATCAACAAAGGAACGTTCTTGCAGTTGGCTTTCCACGGCAAAGGGCCCAATTCCGCCCTCACGCAGACCGCCGGTTTTGCCGGTCTTTTCAAATACGGCGGTTCGAATGCCTGCCTGTGCGGCTTGCACAGCGGCAGCCAGACCGGCAGGGCCTGCGCCGATGATGGCAAAATCGCATGTTATTTCTTTCATGGGATCAACTCCTTGTGTAAATGAGGTGTCATTATGAATGAAAAAGAAAGACAATATCCAACGCAGTATATGCCGAAAGTTCAGGAATTCTTCCTGACAGAGCTGCTGCTGGAGGGCTATATGTCTCACTCGGAAATCATAGGTATCAGCAAAAAGCTGGGATATGAGGTAGAAAATCGATGCTTTTTCTGCACTGTGGCTACTCCGATGAATCTGACGCAGGAGCTTGTGGTGGAGCATGGAGCATCCCGCTATACCTTACTCCATTCTGCGGCGCAGGCGCTGGGCAAACACTGCGGAGACAGCTCAAATCCAGCGTTTCAGATGATCAGTGCTGTGCTGGGGCGTGAAATCGTCCTGCTGCTATCCGTGCCATACGGAGAAAAACACCAATTGGAGACGGCTTCAGAACGGCTTCGGACATACCTGTGCGGCTGGAGCGAGTCATTGGAAACACCGGTAAGGTTCCGAACAGCCACCAGTACTGCCTGCGATCTCGATCATATCTCCTGGGGATACGAGCAGGCACGGGAGCTTTCCGGTTTTGTTACCATGCTGTCGCTGACAAGTCCGGTAATCTTTTATGAGGATGTCCTGCTCAATGGCTGGGATGTTTATGATTCCAAAAGAATCAGCCAGACAAAGCATTGGGAGGCCGAGTTCCTCAGTGCGCTGGAACGTAATGATTTCCATCGGCTTCAGATGCTGCTACATCAGATGGCGGAAGCGGAATTTCAATTTGGACATATTACGATTCAGGCTGCAACGCCAATGCTCTATACACTACTGAACAAATTCCGAATGGTGCTCGACTGCATGTGGCCACTGGCTGGTGCTGATGCAATGGCGGTGTTTGATACGGCACCACGCATTCTTTACAGAAAATCTGTAGAAGAGATAATGGATCAGATCGATACCATTTTCAACTGTTTCTTTGCGAGCCAGCAGTCTCCGGATTCTACTGTGATTCCAGCATGGGCCCTGAAAATGGATCGCTTTATTACCGAAAACTTTACGGATCCCGACCTCAATGTATCTACCATTTCCTCCTATTTTGGGCTGAATGCAAGCTATGCGGGACGAAGCTATAAGGCCATATACGGCTACAGCGTATTGGAACGGATCAATCGCCTGCGAATTGAGATGGCACAGCAACTGTTGGAACGGAATATGCTACTCAAGGATGTAGCTGTAGCGGTGGGCTATGAAAACCGTCACCGGATGAATCGGGCCTTCCAAAAGTACATGGGACATACACCCAAAGAGGCGAAGGAGGGCACGATGTATCTATAAAACCGAGGATGCTACTGTTGCAGCATCCTCGTGCATTTACTGAGCCAGATAGGTGTCCAGAGCGTTCTGCCAGCAGGCAGTGCAGGATTCGATATCCATGGCCTCAATATCTGCTGCAAAGGTGTCGAACTCCTCAAGGTTGCGAGCACCAGTGATGAATTTTGCAATGTTTTCTGCGGCATAGGTGGCGATATTGGCATAGTGGGCGGCGTAGATCTGGGAATCCTCTGTGCTCATCTTTGCGGCAGAGGGGATGATCTTCAGATGGTCAAGATCCAAGGCTTTGAGCCAAATATCACCGGCCTCCAGTGCTGCTTCGGAGTAGCCCGACAGGAAACGATTCTGGTCCACGTAACCGACACCTGTCTGAATGGCGTAGAGGTTACAGGCAGTGATCATGCCCAGACCATCGGGGTTGTCTGTGATGAGGGCAGTGAACTGGGGATTCCCACCCGCATCCAGCGTATAGGTTTCTCCTTCGATGCCATAGCTGTAAATCATGGAGCCCTGATCGCTAAAGGCAAAGTCGATCCATTTTGCGACCAACTCTATGTTCTGGCAGTCACCGGAAATGGACAGGCTGTTTCGTTCTACCCGGCTGTCTGAGTAATTGCCCAGCTGTGTCTTGTCGCCGGGATTTTTAACAGCGTCCTGAATGGCACAGCTGTTAAAGCTGGGGTCACCAGACTGCGCAACATGTTCCGACATGATTTGGCTCATATGATACCAGAGACCGGTGGAGCCGTCGGTCACATCACCAGCAGAGATCTGGATATCGCTGTGGCTGATGTAGTCAGAGGAGATCAGCCCTTCTTCATACCATGCGTGGATCATGGTGAGATAGTCCTTAAATTCCGGCTGGATCAGACCAAACTTTATCGTGCCGTCTTCCTGATAGAAGGAGCCGGTATCGCTGGAGGGATCACAGTAGGCGGCAATGCCGTAGCCTGCGGCCAAATAGTTACCGTAGGGGACGCCATAGGGCCCCAGATACAGAGCCTGTGAGGCACCCTTTTCGTTTTTGAAACGAGTCAGCATGGTGTGATAATCGTCATAAGTTTCGATGCTGGCAGGATCGATTCCAAGATCGTCCAGCCAGTCCTTGCGAACGATGGGGCCGGTGCCGGGCTTACTGGTGCCCCAGTCAATGGGGAAGATTTCACCGATTTTTCCGTCATTCATAATAACTTGTGGATAGATATCCTTGTCCTGAATCAGGGACGAATAGTTTGGCATATATTCGTTTATCACATCGGTCAGCTCCATAAATACGCCGTCTTCTACAGCCTTTACTGCACCACCGCTGTAATAATTGCTGCCCCAGACCATGATATCCGCCCAGTCGCCAGAGGCGACCATGAGGTTGAAATTCTGAGCGGTTTCGTCAGATACAGCCCGGAAATCTACATGGACATTGGTGAGCTCTTCCAGATACTGATAGGTGATGTTGTCGTTCATGGTGTTGAGATACCCTGCGACCATGGGACTCATTTCAAACCAATAGCTTATGGTTTCTGTTTCATCACAGAGCGGAAGAACAGCGGCGGTGGAATCCGCCGCAGAGACTGCGGATTCCGGTTCTGCATCGGAGAATGCGGAATTATCGGAGGTGGTTCCTGAGGTGTCTGTTTCAGACGCTGTTGTATTTTCTAACGCCGTGGCTTCAGCAGAAACAGATGCGGCTGAAGAATCAGCCGAAACGGTGGAACTGCTGCCGCAGCCTGCAAGCAGGGAGGCAGTTAGCGCTGTGCCTAAGATCAGGGCTGCTATTCGGTGATGAAACATACTCTTTTCCATTTCATTCGCTCCTTATTGAAAAATAATTGAAGATATCCTCGCTTTTATCTTACCGAAGTGGACTGCTTGGAACAAGAACCACTTTTGTACCTTTTGGTATGTTTTTGGAGTTCTTGGTCATATAGGTGGAGAAATAAATTTGCATTCTAAAGTTGGCTGTGATATGATCCCAAACAAGAGGAGTGAGCGCAATGAAGATCCTGTTTGTCTGTCTGGGCAACATTTGCAGAAGTCCCATGGCGGAATTTGTGATGAAGGATATGGTGAGAAAGGCGGAGCTGGCCGGGAATTTTGAGATTGCCTCGGCGGCTACCAGCCGGGAGGAGATCGGGAACCCGGTTTATCCTCCTGCCCGGGAAAAACTGAGGGAGCATGGAATATCCTGCGAGGGGAAATGCGCCCGACAGATGAACCCGGAGGATTATGGAAAATATGATCTGCTCATTGGGATGGAGCAGCGCAATCTGCGGGATATGCAGCGTATCTGCGGCGGAAATCCGGAAAAGAAGATGCACCTGCTGATGGAATTTGCAGGGCAGAAAAAGGATATTGCGGATCCATGGTATACCGGAGATTTTGAAACCACATGGCAGCAGGTGGAGCGGGGATGCCGGGGCCTGCTGGGCTACTGCACAGGCCAGACGCAAGAATAAACGGGGAAAAATAGCCCGCCGCAGAAGTAGCTCTGCGGCGGGCGTTAAATTGCTTCTTTTCGTATTATTCTGCGGTAAGAACCAGCTTGCCGGCAAAGCGGCCGGGGGCCAGATCAATGGCCTTGCCGTCCAGTGTTACCTTCAGTGTCTTGCCCTCCGGGGCGTCTACCACAGCGCCGGGAGCAAGCTCCAGTGCGGTGATATAGCTGGTGCCGGTGACGATCCAGCGGCTGGTACGATCCAGCGAGACGATGACACCGTTGTTGACGGTGGGTGCGGCCTTCTGCGTGATGTTGGACATCTCACGGCGGTTGGACTCGTCAATCAGAGTGAGGCCCTCACGATAGTGCTGAGTGGCGGAGCTGATGACACCGGTGATGGTGGTGTCCACCAGTGTAAGACCCAGATTTTTGGGCGTGTCCAGGTCCTTCATTACCATCTTGGGCTTATCCTCATCGGGTTTGGGAGCATCGGGGCCATCGGCGATTTTACCGTCCTTGGTGGGCTCGTTGTGGCCCTGACCGGTACCGATGAGGGTGTCGTGGAACTTGCCGAAGCCGCCCTGGGTGGAGCGCTTGTTGGCCTGAATATTGGTGGTGGAGTTGAAGAAATCACCGGTGAGACGGCAGGCGGTAAGGGTCATATTGATATCGTCCTCGCCTGCGGTGGTGAGGTCACGGCCCTCGATGGCCTTGTCCGCCTCACCCACGGGGATCTTAAAGTCCTGACCGGTCATGCCGCTCTCATCGTTGTCCATGAGCTGAAGGATCACGCCGTTGCCGGGGCGCATAGCCGTTTCGGTGATGTTCACGGTGGTGGCGGAGCCCTTAAAGACCATGGTGGACTTGTCCGTTTCAAAGTCACTGCCTGCAAGGGTCAAGACGCTGTGGGTATCGCCCATGGCGAGAAGGCCAAACCGGCGGCCACGGATCTTGGAGTCCACGATCTCTGCACGACCCTTGTCCATCATGCCACGGAGCATCAGGGGATAGCCGGTGACATTCACATCACAGCCCTCAAAGCGTACGTGGTTGCCGCCAATGCAGAAGGCACCATAGCCGTGGCTTCTGGGGCCGGAGAGGGTCAGACGGGAGTTCTTTACCAGCATATCGTTATATTTGTCAGTACCGTCAATGGACAAAATGCCCCAGCCGTTGCTGATGAGATCGCAGTTGTCATATACAACGGTGCCGTTGTCGCAGAGCTGGCAGAGACGGTTTGTTCCAAGGAAGCCGCAGGCCCAGCTGAAATCGCCCAGCCAGTCGGAATCGGGGCTGGTGTTCTGGATCCGGGAATTCTTTACCGTCACATGGCTGTCACCGCCCACATGAACGGCACAGCGGGTCACGCCGTTTACGGTGAAATCGCAGCCGTCAATGGTCACATCGGCAGTGTCGATGGCGGCAACTGCGGAGCCTACGCCCATAAAGTCGTTGGCACCAAAGCCGTCCAGCTCCATTTTGCAGTCCTTGACCAGATAGGGCTGGTCACCGGTGACGAGAATGCCGTTAAAGCTCTCGGCAGTGGAGCTTATGTAGACGCCCTCTGCCTTTTCACCGGTGACGGTACCTTCCTGAATCAGTGCAGGAACGCCTTTTTCTGCAATGACCTTGCCGCTTTCGATGACAACGGCATCGGTAAATTCCCGGGAGATGTTGTTCAGACGCATCAGCGCATGGGGGGCCATGTGATAGGTTTCCGCTACGGTGAGGATAATATCTCCATGATAGCGGCCGGGCTTGGGGTCGCAGCCGATTCCATCTACGGTCATGGCGATAAATTTACCTTCCGGTGCTTTCAGCGCTGCACCCTCGGCAATTGTAAGATCATAGAGATGAGTGGTTTCTTCTACCAGCCATGTGCCGGTAACGGTTTTTGTTTCGAGCATTGGATTACCTCCTGTGTATTTGCTTCCGCCCCCGGCCCGCAGAACGGGACAGGGGTGGGAATTTATAATGGGATCAGCCTCTGGACATGTAGCGCTCATAGGCGGACTGCTTTGCGTCAATGCAGTCCTGAACGCCGGTGTCAATGAGCTTCTGCTGGAATTCGGGAATGCCAGACAGGGGTTCGTCACCGGTGATGAATTTTGCGGTGTACTGCTTCACCAACGTGACCAGATCGCCTGCATGACGGCTATACTGGTCGCCCTCTTCGATGGTCAGGGCGGCACCTACAGGATAGTCATTCTGGTTATCGATGTTGTCGTTCCAGGTGTCCTCGCAGGACAGGGCGGCTTCGGAGCGGCCGGGGGTCTCAACATTGGCGTCCACCATGGCCAGGAAGGTGTAGTCCATCAGCACGGAGCTGAAGGTGCGGCCTTCGGTGGTATAGGTCCATTCCTCAAACTGAGGCTTGCCGTCTACCATATCATAGGTCTCGCCCTCTACACCGTAGTTGCTGGGCAGTACCCAGTCATCGGTGTAGCAGTAATTCATGAACTGCATGGCCAGCTCCAGATTTTCACAGCCGGTGGTAATGACGGTGCCGGTCTCACCGGAAACGGTGTCCACGCCGCCGCCCACATGCAGGGTGTCATCTGCGTTGACCGTGGGGAAGTAGATGGGCATGACCTGCTCGCCGGAAATGCCGGAGAGCATATCCACAAGGCCATCACCACGGTGGAACACAGCGACCTGCTTGTTGGCCACCAGTCCGATCAGATCCTCGTCCCGGTACTCCGTGGGATGGGAAGCGGTATCGGAGTCGATGAGCCCCTTTTCATACCAGTCATGGAGCAGGGTGACGTATTCGGTAAAACCGTCTTCCAGATAGCCGAACTTTACCTGACCGTCTTCTACGATCCAGGGAAGGTCACCGGTGATGGCGTCTACCTTCAGGGCAACACCATAGGTGTTGGCCAGCGTATCGCCGTCGAGCATAAAGTCACCGGGGAGATACAGGGGAGCAGCCATGCCGTATTTATTCTTGGCGGCAGTGAGGTAATCCTCGTACTGATCCACCGTGCGGAGATCTTCCTTCTTGACGCCCAGCTCATCCAGCATGAACTGGAAGGTCATGGTGCCATCGACAACCTTGGGCGTGGTACCTACGGTGACATAAGCACCAATGTGACCTTCATCGGTCTGAACGCTCTTCCAGAGTTTGTTGTCATCCGCAATCAAATACTGGTAGTAGTCGGGGGAATACTCAGGGATCATATCCTTGAGATCTACCACCACATCGTCATCAATGGCGGCGTCCATGCCGGTGGCATAGGAGAACATACCGATCATATCCGCATAGTCGCCGGAGGCGATCATCAGGTTTGTATTGGTCTGACCGGCGGCCTGAGATTGTGCCAGCAGATTCAGGTGAACGCCGGTGGCTTCTTCCAGCTCCTTCAGGGCGATATGCTCGCTGACATCGTTGTACATGGTGTCGGCGGACAGCTCCCATGTGATCCAGTAGTCCAGCGTAGCGGGGGTGTCGGCCAGCGGGTAGGAGATGGGGGTATAAGACCAGCCCTCTTCACCATCGGCGGGCTCTGCCATGGAGTCAGGCTCCACTGCGCTGTCCGCTTCGGCATCGGCAGGAGCGGCAGCAGGAGTGGCTTCTGCGGTAGTCTCAGAAGGTGCATCTGCCGGAGTGCTGTCAGAGCCTGGTGCAGCGGAAGACGCCGCATTGTTGCCGCAGCCGGAGAATGCACAGAGCATCATGGTCAATGACAGCAGCAACGAGAGAAATTTTTTCATTCATCTTTCCTTCTTTCATGGATTTGTGGAAAAAGCGTATGGCTTTTCCACGACAATTGTATTATAATCACAAAATAGTATTCTGTAAATTGCTATAACTATCATATTAGTATCAAAAATAATGTATGCTAAAAGGAGCAGCTTCATGGAACTGAGTTATCTTACATATTTCCGCACGGTGGCGAAAATGGAGCATATTTCACAGGCGGCGGCGGAACTGCATATCACCCAGCCGGCTCTGAGCCGGGCCATCAGCCGTGTAGAGCAGGAGGTGGGAGCCCAGCTTTTTGAACGTGGGGCAAACAGCATCCGTCTGAATCATACGGGACGGGCCTTTTTGCAGCGGGTGGAGCAGATCTTGGCAGAGTACGATGATGCGCTTCGGGAGGCGGCGGACAACAGCAGCGTGGAAAAGGGCAGCGTTAAGATCATGGCCCCTACGCTGGAGCTGCTCACCGGTTTTATGCGGAGCTACTTGCCCCGGCACCCGGATATGCAGATCTTTCACCAGCTGGCAGGGCCCAGAGACACCATGCATGAGCTGGAGACCCACGGGGCAGATTTTGCCCTGTGCCCGGAGCCGGAGGGAAATCCACGAATCGAGTGGCACCCCATGTTTCGAGAGTGTTACTGTCTGGCGGTGTCGTCCCGGCATCCACTGGCGCAGCAGCGGCAGGTGCAGCTGAAAGAACTGGCGGGGGAACGTTTTGTCTTTAATAATGGCAGCTCCGGCTTTACAGAGCTGCTGCGGGGGTTCTGCTGCCGGGCTGGGTTTGAGCCGAAGATCTGCTTCCTTGGGGATGAGACGGATTTTGCCTATGATCTGGTGGCAAAAAACGTGGGCGTGATGCTGGTTCCGGTAACGCAGCAGGACCCCAGACAGAATCATGCACTGGACCTTTTAGGGCAGGAGCTTCGGTTTTTAGAGCTCGATGGCCCCGGCTGTGCCAGAGTCATCGGCCTCAGCAAACTAAAGGATGGGTATCTGACGCCTACGGCAATTGCATCTCTGGCGGCGGTGCGGCAGTACTACGCATCGCTGGCGCCGCTTCGGGGATTTGAAATGCTGCCGGTTCGCAGCATTACAAATTGATTATGCCACACCCCTTCACTTTGCATTTTACAGAATGCTCCGGATTGCGTACAATGTAGGAAAGAATATGAATATCAAAGCGTTTAGGAGGTTTTCAAAATGAAATATCCAAAGCTGTTTGCGCCCATGCAGGTGGGGACACTTACCTTCCGAAATCGGCTGCTGTCCGGCCCCAATATGATGTGTGCACTAAATCCTGACGGAAGCCCCACGGACTATATGGTGGGCTATTATGAGGAAAAGGCCAAAGGCGGCGTGGCGCAGGTTACCGTAGGCGACACGCCTGTGGAGGAACGGGGCTTTACCACCCCCCGGCATCCCATTCTCAGTCAGAAGACGGTACAGAAATGGTCGGAGGTGGCCCGTGCCATTACACAGCATGGTGCGGTTGCCTCCATTGAGCTCAACCACGGCGGACGAATCTCCAATACCGCAGTCACCGGATTTCAGACGGTTGGGCCCATTGATGAGGTGAAGCTCAATGGCACCCATGTCAAGGGTGCTGCCAAAGAAGATTTAGAAGAGATCGCAAAGGCCTATGGCGAAGCGGCAAAGGTGGCTGTGCAGGCGGGCTTCCAGATGGTGATGCTCCACGGCGCCCACGGCTGGCTGCTGGATCAGATGCTCTCTCCCAAGTTTAATACCCGTACCGATGAGTTCGGCGGCAGCCTTGAAAATCGTGCAAAATTCCCACTGATGGTCATTGATGCGGTGCGGAAGGCCGTTGGACCCAAGGTGCCCATAGAATACCGCATTGGGCCGGAGCTTGCCGAGGGTGGACTTGGCATGGATGAGCTGGTACAGTTCTGCCTGATGATCGAGGACAAGGTGGAGCTGATCCATGTGTCCGCCGGTCTCGACACAGACCCCAACTTTGCGGTAAAGACCCATCCTACCATGTTCCTGCCGCATATGCCAAATGTGAAATATGCTGCGGAGGTCAAAAAGCATGTGACCAAGTGTCCCGTGGTGACGGTGGGGTCTGTTGTAACGCCTGCCGAGGCAGAGAAGGTGCTGGAAGAAGGGAAGGCCGATGCGGTTGCCATGGTGCGCAGCCTGATTGCCGATCCGTTCCTGCCCCAGAAGGCCAGAGAGGGTCATGATGAAGATATTCGCCCCTGCCTTCGGTGTCTCGACTGCCTGACCGGTATGCAGACAAAAACAAGGTTTGCCTGCGCTGTCAATCCCAGAACCGGACATGAAGCACGGCTGAATGCACAGGAGGCAGCGGCACCGAAGAGAAGAAAGACGGTGCTGATTGCAGGCGGCGGCCCCGGCGGCTTGGAGGCGGCAGCTACGGCAGCGGCCAGAGGACATAAGGTCATTCTGGCGGAGCAGTCGGACAGCTTGGGCGGACTTCTGAGGTTTACGGACTATGACAGCCTGAAAGCAGACCTCAAGCGTCTGAAGGATCATCTGATTTATCGGGTGGAGCATTCGGATGTAGAGGTTCGATTAAATACAGAGGTGACGCCTGAACTGGTGGCGGAGATCCAGCCGGATGCACTGTTCCTTGCACTGGGCTCCACGCCTGTGGTATTCCCACTGCCGGGTATTGAAACGGCACAGCATGCCACCACTGCCTATACGAACCTTGATGCGCTGGGCAAAACCGTTGCGGTGATGGGCGGCGGTCTGGTGGGCTGCGAGACAGCACTGTTCCTGGCGGAGACCGGCAGAGATGTGACCATTATTGAAATGCAGGACAGTGTTGCGCCGGATGCCAACTGGATGCATCGTGTGGGCATGCTCCAGTCCTTTGGCCAGCAGAAGAATCTCCATGTAAAGACCGGCCTCCGCTGCATGGCGGTGACGGATGCGGGCGTTGAGACCCAGGACAAGGACGGCAACAGGGTAATGATTCCGGCGGAGAGCAAGGTCTACGCCTTTGGTCAGCGTGCTGCTGCCGTGGACAAGCTGATGGCGCTGGATGTGCCGGTGATTCGGATTATCGGTGACTGCCATCAGGTGGGGAAGACCAACGGCGCTATTTTCGATGGCTATCATGCGGCCATGGATCTGTAATTTCCCGAAAACTACGAATTGCATATAGAAAGGCCGCCGCAGGGGTTGACCTGCGGCGGCCTTTTTGACGGTTACGACCTCAAATTAGTTCTTTGCATCAGTATAACGCTGACGAATTCCCACAAAGCACAGCAGTGCTACAAGGGACAGCAATACGCATACCACATAGCCGGGGGTGTAGGAGCCGGTGAGATCACGAATCGTGCTCATCATCACCAGCGCCAGCAGCCGGAGAATATTTTGGCCAATATTCAGATAGCGATTGATATTCAGGTACTCCGAGGCGCCAAAGACATTGACGATCATAGAGGGGTTCAGGTTGGGGGAGCCGCCAACGACAGCTGCGATGCCGATGACAGCCATTGCAACGATCACAACATTGCCGGACTTTGCAAAGACCATACCGACGCTCATGAGAGTAAATCCAAGCGCCAAGGTGTAGCAGGCCTTTTTCGTGCCGATCTTATCGTCCAGCCAGCCCCAGAAATAGCTCAGGGGAATGCCCACAAGAGCGGAAATGGTCATCAGGTTCAGAACAATGTCAGGAGAAACGCCGACCTCAAGGAAGTGGGGGAACAGCAGGGGCATGACGCAATTGCTTACCAGCATCATCAGGCCGAAGGCCAGCATGATCAGCCATGCTTCCTTGCAGCGAATCAGCCGTGCAAGGCTCCAGTTATGCGTAGCGCCGGTATCGGTATTGACAGCAGGCGTGTCAGCGTTGTCCGCATGATACCCCACGTCCTCAGGAAGATAAGGAACCAGCAGGAATGAAAGTACGCCAAAGACCACAATAACGATACCCATTACCAGAAAGATGGACTGGAATGCAACACCGGCCATCAGAAGCCGCTGAATCACAGGTACGCAGACAGCGGTGGAGAAGGGGGCACCAATGGTGACAAAGCCCAGCATACGTCCGCGGGTGGAATTAAACCAGTTGGTAATGATGGCAGTCATCAATACCAGCAGAGCGCCCAGCGTAATGTTGATGATAATGATAGCGGCAAAGTACAGAGGATAGCTGCTTTCACAGAAGGCCAGCATCACGGTGGCAATACCGGAGACTAGGATCAGCGCCAGCATCATGCCACGGCCTTTGTGACGGATCAGCCAGGAGCCAATCAGGAAGGTGGTGACGATGGCGATATAGCCGCCAATGGTGATGGGAAGGCTGACTTCCCGGGCGTTCCACTGGGTAAAGTGAGACATGAAGATGTTGGTGCCGTCTACCAGCAGGAAGGTTTGCAGGAAAAATGCAATGAATACTGCGAGAGCGATGGAGATACGGTAGAAGGTATAGCTCAGGTGCTTCTTTTGTTCGGTCATGTTCATTTCATCCTTTCTCTTTTCTCGTCTGAAACTCCAAACAGATCGTCGGGAGATTCCCTATGATCAGAAGTGCAGCTGTCGCAGAAACAGCTCCATTTCCTCAAAGGCGGTCATGGCTTCGGGATAATCCCAGAGATCCAGCGGGTAGGTGTGGATCATGTCCTTGCCCACATGGAGCCGCACATCGCAGCCGGATTTGGCTGCATTCCGAGCAAAAATCAGAGAATCCTTTAGAAGAATCTCGGTGCCGCCAACGCTCAAAAATGTGGGCGGGAAGCCGGTGAGATCACCCAGAGCGGGGGAGATCAGCGGATCGGTCTTGTCATGGCCGGGGGCATAGACCTCCAGCACCTTGTCAGAGCTGTCGAGGCCCTCCAGCACGGTGCCCTCTTCTACGGCAGTGGCGTCTGTCACCGGGGACATGGCGATAACTGCACCGGGGAGGGGCAGTCCTGCGGCCTTTGCCATCAGGGGTATATCCAGCGCCAGCGTGGCGCCGGCCGATTCACCGCAGACCACGATCCGTTCCGGAGCATAGCCCAACTCCAGAAGACCCTTATAGCCCGCAAAGGCATCATTGGGCGCGGCGGGGAAGGTATCCTCCGGGGCCAGCCGGTAGTCCGCCGAGAAGCAGGTGATGCCCAGCCGATGGCTCATTTCCAGCAGGAAGGGCAGGGGAATGGCCGAGGAGCCCAGGGTAAAGCCGCCGCCATGGATATAGTAGAGCAGGCTTCCGCTGGGAGACTTGGGGCGAACCCACTTGCCGGAGATGGTCCCACAGGTTCCAGGCTCCCAGCTGACATCGGCGTAGCTGCGGAGACCGGCGATGGCCAGTTGTTCCATTTCTGCTCGAATTTGCGGAAATTGCTTTCCTTCAAAGCTTGTGCGTTCCCAGACGCTGCCGGGACGGTTGAGAAATTCGGTGCTTGGCATAAAAAAACTCCTTTCAGTTTTCGCATGTTGCACAAAAACAATACGAAAACCTTTTCTTTCTGGTGCAATCTTACCACGTTCTCAAAAACATGACAAACACGAAAAAAACTTGTTTCTACAAGAAAAAACTTGTACCATGACGGAGGATCTGCTATGATGGAGAAAAGGAGGCGCGTCGGATGAATTTTAGAAGCTGTAAGTATTTTTTGACAGTCTGTGAAATGGGAACCATCAATGCGGCGGCCCGGAGGCTCTATATTTCCCAGCAGTCTCTGAGCCAGCACATTCGAAAGCTGGAAACGGAGGTGGGGGCGCAGCTGTTCCACCGGGACAATCCCCTGACCCTGACACCGGCCGGAGAAGCGGTAAAGCGTGCGGCGCAGACGGTGCTGGACACCCTGGATCAGATGCAGCGGGAGATCGCAGTGTGTCAGGGGGAGACGGCCAGAGAACTGACTGTGGGGATGCTGGACTATGGTACCCCGGATTTTATGCCGCCGCTGATGGCGCTGTTTCTCCGGCAGGAGCCCCATGTACGGCTGGATACCCGGGAATTCTATCAGGATGACCCGCTGCCGATGGATGTGCCGCTTTTTATCAGCGCCCGGGAACTGGGCAGTGAATTCAAATGTGAGGTGCTGTTTACCGATCAATTGGCGGTTTGTATTTCGGATCAGCTATTGCAGCGGCAATATGGAGAGCAGTGGCAGGCGCACCGGCAGCGCCTGCGCACAGGCGACCTGTCGGCGCTGGAAGGATGCCCGTTTGCAAGGCATTGGCGGACGCCCCTGGCGGCACTGACGGAGCAGTGCTTTGAACAGAATCACTTTCATCCCAACTATCTGCCGGTGACTGGCGGCATTCAGCTTGCTACCCGCCTGTGCATCAGTGGGCAGGCGGCCATGACGACCTTTGTGGGACAAAAATATAATGAGCCTGCCTTGCCGCCGGTCTATGTGCTGCCGATGCGTCCCAAGGACATTCCGGCCGGATATGTCTGTTACCGAAATGGCGCAGTGCTGACGGGAGCGGCAAGAAGCTTTTTGGAGATCACCCGGCGCTATTTCCAGCATACTGGCGGAAGGATCCCACCCCAGCCGGGACAAGAGGCATAATCGTATTTTCTGCGGCATACACTGGATCAGATCGATTCGGGAGGTGCCTTTTTGCAGGGGAGCATGGAACAGCGGGCCTATGCGCTGGCTGCGTACATGATCGAGAACGGAGCAACCGTGCGGGCTGCGGCCAAAAAGTTCGGGATCTCCAAGTCAACGGTACATAAGGACCTCACAACCCGTCTGCCTGCGTATTCTCCGGCGCTATACCGACAGGTTCGGGCGGTGCTGGATCAGAATAAGGCGGAACGCCACTTGCGGGGCGGTATGGCAACCAGACGGAAGTACAAGGGAATATAGACAAAGGGCCTGCCGCAGAAATCGCGGCAGGCCCTTTGGGGGGGTGTTTTGTGCGAATTACAGATGCTCGATAAAGTCCACTGCTTTCTCACCGGCCAGATATCCGCCGCAGAAGGCGGAGGTCAGTGCGGACAGAACGCCCTCGATATAGGCGACACCGATCTCGCCGGGGAGCATGATGCCACGGATGTTGTCACCGGCGGCGTAGAGGCCGGGGATGGGCTGCGCCTGACGGAGTACCCGCAGATCGGAGTCTGTGGACATACCACCGACAGCATTTTCGTGGAACAGCTTGATAAACAGCGCATAGAAGGGGCCGTTTGCAATGGGGGTGGGATCCGGCATATCCATGGGGCCAAACATACCGCCCTCATCGTCATCTTCCCCCTCGTTGCCGGGCTTCGGCGGCGGGCCGCCGGGGCCATCGTCTCCATCCCCGCCGGGAGGAGGCCCAAAGGGCATGGGATCATGGAGATGTGCGTTGTGCTCTGCCACAGAGGCAAGCAGCACCTTGGGATCTACACCCAATTCCTCCGCAAGTCCCTCCAGCGTGGCGGCTTTCTTAATGCTGCCCCACTCCACTTCCTGGTCAATCTCAAACTGAAAGTTGTTATAGAGACGATCCATGTCGACGCCAACCGCATCCGGAGTACGGCCCTTTGCGTGCTCCATGGCGTCTTCCAATGCGGTTTGATCGAGAACTGCCCAGAGATAGCGCTCCTTTGTGTGGGCAAGGGGGCTTACCTCGGTCATGACCATGGGAGCCTGAAAACGCTCGCCGGTGGGGGTGATGTTCATGACGCTCATCCCACGGGAGGCGGTGAGCCCGCAGGTGCCAAAGGGGTGGCGGGCTGGGCCAAACAGATTGACCCGGCGCTTTTCGTAATCAATGTCAGCACCGATGTCCCGGCACATGGTGATGCCGTCGCCGGTGCAGGTGGCGCAGGTGAAAATATGGACCGGCTCACTGTCATCATCTCGATAGAAGATGGGCTGGAACTGCGCCATAAGCTCTTTGTTATGGGTGAAGGCACCGGCACAGACGATGACTGCCTTGGCGTGCACCTCAATTTCGCCGCCGGGATCCCGGGCCAGCGCACCGGTGACCGCACCGGTATCATCGGTCAAAAGCTTGACAGCCGGGGCATGGTAGAAAATTTCACCGCCACGATCCAGCAGAATCCCCAGCAGCTTCCGGCAGAGGAACCAACCATTGCCGCCGGGGCCAATGGAGGTGTCGATGCGCTTGTGGTTGTAGGGCTCGTCATAGGTGCCCACCAGACCCTTGGAGTTGAAGGGGCCATCTCCGAATACATAGTCTTTTCCAAGGTCGTGCTCGGTGATCAGCCAGTTTACAAAATCCACGTCTGCATCCAGCATGTTTTTGACCAGCTGGCCATCCACCTGATTTCCGGTCTTTTTCATAAATTGGCGGTACAGCTTTTCTCTCGGGTCAGGGATGCCGTCCTGCTGATGCCAGACGGACCACTGGGCACGGAACATATGGGCGTACCATGCGGAGCCGCCAATCTCCTTGTTCTTTTCCAGAACCACCACCTTTTTGCCGCTGTCGGCGGCACGGGCGGCGGCAGCGAGACCGGAAGCGCCTGCGCCGATTACCAGCACATCACACTGCCGGACAAGCTTTTCGTGAGGCTCTGCCTTGGGTGTTGGAAGATCAGGATTGGAGATCACATCGTTGTGACAGACGGTGGCGCAGTGGCCGCAGTCGATGCATTTTTCCGGGTCGATCCAGTACTTTGCACCCTTGAAGCGAATGGCACCCACGGGACATTCTACCCGGCAGCGGTGGCAGCAGGAACAGTGCTGCCGATCAATGACATATGCCATATAAGATTCTCCTTTTTGGTTAGCTATCTATATAACTATTCTAATGCAAAAGGGGGTACAGCGCAAATATCAATAATCATGCTCTGGTACGATTTATGGGAGTATATCATAGAAAAAGCACCGCAGAGCACATTCTGCGATGCTTTTTGATGTAAATGGAAAATCAACTGTTGAGGATCTTCATAAACTCATCACCGGTGATGGTTTCCTTTTCGTAGAGGTACTGAGCCAGTTCGTCCAGCTTTTCACGGTTTTCCGAGAGAATCTCAATGGCTTTGGCGTGCTGTTTTTTCACCAGTGCCACCACCTGACGGTCGATCTCTGCCTGTGTTTCGGCGGAGCAGGCCAAGGAGGTGTCGCCGCCAAGATACTGGTTGTTGACCGTTTCCAGCGCTACCATATCGAAGTCTGGGCTCATGCCATAGCGGGTGATCATACCCCGGGCAAGCTTGGTGGCCTGCTCAATATCGTTGGAAGCACCTGTAGTGAAGGAATCCGTGGTGAGCTCCTCTGCGGCACGTCCGCCGGTGAGGGTGGCGATCTTGTTCTCGATTTCCTTCTTTGTCATGAGATAATGATTACCCTCTTCCACCTGCATGGTATAGCCCAGTGCGCCGGAGGTGCGGGGAACAATGGTGATCTTCTGCACGGGAGCAGAATTGGTCTGCTTTGCGGCGACCAGTGCGTGACCGATCTCATGATAGGCCACAATGCGCTTTTCAGCATCTGTAAGAATGGCGTTTTTCTTCTGATAGCCTGCAATGACTACTTCGATGCTCTCCTCCAGATCTGCCTGAGTGGCAAAGCCCCGGCCGTCTCGTACCGCACGGAGGGCGGCTTCATTGACAATGTTTGCCAGCTCTGCGCCGGAAGCGCCGGAGGCCATCCGGGCGATCTTTCCAAAGTCTACATCGTCAGAGACCTTGATCTTTCGGGCATGGACCTTCAGAATTTCCTCTCGGCCCTTGAGATCCGGCAGTTCCACGGGAACCCGACGGTCAAAGCGGCCGGGCCGCAGCAGGGCGGGATCCAGCGATTCGGGACGGTTGGTGGCAGCAAGGATTACAACGCCGTTGTTGCCCTCAAAGCCATCCATTTCAGTGAGCAGCTGATTCAGAGTCTGCTCCCGCTCATCGTTGCCGCCGATCTGGCCGTCACGCTTTTTGCCAATGGCGTCGATCTCATCGATGAAGACGATACAGGGTGCTTTTTCCTTGGCCTGCTTAAACAGGTCGCGGACCTTGGACGCACCCATGCCGACAAACATCTCCACAAATTCGGAGCCAGACATGGAGAAGAAGGGAACGTTGGACTCACCGGCTACAGCCTTGGCCAGCATGGTCTTACCGGTGCCCGGAGGGCCCACCAGCAAAATACCTTTGGGCATAGAGGCGCCAATGGCCTGATACTTGGAGGGGTCATGAAGATAGTGGACGATTTCTGCCAGATTCTCTTTGGCTTCGTCTTCACCGGCCACATCGGAGAATTTAATGCCGTCAGAGGACTTCACATAGACCTTTGCATTGCTCTTGCCCATGTTAAACATCATGGAGTTGGAGCCGCCCATTCGCTTCATGAGCTGACGGGCCATCAGCTGTCCAAGGCCGATGAAGATGACCAGCGGCAGGATCCATGTGAGCAGTAAGCTCATCAGAGGAGACATCTGCTGGACAATCTCGCTGGAGAATTTTGCACCGGAGTCGTGGAGGCGGTCCACAAGGCCGTCATCGTTCATGACGCCGGTTTTATAGTAGTTTGTTCCGTCTTTGTCCGTGAAAATAATTTCATCGTCGGAAATTTCTACCTCACCAATTTCCTTGTTTTCAGTCATGTCCATAAACGTGCCGTAGTCGACTTCTTTGACCTGACGCTCTGCCATGTAAGGAACCAGCAGCATGTTGATCAGCAGCATGGCCAGCAGCACCAGAACATAGTAGAAGATCAACGGCTTTCGGGGCTTTTTTACTTCATTCACAGGAAAACCTCCCTTTTGCGGCAGCGCCGTATGCTCTTTCTGGTATCATACCACAGAAATAGTTGAATGTGATAACAAATGTTGAATTTTTTCGGAAAATTTATGAACAAAAATTGCTGCTCGGGGAAAGGATCGAAGCGCAATGGCGTGGATGACGATTGATTTGCGGTACGTGATTCCGAGCTTTCTCGGTGAAACTTCGTGACATGCAAGGAAATATTGACAGAATCAGGTTCATATAGTAAGATCATGGTGATTATAGGCTGTAATCTATCTGAACATCCATTTTGACCGGAAGGATGGCAATTATGAAGTTGAAGCAGCATCGTTCGGCCAAGAAATTGACGCAAAAGAACGCAGAGCTGAATACAATGCAGAAGAAACTGTTTATGACCTTATTCACTACTGCGAAAACTGTAAGCAACCGCAACCCGCAGTCCAGAGGGCAAGGGCTTAGCGGTGAGAGCAAGGCTGCGATCCTGCAGCTGCTCCATGATGATCCGGGTAATCACAGACAGGACTGATTTGCTGCGATATTTCAAAAAATGTATTGGGCACACATGCGGGATGATTTCCCCATGTGTGCCCATGTTGTTATCTGCCCCATGTCCCCGATACAGGGGTAGCATGCAGGTTAAAAATGACTTTCGATGATATAGTCGCTGAGCGCGGCAGTCCACTCCTTGGGCTCCTCTACACCGGTGATGCGCAGCATCATGGTATCAAGGACGGAGTAGTTGGGGCGCTGATCCTCGACAATAATCGGCTCGACATCTGCCGTTCGATGCGCCTTTTTCAGAACCTCTTTTGCAAATTCATAACGGCTGCATGCGCCTTTGCATACAACATGATAGGTGCCGCACTCCTGGGTGTCCAGCATAGCCGCAATGGTGCGGGCGATCTCCTTGATGCTGGTGGGAGAGGCAATCTGATTGTTGGCCATCTTCAGGGTCTCGCCGCGGTCTGCTGCGGTGAGGATCTGCTCTACCATGTCACCGCCGCCGCCATAGACCCAGCAAGAACGGATGATCAGATAGCGGCCGGCCAGAGTTTTTACAAATTCTTCAGCGGCCAGCTTGGACTTGCCATAGGTGCTGCGAGGGGCTGCGTTATCAAATTCATGATAGGGCACCGAGGCGGTACCGTCAAAAATATCATCGGTGGAGAGCTGCACCAGCAGAGCACCGGAGGATTGGGCAGCCATTGCCAGATTCCGTGCGCCGATGGTGTTGACCTTAAAGGCCATCTCCTGATTTTCCTGACAGGCGGCAATGTTGGTGTAGCCTGCGCAGTTGATAATGACGTCGGGAAGCTGCCGGGTGGCCTGCTTCATAACAGCGACCTCATCGGAGACATCGCAATCCTCAAGATCTGTAGCGAATACACGATAGCCCCATCCCGTGAAATAGCGGGTAAGAGCAGCGCCAACGCGGCCATTGGCGCCGGTGATCCAAATTTTCTTCATGCTGGGCACCTCTTTCTAGTTGCTTCCGGTGCGGATTGCCGGTTTCCACTAGATTATAACAAAACGGGGGCTGTTGCACAAGAGAATTTTCCATAAAAACCAATGCGGCAGGAGAGAAAACAGGCGTGAATCCTGTATAAAAATTGGATTTCTTTTGATTTCCCGCCGGACTTCGACAGACTTTTTGCACCCATGGCGCTACAATAACACCGTGATGATGCAGATCCAAAACCGAAGGTCAGGGTGCCAGTGCATCCAGCCTAAGGACGGCGGCAGTCATGTCATCCTCCCCACCGGCAGACTCCGCCAGCTGTACCAGTGAAGCGGCCAACTCTTTGACGCTTTCCCCGTCATAGCTGCGAATCAGATCCTCTGTTTCGTCCCTTACTGCTCCATCGCTGGAAAGGATCAGCATATCTCCTCCCCAAAGGGACAGTCGAATGATCTCCGCTCCATAGGCGCTCCCCACGCCCAAGCCCGGAGGTGGTGCGGCTGTCCCCAGTTTTTTTACGGATTTTCCGGATTTCAGAAAGCTGGGCGCGGCGCCCCATTTATAGAGGGTGCCCTGACCGTTCACAAGGCTCAGCTCCAGCACATCCATGGTGGAAAAGCAACCGGTGTCCCGGAGCAGATACATGCCGTTGAGGAAATCCATGGCGTCCTCCGGCGGCATTCCGGACTGGACAAGGCCGGAAAGGGTCGAAATGGCGGTGGCACTTTCTGATGCGGCTTCAGCGCCGGTCCCCATGCCGTCACATAAAATGGCGAAAAGCCGTCCGTCCTCGGTTCGGAAGCAGACACCACGATCCCCGCTGAGCCGGGAGCCATGCCGTCCTTTCGCAGCTACGCCGATTTTGACGTCGAAAGCTTCCTGCGGGGTACACTGAACGCTGCGGAGCTGCCGGGCATTTTCTGATAAAATTTCGGCCATGTGGATCAGATTGCGGCTGGCCACCAGCCGCTTTTCTTCACTGCGGCTTCGGCACTGAAAACGGCCCGTAATGCCGTCAAGCTCCTGATTCAGCGCCACAAGCAGCCCTTCCATATGGCGGCACTCGTTTGCAAATTCCTCCGGGAAGTCCTCCCGCAGTGCTTCTCCACGATCTAAAATAGGGCCCAATGCACCGTGAAAGGTGTGATAGGTAGCCTGACTGTTTTTCTCCCAGCAGGAGCTGTAGCGGCTGCATTGGCGGCAGACCTTGGCAGCGGCCTTGTCAAAAATGTGTGCGCGTTCCTCTTGGGCCTTTTCCTCCGGGTCCAGACCGATTGCGCTGTAGAGCTGACGAAGGGCAGTCTCTCCGGCGGAAAGACGCTGTTCTACCAGAGCGGAGGACTGCTCAATGGCACTGTCCTCCCGCCCGGTGATCAGTGTACCGGGGAGCAGTAGAGAGACTATGATACCGATGCCAAGACTCAGCCCAACCGAGGCGGAGACCGTGCCGAAGTAGAGCAGTGCGCCGAAGAGACCGGCCATGGAAAGCAGAGTGCGAAATACCGGGTGACGCCGTGGAATACTGCTGCCGGCCAGCGCACCGGCACATAGAATCATACTCCACTGGCCTCCGGCCACGCCTGCGGCGTCCAGTCCGAGACCTGTGACCGCAGCTACCGCAGCAGCGGTACCGGGCTCTGTCCGACGTGTAGAGAGCACGGCAAGGCTGCAAGCGGCAATGATACCGGCGTTGACACCTCCGGGCAGGGGGAGTCTTGCAAGTCCCACCACAAGGAATCCGGCGGATAGCATGGAACCTACGCTCCGACGTTTCTTTTGCAGCAGACTGTCAAAGGCCAGCGGGGACAGGGCGGCCAACATAACGTTTTGCACGAAATGAGCCAGTAGCAGCGGCGTCAGTGTCTTGCTGAAGAGAAAAATGATCCCTACAGCGCCGCGCATGATCCCGGGAACCAGACACTGAAACCAGCTCTGCTTTGTGACCCAAAGGGAACCGAATATGTACATGGTCACAAAGGTGAGCAGTGCGGCACTGGTGAGCTCCAGCCCCTGCGAGAAGCTCTGCATGGTCAGTGCACCGGCAACGCAGCCAATCAGGCTGCAAAGTCCCCGGGGCCCGCCGCCCACGGCAGCAATGAGTCCCAGTGCAAACGGAACCGGCGCTCCGGCCAGCTGGCCGCAGGACAGAAGAAAACCGGCAATCAAAAATCCCATGCATGCGGCAGTTTCCCGGAGGGCGGGACGGGTGATGACCAGCGGTGACTGAGTATAAAACCACTTTTCAAGAATGGGCCTTCGTTTGAGCTGCTGTTTCATAGAATCTGTCTCCTTCTGTGCCATCCAGTGGAAAGTGGACGTTTTTGTTTTACGGAATCATTATAGACACAGGAGGCGGGCGATCCTGTCGGGAAATACAGGAGGAAATCCATGGATGCAATTATTTTGGCTGAGGCGGTCAACCGGAACGTCTGAAAAAGGAACACAATATCCTCTTGCGCATCGGCGGGAAAGCGGGTACAATGGAGAGGTGAAAGGACGGCGATGTTCATGGCGACAGAAATTGAAATGAAGCTCGGGGTGCCCAGTGAGGATGTACTGCGTCAGGTGCTGGAGGATCCGGAGCTGACCCAATATATGAAGGATGACTATGTGACCCGGCATATGCACAGCAGCTATTACGACACTGCGGACGGACAGCTCAACCGCAGAAAGTGGACCCTGCGGCTTCGGGATGAGGGCGGCCAGAAGGTGGCGGCCTTTAAGACTGCAAATATGAGCGATGACGCAGGCTTTTTCACCCGCAACGAGTGGCAGTGTCTGGTGGACAATGTGGAGGATGCGATCCCGCTGCTGATCGATCAGGGAGCCCCCAGAGAACTGAAGAATATTCTCAAGGGCAAGCCGCTGGTGGAATGCTGCGGCGCAGATTTTGACCGAAAATCCGTATGCCTGTATCTGGATGAGGGGGTTCGGGTGGAAATTGCCGGAGATTTGGGATACCTGTTCTCCGGGGAAAAGCGGGAGCCCATTTGCGAGCTGGAATTGGAGCTACTCTACGGAGATGTCGGAAGCCTGCCGCCCCTGTGCAGCCAGCTGTTGGCGGAATATGGCCTCCACGAAGAAACACGCAGCAAATACCAGCGGGCAAGAGCCCTGGGGGAAAAGAACACCGAAGAATAAGGAAGCGGAGCGCCGGCTGGCGCTCCGCTTTGCGCTGTGTTAAAATGCAAAATTTCCGTTTACAAATACCGGGATTTCCCTGCCGTCATGGGTGATACCGGTAATGGAAAGATCCCGGGTGCCTACCATGAAATCCACATGGGTAATGGACTGGTTGAGGCCCAGAGCCTTCTGCCCCTCTGCATCCAGCAGCTCGCCGCCCTTTACGCAGTTGGGATAGGCGGAACCGAAGGCCAGATGACAGGAGGCGTTTTCGTCAAACAGCGTGTTGTAAAAGAGAATGCCGGTGCTGCGAATGGGGGAATCAAAGGGCACAAGGGCCACTTCTCCCAGATAGGAGGCGCCTTCATCCACGGAGATGGCGGACCGGAGATATTCCTCGCCGATCTCTGCATGGACGTCCACGATCTTTCCGTCCTGAAAATCCAGATAGAAGTCCTTGACCAGATTACCGTCCAGAGCAAGGGGCAGGGCTGCATAGACCCGTCCGTTGACGCCATCCCGCTGGGGGGCTGTGAAGACCTCCTCCGTGGGCATGTTGGCAACGAACTCTATGCCGGCGGCACTGTCCTCACTGCCGCCCTGCCAGATGTGATGGGCCGGAAGGGTTACGGTGAGGTCGGTACCCAGACTGTTTTGATAGTGGAGCGCCTTAAAATCATAGTCATTGAGGATCCGGCAGCGCCGGGCACAGGTATCCACATGCTCCCGCCAGCGGGCCACGGCAGTACCATCACCGGAAATTCGGCAGGCGGTGAAAATGGCGTTCCACAGGGCATCGATGGCATCGCCTTCTGACTTGTCCGGGAAGACCTTCTTTGCCCAGTCGGCGGTGGGGTAGGCGCCGATGGACCACTGGAATTTTCCTGCGGTCATGGCGTCATAGTAGCCCAGAAGCGCCGTGCCACGAACCCGCCGCCATGCCTGAATCCGCTGGGGCTCCACACCCTTCAGCAGCTCCGGGTCACTGCAGTCGATGCTGAGTACCGGATTCTGATGCTCGGTCATATAGTCAAATTTTGCTTGCTGATAGCTGGGAAACTCGGAGAACACTGCCTCGTCTGATTTGAGAAAACGAAGGCGGGAAACAAAATCATCGGTCCAGTCTACGATGACATCCCGGGCACCGGCCGCCAATGCCGCCTCGGCGCAAAGCCGCATCAGAGGGGCACAGTCAATGGTTCCGGCAATTCGGGGCGTCTGGCCGGGCTGGACGTTCATGCCAACCTCCACCAGCAGGTGGGCGTATTCCCGGAGCTTTTGTTCAAAATTGTCTACCATAGGAATAAAACCTCGTTTCTTTGTAGTTCAGTGGGGCGCCAATGCGTCCCGCAGGGTGAGTATAACATATCCGGGCGGAACAATCAAAAAGATTTCCGGCCCAAAGGCCGGAAATCTTGAGGGCGTGCTGCAAAATTTTCATTTTGCAGCACGCCCATGACGGAATAAAATCAGGCTTCCTTTGCCACCAGCATGCCGCCGGAGGCAAGGGTATAGGTACCGGCCTTGCCGGCGATGGCTTGAATGGTCACACCGGCGGGGGCATCGATCTGATCGATATTCACCTGACCAACGATGGTCACAGAGGACTGGTTCGTGGCAGTCCATGTGCTGTCCTGATCAAAGTGGAGAATAGCACCCTGAATGGCACCCACCAGAGAAGATTCCTCAAAGTAGACATTCATCTCACGATCCGGATCTTCATGGAGGATCGCCCCTTCCAGCTCGGAGTCCTTGATGTGGACGTGGATGCCATATACCCGCTTGCCGCCGGTCTTGGTGGCATTGGGATCAGTGTTGACAATGGAGTGTACCAATACGCCGTTGTCTGCGGTAATGTCACTGCGCTCAATGTTGACAATGGCGTTCTGGCTGCGGATGGAGACCGCATCCTTGACGGAGTTGACAGCACTGTTCCGCACGGTCAGCGTGCCTACCTCGGAGGGCATACCCATGACGCAGTGGATATGCGCAAAATAGCTGCCGCAGACGGCGGTGCAGTCGTCAAAGGTCATATCACACTCACCGGCCATGATGCCTGCCTGATCGGCCACATCAAAGTCGCAGGAATTGAAGAAATCATGGCAGCAGCCATCGGCGTAAGCGCCGTAGCCGGAGAGTATGGTCTGCACCTTGCAGTTGTTGGCCTCCAGCTTTACATAGCCCTCGGAGCCATCGGTGGAAAGTGCGGCCCAGCCATCGCCGATGATGGTGGAATCATAGAGATAGGTCTCGGAGTTGGACTGGGTGCAGTGGGTACGGCAGTTGCCCTGAATTTCCAGTGCGGCAGGGGGGCTGCCTGCGTCCTCCAGATTGGCAGCGGCGGGGCCAAAGGGCGCACCATGACCGTGGAGGTAGCTGTTGTAGATGTACATCTTGGAATACTGCTCCGTGGCGGTGCAGCAGCGGGATTTGCCCACGGTGAGCACCTTGCAGTTCTTGATGGTCATTTCAGAGTGATCCCCGGCAAAGAGACTGGAGCCCTTGCCGCCCAGACCGTTCGAATTGGAGTGCAGGAAGATGGTGGAGTCCTCTACGGTGTATTTTTCGCCCTCGCCGGAAACCGTGATGCCGCCGGCATCGGGATCATCGGATTCGATATAGACTGCCTTGGCCTCGGTTTCTCCAATGGTACCGGCGATGGTAGGAGCTTTGTCGAAAGCACCCATCACCAGCTTGCCGCCTTCCTTCAAGGCAACAGGAGTCTTCGGCGTGTTGGGACCGCCGGGAGGGCCTCCAGGGCCTCCAGGGCCACCAGGGCCGCCGGGGCCACCAGGGCCACCGGGGCCGCCACCGGGGCCGCCCATCATTGCCATCATTTCTTCCAGTGTGGGCATTTTGAATGCTTCCCGCACGGGAGGTTCATATGTAATTCCCTGAATCTTGGACATCATGATCTGCCTTCTTTCGTCAATTAATGGAATCCGGAGGAATCTTCCGGGAACGAAACTATTATACAATGGTTCGGAATGAGAATACAAGATGATTTTTGGACTTCGTACTGTCACTTTCTGCTGTCAGGCAACCAATTAAAAACCGTGTACGGGAATTCCGTACACGGCAAAGGGCTAAGATTCATTGGATGTCTCGGAGAGAAAAATAAAGGGAACGCCGCAGTGGCTGCATGCGTTATGGCTGGAGGACTGCATCATGTGGCATTTAGGGCAGGTAAGGGTGTCCTCAGGCCGGAAGGGAAACTCGATGGATGGAATTTCGGGAATTTCCATAGGCTCCGAAACGGATATAAAAGGCTCCTGCGGGGCAAAAGAAGCAGAACTGCCCTCCAGTGCGTTGAGTCGGGAGAGAATTTCCTGCTGCTGCCGACAGGAGCGTTCCAGCAGCAGTGTGATTTCGTTTAGTTTTGAGAGAATGCAATCATCCATATGGAATTCCTCCGTTTCTTTTTCTGGAATATATCAGTTTTCCACAATCCTGTCAAGGCCGGAAAGGGATACCTTGACGAATGCGGCATGCTATTATACAATGAACAAAACACAAAAAGGGGAAATGGCTGTGTATTATCTGGGCGTTGATCTGGGCGGCACAAATATTGCCTGCGGTGTGGTTAACCGGCAGGGGGAAATTCTGGGCAGAGCATCCGTGAAAACCGGACTTCCGGCCTCCGGGGAGGAGATTGCGGATAGAATCGCTCGGTGTGGACGCATGGCGGCGGAAGATGCCAAGATTTCGATGGCCCAAGTGGAATCTGTGGGAATTGGAACACCGGGTATTGCAAATTCGGAGCGGGGCGAGGTGGAATACAGCTGCAATCTGGGATTCCAGAACACGCCGCTGGCAAAGCTGGTGTCAGACCGGCTGGGGAAACCGGTGTTTCTTGAAAACGATGCCAATGCGGCGGCACTGGGAGAATATGCGGCCGGCTCCGGACGGGGCAGTCATTCCCTTGTGGCCGTTACGCTGGGAACCGGTGTAGGCGGCGGCGTGGTCATTGGCGGGCGGCTGCTCACCGGCTTCAATTTTGCAGGCGCAGAGATCGGACACTTTGTGATGGTACAGGATGGTGAGCCGTGCTCTTGCGGACGGAAGGGCTGCTTTGAGGCCTACTGCTCTGCCACTGCACTGATCCGCCAGACCCGCCGGGCCATGGAGGCCGATCCGCAAAGCCTTATGTGGAAGCTGGCGGAAAAGCTGGAGAACGTCACCGGAAGGACGGCCTTTGATGCCATGGAGCAGGGGGATGAGACCGCAAAAAATGTGGTGGCGCAGTATATCGATTATCTGGCCTGCGGCCTGACCTCCATTGTGAACATCTTTCAGCCGGAGGTCCTCTGCGTGGGCGGCGGTGTGTGCAATCAGGGGGAACGGCTCCTTGCGCCTGTCCGGGCAGTCTTTGACCGGGAGGACTATGCCAGAGCTTCCGCACGGCGCACCCGGATTGTTCGGGCGCAGCTGGGGAATGATGCCGGGATCATTGGTGCGGCTCTGCTGCCGCTGTATCAATAATGAAAAACGTCCGCTGACGGCAATGTGTCAGCGGACGTATTTTGCTTTAATCAAGGTCTGCACGATCCATCAGCGTCACGGTGAGATCATAGCTTTCTCCGTCACGATAGACGGTAATGGGGATCTGATCCCCGGCCTGATATTGATTCTTGATGCGGTTGAAGTCGTCTACTGAGGAGACGGACTGCCCATCCACAGCAGTGATGATATCTCCGGCCCGGATGCCCTGACTGTAGGCATCGGACTCCATGGAGACGGAGCGGATGTACAGCCTGCCCGGAAGCCGGTAGAACAGGGCGATGCGGCTTTCCAGCTGCTCTACGTCAAACCCGAAGGCAGGGCGGCCCGTTACATATCCCTTAGCGATGAGCTCATCCACAATGGGCTTGGCGGAGTCGATGGGAATGGCAAAGCCCAGTCCCTCTGCGGTGGTATATCCTGAGGAAGAGAGCTTGGCGGTGTTGATGCCGATGATTTGCCCTTCCATATTGACCAGAGGGCCGCCGGAGTTGCCGGAATTCAGGGCGGCGTTGGTTTGCATCAGGGTCATGGTTCGGTCTCCGATGGATACATCCCGGTTGATGCCGCAGATGATGCCGTCCGTCATGGTACCCCGGAGCTCAATACCCAGGGGATCACCAATGGCTACCACGCTGTCGCCTACCTCCATGGCACTGGAATCACCGAACTCTGCGGCGGTGAGCCCGGTTGCACTGATCTTGAGCACCGTCAAATCTGAGGTCTCATCACCGCCGACCTGGCAGGCTGCATACTCCTGCCCGTCCGTCAGCAGAACGGAGATCTGCTGTGCGGAGGAAACCACATGATAGTTTGTCAGAATATAGCCGTCCGAGGACAGCACGATGCCGGTGCCTGTGGCAGTTCCACCGGAAATACTGGTGGAAATGGAAACCACGCTGGGAATCACTTTTTTATAGATATCTGGAAGACTCAGGGTCTCACCGGTGCTCTCGGTAATGGTCAACACCGTGCCGCTGTCCAGCACCGTGGTGGGATCCGGCGTTGGCGCCGCATTGGCAGGGAGAACCGTATCAGGCTGTGCGGCGGCTGAAGCGGTTTCACTGACTGCCGGGGAGACCTGTGTGCCTGCTTCACGGGGCGTTGCCTCCTGAGCACTGCGGGACAGTGCGGCACCACCGGTAATGCAGAGCAGCAGCACACCAAAGGTTGCAGCAATCCACCCGTGGTTTTTGGGCTTCTTGGGGGGACGGTAGCTGCCGCCGGTGCTATAGTAGTCCTGATATGGAGAAGCGTCATCCAGATAGTCGGAATCGTACTCGTAAGGGTCCATAAAAGTTCCTCCAATAAGGCATTGGGGATTCTCATGGGAATCCCGAGAAACCGGAGGGGTCTCCTCCGGCTTTTATTTCTATCTACAGTATACGGAATTCTGTCAGGATTTGCATGAACTTTTAATGAACGGAATGTGAAATGTGTGCCGGGAGGGCGGAGCACGGAGGCAGAGCAAGTCCCAGCTTGCCAAATATCCGGAAACATGCTATAATCCTAAAGTTATGAACATCAAAACTTCTTTTGCTATTTTTATGTGCAAATTCTCCCGGCTTGCCATCCGCAAGCTGGGCAGAGGCGGCACGGACATGCCGGGCAGAATTGCGTTGAAGATCTGCCCTGATTTGCTCGGGCGGCTGGCAGAGGGCGTAACGACTGTGATCGTTACGGGCACCAACGGCAAGACCACTACGTCTCGAATGATCGAGCAGGCCATGACCGATTCTGGAATCTCCTTCTTCGCCAATAAGACCGGTGCAAATCTCCTCAGCGGTGTAACCGCAGAGTTTGCAGCCAATTCCGGCACCTTCAGCGGAAAGTGCCGCTATCCCTATGCGCTCATCGAGGCGGATGAGGCGGCCTTTAAGATGATTTCCACCTATGTGGATGCAAAGACCGTGGTGGTGACCAATGTTTTCCGGGATCAGCTGGATCGTTATGGCGAGGTTACCCATACGCTGGACAACATTCGCATCGGTATTTCTCACAGCCCCAACGCAGTGCTTTGCCTCAATGCCGATGACTCCCTGTCCGCATCGCTCCATGAGGATGTGGAGAATCCCGTGATCTTCTATGGGGTCAATACGCCCATCTATAAGGATCGGGTGGACGAGGTGTCCGATGCGCCATATTGTATCCACTGTAAGCATGAATATGTCTATGACTATGTGACCTATGGACATCTGGGCGGCTATCACTGCCCCCACTGCGGCTATGGACGTCCGGAGCCACAGGTGGCGGTGACGAAGGTGGTATCCTCGGATGCGGAGCAGTCCCAGGTGGTATTCGGCACGGATCAGGGAGAATACCCCGCCGTGGTGAATCTCCCCGGCGGCTACAATATCTATAATGCCTGCGCCTGCATGGCGGCAGGGCGTGCCATGGGGCTGGAGGAAAAGACTGTGGCGGATAGCCTGTCCCGGTTCCAGTGCGGATTTGGCCGGATGGAGAAGTTCGATATCAATGGGACGCCGGTACGGATGATCCTGATTAAGAACCCTGCCGGATGCAATCAGGTGCTGAACTTCCTGACCAATACCTCCACACCGGCGGTGTTTGCGGCCTGCCTCAATGACCGGGCCAACGACGGCAAGGATGTCAGCTGGATCTGGGATGTGGATTTTGAAAAGCTGCTGACGATGGGGGACAAGCTGAAGGCTGTCTATGTTTCAGGCGTCCGGGCAGACGATATGGCCCTTAGATTCCTCTACGCAGGGATCCCTATGGAGAAGATTCATGTGGAAAAGGACTACGGAAAGCTCATGGAAGCAGTCACGGCGCAGCCGGACCCTGTTTATGTGATGCCCACCTATACGGCAATGCTCGGCCTTCGGGATAAGATCAGCAAGACCTATGGCTTCAAGGAATATTGGGAGGCGTAATGATGGAACTGAATATTTGTCATCTCTATCCCGATGTCCTGAACCTATACGGAGACCGGGGAAATGTGATCTGCATGCAAAAGCGCCTCCAGTGGCGGGGCATTGACTGCAATGTAGAGGGAATCTCCATTGGAGATCCGCTGGAAGCCTCCAAATATGACCTGTTTTTTATCGGCGGCGGTCAGGATTTTGAGCAGGGGGTTCTGCTTAACGATCTGGCGGGACAAAAGACTGCGGAGATCAAGGCTGCCATTGAGGATGAAAAGGCCTTTTTGGCCATTTGCGGCGGCTATCAGATCCTTGGGAGCTACTATAAGACATGGGACGGACAGCAGTGCGACTTCTTGGGGGCACTGGATCTCTATACGGTAGGCCAGAAGGATCGTATGATCGGCAACTATATGTATGAGTGTGATGATTTGGGCGGCACCGCTGTGGTGGGATTTGAGAACCACTCCGGACAGACCTTCCTTGGAGACGGGGTAAAGCCCATTGGAAAGGTGCTCTCGGGTTATGGGAATAACGGTAAGGACGGCTATGAGGGGGCGCGCTATAAGAACGTATATGCCACCTACAGCCACGGCTGCCTGCTGCCCAAAAACCCTGCGGTGGCGGATATGCTGCTTTCGTGGGCGCTGACCCGGAAGTATCCCGGCTATGAGCTGCCTCCGCTGGAGGACAAGCTGGAAAATCAGGCCCACAAGTATATGGAGGAGAGGCTTCGTGCAGCACAGAATCGCTAAATCCGGCCCGCTGCTGGATTCCCTGGGCATCCTGCGGGAGCCCGGCTGGGACACGAAATTAAGTCTTGCATATCGAAAGAAAGACGTCAAGGCGCCTGCCATCCGCAGGAAGGAATGGGACTACTATCTCATTACCAATGGGGAATACGGTCTTGCACTGACCATTGCAGACAACGGCTATATGGGGCTTGTGAGCATTAGCCTTCTGGATTTTCAGGAGAGGTGGGAGCAGACCACGTCTCCGATGCTGGTAATGCCCATGGGAAAGCTGAAGCTGCCGGAAACCAGCGCTTCCGGGGATATCTATGCCGGTGGAAACGGCTATCAGATGCTCTTTGAGAATCGTGGGGATACCCGTCGGCTGACGTTCCACATGGATGATTTCCGGGACGGGAATCCCATTGACGGAAGCGTGACCCTGACAGAGCCGCCGGAGGATACCATGGTGATTGCCACACCCTTCCGGGGGCATCCCAAAGCTTTTTACTATAACCAGAAAATCAACTGCATGCGTGCCTCGGGAGAGGTGACGTTTCTGGGGCGGCAGTACCGATTCAATCCCCAGGACAGCTTTGGCGTTCTGGACTGGGGCCGTGGTGTTTGGACCTATGACAATACCTGGTACTGGTCCAGCGCTTCCGGTGCAGTGGATGGTGTGCCCTTTGGGTTTAATTTGGGCTATGGCTTTGGAGATACCTCCGCAGCCACGGAAAACATGCTGTTTTATGATGGAAAGGCACACAAGCTGGAAAACGTGACCTTCCATATCCCCACAAAGGGGAATGGGGAGGCGGACTATATGTCACCCTGGCGTTTCTCGTCCAGTGATGGGCGATTTGAAGCGGTGTTCCGGCCGGTATTGGATCGCAGTGCCTTGACCAAAGTCGGGCCGCTTCAGTCTGACCAGCATCAGGTGTTCGGCACATTTACAGGAACGGCAGTGCTGGATGACGGCAGGGAGATCCATATGAATCGATTCTTTGGATTTGCAGAGAAAGTCAGAAATAAGTGGTGAGGCTATGAAAAACGTTTTGAAATGGATTTACCGAGCAGCATGCTTCGTTATTATCGCCGGGGCGGTTTTTACCTTTGTGCGCTGTCTGATCCACGTAAAGGATGACCATTCGCTGGAAAGCCTTGGCGTGGATACCACACAGATGGCACCTGCGGACAATGCAGCTCAAGTGGAGGAGGCAACGCAGGCGCTGATTGCGGAAGCAGAGGCGCAGAGCGTTCAGGAGAATCCTACAGTGGTGCTCTATGATAACGGAGATATCTCCCCTTATCACCCATACACAACGGTAACGGCGGCCTTCGGAGATATTGTAAACAGCGTGGCAGCGGAGCTTACCTGGTATGTGGACGGGGAAGAAGTCGGCCATGAGTCGCAGAGACTGCTGGTAGAGGGTTCTACGGTCAGCTGTAATGTGGAGATCGACCCCACACAGGAGGGGGCAGATACTGCTGAAGTAAAGCTGGATGTCAATCTGGGGGACGGCAACACTATGACCTCCAGCACCATGGTAAATGTGGAGCGGGTTTCCTCTACAGAAGCAGAGGTGCTGGTAAAGACGGAGGAAATCCCGGTAACGGCAGTCAGAGACACAGCGATCTATGAGGATGCCGATCTTACCCGACAGACCGAAAGTCTTGGGGAGGGGGATTCCGGTCTGCTGCTGGAATACAAGAAAGACGCAACGGGGATGACTGCCATCCGCATGCAGCTCCACACCGGGGAAAGCGGTTGGGTCAGTGCGGCAGATGTGGAGATCTCCGAAGAGGACTGTACCACAGACGAAGACTATTCCGAAGAGATGAAGACGGAATTTGTGAATTCCATGGGCTATGACAGCACAACGGATTATCTGGTATGGGTGAATCTCTATACCCAGAAGGTCAATGTATTCAAGGGCTATGAGGGGAATTGGGCCTTGACAGAGACCTTTGAGTGTGCCACCGGAAAGAATACATCACCTACATCCACCGGCGTGTTTACATATTCCGTGCTACAGGAAAAATGGGATCTGGGCGATACCTATGTGAAGCCTGTTCTTGTGTATAACGGCGGCGAAGCGATTACCAGCCGACCCTATGACGCATCGACCCACTATATTACCGACACCACCATGGGCAAGCCTGTTTCCGGCGGCAGTGTTCGGATGCGGGAGGATGATGTGGAGTGGATGGCGGAAAATATCCCGGTGGGAACCATGGTAGTAGTATACTGACCATAGTTCATAGAAAATCAAAGACGTGCACGATGGAAAACCGTGCACGTCTTTTTTTATATCAGTTTACTTTGCCGGAGGGGGCAGAATGTGAATCTCCCCCTCTAGTGGAGCGGTGTCTGTTTCAAGAAAAATTTCCTCTGCATGCAGCAGTGCAGCACGCAGAGCTCTCACTTGCGGAAGTGCCAGCGGAATGTGCTCCAACGGGCCGATGACATCATCAATGGCACCGCAAAGCGCTGCGTACATTTTTTGATAATCTGCCATGTAAAAACCTCCAACTAATTTCTGATTGACCAGTATAGCGGTCAATATTCTTCCTCACTATAGCATAAAATACTAAAGAATGCTACCAATACTGGTCAAAAAACACCAGAGGTGAAGAAATGGAACAGAAATTGCGGCGGGATCGATGTATGGGAGACAATCTGCGGCGGCTGAGAATACAGAAGGGAATTTCACAGGAAAAGCTCTGCGCAGAGCTTCAGCGGCGTGGTTGTGATATTGGGCGTACCACCTATGCGAAATATGAATCCGGAGAGCTGAATATCCGGGTGAGCGTGTTGATGGAGCTGCGGCGCCTTTATGATTGCAGCTATGATGCGTTTTTTGCAGGGCTGGACAAACAGAATGTGGATATAGAGTAAAAGACGTGCACGAGCGAAAACTGTGCACGTCTTTTTTTATCGATATTCTTGGAACCATGGGCTTTGATACCACTCCGGTCTTGTGGTGATGGTCATTTCCTTGCCAGTGATGGGGTGTGGGAATGTCATCTCAACGCAGGTCAGACATTGGGTGAAGAGCCCCATGGAATCAGAATATAGAAGGGATTCCTCGGAATGGTACACGGGATCCCCCAGCAGGGGAGCGCCGGAGGCCATGGCATGAAGACGAATTTGATGCGTGCGGCCGGTCAGCGGGTGAAACGCATAGAGATTCCAGCAGGGGGTTTCCAGTAAAAGCTCATAGGCGGTGCGGGCGGGCTGGCCGTCTTCCCGAATGGTGCGCCAGAGGGAGGATTCGTTGACCCGGTCAATGGGCAGGTCGATTACCCCATTCTTTTCGGGCAGTGCGCCATAGGTGGGGGCCAAATAGGTTTTATGGATCTGCGCTTTTTCCATGGATTCTGTGAGAATGCTTTTCACATAGCCGTTTTTGGCGAAAATGGTTACACCGGTGGTATCCCGATCCAGCCGGTTCACCGGGTGGACGGTGCCGCTTCCTAGATAGGCCAACAGACCGTTGGCTAATGTGCCGGTGTTCCTGGTGGCGGAGGGGTGGATGATGATCCCTACGGGCTTGTGGAGTGCGATCAGCGCTTCGTCCTCGTAGAGAATATGCAGTTCCATGGCTTCCGGCGGAAAGTCGGCCTGCTCCTCGGGCAAGGTCAGAGTGATCCGGTCGCCTGCAGAGACAATATGATTGGTATAAGCCATTTGGCCGTTGACTTGAAAGACGGTCTGGTATTTCAGACGTTTGATCAGCCCGGCGGAGAGATGGAGCCGGTACCGAAGCAGAGAAAAAAGCTTTCGCCCGGCATCCTCCGGTGCGGCGGTGTAGGTGAGGGTCATGATATTCCTCCAAAATAAGATGGCATTATTATACTAGGCTGTGGCGGGATTGTCAAAAATTCCGCAGCGGAATAGGATGCATGCAGGGGAGGAATGCGGGAATGAAAGCGATGGTAAATGCGTGGGTATTGGGGGGAGACGGCAGATACCCCTGGGCGGTCCACCGACTCAGGGGTGATGGACTGCCCATTCGGTGCTGGGGTGTGCCGGAAATGGAGGATCAGGCAGAGTCTCTGGAAGAGGCGCTCTCCGGCGCAAATCTTCTTCTGCTGCCCATGGAGCCGTTTCAGGAGGAAATGCTGGCCATTGGCGGGGAGGCGGTGCCTTCGGCACTGCTGCCATATTTGCTGGGGGAACGGCCTGTTCTGGTTGGGGGAAGATTCCCAGTGGAGACGGAAGCGTGGCTCCAACAGCGGGGCGTGCGCTGCGTGAGCTTTTTGGAACAGGAGGAATATCTGCTGCGCAATGCGGCGGTAACGGCGGAGGGGGCAGTATATCTGCTGCTGCACCACATGAGCCGGACGGTGGCCGGAGCGAAAATCCTTGTGCTGGGCTATGGCCGGATCGGACGATTCCTAGCAGAAAAGCTTCGAAATTTGGGGGCGCATGTAACGGTAGGAGCAAGAAAGCCTTCCCAGAGAGCAGAACTGAAGCTGCGGGGGTACGGCGTGGTTCGGACGGGGGAGTACCCGGCCGGACTTGCAGAATTTGATGCAATTGTCAATACGGTGCCGGGAACTGTGATCTCCGGGGAACAGGCGGAGCGAATCGGGGAAAGCTGCGTCCTGTTGGAGCTGGCCTCAAAGCCAGGCGGATTTCCGGCGGAGCTGGAAAAGCGAGTTGTCTTGGGCCGTGCGCTGCCGGGAAAGACTGCGCCGGTAACGGCAGGGGAGAATCTGGCAGAGGCCGTGTGGAGTTGTCTGAACGGAGAAGGGAGAACGTTGGAATGAAAATCGGATTTGCGATGTGCGGTTCGTTCTGTACCTTTCAGCCGGTGTTATGTGAGCTGGAGCGATTCTGCAACAGGTTTGAGGACGTAGTACCGATCATGTCAGAAATCAGCGGAGAAACAGACAGCCGGTTTGGAACGGCGGAGGAACATATTGCACGTCTGACAAATCTCTGCGGCCGGAGACCGCTTAAAACCATCCAAGAGGCAGAACCCATAGGCCCAAGGGCGTTGCTGGACCTGCTGGTTATTGCGCCGTGTACGGGCAACACATTGGGAAAGATGGCCTGCGGAATCACAGATTCCGTGGTGACCATGGCAGCGAAGGCCCAGCTGCGGAACGGAAGACCGGTATTGATCGCAGTATCTACCAATGACGGTTTGGGCGCCAGCGGAAAAAACATTATGGAGCTCATGGGTCGCAGAAATATCTATTTTGTACCCTTTGGGCAGGATGATCCTTTGGAAAAGCCGGACTCACTGAAGGCGGATATGACGAGAATAACGGAAGCGGCGGAGGCGGCATTGATGGGACGGCAGCTTCAGCCTGCTTTAATAGAATACAAGCAAGGATAGAAACTGCCCTCTGCCGAAAAGCCGGCAGAGGGCAGATCAGAAAAAATTACAGGTCCCGGAGATCGTAGGGCGTTGCCTGATAGACATAGTAGTCCAGCCAGTTGGTATAGAACAGCTGACCTGCGGAACGCCAGTTGACGATGGGGGTGTTGGTGGGATCGTCATCGGGATAATAGTGCTGAGGAACAGCGATGTCGAGTCCTTTCTTCTTATCCCGCCAATATTCAGAACCTAAGGTATCGGCATCATATTCCAAATGCCCACAGACAAAGATCTGACGTTTGTCCGGGGTGGCACAGGCAAAAACACCTGCCTCGGGAGAAGTGGCTAACAGCTCCAGCTCCACACAGTCCCGAATATCCGCTTCGTAAACCTCGGTGTTCCGGGAATGCGGGGCATAGAAGATATCATCGAAGCCACGGAAGAGCGGCTGTGTGCTGTCAAGGACATGATGCGGGAAAACACCAAAGATCTTGGCAGGCGTGTTATGCTTTTGAATATGGTGATGATAGTAAAGACCGGCGTAGGCCCCCCAGCAGATGTGAAGGGTGGAATACACATGGGTTTTGCTCCACTCCATGATCTCAACAAGCTCGGGCCAGTATTCAACATCCTCAAAATCATAGTTTTCTACGGGAGCGCCGGTAATGATCATGCCGTCATAGCGCTTGTCCTTGATCTGATCGAATGTTGTATAAAAAGAATCCAGATATTCCGGTGAAGTATGCCGGGAACTGTAGGAGCTGGTATACATGAGATCAATGTCTACCTGAATGGGGGAATTGGAGAGTTTTCGCATCAGTTGGATCTCAGTCACAATTTTAGTCGGCATAAGATTCAGGATTAATACATGCAGGGGACGGATATCCTGATGAAAGGCACGGTATTCCGTCATAACAAATATATTCTCGCTTTCCAGTACCGCACGGGCGGGAAGAGAATCGGAGATCTTAATTGGCATAGGATCATTCCTCTCTATGGTCTTTTGGTATCTTATCATATAATGTCGGAAATCTCAATGAAAACTTGAAAAAGGTGCTTGACAATCAGGCTAAGTTCTGGTAAAATACCGATGCGCTTGAGAGAGCGCAGGAAAACATCATTCAGATCCGGTCTTGAGACACATTGATTTGTGAAAAAACTTCTTGACAAACGGAATCGAGTGTGTTACAATAATCAGGCTGTCAGCGAGACGCCGCGAACTTCATCGAAACTGATCGAAAAAAGTTCTTGACAAATCAAAGACAACATGATATAATAAATGAGTTCCGCTTTTGCGGAGTGTACCTTGTAAATTAAACAACGAGAAACATGAAATTTAGCACCTTGGACAATTATCATGATATAGATCATGAAACAAGTGAGCGAATCGTGTAAAAGCGAATAAGCCAACGAAAATTCTTGAGTATTTGCTAAGAGCAAAGTCTTAAGATCGGTTAATACAGCGCAAGCTGTTTTAATACCAATCATTGAGAGTTTGATCCTGGCTCAGGACGAACGCTGGCGGCGTGCCTAACACATGCAAGTCGAACGGAGCTGTTTTGACTGATCCCTTCGGGGTGACGATGATTCAGCTTAGTGGCGGACGGGTGAGTAACGCGTGAGCAACCTGCCTTTCAGTGGGGGACAACAGTTGGAAACGACTGCTAATACCGCATAATATCCTTTTGGGGCATCCCTTTTGGATCAAAGATTTATTGCTGAAAGATGGGCTCGCGTCTGATTAGCTAGTTGGTGGGGTAACGGCCCACCAAGGCGACGATCAGTAGCCGGACTGAGAGGTTGAACGGC
>CAUHNW010000015.1:0-82119 GCA_959607825.1 uncultured Oscillospiraceae bacterium | reverse complement strand
TGACACCATCGCCGTGGAAAAGGAGGTTGCCGACAATATGTATCAGCGGTCAGAATTGGACTATCTGATCTACAATGATCCGATTGGATATGCAGACTTGATATTGAACGGTGATCCCGAAATTTATCTAAAAACTGTAACTGAACACAAACCGCTTGATAGCTAACCAACACCTTGCCCGTGGGAGAAATTCTGCGGGCAAGGTGTTGTATCTTTTCTATGAACTCTATTGATTTTGAATGTCTAATGCGGTAGACTATTTATGAAGTCTAACGGTGTAGACAAGGAGGGCGTGAATATGGATTTTCCGAAGATCCATGAAAGTGAATATCGTTTTTGCTTGATTATGTGGGAGCATGAGCCGGTTACTGCTGTCGAGCTTGTAAAGCTGTGCCAGGATCAACTCGGATGGAAAAGGACTACGACTTATACCGTTATCAAGCGTCTTGGAGAGCGTGGTGTGTTGAAGAATGATAATGGCACTGTTTCTTCTCTCGTTTCCAAAGATGAAGCCCAGGCGTGCGAGATCGACGAACTGCTTGAGAAGAAATTCGAGGGTTCTCTACCTGCTTTTATCGCTGCGTTTACGAAACATCAGGATATGTCCGAAGATGAGCTTGACGAGGTGCAGCGTATGATCGACTGCATCCGGAGAGGAGGCAAATAATGAGCGACCTGTTTTTAAAAATCGTTAACATGAGTATATCGGCAAGCTGGCTTGTCGTGGCTGTGCTGATACTCAGACTTGTTTTGAAGAAAGCCCCCAAGTGGGTCAATGTTCTGCTTTGGGGCATCGTGGCTGTCAGACTGATCTGCCCGTTTTCTTTTGAGAGTGCACTGAGCCTGATTCCAAGTGCAGAGACATTTCCTGAAAAAATAATCTCCGGGCCGAGCTTCGATGTTCAGACCGGCATTACTCCCATTGATAACCGGATAAATGATTATCTTGGAGATCGGTATTTTGAAGGTGTTACTGTTCCCACAAACAATGGTAATAACGTGATGACTATTCTTACCATTGTTTGGATTATTGGTATTCTGCTTTTAGCCACCTATACTATTATCAGCTATCAGCGTCTGAATCGAAAAGTTGATACTGCTGTTCACTACAATAACAACATTTTCCAGAGCGAGAATGTAAGCTCTCCGTTTGTGCTTGGTATTATCAATCCGAGAATCTATCTTCCGTTCAGCATGAACGAACAGGATATGGAACACGTTGTTGCCCATGAGCAGGCGCACATTCGTCGTAAAGACCATTGGTGGAAACCCCTGGGGTTTCTCTTGCTGACAATCTATTGGTTCAATCCTCTGATGTGGCTGGCTTATGTTCTGTTGTGCCGTGACATTGAGCTTGCCTGTGATGAAAAAGTCATCAAGGAACTTGGCAACGAGCAGAGAGCCGATTACACTCAGGCTCTTGTGGTCTGCAGCGTCAACCGTCGCATGATTGCGGTCTGCCCACTCGCCTTTGGTGAAGTTGGTGTTAAAGATCGTGTGAAATCCGTGATGAATTATAAGAAACCTGCGTTCTGGATTATCATTCTTGCAGTGATTGCCTGTGTGATCGTTGCGGTCTGTTTTTTGACCAACCCGATGGGATTCCAATTCGATGAAGCAACACACACCATCGTTTCCGCAAATCATTTTGATATGCGAAATGCGGATGACACGGTGGCTATTGAAATGAATCCCGCACAGATTAGTGAGTTGAGTTCTCGGCTGGCCAGGGTCAAGAACACGAAGAAGAGCGATGAATATGGTGGATTCACACCGGGATATCAAATCAGCGCACTCCTGAAGGATGGCACATATATCCGGATAAACGGTTATTCTTTCTCCAACAATGGTATGGTGGATATAGAGTGGAACGGAGAACGGTATGTTGTATCCGACGGAGAGTTCCAAGATTATTTGAGTAGAATCTGTGTGGGAGGAGATGTCGCAGTTGCTGAACCTGTACCGTCTGTTACAAAATGGTTTGACTATCTTGAAACACCAGATGAGATGCAGTGGGGTGGTCGCCATGAGATTAATCTTCCAGAGTTCCCGGATGTGACTTTCCGTTGGACTTATGGAGAAATGATGGCTGTTACGGGTAACGAAATCACTTCGTTGTATACCGGAATGCCCATCTGGAACGCCTATTTCTGCGACCTCACCGGTGACGGTTTGCCTGAGTTGTGTTCTACAATCAGTTGGGGATCTGGCATGATTGATAACCGTGTCACCATCTATGACTATGCAAACGGAGCAAGCTATGAACTGTCTGACCGAGGATATTTCGATTTTACCCTCAGATTTAATGAAGCTGACGGATACCTCTATGTAGATAAAAAGAAATATAATACTGACGAACTGGTAGAAACTGGTCGATTTGTTTTCAAGAATAATTGTATTCAGATTGAAGGTTTTTCCAACGGAGCGCATCAGGTTTTCCAAGCTGAAATTCTGGAAGATCATAATGGTTATTATCTTGTGAAGCCTGTTGAAGGTAGCTGGGAACTGAATAGTGCAGACCGAATTGAAGTACCTATCAGAAATGCTCATCCATCACCAGAACCTGAAATCGGAGATGTGATTGAAATTGAATACTCCGGTGAAATCCTTGAAACTTATCCTGCACGAATTGCGGATGTTTATGGCATCAAGATTATAAAGGAAGCCGAAACATGGGACTTAATCCCTATGGTTATGGTGAACGGGACACTGTATCTTGATACTGGCCATGAAAGCAAAATAGAAGCAAGATGTGGTGTTATGGATGGAGAAATCACATCCCAGGTTGACGGAAGTAAACAACCCACCGTTGACGATCAGTCCAATTTTGGTACAGGTTATGGTTATCAATACGGGGCAACCGAGGGAACCATTGAACTCTTTATGAATGGCAAGTGGTGGATCTTCGCTACCGAAGAAGCACGACAGAAAATCCAGTTTCCGTCCATAGAGGATGAACTTTCTAAGTTTTATCTGACCATCGGTGCAGAAGGTGTTAAGAGCATCGAGCTTACAACGCCTAACGCAAGTGGTGGATGTGAAAACGCTGATGGTTCCCTGTTCAAGAAAGGCGAACGCATCTGGCTGGAAAATCTGGACGGATACAGCGATCTGTGTGGTCTAACAATAACTGCTCTGGGCGAGAACGATGAAATCATCTGGACTGCATCTGTTCCTGACGAAGAAGAAAACAAAGGCTTTACCCATCTGGTAAATGATGATTGGGAAATCACAAACATCGAATAATTAGTTCCCAGCAAATAAACCGCTGCAATTCTCATTCCAAAGTGGGATGGATGTTGTAGCGGTTTTCCTTTTTATGGTTCAAATGCCACCATACTCTCTTGCCATGGAATCTGTGAAACGCCCTTCTTCCAACAACTCCAGAAAGAAAGAGAAAACTGGGCGAGTGGTCTTTTCGAATTCATCGCAAAGCAGTATGCCTACTTTGCTCTTTTGGATTTTCTCACTTAATTCTCCGTGATTACAGCCAACATAACCTGCAGGGCTCCCAATCAAACTATCCGAGACCTCTACGCCATAGATGTCCTGAATGTGAGCCTCAATATCGCTGGTAGTCATGCCTTTGGCGTACATGGACAGAATCTTTTCCTCGATGTCCTGACTGACGCTGGTTTGGTTTTTCTTCAGCACCTTGGGCTCAAATTCGCCTTTTCGATCCCGGGGCACGGACACCTCCACATCACCAAAGCTGGTCCGCAGTGTTTTATCGCTGTGACCGTTGCGGCTGTTGTCCGTGTCCTTGTTTTTGTAGTCGTACCTGCTGTAGCCCAGCTGATCGTCCAGCTTGGCCTCCAGACCATTTTCCATAAATTCCGCAATGGTTTCCTTGAACAAGTTCTGAATGTCATCCATGCTGCCGATGTTCGCCAACTGCAGCAGCTCACGGATTTTTTCACGACGTGCATTTTCTTCCGGGGTACGATTCTTTCTGGCCATATCTAAATCCTCCAATGTGGTGCTTCTATTCTACACCACATTGGAGGTTTACACAAATTTTGGGATGGTCTCTGTTTGGCACTGACAGCAGTTCAGCACGCCTTCCAAAGTCAAAAAAATGGCGCAGAATGCATCTGCGCCATTTCTTTTATCCAAATTTCCATCTATTTTGTACGATAGCATTCGCATTGATTCCATGAAACCGTTACATATTTTGTCCGCCATGACCGCCGCAGCTGTGACCGCCTTCATTCTGGGCGTGGTCATGATGGCTGCAATGGACATCGGGATCATAGTCCAGATTTCCGGACAAAAGCGCCTGAACCGCTGCATCCGCCTCGCCTTTGGCGCCGCCATAGAGTCTGATGCCCGCATTGGCCAGTGCAATCTTCGCGCCGCCGCCAATTCCGCCGCAGATCAGGGTATCCACTCCCCGCTGCATCAAGAATCCCGCCAATGCCCCATGGCCGCTGCCCTCTGTTCCCACCACTTCCGTGCGAATCACGCTTCCGTCTGCTACCTCATAAATCTTAAACTGTTCTGTATGGCCAAAATGTTGAAAAATCTGGCCATTCTCATAAGTCACTGCAATTTTCATAATCGGTGCTCCTTCCAGTTTGTCCTTTTGTACTTGCTCCGGCAGGCATCGGCAGCAACGCCCGCACGAGGCATGCTCCCGTCCTCCACAAACTCGATAGTTACCGCCGGTAATCACCAGCCGCTTGCCATAAACCAGACAAGCCGCAATCTTGTGCCGTGCACCTTCATAGATTTCCTGCACTGTGGAGCGCGAAATATCCATCTGTGCCGCACATTGCCCATGGTTCTTTCCTTCCAAATCCACCAATCGGATTACCTCATATTCATCCAGCGTCAGCAGAATTGGATCATCCTCCCGCCCTGCTTCCGGACTAAAGCAATCCACCTGCGGCATCTCGCAAATTCTACGGCATCGCTGCGGTCTTGGCATCATCTCGCCTCCTTATTTCCGGCATATACCGATTATACTACCATTCATCGAAAAAATCAACCACCTTCTTCGCCCGAATCCTCCATCCGTCTGAGTTCTTTGACCGTCTCCAGCAATCGCAGCACCTCTGCTGACGGCTCCATGGCATAGAGCAGTCCATAGGGGATTGGATAATCCCATTCCACCGGAATTGTCACCAGCGCCGGATGAACATCCCTCCAGCACTCTATGGTCAGCATCACCGATTGGCCGGCCTCGCAGCGATTAAACACCTCGATATCGTAAAATTGCGTGGTATCCTCGATCCGAATTTCCGGATGCCGTTGTATTTCGGCCCGAATCGCATCCACCACACGGGAATCCCCCCGCTTCACCATCATTATGGTCTGACCATACAGATCAGCGATCGTCAGTCTTTTTTTCTGCGCCCCTACGCAAATGATTACAATTTCTGCATTGAGGAAGCGCAAAACGATCAGCGCCGGGATGCCCGGCCAGAATTAAAGTCCTATCCGGATTCTATCGCATCCTACGATGATATCTACTTGGGCTTTCCAAACTATTGGGGAACCATGCCCATGCCGGTTTTTACATTCCTTCAGCACTTTGATTTTTCCGGCAAGACCATCCATCCCTTCTGCACCCACGAAGGCAGCGGCCTTGGCCGAAGTCTTTCCGACATTCAGAGGCTGTGTCCAAAGGCCCTGATTGCACCCGCCCTGGCTATTTCCGGCACACATGCATCCCAGTCGTCTCCGCAAGTTCACCGCTGGCTGACGCAATCGCTGCATGCTCCATCCGCATCCCATTCACAACATAAAACTATATAGGAGGAATCAATTATGGTAAAGCAGACCGCAGGCCGAGATGCACTTGGGGAGTTTGCTCCCAAATTCGCCCAGCTCAATGACGATGTTCTCTTCGGTGAGGTATGGTCCCGAGAGGACAAGCTCTCTTTGAAGCTCCGCTCCATTGTCACCATTTCCGCATTGATCGGCAAGGGCATTGTCGACAGTTCTCTTCAATACCATCTCCAGAGCGCAAAAATAACGGCGTCACCAAGACGGAGATGGCCGAGATTTTGACCCACATTGCCTTTTACGCAGGCTGGCCCAACGCATGGGCGGCTTTCAGAATGGCAAAGGATGTCTACGCCGATGTCAGCGAGGCGGAGGAGCATGGTGGCTTCTTCGGTCTTGGTCAGGAGAACACAGGCTACGCCAAGTATTTCATCGGCAAAAGCTATCTCAATCCGCTGACGGATTCCGCAAAGACCGTTTTCATTGCCAACGTCACCTTTGAACCCGGCTGCCGGAACAACTGGCATGTCCACCACGCCTCCAAGGGCGGCGGTCAGTTGCTGATCTGTGTAGACGGCGAGGGCTGGTATCAGGAGGCAGGCAAGCCTGCCCAGAGCCTGAAGCCCGGCAATGTCGTAACGATCCCCGCTGAGGTAAAGCATTGGCACGGCGCCAAGAAGGGCAGCTGGTTCAGCCACTTGGCCGTAGAGGTTCCCGGCGAGAATACCTCTAATGAATGGCTGGAGCCAGTCACAGACGAGGCATACGCCCAGCTGGAAGACTGAGCTTTTCCTTCCTATTTATAATGTGTCCCCGGCAGTGTCCAAAACCAGGCACTGCCGGGGATTTGTATGCTATGCTTCTCTCATTTGTTTTTGGATCCGAAGTCCTGTTGGTGTCACCGCAAGCCCTTCCTGCCCTGTCTCTCTGAGACAGGCGGGGAGCAGGTGGCCGATTCGCCGCATGGAGTCGATCACCTCATCCGGCGGAATGGCGCTGCGGATCCCTGCCAGCGCCATTTGAGACGCCACCACGGCATTCACCGCACCGGAGGCATTCCGCTTGATGCAAGGCACCTCCACCAGTCCAGCCACCGGGTCGCAGGTCAGCCCCAGCAGGCTCTTCATGGCCAAGGCCGCCGCATGGACAATGGTCTCTTCCGTCCCGCCATCCAGATAGGCCAGCGCCCCCGCCGCCATGGCGCTGGCGGACCCGATTTCCGCCTGACAGCCGCCTTCCGCTCCGGCGATGCTGGCACTCTCGGCGATCACCTCGCCAATGCCTGCCGCCACATACAGAGCCTCCACCAGCCGGTCCTCCTCCGCCTTCCGGCAGGATGCATAGCTCAGAAGCACCGCCGGGATCACCCCGCAGGAGCCCGCCGTTGGCGCAGCTACAATTCGCTTCATGCAGGCATTGGACTCCGCCATTTTCAGCGCCCGCTCCATGACCTCTGTCAGATAATCGCCCAAAAGCCGATTTTCCCGCTGCCGATAGGCCGCAAATTTTTCTCCGTCTCCCCCAGCCATACCGCTGGCAGACCGAAGCTTGGGGTCGTAGTCCCGATCCGCCGCCTGCATGGCCCGGTACATTTCCCTCATATCCTCAAAGGAGCGTTCCGGCGTTACGTCCCGCTCCCGGCAATCCTCCGTCCGGATCACCTGCCAGAATCGCAGATTCTCCTTTTCACACCGTGTTGTGATCTCCGTCAGCTGTGCAAATCCCATATTCACCCCTCCAAACTATAATATGTGACTTTTTCAATGCCTTCCAGATGCCGGAGCCATTGCAGTGCCTCCGCCGGCACCTCCTGGTCGCACTCCACCACCATCACCGCCCGTCTGCCCCGGCTGCTGCGGTAGAGCTGCAGGGTGGCGATATTCACATTTTCATGGAACAGCATCGTGGTCACCTGCGCCACATGGCCGGGCTGATCCTGATTGTGCACGATCAGTGTCGGAAGATCTCCGGAGAAATTTGCAGAAAGGCCGTCAATGCTGGCGATGTTGATCCTTCCGCCGCCGATGGATTCCCCCACCACTTCCAGCTGCCGGCCATTGACGCCGGTGAGCCGCAGCATTGCCGAATTGGGATGACCGTCCCGAAGCTCCGCAGCACCGAACCTCAGCTTCATTCCGGCCTCCTGTGCCAGGGTCAGGCTGTCCGGGATCCGGCTGTCATCGGGATGCATCCCCATCAGCCCCGCCACTAGGGCCTTTTGGGTACCGTGTCCCTTGCCTGTAGCCAAAAACGAGCCGTATAGCAGGATCTCCGCACTGGCCACCGGCTCCCGCAGGAGCTTTCTTGCCACATAACCGATCTTGACCGCCCCCGCCGTATGTGAGCTGGACGGTCCCACCATGACCGGCCCAATGATGTCAAATAAATTCAATCCGACTCCTCCTTGCTTTGTTCCTCTGGATTCTATCATAACCGGAAGGAAAAAGCAAAGCCCCTGCCTCCATCCGTTCCCGCAGTCTTGTGAAAAGCTTTTGCAGAATTCATTCCATAGTTTCCCTCTATCAATCGTTCAGCGTTTTTCACAAAATTTTGCAGGAAATATTCACCGCCTTCGCTCTGTCCACGGTGTGTGGACATTTGTTTTATCATTTGTTCTCCATTGGCAAACATGCAGGAATTTGACGCAACAAATTCATTAAACTTCAAAAAAGCCGGGATTTCTCCAAAAAAATCAGTTGATTTTTGCAAGTTTGTTGCTGTATAATGTCTACATCCTTTGATTCATCATTTGATTACCGTGATGAAAATTTGAAGCGACAAGGAGTATGAAGAACATGAAATTCACCAAGAGAGCACTGGCCGCTGTGCTGTCCGCCGCCATGATGACCTGTGCATTTGCAGGATGCGGCGATTCTGCTGCCTCCAGTGCGGCTGCCGCCTCCAATGCAGCTGCCGCTTCCGGCGAAGCTGCTGCTTCCACTGCCGCCGCAACTGACGGCAAGGTTGTTAAAATCGGCGTTTATGAGCCCGCTTCCGGCGACAACGGTGCCGGCGGTAAGCAGGAGGCACTGGGCATTCAGTACGCAAATAAGGTTCAGCCCACCGTCGAGATCGGTGGCGAAACCTATACGGTTCAGCTGGACATCGTAGATAACCAGTCCTCCACCGATAAGGGGCCCTCTGCTGCGCAGCAGCTGGTTTCCGACGGCGTTTCCGTGGTATTGGGTTCCTATGGCTCCGCAGTAGCCATTGCCGCTGGCGACGTATTCAAGAACGGCAAGGTCCCTGCCATTGGCGTAACCTGCACCAACCCGCAGGTCACAGAAGGCAATGACTATTACTTCCGTATCTGCTTCTTGGATCCCTTCCAGGGCACTGTCCTTGCAAACTTCGCTTACGGCGATCTGTCCGCTAAGAAGGCCTACTGCCTGTCCAAGCAGGGTGATGACTATTCTGCCGGTGTCTGCAACTACTTTAAAGAAGCTTTCACCAAGCTGGGCGGCGAGGTCGTAGAGGAGGCCTTCCCCGACGGCAACTCCGACTTCACCTCCTATGTTACCAACGCCAAGAGTCAGGGCTGCGATGTCTTCTTCGCACCTGTTTCCATTGAGGCTGCTGCCAACATCATCAAGCAGGCACAGGCTCAGGGGCTTGATATCCCCATGCTGGCCAGCGACACTTGGGACTCTAACGTGGTTGCCGAGGCTGCAAAGGGCACTAACATGAACATCTACGTTACCACCTTCTATCAGGAGGGCGGCAGCCCCGAGTTCGATCAGGGCATCAAGGATTACATCAACTCTGATTCCACCGCTCTTGCCAACAACGGCGGCAATGATCAGCTGGCTGCTGTTTCCGCTATGGGCTATGACGCATACTTCACTGCACTGGAAGCTCTGAAGGCCGCTGGCACCACCGATTCCGAGAAGGTCAAAGAAGCGCTTCCCAACGTCTCCTACACTGGCGTAACCGGGACCATCACCTTCGGCGAGAACGGCGATGCAAACCGCTCTTCCGCCTTCATCAAGAAGTGCAATACCGAGACCGCCGCTTGGGAACTCGTTCGTGAGCAGGGCGTAGAGTAATTCTTAACTTCACGGATTTTACCGGAGGCCCTGCGGGGTCTCCGGCTCACCCGTGAAAGGCATTCCTTACCACGCTGTTTGGGCTGCCTCGAAAGGAACCCCTGCTCCGGCCGGTCTCTTTCGAGACAGCTCAAATCTATCTATTAGGAGGTTTATCCATGAGTGTCGTCCTTCCCTACCTGTTGTCCGGCATTTCCGTCGGCGGTCAGTATGCACTGATTGCCATCGGCTATACCATGGTATATGGTATCCTGCGGCTCATCAACTTTGCCCACGGTGATGTGTTCATGGTAGCCGGTGTTATGATGGTCTATCTGTCCACGTCCCTGCCCCTGTACATCTCCATGCCACTGATGCTGATCCTTACAGTCATCATCGGTTTTGCCATTGAGCGTGCGGCTTATAAGCCTCTGCGCTCCGCCCCCCGTATGTCCATTATGATCTCGGCCATTGGTGTAAGCTATCTGCTGCAGAATCTGGCTGCGTACATTACCGGTGGTCTGGCACAGCAGTACCCCACAATTCCCTTTATCTCCGATTCCGTCAACATCGGCCCCGCCACCACCAAGGTGGTTACGCTGGTCACTCCCTTCCTTGTTATTGCGCTGGTTTTCGCTCTGGTAATGCTCATCAACCATACAAAGATTGGTATGGCCATGCGTGCGGTTTCCAAGGATTATGACACTGCCCAGCTCATGGGCATCCGCATCAATGCCGTCATCAGCGCCACCTTTGTGATTGGCTCCTTCCTTGCCGCCATCGGTTCCGTGCTGTATTTCACCAACTACACCGCCGTTACCTATACCTCCGGCGCTATGCCCGGACTGAAGGCCTTCGTTGCTGCCGTATTCGGCGGCATCGGCTCCATCCCCGGCGCTGTGATCGGTGCTTTTATCATCGGCATCTGCGAAAACATCGTCAAGGGTCTGGAAGCTATGCTGGGCGTTGCGGGCATCAACATCAATCTTGGCCTTGCCGCCTTCTCCGATGCTGTGACCTTTGCTCTGCTCATTATCATCCTTGTGGTCAAGCCCACCGGCCTGTTCGGTGAGAAGGCCACCGAGAAAGTGTAAGGTGCGCCATGAGTAAACTTGAAAACAAGCGCGGCACACTGATTACCGCCGCAATTATCCTTGCGATCTTCCTGTTTGTCGGCATTGCCGAGCAGGCCGCCCCCTCCAGCTGGGATATGCTGTTTATGGTGCTGAAAAAGGGCTCCATCTATGCGCTGATCGGCGTTTCCATGAACCTGCTCAACGGTTTTACCGGTCTATTCTCTCTGGGGCAGGCAGGCTTCATGCTGCTGGGCGCTTATACCTACGGTATCTTCACCATCCCCGTGGCAGATCGTGCCTCGGTCTATCAGTACTTTGACGGCGGTCTGGTGCAGTTCACGCTGCCCATTCCCATTGCACTGATTCTGGCCGGTCTTGTGGCCGCTGCCTTTGCATTTCTCATTGGCCTGCCGGTACTCCGGCTCAAGAGTGACTATCTTGCCATTGCAACGCTGGGCTTTGCGGAGATTATCCGCGCCATCTTCCAGTGGAACGTGCTGGGCCCCATCACCAACGGCTCCAACCTGCTGCGGAAGTTCCCGGTATTCCACTCCACCATTGCATATTTTCTGGTGGTGGGCCTCTGCGTTGCCGTGATCCTGCTGCTGATCAACTCTTCCTATGGCCGTGCCTTTAAGGCCATTCGGGAGGATGAGATCGCTGCCGAGGCCATGGGCATCAACCTTTCCCGCACCAAGATGCTCTCCTTCTGCATTTCTTCCTTCTTCGCAGGCATCGGCGGCGCTCTGCTGGCCATGTATCAGACCTCTGTGCAGGCCGCTATCTTCAAGTCTGCCATGACCTATGAAATTCTGCTGATCGTGGTCATCGGCGGCATTGGCTCCATCTCCGGTTCTATTATTGCATCGTTCCTGTATATCGCATGCAGTGAGTGGTGGCTCCGTTTTCTGGATCAGGAAACCATTCTCACCACTGCCGGCCGCACCAAATTTATCGTAGTCATGGCCATCATCTTTGCGCTGCTGCTGGCCGGAATGATTTATAAGATTGTAAAGCCCGGCGATAAAAAACGTACCCGCTTTATTGTCGGCGGCGGCATCTGTGCCGCAGTTCTGGGCTGGCTTGCCTACTTTGCAGCCACAGGACAGGCCAAGGTTCCCCTGCTGCGCAACGGCTTCCGTATGGTGGTGTTCTCCGTTATCATCATGATCATCGTGTTGTTCTTCAGCCGCGGCATCATGGGCACCAAGGAACTGCCCGACCTGTTTAAGAAGCGTGCAAAACCACCCAAGAAAGAGGAGGTAGCGAAATGAGTGAGAATATCCTTCATGTAGAAAACGTTACCATGCAGTTCGGCGGCGTTGTCGCTGTCAACAACCTCTCGCTGGATGTCAATAAGGGGGAGATCGTTGCATTGATCGGCCCCAACGGTGCAGGCAAGACAACCGCCTTTAACTGCATCACCGGCGTCTATGAGCCAACCAATGGCCTCGTCTCCTTTCAGGGAAAGACCATGCTGGAAAATCACCCCCAGGGCAAAATGAAGAAGCAGTACTTCGGTGAAAATGCAGGAAAGTACACCCATGTCATCAGCCCTACACCGGATAAGATCACCAAGCTCGGCATTGCCCGTACCTTCCAGAATATTCGGCTGTTTTCTCAGCTGACGGTATTTGACAACGTTCTGATTGCAAAGCACATGCGTGCCAAGCACAATGTCTTCACCTCCATCTTCCGTCTGAGCTATAAAGAAGAAAAGCGCATGCGGGAGGAAACAGAAGCCCTTCTGGCAGAGCAGGATCTGCTCCACCTGAAGGACGAGATCGCCGGCTCTCTGCCCTACGGCATTCAGCGCCGTCTGGAGATTGCCCGTGCCCTTGCTACGGATCCCAAACTGCTGCTGCTGGATGAGCCTGCTGCCGGCATGAACCCGCAGGAGACTCAGGAGCTTACAGACTTTATCAAGGAGATCCGCGACAAATATGATTTGACAGTCTTTATGATCGAGCACCACATGGATCTGGTCATGCAGATCTCCGACCGTATCTATGTACTGGACTTCGGCAAGCTCATCGCCTCCGGCACGCCCGCCGAGGTACAGAGCAATCAGCGTGTCATTGACGCTTATCTGGGGGTGGGAAGCGATGCTTAAAATCGAAAATCTGATCGTAAATTATGGCGGCATTGAAGCTGTTAAGGGCATCTCTCTGGAGGTGCCTGACGGCTCCATCATCACGCTGGTAGGCGCCAATGGTGCCGGTAAGTCTACTACCCTGCGTTCCATCGTCGGGCTGGTAAAGGCCCGTAGCGGCTCCATAACGCTGGACGGCGAGGAGCTTCTGGGGCAGGCCACCACCGATATCGTGTCCAAGGGCATCACGCTGGTGCCGGAGGGCCGCCATGTGTTCCCGGATATGACCGTGCTTGAAAACCTGAAGATCGGCGCTTACCTGCGGAAGGATAAGCTCAGTGATGATATTGAGCGAATCTACAACCTGTTTCCCCGTTTGAAGGAGCGCTCCTGGCAGGCCGCAGGTACGCTCTCCGGTGGCGAGCAGCAGATGCTGGCCGTTGGACGTGCCCTGATGTCCAAGCCCAAGATCATTATGATGGACGAGCCTTCTCTGGGTCTTGCGCCCATCATCGTACAGGGCATCTTCGATATCATTCAGCAGATCAACAGGGAGGGCACCACCGTCCTTCTGATCGAGCAGAATGCAAATATGGCCCTGAAGGTAGCCGACTATGGCTATGTCATGGAGACCGGCCGAATCTCTCTGACCGGCACCGGCACAGAGCTTTTGGCCAACGAGCAGGTAAAGGAGCTGTATCTGGGCAAATCCAAGCAGTAACCGATTTTAAGGCCCCGGCAAAGCGCCGGGGCCTTGGTCTGCCCGGAATTCCTTGACATATCTATAAAATCCGTTTATCATGAAAGAGAAAACATAAAATCGAGGAGAACATATGGAACAATTTTTTATCGTACTAAACCAGATTGGGATCTTTTTGATCCTGATTATTTTTGGCATTCTCGCCGTTAAATTCGGCATACTGGATGAGCACTCCCTGGGCAGTGTCTCCAAACTGGTCATGCGCATGGCCCTGCCAGCCTATATTTTTATCAACACCGCTGAGGGCGCTACCCGCCAGGGACTTGCAGAAAGCCTTTTGGTCATTCCACTGGCCATTGCCCTGTACCTGATGCTGTTTTTACTGTCCCTGCTGCTGGAAAAGGTCTTCCAGCTCAAGGGGAACCGCAGTCATGTGTTTCGTGCCATTGTCATGTTTGGCAACGTTGGCTTCATGGGCATTCCGTTGGTGGTGGAGCTTTACCCGGATACAGCGCTGCTTTACATCTCTCTGTTCACCATTCTCGATCAGGGACTGTTCTGGACCTACGGGGTCTCCCTTACCAAGCCTGTGTCGGATCAGAAAGAAAAAGTATCTCTCAAGAACCTGAAAAATCTCCTGAGCCCCGCACTGATCGCCATCGTCGGCGCCACCATTCTGGTGCTGCTGGACATCCACCTGCCCAAGCTGCTGATCACCACACTGTCCAAGCTGGGCGCTTCCAGCATGCCCCTGTCGCTTTTATACATCGGCGGCATGCTCTCCATGACAGACGTTCGGAAGGTGCTTCGCTGCGGAGAGCTGTATGCGGAGATCGGCCTAAAAATGCTGGTGCTGCCTCTGGTATTTTTCATGGTGATGAAGCTGCTGAACGTACCGGCGGATATGGCTGGCACCATGACCTTTTTGACCGGTCTTCCGGCCATTAATATGGTGGCAATGCTGTCCAAAAACAACGGCTCCGACGGTGACTACGCCGTCTGTGCGGTCATGATGACCACCATTGCATGCCTGATCACCCTGCCGCTGGTCTCTCTGGGTCTGGTCATGCTGGCCTAAGCCCGCTTCTCTGGATTACTCTTGACTTTTATGCATTAGTGTGATAATTTTCATTCAATGACTGTCTGCCGTTTCGCTTAAAAAGGAAGGATTTTCAATGAAGATTGCTGTTGTTGGTATGGGCCTCATCGGCGGCTCTTTCTGCCGAGCCTTTCACCACTATACCCCGCACAAGGTACTGGGCACCACCCGGAATCACAAAACCGTAGAGTTTGCCCTTTCCGTGGGCGCCATTGACGAAGAGCTTACTGACCTCTCCGAACCGGATGTCACCTTTATTGCTCTGCCTCCCCAGGCCACGCTAGACTATCTGACTGCCCATGTGGGGGATTTCCGTCCCGGCTCCATTGTTGCCGACATCTGCGGCGTCAAGGCCCCCATTGTAGATGCCGTGGATCAGCTCTACCATGACCACGGGGTTCACTACGTAGGCACCCATCCCATGGCCGGTAAGGAAACCGCCGGTTTTGCCAACTCCGATGTGGATATGTACAAAAACGCCAGCTACATCATTACCCCCACAGCACTGACCGATCCCGCAGCGCAGAAAACGCTGGAGGCTCTGGCCCGCTCCATCGGCTTTACACGCATCGAGATCACCGACCCCCATCGGCATGACACCATTATCTCCTACACCTCCCAGTTGGCCCATGTGGTATCTTCGGCTTATATCAAAAGCCCCACCTCTGCCCTGACGCTGGGCTTTACCGCAGGGAGCTTTCAGGATATGACCCGGGTGGCAAAGCTGGACCCCGATATGTGGACCTCCCTGTTTCATATGAACAAAGATCCTCTGCTCCGGGAAATCAACACCCTGCTCCATAACATCACCGTATTTCGGGATGCCCTTGCCGCCGATGATCTCTCTCAGGTCCGCGGACTTTTGGATCAGGGCCGCATGCTCCGGGAAGAGGTGCTTCTGCGCCAGCATCAAAATGGTACGCTGGACGATTGATCATCTGCGCCATCATTATTTGTCAGCAATTTTTGATAGTCCTCTGCATTTCTGTAGTCCGTCATGCAGGGGACTATTTGTATACATTTCACCATGTTTTACCCTCTGTTTTGTCGGTTCTCCCGCATTTCCCGCCTGTATCAAACCGTAAGCTAGCACAAATTGTTGTTATTTTGTATTTTAAATTTGTCAATTTATGCTGAGTGGTTGACAGGATTGTTTTCGTTTTGTATATTACAGGGGCTGGTATATTACCAAGTTATTAAGGAAATGAGGTAACCCAAAATGAAGAAACTTATGGCGCTTCTTCTGTCTATGGTTATGGTGCTGAGCTTGGCTGCCTGCGGCGGCAACACCGCAAGCTCTGCTGCGCCCGCCGAGTCCGCCAAGACCGTGGAAGAAACCGCTGCTCCTTCTTCCGCTCCTGCTGCTCCCGCAGCTGATTCCGCTGAGGAAGGCTCCACCAACGAAGGCAACGCCACCACCGCTGAGACCGTAGGCGATCCCTTTGAGGCGATGGCTGAGGACTATATCTCCTATCCTCTGGAGGGTGACAACACCATCTCCATGTGGTACTACATCCCCGGCTATCAGGACTTCATGGATTCCAACTACAGCTTCAATGCACTGAAAACTGCTGAGGCAGCTACCGGCGTAAAGCTGGAGTTCACCGAGGTCAGCTCTCAGTCTGCCAGCGAGCTCTTTAACGTAATGGTTGCAGGCGGCGATTATCCCGACCTGCTGCCCGTTATGGAGTACTACACCGGCGGTCTGTCCAAGGCCTATGAGGACGGCGTCATTGTTGACATCAACGAGTACATGGATGACAACATGCCCAACTATCTGGCAGTTCGTGACTGCCTGGACGAGAAGACCGTAAAGGCTACCCTCACCGAGGATATGACCCTTGCCTTCTACCAGATCAAGGACGGCACCTATTCCGGCAACGGTCTGGTTTCCCGTGCCGACTGGATCAAGGCACAGGGCGTTGAGTTCTCCGGCGATGTCATCGGTCTGGACGAGTTCACCGACTATCTGCGAACCATCCATGACGCCTACAACTGCTCCAACACCGTCTATATGTATGACGGCACCGTGGGCATTGAGGCTGCTTTTGATACCGAGATCCCTGTTCTGAAGGGCGACGGCTTCATGACCTCTGTTACCTCCGCTATCTTCCGCAAGGGTGACGAGGTAATGTCCGGCTGGACCACCGATGGCTACCGCGAGTACCTGGAGTGGGTGCTCCAGATGATGGACGAGGGCATTATGGCCAAGGACTTCCTGTCTCTGGATAATGACCAGGGTGTTAGAAACAGCTTGCAGGCTTCCGGTGCCATCGGTGTATGGCAGTCCAACGCCGACAAGATCAGCGAGATTATTGATTTCTATGGTGCGGATTATCCCGAGCTGGAAGTCACCGCAATTCCCCGCGTTGCGCAGGATCCCACCGCACAGTACGTCTGGAACGATGAGGCTGCTCTGGTCGCTACCAGCGCCGGCTTCTCCCTGTCCTCCAACTGCAAGAACCCCGAGCTGGTTTGCCAGTGGGAGAACTTCTTCTGGACCACCGACGGCTACTATCTTGGCAACTACGGCACCGAGGGCGAGAGCTACCACATGGACGGCGACACCCCCGTATTTGACTGGGATCAGCCCGTAACCGTAACTGGCCGTAACGCTCCCAACGCCGAGATGGCACAGCAGCTGTTCACCATGATTCGCTTTGCTTCCTTCTATGTGGACAACGACATGCTGCTGGCTACCTTCCCCCAGACCGGTCTGGATGCAGTTGATCTGTGGACCATCGACGGTTCCACCGACGACCGCAACTACCCCTCTGCTGTAAAGAACACCTTCACCACCGACGAGACCCTGGAGATCGCCAACTACGAGTCCGACCTCCTGACCTACGCTGCTGAGCAGTGCCTGAAGTTCCTGGACGGCTCCGTTGAGCTCAACGACGACACCTGGAACGAGTTCGTTGACACCTGCAACTCCATGGGTCTGCCCGAGATCATCGCCGTTTATCAGAACGCTTACGATGAGTATCAGGCTGGCGAGCGCTAATCTCTTCTAAACATTCGGACCACCCTTCGGGGTGGTCCTTTTTATTCCCGATCCATCCAAATTTCATGCAGAAGTTTCATGTCTTTGCGCAAATCTGCTCTGTTTTTCCATCTGAAAATCCAGTATAATAGATTTTACAAAACAGAGCACTGCATGATTTCAGGAGGTTTTTCCTATGAATAAAATCAAAATGACTACGCCGCTGGTGGAAATGGACGGCGATGAAATGACCCGGATTCTCTGGAAAGAGATCAAAGAAAAGCTGCTTCTCCCCTTTGTTGACCTGAACACCGAGTATTACGACCTCGGCCTGCCCCATCGGGATGAAACCCGGGATGCCGTCACGACGGAAGCTGCCGAAGCCTGCCGGAAATACGGAGTTGGCGTCAAATGCGCCACCATCACCCCCAACAAAGCCCGCATGACCGAATACAATCTCCACGAAATGTGGAAAAGCCCCAATGGCACCATTCGTGCCATTCTGGACGGAACGGTTTTCCGTGCGCCCATTGTGGTGGACGGGATCTCCCCGGTGGTAAAGACATGGAAGGCCCCCATCACCATCGCCCGTCACGCCTACGGGGATGTGTATAAGGCCACAGAAATGCGTGTGCCGCAGGGGAAAGCCGAGCTGGTATTTACCGATGCTGCCGGCAAAGAGACCCGTGAAACCATCTATGATTTTGAATGCAGCGGCGTTCTCACCGGGCAGTACAACAAGGATACCTCCATTGAATCCTTTGCCCGGAGCTGCTTTGCCTATGCCCTGTCCACCGGGCAGGATCTCTGGTTCTCCTGCAAGGATACCATTGCCAAGAAATACGATGGCACCTTCCGGGATATCTTCCAGCACCTCTACGACACGGAATATAAAGCACAGTTTGAGGAAAAGGGTCTTACCTACTTCTATACCCTGATCGACGATGCCATTGCCCGGGTTGTTCGCTCTCAGGGGGGCTTTATCTGGGCACTAAAGAACTATGACGGTGACGTCATGAGCGACATGGTCTCCACCGCCTTCGGCTCTCTGGCAATGATGACCTCCGTACTGGTAAGTCCTGAGGGCAATTATGAGTACGAGGCTGCCCACGGCACCGTCACCCGTCACTATTACAAATATCTGAAGGGTGAGGAAACCTCCACCAATCCAATTGCAACGATCTTTGCTTGGAGCGGTGCACTGCGGAAGCGGGGCGAAAAGGATAATCTCCCCGCCCTTACCGCCTTTGCCGATCATCTGGAAGCCGCCAGCCTTGGCGTCATTCAGGACGGCGTTATGACCGGTGACCTCTGCCAGCTCTGGGAAAAGGGCCCCGCAAAAAAGGTATCCTCTTCGGAGTTTCTGGACGCCATCGCCGAAAAGCTCCACGCAATCTATGGATGATCATTTCCCCAGCCTCCTGATTTTTACAGTCAGGAGGCTATTTTTGTGGATAACTTTGCAGTTTTCCACACGGTTTTCCCGAGTTATTCACTTCTTCCACAGAGTTATCCACATACTTTTCTCCGATTCCACATAGTTTTCCACTTCCAATGTCCCGCCGCAGCTGTTATAATGGTTTCCATAAGCTGTTGTTTGAAGGAGCCATCTTCTCATGAAGCATAAATCTTCCTACTATACCATTCTCCTCCTGGCCGCAATCATCGGCTGTGTTCTCCGCTTCTGGAATCTCACCGCCGGAATTGACGCACAGGGCCTTCCGTACTCCGGCCACATTTCCGCCTATCTCATGGCGGGCTGGTGGGTTCTTTGCGCTTTGCTCTTTGCCGTGATCTCAAAGCCCCGTTCTGGGCTGTCCAGTGACCACAGCGTTCTCTATTGCGGCGGCTCCGGTGCTCTCCTCGGCTATCTGGGCGCAGGCTTTATTCTTATCTCTGCGCTGCTACGCTTTGTAGATGCGCTGACTGCCGGTCCCACCATGTCTGCTCCCATTATGCTTTTGCTGGGCCTGCTGGCCGGGATCTGCCTGATGATCGCCGCATATATGCGCAGCCACAGCCGTCCCACTGCACCGCCGCTGGAACTCCTGCCGGAACTCTATCTGGTGATCCAGTTGATTCTGAACTTTAAGCATTGGAGCACGGATCCCATCATTCTGGATTACTGTGTCCTGCTTTTTGCCATGATTTTTGTGGTTCTGGCCTTTTACTATGGCACAGGCTTTCTCTTTGACAGTGGAAAGCCCCGGCTTACGCTTTTCTTCTCCCTGTGTGCAGTCTTCTTTTCCGTCAGCGCAGTGCTGGATGGTGCCATGGATCACAATGCCGCCACAGCCACGGCTTATCTGGGCTTTATTCTCTGGCTTCTGCCCACCATGGGCTCCATTATCTCAGCCCCTGCTGTACCCGGTCAAAGTGAATAAACATATTCCACCCTGTCTATCAAAACACCCCTGTGAAAGCATGAATCGCTTTCACAGGGGTGTCCGTTATCTTATGAAGATTGGCGGATCAAACCCGCTCCTTGGTCTCCTTCTGCACCTTTGCAATAAACTCATCCAGACCCATGGTGGTGCTGTCGCCAGTGTCACGGTTCCGAACAGTAACCGTGCCGGCCTCAACCTCCTTGGCGCCAATGACCAGCATATAGGGCACCCGCTCCACCTGCTGGGCTTCACGGATCTTGTAGCCGATCTTCTCATTGCGCTCATCCAGCTCCGTGCGGATGCCGCTCATACGAATGGCGTCATAAACCTTTTTGGAGTATTCCATGCTCTTCTCGGAAACCGGCAGTACCTTTACCTGGGTGGGTGCCAGCCATACCGGGAACTTGCCTGCATAGTGCTCGGTGAGGATACCGATAAACCGCTCGATGGAGCCAAAGCATACGCGATGGATCATGATCGGCCGCTGCTTGCTGCCGTCCTCTGCGGTGTACTCCAGCTGGAAGTTCAGAGGCATCTGGAAGTCCAGCTGAATGGTGCCGCACTGCCATGTACGGCCAAGGCTGTCCCGCAGATGGAAGTCGATCTTGGGGCCGTAGAATGCGCCATCGCCCTCGTTGATGATATAGTCAAGGCCAAGGCTCTCCAGTGCATCCTTCAGGCCATTGGTTGCTGCCTCCCAGTCCTCATCGGAGCCCATGGAATCCTCCGGGCGGGTAGACAGCTCCATGAAGTAGTCAAAGCCGAACTTGCTGTATACCTCATTGATCAGATGGACAACGCCCTTGATCTCATCTGCGATCTGATCCGGGCGCATAAAGATATGCGCATCGTCCTGCGTAAAGCAGCGGACACGGAACAGACCGTGAAGTGCGCCGCGGAGCTCATGCCGGTGTACAATGCCCAGCTCACCGATCCGCAGAGGCAGCTCCCGATAGCTGTGGGGCTGAGAACGGTATACCATGACACCGCCGGGGCAGTTCATGGGCTTGATGCAGTAATCCTCCCCATCGATCTGGGTGGAATACATATTGTCCTTATAGTGATCCCAGTGGCCGGAGGTCTCCCACAGGTGGCGGTTCATAATCAGAGGGGTAGAAACCTCTACATAGCCGTCCCGGGTGTGAATCTCACGCCAGTAATCGATCAGTGCGTTTTTCAGGGCCATGCCCTTGGGCAGGAAGAAGGGGAAGCCGGGGCCTTCATCGCAGAGCATGAACAGGCCCATTTCCTTGCCAAGACGGCGGTGATCCCGCTTTTCAGCCTCTTCCATGAGCTTCAAATGCTCATCCAGCTCCGCCTGCGTCCGGAAAGCAATGCCGTTGATACGGGTCAGCATCCTATTGTTCTTGTCATTCTTCCAGTATGCGCCGGACTGCTGGGTGATCTTAAAAGCCTTCAGGGTCTTGGTGTAGGTCAGGTGGGGGCCAACACACATATCGACATACTCGCCCTGCTGATAGAATGTGATGGTGGCATCCTCAGGCAGATCGCCAATATGCTCTACCTTGTAGTCCTCCCCCCGGCTCTCCATCAGCGCAATGGCCTCGGCTCTGGGCAGCGCATAGGCCTTCAGAGGCAGGTTCTCCTTACAGATCTTCTTCATCTCCGCCTCAATGGCCTGAAGATCCTCATCCGTCAGCTTTTCCTCGCCCAGATCTACATCGTAGTAGAAGCCACGCTCAGTGGCGGGGCCATAGGCGAACTTGGCCTGAGGGTGCAGGCGCTTAATGGCCTGCGCCATCACATGGGCCGCAGTATGGCGGATCACATGGAGCTCCTGGTCCTTTTCGATCTCGCCCACATGGCCGTCGTTGTAAATCACCTTCATAGGGAAACATCTCCTTTAGAAAAATCAAAAAATAAAACCCTTATAAGCCCGAAGGCTCATAAGGGTGCAGTGCACGGTTCCACCTTATGGTTTCACTCATTGATCCTTAACGCGGAAATACGTCTGTGTTTTGTAAATACGCCCCACAGCAGCTCAGGACTGGTGTTCCCGCTCTCCCGTCATAAAGCACTTTCAGCCTCTGTGCCTCTCTCTGGAATCCGAAACAGCGGTACTGGTTCCGTCATTGCCTTGTAAGGGTATTGTAGCAATGTCGCTCTGTTTTGTCAATGGTCTGACCAAATTTTTCGGAGGGCACCCAAACGGATGCCCTCCGAATCCATCACAGGCCATGCAGTGATGCTGTGCTACTTCTTTTTCTTTTTTGCAGCAGCCGCAGCGCCGAAGATGATCGCCAGCGCCACTACTCCCAGTGCCACGGCAATGACTACGGTTCCGCTTCCGCTTGAGTGCTCCGCCGCAGGCTCCTCCGGTACCGTCACCGGCTCCTGTGTGCGCTCCTGCGCCGCCGGGGTTTCCACCGGCTGCTGCGCCATCACCTCTGCCGGAGCCTCTACCGAGTCCTCTTCCTGTGCTTCCGTCTCCTGAGGTTCCGCCCCCTTCACCAGGATCTGGCCTGTGTAGGTCTCCCCTGCCTCCGGCTCCAACGGCTGGCCATCCAGCGTAATTGCCCCACTGATCTCGCCGCCTGCTTCTACCGTCAGGCTTCTGAGGCTGGATTCTCCGGTGACATTCCACCGGGCACCCTCGCCCACTGTCAGCGCAACGCCGTAATCGGCGTCGAAGCTGCCGTCTACCACCCAATTCACTTCACCATACTGACTCCACCGGCTGTTCCAGCTGTCCATGGTGCCGGAAACGATATTCCCGGTCAACGTGGCATTTTCCAGTTCCACTGTCATTCTCCGCTGATAATCCTCATGGAGAATATCTCCGGTAACCTCCATATCTTTCATGGTCACAGCCACAGGCTTCACCTGTTCGCCGTCTCCGGCGGCAAGGAAATTGCCCATGGAATCCGAATTGAGGACCGTATGTACAAGGACGCCGTTATAGCTCTCCATCTCCACATTTTTCAGCTGAATATCTGCCGAGGTGGAGCGGATCAGGAATACATCGCCGCTGACAGCTTCGATATATGCCCCCACGGCCTCCCCGTAATCGTGATAATCCTTGGTGGATTTCAGATCATCGTCTGTCCCAAGGAAGGTATTCTCCGCATAAAACGTGCCGCAGTCCGCCGCCATAACGCCCTGCCCCATCATATCCGGCGCATGGATCATCACTGCGTTGCGCCCGCCCACGATGCGGGTATCGGTACTCACCGGACTTCCCTCATGGTACTGCATCACTTCGTCATCGGCGCTGTCGCTGTGATAGGCATGGATCTGGCCGCTCTTGGAAATAATGCAGCCGATCTCCGCCGCAGTAAGTCTGCTTCCATAGAGCCACACCCGGCAGTTGGTATCCGCATAGGTGGAATATCCCCCGTTCTGGGCCACACCCTCCGTATTATAGGCATACAAATCCAGCCCGTCACCGGTGGCCGAGTCCGTGGAAAGCGCCGCCCAGCCCTCAGCGGTACATACAGAGTCATAATAATAGGTCTTGGTAGCTCCAATAGAGAAATTCGCTCTGGCTGTACCGGAGATCAGCAGCGCCTCATTGGAAAATGGCTCCGAAACGCCCGCCGTATACTCGTTGCTGCCCGTAGAGGTCACCGTAGCGTGATTCACGATCAATGTTGCGTCATTATAGTTGGCCGTTACATAGCGCGCCGCACCGTCCACCGTCAGGTCGGAATCTGAAATATACAGGGTCGCACCATTGTCAAGATTCACTGCCGCACCGCCGGTATCATCGTCTGTGGCCTCCGTATCTACCCCTAACACAATGCTGCTTTTTTGCAGGCGCACCACAGAATCGGAGCCTGATACCACCAGACCATTGAAGGTATAGTCCCCACTGGAAAGCTCCAGCCCGTCAATGGTAAGCATCCCGTCTCCTGCCTTGATCTGACCGGCATAGGCCCCCGGCTCATATTCCGCCGCTGTATCCTCCGCCCCGTCCGTAATCACAATGGCTGCATTGGTTGGTGCGCTGTCCCCGGGCGGCGGGCCGCCTGCCCCCATATCTCCACCCGGCGGCGGGCCCATCATCCCATCCGGCGGAGCCATATCCGCCGCCAGTGGCGCATAGCCCAAAGGAATCGTCAGACACAGAGCCATTGAAAGGAGCCTGATCCATTTCTTTCCCATCTTGCTTCCTCCTTTTTTCCAGTGGATTCTTTTTTCATTATACGGTATTTTCTGTGGGAAGAAAAGCAGAATTCAGTTTGGGATCGAACGAAATTCAAAACCTTAATTTGTCTAATTTACCGTTCAAAATATATCCAGCCTGTTCCATTTTTCTCATGGTCAAAAAATAGGCATGCCGCAAACGCAGCATGCCCATTTCCCTGATATTCCTTCACGCTCTGGCCCGGAACAACTCCTGCACCAGATTATTTTCCTTGGTAAGATCCGTCAGCACACAGCCGCAGAAGCCCGGCTGTGGCTGGTAACATCTCAGCTGCATATACTTGCCTGAGCCCTCCAGCACATCCTCGATCACTCGGGAACCGCCATGAATGGCCACATCCGCAAAAATTGCCATCCATCTGGGGTTCCCCACATTGCTCAGCTTCAATACCGACTGATCCAGCGCCTCTTCCATGGTAACGCTCTCCAGCCGTGCCATTTCCCTGCTGAGATACCGGATCCGGAAATCCACGCCGCCAGCTCCGTACACCAGCTCCATTACAAGCATGGGCATGGGCATGGGATCCAGCCACTGGCCCAGCACCTCTGCCGGACACACCACATGCTTTTCCTGCCGCGGCGCAGGTTTGGGCCGCTTGGGCATCCGATCCGACCGAACCCGACGCCGAAACTGTGTCCCGTCCATCATGGTGATCACGCCGTTTTTCTCCGATTCGATAAATTTCTTTGACACAATGATTCCGCGGTTGATATTGAGAAACGTATCCTCCGGCAGCTGCGCAAAGACATCCTTCAGGCTCTGATTGGTGCGCAGCACTGCACCGGAGCCCCGTGTGATCTTTGTTTTACGATCCTCCACCGTAATATAGGCAATATCATCAGCAGGAATCTGTGCCTTGCGATAGTCTGCGTGCACCGTCAGCACAGCCTTCATCGCTCCGCACTTCCCTTCCGTTGTTTTCACCTAAATTGTATCAGAGAAGATTTTTTATGTCAACCTTGAAACCAGATTTTTTCAATGCTTTTTTGCGCAGATTTTTCTCTTTCTGACACCGTCAGGACTTTGTTTCCACGCCGGCAATACTATGGGAAAACTTCCGCATTCCGATCTCCGGCCCGGTATAATCTTCCAGTGCGATCTCATAGGTCCCTGCCGGCTTTCCGTCTATGCCCGCCTCGACCCGTACGGTATCTCCATCTGCGCCAGGCATCAACTCCACGGAGGTCAGACTGACGGCAACTGCGGGCATATGAAACAGATAGTCTCCATTTTCACCCATACTCACCACCGGGTCTTCCTCTGTCACCGATGGGATCTGTCCGGAAAAGTCCGCAAATACGGCCTGCACAAAGACCTGTATATTCTCCTGCGTCACCCGGTAAACGCCTGATTGCTCCGTCTCCTCTGTAAGCTCATTGGGCGCAGTCATTCCCACCAGATAACCCACCGCACGCCAGAAGTACACCGGATCCTCCGGATCATACTTCAGTCCGTCCTGCCGGCACAGGATTACCGCTGCCAGCTGCTGATGAAATGCCCCATCCTCGCGCTCCTCCGGCATTGCCTCGCTTTCTTCGGCCGCCCCCATCTCCGTCTGCGCCGTCTGCGCCGCCAGCTCCGGCGACGCAACTGGTGCATTGCCAAAGGCCTCCTGCGGCGAAGCAGACGCCTCCACGCTTTCCGAAACAACCCTGCTGCCGCAGCCCGTTATGGTACAAATGCACGCAATGCACAGCAAAATTGCGATAACCTTTAATCTCATCGAACATACCTCCCCGGTTTATCTATGTGCACCATAACACAATCCATCGCAAAAAGCAATTCCCCCTGCATATCTTGTAGGAATAGACCGATCGTCTGCATTCTGACCGGGATTTTTTTCAAATCCCGCAGGTTTTTGTGCTTTTGCATAGTGCACGAAAATAAAATGCATTTCCCACAAAATTCAGCAAAAATGCAATTGACCATCTACCAAAATTGCAGTATAATGTGGTCATTACAGCAAGGGCGCTGTGAGGGACCCCCTCACGGCGCCTATTTTTTTGAATTCACCCGCACTGCGGAGAACTTAAAAAGGAGTAGATTAATATGGCAGCAAACACCAAGGACATCTACGGCTCCATGGTATTCAATGAGCATGTAATGAAGGAGCGCCTTCCCAGCGCCACCTACAAAAGCCTGAAGGCCACCATTGACGAGGGCAAGCCTTTGGATCTGGACGTGGCCAACGTGGTTGCCAGTGTTATGAAGGACTGGGCCATCGAAAAGGGCGCCACCCATTATACCCACTGGTTCCAGCCTCTCACCGGCATTACCTCCGAGAAGCACGATGGCTTTGTTTCCCCTATGGGCGATGGCACTGCCATTATGGAATTTAAGGGCAAGGAGCTGATTCAGGGCGAGCCTGACGCCTCTTCCTTCCCCTCCGGCGGCCTGCGTGCCACCTGTGAGGCCCGTGGCTACACGGCATGGGATCCCACCAGCTACGCCTTTGTAAAGGATGACGTTCTGTGCATCCCCACGGCTTTCTGCTCCTATACCGGCGAGGCACTGGACAAGAAGACCCCTCTGCTCCGCTCCATGAAGGCCATTTCCACGGAGGCCTGCAAGGTTCTGAAGCTGTTCGGCAAAAACTATACCCATGTATCCTCCACCGTTGGCCCCGAGCAGGAGTATTTCCTGATCCGCAAGGAGGACTACGAGCAGAGAGAGGATCTGATTCTCACCGGCCGCACCCTGTTCGGTCACTCCGCCGCCAAGGGACAGGAGCTGGAGGAGCATTACTTTGGTGTGATTCGCCCTCAGGTCTCTGAATTTATGAAGGAGCTGGACGACGAGCTCTGGAAGCTGGGCGTCCCCGCCAGGACCAAGCACAACGAGGTAGCTCCCGCACAGCATGAGCTGGCTCCGATCTTTGATACCACCAATAAGGCCATTGACCACAACCTGCTGACCATGGAAATGATGAAGAAGGTCGCCGAGCGCCACGGCCTTGTGTGCCTGCTCCACGAGAAGCCCTTTGACGGTGTCAACGGCTCCGGCAAGCACAACAACTGGTCTCTGTCCGCAGGCAGCGAAAACCTGCTGGATCCCGGCGATACCCCCATGGATAACCTCCAGTTCCTGACCTTCCTGACCGCTGTCATCAAGGCGGTGGACGACTATCAGGATCTGCTCCGCACCACCGTTGCCTCCCCCGGAAATGACCATCGTCTGGGTGCCAACGAGGCTCCCCCGGCCATCATTTCCATCTTTGTGGGCGACGAGCTGGGCGATATTCTCGACTCCATCGCCAATGACAGCCCCTATGAGGCCAAGGGCAAGGCAAAGATCGATTTGGGTGTTGACGTTCTCCCTGTGTTCCCCAAGGACAACACGGATCGGAACCGTACCTCGCCCTTCGCCTTCACCGGCAACAAGTTTGAGTTCCGTATGCCCGGTTCTGCCATGAACCTTTCCGATGCCAACACCGTCCTTAACACCGCTGTTGCAAAGGTGCTCAAGGACTTTGCCGCCGAAATGGAAGGTGCAGAGGACTTTACCGCCGCTGCTGCCGTATGGATCAAGAAGACCATTAAGGAGCATGAGCGCATTCTCTTCAACGGCAACGGCTATTCTGCCGACTGGGAGGCGGAGGCCGAAAAGCGTGGACTTCTGAACATGAAAACCACCGTGGATGCCCTGCCCTCCATGCTCTCCGAGAAGAACATTGCCCTGATGAGCGAAATGAACGTTCTCTCCCCGGTAGAGATGCAGAGCCGCTATGAGGTAGAGCTGGAGCACTACTCCAAGGTCATCAACATCGAAGCCCTTACCACGCTGGGCATGGCCCGCCGTCAGCTGATCCCTGCTGCACTGGAATTCCTGTCCTCCGTATCCGAGACCGCCGCTGCCAAGAAGGCTGTCAGCGAAGCGCTGTCCACCAAGACTGAGGAAAAGATCCTCGCCTCCGTCACCAAGGATGTGGATGACATGAACGAGGCCGCCGACAAGCTGGATGATCTTATGAACAAGGTAGACTCCGTTACCGGCACCTACGAGCTGGCCGAGTACTACTGCAAGCAGGTGGTTCCCGCCATGAGCGAGGTTCGTGCCGCTGCCGACCACTGCGAGATCATCATCGGCAAGGACTACTGGCCTCTGCCCAGCTACTCCGAGATGCTGTTTTACGTCTAATTTCCCCATGATATGTCCCTGCCGCACGTTGCGGCAGGGATTTTTTTTTGCGTAAACGCACGATCATGTGATATACTGAGGAACAGAACACAATTGATCCGTAAGGAGGACCTGCCATGTATGATATCTGCGTCATTGGCGGCGGCCCTGCCGGGCTTACCGCCGCACTCTACAGTCTTCGGGCTGGCCACAGTACGCTTTTGATGGAAGAAAAGACCTACGGCGGCCAAATGGCCGAAACCGGCGTCATTGAGAATATGCCCGGCTCCCCCGATGCCCAGGGTTGGGAGCTCGCCATGCGCTTTGGGCAGCAGGTAGACAGTCTGGGCGTTACCACCGCCTTTGAAAAAGCCGTTCGATTAGAGCCTCAGGGAGATCACCTGCGGATCTGCACTGATGGCGACATCTGTTACGAGGCCCGGCGAGTGATCCTCGCCATGGGTGTTCGCCGGCGGCATCTGGACGTTCCCGGCGAGCAGCAGTTTACCGGGCGGGGTGTTGGCTGGTGTGCTGTCTGTGACGGAGCCTTTTACCGTGGGAAATCCGTAGCGGTAGTGGGCGGCGGCAATACCGCCGTTGAGGATGCCCTGTATCTCTCAGGTCTGTGCAGTCAGGTCACGCTGATCGTTCGTGGAAATACCCTCAAAGCCCAGGCTTCCTTGGTCAAACGGCTCCATAGCAAAGGAAACATCACTGTCCGCTTTGAAACGCAGGTACAGGAGATCACCGGGGAGACCGCAGTCAGCGGCATCGTCCTTTCCCATGCCGGAGCAACTGAGTCACTCCCGGTTGACGGCGTATTTGTGGCCATCGGACTTCAGCCGGACACCTCCCTGTATCAGGGGCTGGTGGATACGGATTCCGCCGGATATATTGTAGCCGGTGAGGACTGCCGCACCTCTGTCCCCGGTATTTTTGTGGCCGGTGATCTCCGCACCAAAGAAATTCGCCAGATCGTTACTGCGCTGTCAGACGGAGCTGTGGCCGCAGAGCTGGCCGGACGGGAATTATCATAGTATATAAATAGCTGCGCCCCCGCTCACTGTTTAATGGTGAGCAGGGGCGCTTTTCCTTCAATTGCGGCCTACCTTATTTTTCTAGTGGGATCTCCTGTTCTGCGGTTCCATCTGTAAATACCAGTGATACTACAGTTGCCGGATTAATGGGGGCCATCCAGCGAATATTCCATTCATCCATGCCGCTTTCCTCATTGAGCGACATAGAAGCCCCGGTGGTTGGTACACACGTTCCATCCTCCAGCCGTGCTTCCACCGAGTAGAACGGCGCATCCGGCTCCGCTGCCTTGGCAAGCTCCAGCTGATCCGTGCCTACGATCACATAGTCGTTGCTGGGAGCGATCAGTTCAAACCGCAGGTCATCCGCCGTCACTTGGATCTGTTCTACACTGAAATTCAATTCTCCTTCAAATACCGCATTCTCCTGGGCCGAAATCACCACAGATGTATCGCTTTCCGGCAGCACGACAGAAATCTTCCAGCCCCCTGCTACCGTCTGCTCCTGCATCTCTCCATCCACCATTAGATGTACCCCAAACTCCGCAATCTCCAAATTCATGGTTGTCTCACCGCCGCTGAGCCGCTGTCCCTCCGGCAGCTCCGCAAACCGGATCCGCCACTCTGCTTCTATGCTTCCGTCTGCCTGCCGGTTGTCCCCAGTCACGGAAACCACCTCTCCCTGTACGGGCGCCTCCCACTGGATATTTTCCGCCGTGGCAGCATCGACCATTGGGAACAGTGCGATCTCATCGCCCGAATACTGCTGCGGATCCACATACAGACGGACCGCTGCATATACCATTTCATCGGTACAGGTTACAGACTCCACCGTAACGGTGATTCCCTGATCGGTCACCGTCTTTCCAACATCTGATGATTTTTCCTCGATAAAATCTTTTTGCTCCGATGTCATGGGCTGCTGTGCCTGTTGGTTCCAGTTTTCCTCCATCCGGTCTGCGGATTTTGTATAGAGCCTCACCGCCAATGCGGTTCCCGCCAGCACTGCCGCAATTCCCGCCACCGCCATTGCGATCCTGACTGCACGCTTTCCCTGCTTCTTTCCCACTGAAATGCCCTCCTCTGCCTCTAAAATCAAATCATCATCCATGCCGCAAATCGCCCAAAACACACTGTCCCGTTTCATAAAATATACCCCTCCTTTTCCAGATGGGTGCTGAGCTTTTTCCGCATCCGATACAACTCTGTACGGATCCGTGTTTCCTTCAGTCCGGTTTTGCGGCTGATCTCCGCAATAGAGTCCACATACCAGTACCGCAGTACGAACAGCACCCGTTTTTCCTTGGGCTGTGCCCGAAGAAACGCTGAGATGCACTTCCGCAAGTCCTCTGCCTCTGCGGTCTCTTCCGGCTCGGACAGAGCCTCCACCCTCAATTCCGTCAGCACCTCTTCCATTGCGGTTCCTGCGTGCCGCTGATTGTACCGATAGCGGTCAATGGCCAGATTGTGCGTGATTCTTCCCACGAAGCTCTTCAGGCTCTTGGGCTGTGCCGGCGGAATGGCATTCCATGTACGGAGCCATGTATCCCAGACACATTCATCGCTGTCTTCTCGGGACGCTAAAATATTGTAGGCAATGGCGTGGCAATATCCACCGTACTTTTCCCCGGTTGCCGAAATTGCAGCTTCGTTCCGCTGCCGGTATAGCCCCAGAATCTTCTCATCCTCCATACTGCACCTCCATTGTGGATTGAAAAGCTTTTCACTATTATAGACGTTGAAACCTTCTGTGCGTATACAAACCCTGAAAAATTTCTTTTCTCTATCCATTTTCATGTTTTTTGGCTGTTTTTGAATTGTTTCAAATTTATTCATAATCTCCTATTGACAATCCCGGAAAGCAGTGGTACATTTATCTTAGCACTCAGAGAGATGGAGTGCTAAAGCGAAAGAGGTGTGAAACATGGAATTAACCCAGCGGCAGAAAAAGATACTCCGTGCCGTGGTAGATTGCTATGTGGCTACGGCTGAGCCGGTTGGCTCCAAGACCATTGCTGCCATGCCGGATATGGATTTTTCCTCCGCCACCATTCGCAATGAGCTTGCAGTTTTAACGGAAGACGGCCTTTTGGAACAGCCCCATACCTCCGCCGGACGGGTTCCGTCCCCCGCAGGTTATCGGTTCTATATTGATGAGCTGATGCAGGACTACCGCATGAGCCGGGATGAGACGCAAAAGCTCTCCAAGGCCATGGATAGTCGGCTTCAGGAATTCGATAAGGCCATCGCACAGGTTGGTCAGCTGATCTCCGGTCTCACCAATCTCCCAGCCTATGCTGTTGCCACCAAGAGTCGGGCCGTTACCATTGAGCATTTTGAGCTGATCCAGACTGCACCGCACAATTTCATTCTGGTGCTTCTGACCAGTACGGAGGCGATTCGCAATAAGCTCATCAAGCTGCCCGTGGATGTAGACGCTCAGGACCTCAAAAGCCTTACCGCAGTGCTCAACGCCAGCCTGACGGATCTCTCCGCTGAGGAGATCACCCCTCAGCTGCTGGGAAAGATCCAGAAGAATGCCGGCTCTGCCGCCAGCCTTGTATCCGTCATCGTGGATTCCACGGTTTCGGTTCTGACCGAAGAGCAGAAGAACAATGTATACGTCACCGGTCAGGCAAAGCTTCTGGGGCAGCCGGAATATCAGGATGTCAGCAAAGCATCCGAGCTGATCACCCATCTGGATGCCGAAACCATCTCCACCTTGCCTGTGCCAGACGAGCAGGATCAGGTAAAAATTCTGGTGGGTCCCGAGAATGTATCTCAGGCACTGAAGGATACCAGCGTTGTCATGGCCCGTTACGATCTGGGCGATGGGATGCAGGGTATGCTGGGTGTCGTAGGCCCCACTCGCATGGACTATGCGCAGGTTGCCGCAAAGCTGACATATTTTGCTGAAGGGCTGGGCAAGATGTTCTCAAAGGCGCTGCCTTCTTCCCCTTCCGAGTCAGCTGCTCCCAAACAGATACCCGAACCACCCAAGCAGGAGGATTGATCACATATGGCAGAAGAAACAAAGAAGCAGCAGGAAGCCGTTCCTGCCGACCAGCCGGAGGCTACCACAGCACCGGATACCGCCGAGGCGCAGGAGTCTGCGGAAGTTCCCGTTCAGGAGGCCGCTCCGGATCCCCTTGCCGAGGCGCAGGAAGCCCTCAAGGCAGAGCATGACAATTATCTGCGGCTGGCCGCAGAATATGACAACTACCGTAAGCGTTCCCAGAAGGAAAAGGACAATCTTTTCCGGGATGGAAAATGCAGCGCCGTGGAGAAATTTCTCCCGGTATATGACAACCTCAGCCGGGCGCTGGAGCAGGAAACAGCAGATGCCGCCTATAAGAAAGGCGTAGAAATGACCATGAACGGTCTGTTGGAGATCCTTAAGAAATTGGAAGTCAACGTCTATGGGGAGCCGGGTGAGATCTTCGATCCCAATCTCCATAATGCAGTGATGCATATTGACGATGATAATTATAAAGAAGGCGAGATCGTTCAGGTCTTCCAGAAGGGCTTCTCCATGGGAGATAAGATCATCCGCCACGCAATGGTTCAGACCGCCAACTAAATGGTCTTTTGAATTTGTAAAAAATTTAGTTTCATATAGGAGGAACAATATTATGTCTAAGATTATTGGTATTGATCTGGGTACTACAAACAGCTGTGTTGCCGTTATGGAAGGCGGCGAGCCTGTTGTCATTGCAAACGCCGAGGGCAGCCGTACCACCCCCTCTGTGGTTGCATTTGCAAAAAACGGTGAGCGTATGGTTGGTCAGGTTGCAAAGCGTCAGGCCATCCAGAACCCCGACCGCACCATTGCTTCCATTAAGCGTCAGATGGGCACCGACCACAAGGTTACCGTGGACGGCAAGAGCTACACGCCTCAGGAGATTTCCGCAATGATCCTCCAGAAGCTGAAGGCTGATGCCGAGGCTTATCTGGGCCAGCCTGTTTCCGAGGCTGTCATTACGGTTCCCGCTTACTTCAATGACTCTCAGCGTCAGGCCACTAAGGATGCCGGTAAGATTGCCGGTCTCGATGTAAAGCGTATCATCAACGAGCCCACCGCCGCTGCACTGGCTTATGGTGTGGATAAGGAAGAGGACCAGAAGATCATGGTCTACGACCTGGGCGGCGGCACCTTCGATGTATCCATTCTGGACATCGGCGATGGCATCATCGAGGTTCTCTCCACTGCCGGCGACACCCATCTGGGCGGCGATGACTTTGACCAGCGGATCATGAATTATCTGGCCGCTGAGTTCAAGAAGGAGAACGGCATTGACCTGACCACCGATAAGGTTGCCATGCAGCGTCTGAAGGAAGCTGCCGAGAAGGCCAAGATCGAGCTGTCCGGTGTCACCACCTCCAACATCAACCTGCCCTATATCACCGCCGATGCCACCGGCCCCAAGCATCTGGACGTAACCCTGACCCGTGCAAAGTTCAATGAGCTTACCGCTGATCTGGTCGAAAAGACCATGGTTCCTGTTCGTCAGGCAATGTCTGACGCCGGCCTCAGCGCTTCCGATATCTCCAAGGTTCTGCTGGTAGGCGGCTCCAGCCGTATCCCCGCCGTGCAGGATGCCGTTAAGAAGATCACCGGCAAGGACGGCTTCAAGGGCATCAACCCCGATGAGTGCGTTGCAGTTGGCGCAGCCATTCAGGGCGGCGTTCTCACCGGCGATGTCAATGGCATGCTGCTGCTGGATGTAACGCCTCTGTCTCTGGGCATTGAGACCATGGGCGGCATATTCACCAAGCTCATTGAGCGCAACACCACCATTCCTACCTCCAAGAGCCAGATCTTCTCCACTGCCGCTGACAACCAGACCTCCGTTGAAGTCAACGTACTTCAGGGCGAGCGCGAGTTTGCAGCTGACAACAAATCTCTGGGCCGCTTCCATCTGGACGGCATCGCTCCCGCACGCCGGGGCGTTCCTCAGATCGAGGTCAAGTTCGACATCGATGCCAACGGCATTGTAAACGTATCCGCCACCGATAAGGGCACCGGCAAGGAGCAGCACATCACCATCACTGCTTCTACCAACCTCTCCGAGGACGATATCAACAAGGCTGTAAAGGAAGCCGAGGAGTACGCCTCTCAGGATAAGGCCCGGAAGGAAGAGGTCGATACCCGCAACACTGCCGATCAGGTGATCTACCAGTCCGAAAAGACGCTGGATGAGCTGGGCGACAAGGTCACCGAGTCCGAGAAGGCTCCCATCAAGGCCGCCATCGAAAAGCTCCGTGAGACCATGAAGGGCAGCGATGTTGCCGCCATTAAGGCTGATACCGAGGCACTGCAGCAGGCCTTCTACAGCATCTCCGAGAAGCTCTATCAGCAGCAGGCCGCTCAGGGCGGCGCAGCTACCGGCGCAGCCGGCAATGCCGCTCAGGGCGATGATGGCGTTGTTGACGCCGACTACGAGGTTGTAGACGACGACCAGTAATAGATTGTCTGTGGTGGAGAGCGGATTTTCTTCGCTCTCCACCTATGGCTGTTTATACTGGAAATAACGAGGTGAGATCATGGCTGATGAGAAAAGAGATTACTATGAAGTGCTGGGGGTCAGCAAATCCGCCAGCGACGATGAAATAAAGAAGGCCTACCGTAAGCTGGCCAAGAAATACCATCCTGACCTGAACCCCGGTGATAAAGAGGCCGAGGCCAAGTTCAAAGAGGTGGGCGAAGCATACGAGATTCTGTCCGATTCCGAAAAGCGTGCCCGTTATGATCAGTACGGCTTCGCCGGTGTGGATCCCAACTACGCCGCTGGCAGCGGCTTTGGCGGCGGCGGTTTTGGCGGCGGCTTCGGCGGCTTTGACGTCGATTTGGGCAGCATTTTCAACGACTTCTTCGGCGGTGGAGCCTCCTCCGGCGGTGCACGCCGAAACGGCCCCCGGAAGGGTGAAAATGTCCGTGCCAGCGTAACGCTGACCTTCGAAGAGGCGGCCTTTGGCTGTGAGAAGGAGGTTACTGCGTCCCGGATCGAGGATTGTCAGAAATGCGGCGGCACCGGCTCTGCCGATGGCTCCGCACCGGATACCTGTCCCACCTGCGGCGGCTCCGGTGTGACACGTACCGTGCGTCAGACCCCCTTCGGCGCCATGCAGCAGCAGTCTACCTGTACCCGCTGCGGCGGCACCGGCAAGGTGGTAAAGAACCCCTGTCCCACCTGTCGTGGCAAGGGCAAGGTGCGCCGGAACAAGAAGATCTCCGTGAAAATTCCTGCGGGTGTTGACAACGGTCAGGCCGTCCGTGTGGCCGGCGAGGGTTCTGTTGGAACTGCCGGCGGCTCCAAGGGCGATCTTCTGGTAGAGGTCAATGTACTGCCCCATTCTCTGTTTGAGCGGGACGGCAGTGATGTGCTTTGTGAGATCCCCATCACCTTTGTGCAGGCTGCACTGGGCGGTGAGCTGGAAGTCCCCACACTGGATGGCAAGGTGCGCTATGACATTCCCGAGGGCACCCAGACCGGCACCACCTTCCGGCTCCGTGGCAAGGGCATTCCCGTAGTAGGGTACCAGAACCGCCGCGGTGACCAGTATGTGACCGTTACCATCGAGACTCCCAAGAACCTCAACAAGGAGCAAAAAGAGCTTCTTAAAAAGTTTGCGGATGCCTCCGGCGAGGAATCCTATACCAAGCGCAAAAGCTTCTTTGAGAAGGTAAAGGATAATTTCAAGAACATATAATCAAAATATGGTGCACTGTCCCACGGCAGTGCACCTTTCTGCTGCTTCTCCGGATTTTTGGCTGATTCGACAATTTTACAGCATATTTCCATCGGATTTTTTTCCGTGCATCCCTGTACAATCCTGGGGAATCCTGATATAATGTTACCATACAAGTTGAATACAATACTTCACAGATTTGGAGCGTGAATTGTTTGTCTGAGCAATCTGCGATTATTTGTCTACCGGATGACCGTGATGCCACCGGGCTCAAAAAGCCCCTGATGCTGCAAGCCATGAGCGGCAGCCCACTGCTTTCCTGGATGGTTCGTCTGATGCGCGACAGCGGCTACACAGATTTTCTCCTGTCCTGTGACGACGAATTCCGGGATGCGGCACTGGCCTGCTTCCCGGCTTCTGCTGTCACGGTGACCGGGCCGGAGCCGGATGCTGCCGTTCTTCGGGATTTCCTCTCCGGGGCTGAGGATCAGCTTCTGGTGGTCACTGCGCCTGCTCTGTTGGGCGGACGGGCCCTTGGCGGTGTAGAGGCCGTGGCACAGGATGCCGAGGATACCGGGATGCTGGAAGGCTGCGGCTGCTATATGGTCTCCGCAGAATCCATTGCTTCCGTAATGGATGCCGCCAATTTTGACCTTGGCCGTTTTTCTTCCGTGCTGGGCACAGAACTCACCGAGGCCGATGGTGCCATGGCGATTTCCGATCCCGGTGCTGTGGCAGACTTCCAGTCTATCTTTAAGAAGCTGCGGAACTACTACCTCTATGCAGACGGCGTAGAGATCTGGGATTTTGACAACTGCTACGTCGGCCCCTTTGCCGAGGTTGCCCCCGGTGCCGTACTGATGCCCGGAACTATTTTGAAAGGCAGCACTACGGTAGCGTCCGGTGCCGTCATCGGCCCCAACTCCCTGCTGGAAAACGCCCATGTGGGGGAGGGTTCCACGGTCAACGCCTCCCAAATTTATGATTCCACCATCGGGCAGCGGACCAATGTAGGCCCCTTCGCCTATGTCCGTCCCGGATGCACCGTGGGAGATGATATCAAGGTCGGTGATTTTGTGGAGCTAAAGAACTCCACCATCGGCAACGGCACCAAGATCTCCCACCTCACTTATGTCGGTGACACCGATCTGGGCCAGCGCATTAATCTTGGCTGCGGCACGGTCACCGTCAACTACGACGGCAAGAGCAAGTATCGCTGCACCGTAGAGGATGACTGCTTCATCGGCTGCAACACCAACATGGTAGCTCCCGTTACCATCGGAAAGGGCAGCTATGTGGCTGCCGGCTCCACCATCACCGACAACGTTCCCGCAGGCTCTCTGGCCATTGCCCGGGAACGGCAAACCAACAAACCCGGCTGGGCTGACCAGCGACGCAAGGATGGAAAACTGAAGTAAATTCTGGGGTATCCCCGTGAATAATGAAAAGAGAGGTATAAAACATGTATTCTCACAGCAAGGACATCAAGATTTTTTGCGCAAATTCCAACCGCCCGCTGGCTGAAGCCATTTGTCAGCGTCTGGGCATCCCCATGGGCGACAGCGAGGTAAAGACCTTTGCTGACGGTGAGGTCTCCGTTTCCATTAACGAGACCGTTCGTGGCTGCGACGTATTCGTCATCCAGTCCACCTGCAAGCCCGTTAACGACAGCCTCATGGAGCTGCTGATCCTCATCGACGCACTGCGCCGTGCTTCCGCCGCCCGTATCACCGCTGTGATCCCCTACTTCGGCTACGCCCGCCAGGATCGTAAGGCCAAGGCCCGCGATCCCATCTCCGCAAAGCTGGTGGCCAATCTCATCACCACCGCCGGTGCTGACCGTGTGCTGACCATGGACCTCCATGCCTCTCAGATCCAGGGCTTCTTTGATATTCCCGTGGATAATCTGCTGGGCAACCCTGTATTCGTAAAATACTATCTGGACAAGTTCCCCGAGGATGTCCGCGAGAACATGGTCGTTGTCTCCCCCGACGTTGGTTCCGTTGCCCGTGCCCGTGCATTCGCCACCAAGGTGGGCATGAGCCTTGCCATTGTAGACAAGCGCCGCCAGAAGGCCAACTCCTGCGAGGTCATGAACATCATCGGCGATGTCCGCGGCAAGGACTGCATCATCTTCGACGATATGATCGACACTGCCGGTTCTCTCTGCAATGCCTGCAAGGCCCTCCGTGAGGTTGGCGGTGCCGGCAAGCTCTATGGCTGTGCAAGCCACGGCGTTCTCTCCGGCCCCGCACTTCAGCGCATTGAGGACAGCTACTTTGAGGAGATCCGGATTCTCGACACCATCCCCATGCCCAAGGGCTACACCGGCGAGAAGATCAAGCAGCTGACCGTTGCCGACATGTTTGCCGAGGCCATCACCCGCATTGACGAGGAGACCTCCATTTCCTCCCTGTTCTAATGCTGCTGAAATCTTCCTCCGGCTGCGATTATCTGGTGGTCGGGCTGGGCAATCCCGGCAGCAAATACTGGAACACCCGGCACAATGTTGGCTTTGCCGCATTGGATGCGCTGGCCGATGATCTGGGTGCCAAGGTAGACCGGGTCAAGTTTCAGGGTCTCACGGGGCAAGCGTCCCTCAACGGCCTCAAACTGGTGCTGCTGAAGCCCACCACCTATATGAACCTCAGCGGCCAGTCTGTGCAGGCAGCCGCACGGTTCTATAAAGTCCCTCCGGCGCATATCATCGTTTTGTCCGATGATATCTCGCTGGATCCCGGTCGTTTGCGTGTCCGCAAAAGCGGCTCTGCCGGAGGCCATAATGGTCTCAAGAGTATTATCGCTTCCACCGGTTCTCAGGACTTCCCCCGAATCAAAATCGGCGTTGGCGCCAAGCCCCACCCGGATTATGACCTGGCTGATTGGGTTCTCGGGGTGTTTCCCCACGATCAGCGGGAGCTGATGGAGAAAACCTATCAGCGGGCTGCCGAGGCCGTCAAGGTATTGATTTTGCAGGGCCCCGAGGCCGCTGCCAACCAATTCAACGGAAAGTGACCCCTTTCCACGGAACAAATAAACATTTTACCACAGAAGGCTGCACCCTGACCGGTTGCAGCCCTTCTGTGCTGTCTGGATAAAAGGAGGCTCCGATGGATCTTTTAAGCACCATACTAAAATCACTGCCGGAATACCAGTCTCTGAAAGAGTATTCGGAGCAGAATCTTCCCTGCGCCATTACCGGCCTCGGTTCCATTCACCGGGCACATATGACTGCTGCACTGCATCAGGATACAGGGCGCAAAATTCTGGTGGTCTGTCAGGACGATCTGGCCACCGCCCGTATGTCGGAGGAGCTCAGCGGATTTCTCGGCGAAAAGCCCCCTATTTTTCCCACTCGTGAGCTGAGCCTTATGGGTGGAACGGTCTCCCGTGGCTGGGAGCATCAGCGGCTTGCCATGCTGCACCAGCTGACTCAGGAGGGATATCCCATTCTTCTGGCCTCTGCGGAGGCCCTGAGCCTCCGCACCATCCCCCCCGCAGTTCTGGGGGCTTCCACCCTGACCCTGCGGGTCGGCGGCAGTTATTCTCTGGAGGAGCTCACCGGAAAGCTGATTGCGCTGGGCTATCGCCGCAGCACACTGGTAGAAGGCGTGGGGCAGTTTGCCCTGCGCGGCGGTATTCTGGATGTCTATTCTCCCGCTGCCCCCGGCCCCATCCGTGCGGAATTCTGGGGCGATGAGCTGGATTCTATGGGCTATTTTGATGTGACCAGCCAGCGGCGCACCGAGAATGTCGATACCGCATTGCTGCTGCCCACCGCTGAAATGCTGCCGGAGCTTCATCCAAATGGCCGGGCTGGGCTTGCCGATCAGCTGGACGGGCTGATCGCCCGTCAGAAGCGCCGAAAGCACCCCCACGAGGCCCTGATGGATACGCTTCGTCAGGACGCCGAAACCATCCGCAGCGGTGCATTGTTTTCCAGCGCTGACCGCTATGCCGCCCTGATCTATCCGGACTTCACCTGCGCCATGGACTATATTTCCCCGGAAACCATGGTGATCTTTTCCGATCGCATGGCTGTGGAACGGACCTTGGACAGCCGCTTGGACGAGCTCTCTCAGGGCCTTGACGGCATGCTGCAAAACGGCACACTGGCCGGTGAGCTCTGTGATTTTTATAAGACTTTTGACGATCTGTGCAACATCTGCACGGGAAAATGCGTCATTTATATGGATAACTTTTTATCCGCTGCTTTCCCGGAGAGCCTGCCTCCCAAGGAGCTTTTATCCCTTGCGGTCAAGCAGCTTCCCTCCTACGGCGGCAGTCTGGATACGGCAGTCAGCGATCTGGAGCACTACCGCAGCAGCGGCTTCCGGGTTCTGGTGCTCTGCGGTGCCCAGCATCGTGCCCAGCTGCTGCTGGAATCCATGGAGGCACGGGGCCTTACCGCCCGAATGAGCTTTCCGCTGACCGACCTTCCCCACCCCGGTGAGGTCATCCTGACGGAAGGCTCCCTTGCTGCCGGCATGGAGTACCCCTCTCTAAAGATCGCCATTCTTACCGAGGGGCAGCTCACCGGGCAATCCAAAAAACGAGCCCCCAGAAAGCGCCGAAAAGCCGCCACCAACCGTCAGAAGCTCAACACCTTTACGGATCTCTCTCCGGGAGATCTGGTGGTGCACGAAGCCCACGGCATTGGCCGTTTCTGCGGAGTGGAGCAGATGAAGCTCAGCGGCGTTGTCAAGGACTATATCAAAATCGCCTATCAGGGCACCGATGTGCTCTATGTTCCCGCAACCCAGCTGGATATGGTAGCAAAATACATCGGCGGCGGCGAAGATGCCAACGTGCGTCTGAGCCGATTGGGCGGCGATTCCTGGGAAAAGACCAAGCGGAAGGCCAAAGCTGCTGCGCAGGATCTGGCTGACGGTCTCATTCAGCTCTATGCCCAGCGAAAGCGTCTGCCCGGCTACGCCTTTTCTCCGGACTGCCCCTGGCAGGCGGAATTTGAAGACAGCTTCCCCTATGCCGAAACCGATGACCAGCTTCGCTGTATTGAGGAGATCAAGGCGGATATGGAGTCCACCACGCCCATGGATCGGCTGCTCTGCGGCGATGTAGGCTTTGGTAAAACCGAGGTTGCCCTCCGTGCCGCCATGAAATGCATTATGGACGGAAAGCAGTGCGCCATTCTTGTTCCCACCACGGTGCTTGCCCAGCAGCACTATATCACCGCCCGTCAGCGTTTTTCCGGTTTTCCGGTAAACATTGATGTGCTCTCCCGGTTCCGCACCACTGCCCAGCAGCGTGCCACGCTCCATGCCATGGCCGAGGGCACCGTAGATCTGGTGGTCGGCACCCATAAGCTTTTACAGAAAACCGTAAAGTTTAAGGATCTCGGCCTTCTGATCGTAGATGAGGAACAGCGCTTTGGCGTCACCCATAAGGAGCGGCTAAAGGAGCTTTCTCAGGGCGTCGATACCCTGACGCTCTCTGCGACACCCATTCCCCGCACCTTGAACATGGCCCTCAGCGGCCTCCGGGACCTCTCCACCATCGAGGAGCCCCCATCGGACCGCTATCCGGTACAGACCTATGTCATTGAGCATGACTACGATATTCTGGCCAATGCCATTCGCCGTGAAGTTTCCCGGGGCGGTCAGGTTTATTACCTGCACAACCGGGTAGACTCCATCTATCAGGAAACCGCCCGGCTCCAAAAGAAGCTTCCGGAGATCTCCTTCGGTATTGCCCACGGCAAAATGAACGAGGAAGAGCTCAGTGATGTGATGCAGCAGATGGCCGATGGTGATATTCAGGTCATGGTCTGCACCACCATCATCGAAACCGGCATTGATATTCCCAATGCCAACACCCTGATCATTGAAGATGCCGACAAGCTGGGACTTTCCCAGCTGCACCAGCTCCGTGGCCGGGTAGGCCGCAGCAACCGGCACGCCTATGCCTACCTTACCTTCCGCAAGGGCAAGGTACTCTCTGAAATCGCAGAAAAGCGCCTTGGAGCGATCCGGGAATTTGCTGAATTCGGTTCCGGCTTCAAAATCGCCATGCGTGATCTGGAGATCCGGGGTGCCGGAAACCTTCTGGGTGCCGAGCAGTCTGGCCATATGGTCTCCGTGGGATACGACATGTACCTTCGTCTGCTGGAAGAAGCCGTTCTCGAAAAGCGTGGTGAAACGCCTCCCGAGGAAAAATCCTGCTCCGCCGACCTCAACATCTCCGCCAACATTCCGGAGACCTATGTGGCCTCCGGTGAGCAGCGCATGGACCTCTACCGCCGCATCGCCTCCATTCGTCAGGAATCGGACGCAGACGATGTGCTGGACGAGATCATTGACCGCTATGGCGAACCGCCAAGGCCCGTCACCGCCCTCATCAATGTTGCGCTGCTGCGTTCCCGTGCCGCAGCACTGGGAATTCAGGACATCACCCAGAAGGGAAAGAACATTCTCTTTTCCCTCCGCACCATCGACTTTGGCGCAGTCAGCGGCATCTGTGCCGATCCTGAGCTGAAAAAGCGTGTGCTTTTCTCCGCCGGGGACAGCCCAAAGCTGACGCTTTCTCTGGTCTCCGGAGAAAATCCGCTGAAGGTTTCGGAGCAATTTGTTAAAAAATACGCCGGCTTCCACATTCCAACAGATACAGATGCTTCATCCGGCAAATGATCCCCTGCATTTTTCCCAAATTCCCCGAAAGCAATTGCAAATATACGAAAACCACGCTATAATAGCATAAAATACGGCAGAGTGACCATCTGCCAAAAGATAAGGTGGAGATTACTATCAGTCAGGAAAGAAACGATAAGCCAAAGGCATCCTCCGGGAGCGCCTCTTCTCATACTCCGTCCCAGCGTTCTGCATCTGCTCAGCGCAAAAGTGCCCAGCGTCCCGCCTCCGGTCAGAGGCCCTCTGGTCAGCGCCCCAGTGGTCAGCGCCCCAGTGGTCAGCGCCCCAGTGGTCAGCGTCCTAGCGGCCAGCGTCCCAACGGTCAGCGTCCTGCTAATGCCGCAGCACGCCGCAAGAAGAAGAAAAAGGTCAGTCCTGCACTGGTTGTCCTCATTGCCGCACTGGTGATTGCCATTGCTGTCTTTGCCGGCATCGGCATCTACGCCATGCGCTATGTCAACTACGATAAGATCCTGCCCAATGTCTATGTGGCAGGGGTCGATGTAGGCGGCATGACCAAGGACGAAGCCAAAACCGCCATTGAGGCCACGCTGTCTCAGACGGAGCAGCAGAGTGTTAATGTGAACCTCCCCGATCAGACGCTGACCTTTACCCCCGCCCAGGACACCGTTTTGATCGATGTAGACGAGGCTGTGAATGCAGCCTACAGCTATGGCCGCAACAGCACAAATCCCTTTGCCATGTCCCGTGCCATCAAAGCTGCACAGCGCCGCCGCAATGACATCGACATTTCTACCGCTGTTCAGGTGGATACCGATTATATCCGCAACCTCATTGACACCACCGCACAGGAAATTACAACTCCGTTGGTGGAATCTCAGGTGGATACCGATCCGGACTCCCATACCATTACCGTCACCATTGGCACCCCCGGTCAGGAGCTGGATACAGAGACGCTTTACAATCTGGTTGCCACCGCATTTTCTACCGGTGATTACAGCGATATCGACTTCGACTACACCATGACCTATCCCGCCACCGTAGCGCTGGATAAGCTCTATGAGCAGCTTTCCGCCGAGCCTAAGGACGCCGCATATGACTCCAACACCGGCGAGGTTTCTGAGGGCACCGTGGGCTACACTCCCACCGTTGGCCTTGACGAAGCCAATCAGGAGCTGGCCATGGCCGCCGCCGGAGATACCCTGACCTTCACGTTTGAAGAGACCCAGCCGGAAGTTACCAAGGAGCAGCTGGAAGCAGTTTTGTTCCGGGATACCCTGTACTCCTATGGTTCTGTCTATGATGCTTCCGCCGGTGGCCGTACTACCAATCTGCGTCTGGCCTGCCAGGCCATTGACGGCACCGTGCTTCAGCCCGGCGAAACGTTCTCCTTCAACGACGTAGTGGGTGAGCGTACTGCCGAGAAGGGCTATCGGGAGGGCACCATCTATATCTCCGGTGATTCTCAGCCTGCATTGGGCGGCGGTATTTGTCAGGTTGCTTCTACCATCTACTATTGTGCCATGTACGCCGATCTGGAGATCGTCCACAGAGAGCCCCACATGTTCTTTGTGACCTACGTTCCCGGTGGCCTTGATGCAACAGTGTACTTTGGCAGCGTAGACTTCCAGTTCAAAAACAGCACCAACTATCCGCTGCGGATCGATGCAAACGTTTCCGGTGGCAAAGTCAACATTGCGCTGGTGGGTACTGATGAGAATCATTATACCGTCCAGATTGACAGTGAGCGGGTTGCGACCGAGCCTTATGAGAGCATCGTAAAGGATGGCACCGGCACCTATCAGTCCGGCTATACCGGCTACACCTACAAAATCACCCGTTATGTCTATGACAGCGATGGCAATCTGGTTCGCACCGATTCCACCGAGGCGCTGGATGCCATGGGCAATCTGGGTACCAGCAAATACAGCAAGCGGGATCAGGTAAGCTACTCCGGCAATTCCTCCGGTTATTACGAGCCCGAGCCCAGCGAGGCGCCTTCGGAAACGCCCACCGTAGAACCGGATGAGCCTTCCCCGTCTGCGGCACCAACGCCTTCGGAAGTGCCGACACCCGAGCCCACGCCTGAGCCCACGCCTGAGCCCTCTACGGATCCGGTTCCGGACACCCCAACCGAGCCCACGGTACCAGATGATACCACGACCACGGATCCCGGCACAGACGTTCCTGCGGATCCTTCCACAGGCACAACTCCCACAGAGTAATATCAATAAAATTCCGGACCTGCTTGTTGAAAGCAGGTCCGGAATTTGTAATATCAAAACTATTTTTACATCAGTGGTGCCAACAACCGGAGAACCGCACGCATCAGCCGCACCACGGGGCTGGCCGCCTGACAGTCCTTCAGCGTGATCTGCTGGCTTACTGCAAAGGTATCGGCAAAGTCCCGATAAACGTCTCCCACACAGTCTGCCCCATACAGGAACACGCCATTTTCAAAATGGAGGTAGAGACTGCGGTAATCCAGATTGATGGTGCCCACCGTAGCATACTGGCCATCTACCGCAAACACCTTGGAATGAATAAATCCCGGGATATACTCATAGACCTTGACACCGCACTTTACCAGCTGCTCATAGTGGGCCCTGGACAGCGTGTGTACATACCATTTGTCCGGAATGTGCGGGGTAATGATCCGCACATCAATACCGGTTTTGGCTGCATTGCACAGCGCCTCGTTCATGCTGTAGTCCAAGATCAGATATGGGGTCATAATGTATACCGAGTGATTGGCCCGGTTGATCAAGTTCTGGTATACCGAGCCTCCCACCGGCTCATCGTCCAGGGGATTATCCGTGTATGGCTGTACAAAGCCCCTGCTCTCTGCCTCCGGCTCCGGCGGCAGATAATTGGCAATGGTATCTCCTGAGCCGGACACATAATCCCACAAAGACAGGAACATGACCGTCATAGACCATACCGCATCGCCCCGCAGCATAATGGCGTTGTCCTTCCAGTGGCCAAAGCGTACCTTCTGATTGATATACTCGTCCGCCAGATTGATCCCACCGGTAAATCCAACCTTTCCGTCAATGATCAGGAGCTTTCTGTGGTCCCGATTGTTGAGGCGGGCAGACATCACCGGGATAAACGGCTCAAAAACGCAGCAGCGGATTCCATAAGACTCCAGCTCCTTGCGATATCCCACGGGAAGCAGCGTAATGCATCCAAAATCGTCATACATCACCCGCACATCCAGTCCGGCAGCTGCTTTTTCCTTGAGAATTTCCAGCATACTGTCCCACATAACGCCGGGGCCAATGATAAAGTATTCCAAAAAGATATATTTCTCTGCCTTCCGCATTTCCTCCAGCATGGCCGGAAATGCCTCATCCCCCAATGGAAAATACTGCGTGGTAGTGTTATCGTAAATGGGACATCCTGCTACCTTTTGGATATACGCAGACTGCACTGCCGCACTTGGGCTTTGCAGCTTCAGTTTTTCCACGATCTCCGGATTTTGCGGCAGGTGCCTGCGCAGGCTCTGCTCGACGGAGTTCATCTTTTTCCGCTGCCTTCTGGACAGGCGGTTGCCGCCCAGAAGCAGGTAGAACAATCCGCCAAACACCGGGAACAGCAGGATCGGCACCAACCATGCAATCTTATAAGCCGGATTGGTGTTCTTGCTAATGATAAACAGCGTGGCGCCGATGCTCAGCATCATCAGGCCCCAGTAGAACCAGTCATTCTGATCCTTGCAGTACCAAATCATCAGTACAAAAACCGCAATCTGCGCCAGAATACTGATGCCAACCATAACCACCCGCTGAAACACCATTTTGGCCAGATTGGGTAATATCTTTAATTTTTTTCGGTTCAAAGCATCAGCCTCCCATCTCTCGTCATTCTCTCATAGCCTCCAATGATATCCAGCAGGAATGGAACAAGCCGCCCCTTTGGGACGGCTTGCGATAATTGGGACAAATCAGCCCTTGACGTAGGGCAGGATGATGTACAGGATCACGCAGGCGAACACAACAACCGCCAGATTCGCCACAAAGCTTACAAACAGAGGCTTATTCCGAGTCTGGGTGCCCTTGGACCATGCGTTGGTCTGTACACCGAACAGGCCGCAGAGCAGCGTCAGCAGGGACAGATAGCGGTTATTGCCGGGCAGCAGCGCATATACGCCGATTGCAACACCCAGAACAGCAAACACATAAGAGAAAATCAGCCAGAACCAATACTTAAACCCGCCCCTGGCCTTGTCTGTGAACTGGTCGTTCAACTTGTCAAAACTGTTATCCACAAAAGATACCCCCTAAAAAACTCAAACCCTTTTGGCTTGTTTTGTTAAAGTAAATATACCACAAATAGACGGGGTTCGTCAACAGATACTTTTAGTCAAAGTGTAGAATTTCCAGCTTCCGCTTTATGAACTTTTACCGCTGTACTGATCCAGCACATCCGAAAGTGCTTCGGCAAAATGCGCACCCGCCGCCATTGCCTCTTCCAGTGTATTCCCGGAAGCCCCCACCTCTACCAGCAGATCCAGCGGTGCAAGATCCTGATTGAACCGCTCCGTTCGGAGGTTTAGGGGCCGCATAATCCCGGCCCATGTTCCGGCCATTCGGCTTTGCAGCACTGCCGCCAAGCTGAGATTTTGCCGCCAATTGGGATGCTCCAGCCCGCCGGCATCCGTGCCCACCACCAGCATCAGCTGGGCCGAGGTCTCATCGCCCAGCTGACAGGCCATCCGCATCTGCTGGCCGTTTTCATCCTCCACCGCATCTCTATGAATATCCAGCACCAACGCAATGGTGGGATACGCCGCCAAATTCTCCGCGATGACCTGACGGGAACGGTTGTATGCGCCGCTGAACTCCGGCTCATCGCAAATGGTTGTATCATGAACGGTATGGTATCCCCGCTGCTCCAGCACCTCTGCCATTCTCTCCGCCACGGCAATGACGCTTTTCTCCGGGTCCTGGGTACGGTACACGCCGGTTTCCGGGTCACTGTAGCTCTCAGAGCCATGGGTATGCATCAGCAGGATGGTTGGTTCCTCCAACTGAAAATCCAACCCCTCCGGCAGTGCCGGAAGATCCGGAAAGCTGATCTCGTAATCCGTCTCGTTGCGCAATTCTATGGAAACGCCCCCGTCCACATGGATCGGCGAGGGTGACGGCGGCAGCGTCTCCTTCTGTCTGGCCTCTTCGTCCCATGCCTCTTCCACCTCTGTGACCGGAATTGCAGCGGCATGCTCCGTTTCGGCGTTCGTCTGCTCTGCCGTCTGCACGGACTCCCCATCGGGCACCGTTTCGACCCCCGGGGATTCTTCTACGATCGCCATCCCCAGCTGGTTCTCCGCCAGCCATGTGGAAATCACTTTGCCCCGCCGAGTGAGCTCCGCACTGCCCGTCCCTTCGATCAGGCCAATTGCCCCCAGCAGCAGGATCACAGCCGCGGCCAGTGCACTGCCCCGTTTCATATGTACCACCTCAAAACAGTATATGCGCCCGCTCTCTACTTTAGAACCATTTGCGGGCACACACGGACACAAACCGCATAAATCGCTACTTGCTCCTCCGCTGCAGCGAGTGATACAATACAGGCAATGCAAAAGAAGGAGTGATTCCATGCCGAACCTCAACGCCCCATGGCGGCAGCCTCCTGCCCCCATTGACCCCGCACTGATTACGGAAACTCTGGAAGCCGATGTGGTCGTGGTTGGCTGTGCCCACGCCGGTACCGCCGCCGCCCGTGCCGCCGCCGAAGCCGGTGCTGCCGTCATTGCCATTGACCAGCAGAAGGAGAAACTGTTCCATGCAGTGGGCAACGATCTGGGCCATATCAATTCCAAATTTCTCGCTCAGCGGGGGATCCCCCATGTGGACGAGATCGAATTTCTCAATGACTGGCAGCTGCGCAGCAACAATCGTTCCAACCCGAAGCTGGTAATGCAATTTGCCCGTACCAGCGGCGAATGCTTTGACTGGATGATCGAGCCGCTGACTCAGGAGCAGCGGGATGCCATCGTTGTGACCCACTGGCCCGGAAATAAGAACTTTACCGGAGATATCTCCGGATTCAAATTCTGGCCCGGCTGCGCCGAATTTCCGGGCATTGCAAGTCTCAGCAAGGTTGCCCGGCTGAACCAGCAGGAGGCCCAGAAGCACGGTGCCCGCTTTCTCTTTGAGCTCACTGCCCGCCAGCTGACCAAGATGGGCCAAAGAGTCACCGGCGTTATCTGCCAGAAAAAGGACGGCAGCTATATTCAGCTCAATGCAAAAAAGGCTGTGATCCTGGCCGCCGGGGATTTTTCCAAGAACGCAGAAATGGTAGAGGATCTCTGCGATGAGATCACGACCCTGAAGCAGCCCGGCCAGACCGTCACCGCCTCGGTTCGCGGTCAGGACGGCAGCGGCATCCGTATGGGTGTCTGGGCCGGTGGCCGCATGTCTCCCGCCCCCATCGCCACCATGGGCGGCGGCTACTTCTTCCCCAATCAGGTCATCGGCACCGCCGCCACCCTCTGGCTGGATCGGGACGGGAACCGGTTCTGCAACGAGGGCTTTGGGGACGCCGTTCTGTCCGGGGTTGAGGGTGCCCGATTGCCAGAGGGCTATGTGACCTCTGTATTCGACAGCGATTTGGAAAACTGGCTGACCTATCAGGCGCCGGGCCACAATGCCGTCTGGAGTACCAATGAGGATGATATGAACGCCATCCGCAATCTCATGCGCTCTGCACGGGAAGCAGGCCCCGAGGGCTCCAGCCTCAGTGGCCGTCCGGTTCATACGCCGCCGGGCGGCGGTGACGGCCGCCACGCTCCGCCCGGTATGGAGGAAGGAATGCCCGGTGGCCCGGGTGGGCCCGGTGGGCCCGGTGGCCCCGGTGGGCCCGGTGGCCCCGGTGGGCCCGGTGGCCCCGGTGGGCCCGGTGGCCCGGGTGGGCCTGGTGGCCCCGGTGGGCCTCCCCCGGGGCCCAAGGAGGATCCCAAGGAACGGATGTTCTGCGCCGATACACTGGAGGAACTGGCAGACCGCCTTGGCTTTACCGGCGAGAAAAAGGCCAATTTCCTCAGCGCCGTAGCACGCTACAATGAATTCTGCCGTACCGGCCGGGACGAAGACTTTGGTAAGGATCCCCGGATCCTGCTCCCCCTCTGCAAGCCCCCCTACTACGCCTTCCGCCGCCATGCACAGATCGGCAATGAGTTTCTGGCCACCGTAGACGGCCTGTGGACCGATGACCGCCAGAATGTGCTGGACATGGACAAGGAGCCTATCCCCGGTCTCTATGCCACAGGAAACTGCTGTGGCCGCCGCTGGGGCGTTCAGTACTCCACCCCCATTCCCGGTGTCTCCATTGGAATGGCATGGACACTGGGGCGCCTGTGCGGTCAGAATGCCGCTGCCGATCCTGGCCTATAACCGATTACAAATACGCACCTGACGGACAACATTCCGCCGGGTGCGTATTCTTTCGTCAAAATTTACAATTCACCCCTGTAATCCCGTTCCTCTGCACAACTATTTTCCCGTGCACCATGGTATAATGAAGGAGAACGAAATGACAAAGCTGCTTTGATTTTCATGCTTTTTGTTGGAAGCCCGGCAGCTTTTCCAGATTATATGTAAACAGTCGGGCGTTTTGATCCCGGCAGAACGGAGGACATTATGAAGATTCAAAATGTTGTTATCGCAGGCGGCGGTGTGCTGGGCAGCCAGATCGCCTATCAGTGCTCCTATGCGGGCTTTCATGTGACCACTTATCTCCGCAGCGAAGCATCTGTGGAACGTGCTCGTCCCAAGGTTGCCCGGCTCCACGGCATCTACACCGCCGAGCTTCAGGCTGCCAAGGCAGGCGCCACGCCGGTCAGCCGTGGACTTGTGATGAATCAGGATCCCGCCGGGGCAGATTTCGACAAGCTGCTTCAAAAGGCTGACGCAGCCTATGAGGGCTTTCACTACGAAACCGATCTTGCCGCTGCGGTGGCAGACGCTGATCTGGTCATCGAGGCACTGGCCGAGCAGCCCGAGGCCAAGGAAGCCTTTTTCAGCCAGCTGAGCCCCCTGCTGCCGGAGAAAACCATCATTGCCACCAATTCCTCCACTCTGCTGCCCAGCCTTCTGGCGGAGTCCACAGGCCGCCCTGCAAAGTTTCTTGCCCTGCACTTTGCCAATAACATCTGGAAGCAGAACATTGCCGAGGTCATGGGGCACAGCGGAACCGCTCCGGAAGCCTATGAGGCTGTGGCACAGTTTGCCGCAGACATGGGCATGATCCCCATGCGGCTGAAAAAGGAGAAGGCCGGATACATTCTCAACTCCATGCTGGTGCCCTTCCTGATGTCCGCCCAGACTCTGCTGGCTGACGGCATTGCCGATGTGGAAACCATCGATCAGACTTGGATGCTGGCCACCGGCGCTCCCTTTGGCCCCTTCCGCATTCTGGACATCGTGGGCATCACCACCGCCTACAACATCATCATGAATTACCCGGATGCCAAGGATCCCACCACCCTCCACGGCAAGCTGGCAAAGCTGCTCAAAGAGGATTATCTGGATCAGGGAAAAACCGGCATCAATGCCGGTGAGGGCTTCTACCGCTATTGAGCACGCAAAAGGCTGCACCCATTTTTCTTTGGGTGCAGCCTTATTTTACTTTTCTGCGTTGTCAGGCTTCCTTCTCTTCCAGCCGCTCCACGACCTCCGGGAATCCCGCCCGGCTCTGCTCCCGGGAGCGGAGATACAGAGTCTCCAGCGTAGCGGCAAATTCCTGCCGCTGCTGATCGCTCAAGGGCTCCAACAGCCACTCATAGAAGACGCTTTCAATGTATGCCTTGGAATTTTTCAGCTGATCCGCCTTTTCAGTCGCATACAGCAGCTGGCTCCGGCCATCCTGCGGATTCTCCTTTCGGATCAGGAAGCCCTTGGCCTCCAAGCTGGCGATCTGCCGGGCCATGGCGCCCTTGTCGATGCCGAGCTGGTCACGGATCCCGGCTTGGGTGATCCCGGGATTTTTTCGGATCACATGTACCACATCGAACTCTGCCGTTCCGATCCCCTGATCCCGTAGCATCCGCCCTGCCAGCTTGCTGACCTCCCGGGCAATTTTTGTCATCTGTCGTTTTGTGGGATCCATGCCGCCGCCTTCTTTCCGCAATGATGATTCGATGATACCACAACCTTTTTGTTTCGTCAATCGTTATCTTTCGGTATCAAAGTAGGGCCTTGGGTCTGCGCTTCCAGCTCCCGGCGCTTTGCCTCCTGCCGCTTTTTCAGGATCTTGTGGATCCACTCCTTTTCGTACGCTCCGCCACGCAGTTCCTCATAGTGCGTCGAAAATTTACCGCCAGATCGAATGTAACCCAATAATACCGCAATAAGCAACACCACCACAGGAACAAACCACCCAAACGGTACGCTGGTTCCCACGAGTACTCCTATCAATACGCCAGCCAATGTGCCAACCAGCATCGTCGGTACCTCACGCTGCATTTGCTGATAATGATCGATAGCTTTTTCCCGCTTAATCAGTTCTACGGAATTCAGCTTTTCCGGGTCTTTCCCGTAATAAGCGTCAATTTCCTTCTGCATCAGGATCATTTTCTGGATAACATCCGCCTTTTTCTTTGCGATCTTGTCCGCAATCTGAATCATATCCGCAGTGATCCTGCCAAACAGCCAGCACATGACCTTGTATTGGATGTCCTCTATGGTTCCCGGCTGGCCATGGGCAGGCTTTTTTGCAGCGAGCTTCTGGGCTGATTTGGCATCCTCCATTTCCACCTGCGCCTGCAGCTGCTCCACCTGCCGCTCTAAGACCTCCAACCGTTCCTTCCACCGTTTCTTCTCCTCTTCCATACACGCTGCCACCGGCAGCGTTGCGGCTTCTTCTGCCTGTTCCTCCGGCAGCTCGGCAGCTCCGTTCAGCTTCTCGTCTTCCATGGTTATCCCCCTCATCGTTTCTGTTGCAGTATCGTACAACGGCTGTACTGCATGGTTCATCCAATGTTGATTCGATGATACCACAACCGCTACCATTCGTCAATCCGTCCGCCGATTTCCTCCTTTGCGCCCAAAACGGGCCTGTTGCAAAATGATTACGTTTTGCAGCAGGCCCATCAGCTTGTCAAAAAAGCCTCGCAGAGTTTGCTGCCTTAGCAGCAAATGAAATCAAATTCATTTTGTGGAGGGGCGTGTACACGACACAAAATACTATATAGGGCACAAGTGTGTTCTTTGTCCGCCTTAAGCGGACAAAGGGCGCGCGCAGTGTCCGGCAGGAGACTTTGTCGAAAAACCCAATAGGTTTTTCGACAGTCTCATGGCACTGCACAGCCCTTGCTGTGCAGCGCCATACTGCGATGAAATCCATATTATGAAGGGATCTCCTACATGCCCCGGAGGCGTCCCAGCTTTCGCTGATATTCTGCCGGCAGGTTCAGCTGCGGCCGGTGCTGGATCTTCCAGCCCAAGGGGTCCGTTTCCCGTTTCACCATTTCCATCCGTCTGGGAATATCCCGGAGTGCCTCTGCGCACTGGCGCACCCCGGCCCTATTCCCCCGCCACTGGCACGCCTCCATGGCATTCCAAAGCCGGTCAAAGCAGCGGAGATAGACATTGCAGTCATATGGATTCAGCTCCATGACCCGCTCCCCACAGACGATCATGGCGGAAAGATTTCTGCTTTCTCCGGCAGCTTCGGCTTTTGCCTCCCACGCATCTGCGGAATATGGGTTCTGCCGCAAAATCTGTTCCGCCGTCTCATTCCGCTCTGCGGCGTTCTCACATTCCGCCAGCTGCCGTTCCAGTGCCGGAGTATAAAAGGGCGTCACCGTAAGGCTCTGCCGGTTCAGCCCCAGCCGGCAGAGCATGTCGCCGGTGGTCGTCCACGCTCCAAGAAGCAGCAGAATTACGACCGCAGCCCCCGCCAGCTTTTCCGGTTCCTTCCGAAGCCATAGCTCCCTGCCAGATTGAACGTCCAGCAGCGGCAGGAGGATCAGCCAAACAGACAGGAATTGCAGATCAAAATCCATCATGCAGTGGCCCAAAATCACCGCCAGCAGCAGCCGCTTCCGGCAGTCTGCACCCCGCCGGGAAAAGCTCCATACCACTGCCCACAGCAGCGCCGCCGTGGGCACCCAGCCGATATCCAGCAGCAGCTGCAGCAGGCCATTGTGGACAAAGGCCACGGAATACACCCCGGTCTGTATGCTGCCCTGCACCGCCCGATAGCCCATATAACCAAGGCCAAAGGGATGGCGCAGGAGCACCGGAACTGCGTCCTTCCAATAGAGCAGACGAACCAGCAGGGTAGAATCCCGGACACTGGTGGTCAAGTACCGGTTGGCCGCCACCTGCCCCAGCACCAGCCGCAGCACCATGGAGCCGCCCAGCAGCAGAGCAAACATCCCCAGAGCTGTCAGGGCAAACCGTGCCCGGCGCTGATACAGGCACCCTGCGATCAGCACCGCCCCCAGCAGCAGGAAGCTTGTGCGGCTTCCGCTGAGGAAGATCCCCAGCATCAAAATCAGGTCGATCCCATCATCCCGTCTCGTTCTTTCCTTCTTCGTATATTGCACCGCCATCCCTGCCACCAGAAACAGCGCAAAAGTGTTGGAATACTCAAAGAATCCCGCCAAGCGCCCCTGGGGTGCGATCATGCTTTGCAGCCCCGGTATGTATTGCATGGGAATGCTGGCCAGCACCATCAGCGCTCCGGCTGCCGGAATTGCCCGTTCGATCTTCTGTCGCTCCCGGGACTCCGTCTGCATCCACGCCAGCAGATACAGAAGCAGTACCGGTGTCCTCGTCACACCCAGCCACGCACTGCCCCGATCTGCGGCCCAGAGCGGCGTCAGCAAATAGCCCATTGCCAGCAGCGCAGCCGCCGCAGCTGCGGTATTCCAGTACAGTAGAAACGCATGGCCGGTTTTTCGCCAGCGTACCAGCACACACAGCAGGTATCCCCCCGTCAGCAGGTAGAATATCGGAAAAAATCCCCCTGCTCCAAAGGGCACCACAAAGCTCAGCCATGCAAGGGCCCGCTCCATCTGTCCTTTTATTCCGGCATGGGATGCCCATATTCTCCCGGCGATGGCTGCCAGCAGGCACGCCATTCCCCGGACTGCCCACAGCGTCATGGATGCTGTCACGCTTCTCACCTCCTTCCCTGCAAAATTCCGCTTTTCCGGGTTTATCGTATCATATTTTTCTCCGTTTTTGCAGTGGTCATAAAAAACATCACGGTACAGCCCATGCCCTGTGGACTGCACCGTGTGTTCTATATCGTTGCTTTATGATTTGCCCATAGCTCGGGCATCGGCTTTTTTATTTTCTTTTGCCCCGCAGAAAATCCGGAAGGGGCTTGCCGTCCTTGAGCCACTGGTGATACTCCGCAGTTGCCGCGAACTCTACATCACCGGCAGAGTTCAACGCAGTCTCTACGGAATCCTGAATCACGCCGATGATAAAGCCCACGCCAACCACCTGCATGGCCACATCGTTGGAAATACCAAACAGGGAGCAGGCCATGGGGATCAGCAGCAGAGAGCCGCCCGCCACACCGGATGCGCCGCAGGCCCCCAATGCGGACATGATGGAAAGCAGGACTGCGGCGGGTACAGAGACCTGCATCCCCAGTGTATTGGCAGCCGCCAGTGCCATAATGGTAATGGTGATGGCGGCACCGTCCATATTGATGGTAGCGCCCAGCGGAATGGACACAGCATAGATGTCCTTATCCAATCCCAGCTTCTCACACAGCGCCATATTCACCGGGATGTTGGCGGCGGAGCTGCGGGTAAAGAAGGCAGTCAGGCCGCTCTCCCGCAGGCAGCGGAACACCAGCGGATAGGGGTTGCAGTGGAGATACAGGAAAATGATAAGGGGGTTGATTACCAGCGCCATAAATAGCATCGTGCCCACCAGCAGCAGAAGCAGATGGCCGTACTGAGTAAAGATGGACAGGCCGTTGCTCACCACATTGGTAAATACCAGCCCCATAATGCCGAAGGGCGCCAGATTGATGATCCAGCGGACAATTGCAGAGACCGCATCCGCAGTATCGCTCATAAGGGACTTGGTAGTATCCTTCCCCAGCTTCTTCATAGCAATGCCAAACAGGCAGGCCCACAGCAGGATACCGATGTAATTTCCATTCATAATGGAGGCAATGGGATTGGATACAATATTGGACAGCAGCGTATGCATGACCTCTCCAAGCCCCTGCGGTATCACCTCCGCCTCGGCAGCTTCCGCCAGCACCAGCGTCTGTGGGAACAGCTTACTGGTTACAACGCTGAGTGCCGCCGCCACAAACGTGGTCAGCATGTAGAGCCAAACCACCGTTCCGAACCGGCGGTCCAGCTTTGACGATCCCTGCGCCAGCGCACTGGCAACGATCACAAAGACCAGTACAGGAGCAATGCCCTTCAGCGCTCCGACAAACAGGTTTCCAAGTTCCTCCAGCCAAACAGCACCGGGGCAGACCAGCGCCAGGATTGCGCCGACCACCAGTCCGATCGCAATGCGCAAAATCAGGCTGATGCTGTTGTACACAGCCGCCACCTTTTTTGCTGCTTTGACAAGTTGATTCATGTGGTACATCTTCTCTCTTTTCAAATATGTCTCTTTTCTCCCCCGCTATAACAGCAGCAGAGGCGAAACGGTCTATATTATAAGCGGAGCTCCCACGAAATGCAAGCACAGACATCCACAGGGCAGGAAATAACCCCCATTTTGCATCTCGCATAAAAAGCCTTTCGAGGCAGATAATAGATTTGACGATACAAGAAATTGGAGGAAGTTCCTATATGAAAGCAACTGGAATTGTCCGGCGGATCGACGATCTTGGCCGCGTGGTCATCCCAAAGGAGATTCGAAGAACACTGCGGATCCGTGAGGGTGACCCCTTGGAGATTTTCACAGAAAAAGATGGCGAAGTTATTTTCAAAAAATACTCCCCCATGGGGGAGCTGGGAGAGTTTGCGACGCAGATCTGCAACAGTCTTGGCCGCAACACTGGCCGCATTGCCGCCGTTTCGGATCGTGACTCGATCATTGCGCTCAGTGGTGCACCCAAGCGAGATCTCATGGACAAGCAGAACTCCCGGGAACTGGAACAGATCATGGAGCAGCGCAAGCCCTATCGCTATGACGGCGGCAGCCGCCTCCGTGCAGCAGAGCATGTGGACGGTTACTATCTTGGCGTGGCAGCCCCTATCCTTTCCGGCGGAGATCTTATGGGCTGTGTCATGGTGCTCATGGATGACAAGTCTGCCCCGGTGGGTGAAACAGAACAGAAAATCTGTCAGACTGTGGCGGGATTTCTGGGGCAGCAGATGGAGCCCTGATTTTATTGCGCAAAATGGCCGCTGCACCTGTTATGCAGCGGCCATCTAATTGATGCTCACATATCGATATGGGTCTGGAAGAAGTCCAGCATGTCCCCCAGCGCCTTCACTTCCTGCCAACCAAAAAAGCCATGATAGCCACCGGGCACCACCTGAAGCGTACAATCCGGGAAAATATTCACGACCTCTTCACTGTATTGAACCGGCGCAATAAAATCCGCATCGCCATGGAGGATCATCACCGGGCCGTTATAGTCAGCGCAGACGCTTTGGTAATCCAGAGACTGCGCCTCCCGTATGAACTCTTTTCCATAGGTATACCCGGCAGCCTCCACCGTCTCCGGCAGGTCAAAGGGATTGAAGAACGACCCCAGCAGGAACCCGTGCCGGGTTGCATCTGCCACGCCAAAGCCCGGATACCAGAGGCACATTGCTTTGATCTCGCTGCCCCGGCCCTGTGCCGCCAGCACGGCGTCTACCGCCCCCATGCTCTTCCCAACCATCAGAATATTGTCCCGATCCGTAAAGCTAAGACTTTCCACATAGTCAAGAATCGCCACAGTATCCCGCACTTCGGAGGAGATCGTCATATTCTCCTGTGCACCGTCACTGGCGCCATTGCCGTCGAAGTCAAAGCGTACGCTTGCAATTCCGTTATCCGCCAGCATCCACGCAATATCATCGCACCAGCTTCTATCCGTATTCAGGCCATGAAGCAGAATCGCAACAGGGATCTCCCCTTCGTATTCCTTAGGAATGGTCAGCGTCCCCCGCAGTGTATTGCTTCCGGAGCGGCAGCTTACCTCCCGCTCTTCCCACTGGGGCGCCTGCGGCATATTTCTGGGCGGCTTATATTCCCGATAGCTGTCATCTGCTGCCGATGCGGTCAGCGTTCCAAAGGGGCCTGCAATCATCAGTGCCAGCGCCAGCCCCAGGGCCGCCAGCCGTGTCCATTTATGTCTCTTCATTTCGATCTGCTCTCTCATTTCTAATTGATATGCTAAGTATATCGTAGAATTATGGATTTTCTTTCTTCTTTCTCTGAACAATTTATAACATTCCTGTGAAGTTCCTGTGGAGAAATTCTCGCTTGTTTTCAATTTTGTCATGCATTCCGGCAAGATTCATGCTATACTGTGGATAGTATGATACAGAGAAAGCGGGGCACATTATGGCTGTCACATTAAACCCTGACGCAGAAATGGTCAGGACCATTCGGGAAGGTCTCAAGCGCACCGGTGGTTACTGTCCCTGCCGGATCCAGCGCACCGAAGAAACTCGCTGCATCTGTCAGGAATTTCGCAGACAGATGGCAGACCCGGAATTTGAAGGATACTGCCACTGCATGCTCTACTACAAGAGCAAGGACGAATCATAACAAAGGAGGCACAACCATGTCCGTTATTACCCTTACCAAAGATAATTTTGAAGCCGAGGTACTTCTGAGCAATCAGCCTGTACTGGTGGACTTCTGGGCCAGCTGGTGCGGCCCCTGCCGGATGCTCTCCCCCATTGTGGATGAGATCGCAGCAGAACGCACCGATATCAAGGTTGGAAAGATCAACGTGGATGAGCAGCCGGAGCTGGCAAGCCAGTTTGGCGTCATGAGCATCCCCACCCTGATGGTGTTCCGGGACGGCGCAGCCGCCGGCACCTCCGTGGGCGTTGTTCCCAAGGCAAAGATTCTCTCCATGCTATAAAATAACGGCGGATCTGTTTTGCAGATCCGCCGTTATTTATATGGCCAGATAACGCTTTTTCAGCTTTTCAAGCCCCACAGAAAGCGGCCGTACCAGCACCAATGCGATCACAAAGTTCCCCACACAGTGCACCACATCCCACGGGATCCCGGAGACCCACCAGGATAGGCCAAAGGCCCAGCCTCCGGTAATCAGGTACACCGGTGTGCAGAGCAGTCCAAAGCTCAGGCCAAAGGCACCGGATAGAATGGCCCAGCCCCACGAAGACTTCATACTGCGCATCAGCAGCACCAGCAGGAACAGGACCAGCCAAACATAGAGATACATGATGTTCCAGAGTCCAAGCCCCCAGAACAGAATCTCCAGCATTACATACACATAAATCGGGTAGAGTGCCTTTTTCCCAAACACCACCGTATACACGATCACCAGCAGCGAAACCGGCTCGATATTTGGCAATCCCGCCAAGCACATCTTTGCCGCAAACATCAGCGCCCCCAGCAGAGCCAGTACGATCAGCTCCAGCAGCCTTTTGTGCTTCATCCTGCTTAATAGCCGGTGGTCAGGGTCAGCTCATAGGTCTCTCCATCTGCAACAGGCGTCTCGCTAGCGCCGGTCATCAGCATCTCGCCACTCTTAGTGATACACCACCACTGCTGCTGACTATCGTCGGCCGTTTCTCCGTCCACCGTTGTAATAAACAGGCCATACTCGCTGTCCGAGCCGGAGGCGATCTCATTCTCTGTCAGTGCCTGATCCAGATATTCCGCATCCGTGTGGATATCAAAGGTCTTCTGGCTCTCGTCTCCATGGACTACCACAATCGTCAGCTCCTTTGCGCCTGCGGTGGTATCCGGCCGGGTTGCTGCATAGATGCCCAGCAGCACGGCGATCACAGCAATCAGTGCCACAACGCCTATGATTATTTTTGTCTGTTTCTTCATTGATATATACTCCTATTCCTTATGGTTTCCTCTCCATGCCGCCGTTGCATTCCGGTTTGACCGTCCCGGCAGGTCTTTGAATTTTGTTCGTGTCCCCAGCGGCACAAACAGCTATCATTATAATACAGCCGAAAGAATGCCGCAAGCCGAAATCTTCTCGTGCCTGCGGCATTCTCTGGTTAAACGGTCCATACGATTACGGCGCCTACCATAGCACCCAGAAGCCCCACCACTATGCCAAGCTTTACGGTCTCTCCCTTTCCGCTAATCGGGCTGCTGGTAATCATTTTCATGCAGCTGGGTCGCAGCAGCACCAACGCAACGATCACATAAAACCCATAGGCCACCAGACTGGCTGCGGTATAACCGCCAATGGTATCTATCATACTGCCTTCATAGAAAAGCCCGCTGTCCAGCAGTGCACAGCAGTCCATAAACCCATGGACTGCCGCCACGGCCCAGATGTTTCTGCCACGAAAGTAAACCGCGGCAAGGCACATTCCCATTGCCGAAGCACCCGCCATCTGAATCAGGACGCCGGATAGGGCTGCCTCGTCTCCAACGGCATTGGTGATATGTACCATACCAAAGATCAGACTGGAAGCGATCACCGAAAGCCATACGCCCGCCGGCGTTGCGCCATACTTATCATAGATCATTCCGGCAATAAGCCCACGAAAGGTGATCTCTTCCGTAATGCCGACTGCCGCCATACACAGCAGAAATACAAAAAATGCAGCAAAGCTCCGCATTGGGCTTCCGATGGACAGAATCAGATTTTCTACTCCCGCCAGAGCATAGATCACCAGCAGCACAGCCGCAGGGATCAGACTTTTTAGAAAGCCCCGGCCTCTGCAGGTAAAGATCCCCTGCATACCAAGGAGCACGGCCATTCCTGCCATTACCAGCAGCATCGCCAATTCCACCGGCAGCTGCAGCGCATACTCCCCCAGCTGCCCCAGCCACGGCATCACCCGAAGCAGCACCGACAGTCCCACAGATGCCAGCAGCATCGCAAGGATCATGACCACCATCACCAGTATTCCGGCTATGATCGGGTACTTTCCTCTGAATTTTCTCATTTCGACTCCTTTTTCAGCAGCAGATGATAATGTACGCTCTCCTTGGTGCTTCCCGGCCCCCGGGTCTTGATTTCCCTTACCGGGAGCGCCAGTGAGAATCCCGAGAAAATCGCATCAAAATCCTCCTGCCGTCCGTAAAAATGCGGCGTACCCCCCTCGTGTACCAGCGTATAGCGATCGATATGAGCCTCTGCCGGTGCAGTGCGGAACCCCGGATCGTTCTGGGACAGCAGTGTCATATACACCTCACCCCCTGGGCGAAGCACCCGCCGGAGTTCTTCCACTGCACAGCGGTATCCCGCAGTATCGGTGTGATAGGATACATTATAATCCATGACGCAGTCAAAGCTCTCATCCGGGAAGGGCATCCGGAAGAGATCTCCGCAGACAAGCTCCACCGGAACCTGTTCCGCCTCCGCCCAGTTTTTCAGATAGTCCAGCGCCTCCCGAGACTGATCCAGCGCCGTCACATGGAAGCCCTGCCGTGCAAAGAACATGGCATGCCGCCCGGGCCCGCATCCGTTATCCAGAAAATGCAGCATTCCCTGCTTGCTCCATCGCATGGCAAGATAGGAAGCTTCCATTGCAGGCTCCAGCCACTGCTTTGTTTTTTCCTGATCCCAATTCCACTGCATAAGCCGTTCCTCCCGGTCTGTACTACAGGCATTTTATCACAGATTTATCCCCTTTGTACAGTCTCTATCTGCCTTCACCCTTGAGATTCTTGACAAGGCGGGTATAATAATGAATAGAACAATATCTGATTGGAGGCTCTGCCATGTCCACTCCCCCCGAAGAAGAAACCTGCGAAGTCCTCTGCGTCCATCAGGCAGCAGTGGATGAAGTCCGTGCCCACACCCCAAGCCCCCAGCAGTTTGCAGATATGGCAGGGCTCTTCAAGCTGTTTGGCGATGCCACCCGGATCAAGATTCTGTGGAGTCTCAGCCAGCACGAGCTCTGTGTCTGCGATTTGGCCGATCTGATTGGCATGAACCAAAGCGCCGTCTCCCATCAGCTTCGTATCTTGAAGCAGGGCAGGCTGGTAAAAAGCCGCCGGGACGGCAAATCCATTTTTTACTCTCTGGCCGATGGCCACGTGGAGACCATGCTGGCGCAGAGCATGGAGCATATTTCCGAATAGGTCTAAAGCAACTGCGGCAGTTCAAGGATGAACTGCCGCAATATTTTTATTCTGTTGTCAGCATTTCTACGGTTACCTGCTTGTTCCGCTTGGAGCGCTTTTGGAGATAACGCACCGTGCAGGAGAGAATAAAATTGATCACAAAGTAGATGACAAAGGCAACGCCAAACAGGATAAAGACATCAGACACATTGATCTGTCCGGTTCCATTATACATATTGGCCGCAGAGAGGATCTTCTTCACACGGCTCATAAGCTCGATCACCGCTACATTGGCAAGGTAAGAAGAGTCCTTGATGGTGGTGATGCACTGCCCCAGCATGGTGGGAATGACGCTGCGGTAAGCCTGCGGCAGAACGATATAGACCATGATCTGCACCGTATTAAAGCCCTGAGAATGACCTGCTTCAAACTGTCCCTGGGCCACTGCGTTCAGACCGCCTCGGACAATCTCCGCAATGACAGAGGATGTAAACAGCACCAGCGCCACACATGCCTTAAACAGCAGGCCCACCTCCACGGAGGTCAGCGTGAACATGGGCTTGCTCAGAAACTTTGGCGTAGGGCAAAATACCACGCAGATAAAGATCCACAGCAGCAGCGGTGTATTCCGGAAAATCTCAATATAGGCCGTGGCCAGCCACTTAAAGATCCGAGTCTTTCCGGTGCAGTAGTTCCGCACCAGCGCCAACACACTGCCGAACAGGATGCCGATGATAACTGCCACAAAGGATACCACAATGGTAAAGGCCAGCCCCTTCAGAATGAACTGAAGAATGGCCGGGTTTTTCAGCATGCTGAAGCTTGCGCCAACTGTGCTCATGCGGCCACCTCCTCGCTCTTCTTTTCCGCCTTGGTGTTGTTTCTCTTATCCCGGTTTTTCAGGCGCTGCTCCCAGCGGCTGGCCAGCGTGGACAGCGGGAAGCAGACAATAAAGAACAGAATACCGCTGACCAGATAGGCCGGGCCATAGGCGCCGCCGGTATTCTCGCCGGTCACAAAGCTATAGGTGATGGAGATCAGATCCGTTCCGCCGATGATATACAGGCAGGAGGTATTCTTGATGAGGTTTACCACCTGATTCACCATCGGAGGTAGAATGATCTTAATGGACTGCGGCAGAATGATGTAGTACATCCGCTCCACATAGTTAAAGCCCTGAGACTGGGCCGCCTCAAACTGTCCCTTGGGCACGGCCTGAATACCACTGCGGACAACCTCTGCCATATAGGCTCCATGATAGATGCCCAGTGCAATAAATCCTGTGGCCAGAATCCCAATGCTGTTGCCGGAAAAGGCAAGGGCATAGTAGAGGAAGCACAGCTGCAAAAGCACCGGCGTATTCTGGAAGAACTCCACATACACCCGGCTGATCCCCCGGAGCACCTTCTTATTGCTGGTCGCCATCAGGCCGAATATAATACCAAGGATCAGGGCCAGGATCAGGCCAAACAGCGCAGTTTCTGCCGTTGTGCCGAGGCCCTTAAGGAAGCCGGAACGATAGAGCCACACCTTATTCCAGGCTCTCTCAGAAAAAATTCCTGCCATTTCATCGCCTCCAAAGTGTTATTTCCCAAATCAGAAAGCCCCGGCCCATAACCGGAGCCCTCTGATTCGGGGCAGAACGCAGGACAGCCGTTCTGCCTCGTGATGATGATTAATTAGCCAAGATTGTACTGTGCGGTCAGGCTGCCAATGGTGCCATCGCTGAGCCATGCACTGACCTGATCCTCGCAGAGCTTGGAGAAGCCGGAGCCCTTGGTGGTAGCAATGCCGTACTCCTGAGGAGAGAACTCCGCATCCACATAGCTGCGGCCTGCGGTCTTATATACTGCCAGAATGGACTTGTCCACGCAGAATGCATCCACCTCATCTGCCTCCAGTGCGGTGGAGATGGAGGGATAGTCATCATACTGCTTGAACTTTACACCGTCCGTCCATGTTGCAGGATCAAAGGCCTCCTCATTGAAGCCATCGCCGGTGATAACGCCATTTTCGATCATGGCCTTCACCAGAGACTTTGCAGAGGTAGAACCGGAGGAAACGCCCACGGTCTTATCCTTCAGATCCTCAAGGGTCTTGATGTTGGAAGAGTCCTTCACCAGAACCGTAACGTGGTCGGTGAAGTAAGGCGTGGTGAAGTCCCAGGACTGCTTGCGCTCATCGGTAATGGTAAAGGTTGCCATTACGCAGTCAATGTCGCCGGAATCCAGCAGCTCTGTACGGGTTGCTGCGGTAACAGTAGTAAACTCCACGTCAACGCCCAGATAGTCGGCCAGCTTCTTGGCAAGGTCGATCTCCATGCCCTCATATTCGCTGGTAAGGGGATCCATATAACCGAAGCCCAGAACGTCGCTCTTTACGCCGACCTTCAAAACGCCCCGATCAATAATGGCCTGTACGTCAGCGCCGTAGGAAGCGGGATCCGCAGCAGCCTCTGTAGCTGCGCCAGCCTCAGCGGTGGAGCCGGCAGCCTCGGCAGCAGCGGTCTCCGCAGCGGGAGCTTCGGTGGCGGCAGCGGACTCAGCGGGAGCTGCAGAGGATGCAGCGCTGTCGCCGCAGCCTGCCAGCAGGCTCAGTGCCATTACAGCAGACAGCGCCATTGCTGTCAGTTTCTTAAATTTGCTCATTGATTTTTCCTCCATTCAAAGTCAGACTATGATGTCCTGAAACACGCAAATGCGTGCCGCATGCAAAAATCAGCGGAGAATCTTGGAGAGGAACTGTTTCGTTCTCTCATGGGTGGGATTCTCGAAGAAGTGCTCCGGCGGGCCCTCCTCAATGATGGTGCCGTCTGCCATAAAGATCACACGGTCCGCCACCTGACGTGCAAAGCCCATCTCGTGGGTGACCACGACCATGGTGATGTTTTCCTTGGAGAGCTTAATCATTACGTCCAGCACATCCTGTACCGTCTCCGGATCCAGTGCAGAGGTAGGCTCATCAAAGAGAATAATCTTGGTCTGACAGCACAGCGCCCGGGCAATGGCCACACGCTGCTGCTGACCGCCGGAAAGGGTGGTAGGATAGACATTGGCTTTGTCTCTGAGCCCGACCACGTCCAGATAGTGATATGCCAGCTCTTCCGCCTCTTTTTTCGGCTTATGGTGCAGCTTAATGGGTGCCAGCGTCAGATTCTGGAGCACGGTTTTATGCGGATACAGATTAAACTGCTGAAATACCATGCTCATGGTGGTACGGTTCAGCTGGGTCTTATTCTTATTGGTCAAAAGGGTGCCGTCAATCCAGACCTCACCGGAGGTGGGCTCCTCCAGAAAATTCATACAACGCACCGTTGTGGATTTGCCCGAGCCGGACGGCCCGATGATCACCAGCTTTTCGCCCTCTGCAACTTCCAGATTCACGTCCTTCAGCACATGGAGATCGCCGAAATACTTGTTCACATTTACCAGTTTGATCACAGCAGAGACTCCTCTCTATGAAAAAATGAAATCATGCCCTTGATCCGGAGCATGAGCAATGACGCAAACATTATGGTTTTCGTATCACTTTACCCTTTTATTATACTAAGGAGTCAGAGCATCGTCAAGCAGAAATGCAACTTTTTTGCCCAAAAATTCAAAATTGGTGAAATACACAAGGTTCCGCCCCTGCATCCTGCAATTTTTTAATCGTATTATTCATTGCTTCTGCTTTTCTCTGGGCGTATAATAAACAAGTCACTGACATTTGCTCGAATCATGGAGAAAGGGCGGAATGATATGCTCTCCTATATTATCGTATGCCCGCTGGTATTTCTGGCCGGCTTTGTAGACGCCATTGCCGGAGGCGGCGGACTGATCTCGCTTCCGGCCTATCTGATTGCCGGGGTTCCCACCCATACGGCGATTGCCACCAACAAACTCTCATCTTGCACGGGCACTTTTGTTTCCACCGGGCGCTTTCTGAAAAACGGCTATGTGCCCTTGAAGCTCTCCCTCTGTGCGGCGGCTATGGCGCTGATCGGCTCCACCATAGGCGCAAACATCTCCATGCTGCTGCCGGAAGCCGTGCTCCGTGGCATGCTGCTGGTGGTGCTTCCCATTGTGGCCTTTTATGTGCTGAAAAACAAATCTATGGGCGAAAGTGAAAAGACCGGCACCCTCACCGGCGGCTCGCTCTATGCCGTTGCCATGGGTGCCGGGCTGGTCATCGGCATCTATGACGGTATCTACGGTCCCGGTACCGGCACATTTCTGCTGCTGATCCTCACCGGTTTGGGGCGCATGGATCTCAAATCCGCCGCAGGCACCACCAAGGTCATCAACCTTTCCTCCAATGTTGCCGCTCTGATCACATTCATCGTCCATGGTCAGATCTACTGGTCACTGGGGCTTGCCGCCTCGATATTTTCCATTGCCGGCCACTACACCGGCGCCGGGTTGGTGGCCAAGGACGGGAAGAAGATCGTCCGCCCCGTGGTATTGACCGTATTGTGTATTCTTTTTATAAAAGTGATCGCAGGCTTCTAAGCAGAATCCCGCCACGCTGCACAGTCACAGGCAGCATGGCGGGATCTTTTTATCGCTTCAGCGGATGCATGCTTACGCTGCGCCCATTCGATCGGATGTCCCCCGCAAAAGGTGCTCTCGATTGCAGGCCCGGCTTCCGGTGCATGGCTGCAAGCCCCATCCAAGCGCTTAAAACAGCACAAGTGGGCGATTGGGTTCAAAAAGAGACCTGTGAATTGTCACCAAAAACCACAGGTTTATCATGGAAGAAGATTGGCATTGTGCTATAATATGGGCAGGATCGGAGAAGTGCCGGGCTCAGACTCCCCGCAAATTCTGCTCCGAAAGGAAGGAGATATTATGAAAAAGAATGTCAAACGCATGTCTCAGGCCATGAGCCTCGGACTATGCGCCGCCCTGATGGCCACCACGGCGCTGGCTGCCACCGGTACCCCCTATTCCGGTGCCGCTGCCGACATTGCCGCCCCCGCCGGGCAGCAGGCAACACTGCTGGTAGATGGCAAGGTCACCCGGTTTGACGGCAGCGATGCCGTATATACCGACGCCGACAAGGCGGTTGTTGTCTATACCGATGATCTGGATGACAGCTCCAGCCGTCTTTCCTCCTTTACCGCCGGCGGCGCTGACGAAACAGACAATGACTACGCCTACCATACCGCACTGTACGTCAACGAAAACGGTGTTGTAGACGAAAAGTCCGTTACCGAAGCGCTGGGCAACGGTGCCGTCTATGACGGTTTCAAGGCCGAAAACGTGACCATCCACAGCACGGACCCCAGCTTTAACGGAATTATCGTATCCGGCGGCATCGACTATACCATTGCCAAGGCCACCATTCGCTTCGACACCGATGGCGATGGCCTTCAGGCCTGCGACTTCTCCGGCAAGGGCACCGCCATCACCTCTTTTGGCGAAGGCACCAAGCTCACCGTAGAGGACTCTGACATCAATGTATCCGGCGTTGCCAACATGACCCTGTTTGCCGACTCCGGCTCTACTCTTACCGTCCGGAATTCCAAGCTTCACTCTGACGGCGGCACCCTTCACGACGGATATAAGAACTCCCCCTCTCAAAACACCATGGTTGCCCCTCCATGGATCCTTGGTATTATGGGAGCTTCCCGGTGCACCAATCTGGAGGGCAATAACTCCACCATGAACGTCATCGACAGCGAGACCTCCGCAGCCCGCTGGGCCATTCTCTCCACAGACTCCGGCTCCAACATGAAGCTCAACGTAGTCAACTCCACCATGGATCTCACCGGCAACGATAAGCCCATGCAGGCAGACGGCACCTACAAGGATGAAAACGGTGATCCCAACCCCTTCACCAAGCGCTCCGGCTACGGCACTTATGTCATCGGCTCCGCAGATGAGCAATTCCTGGGCGTTACCATGAACGTTGGTACTTACGGCTCTATCTTCACTGGCGGTTCCGCCACCTACACCAATCTGGAAGCCGGAAAGACCTATGAACTGATGGATGCCAACGGTGAAGTCTCCGAGACCTATGAGGCCACTGAGGATAAGCCCACCATCATCAACTCCGACACCTTTGGTTTTATGTCCCATCAGGGTGAAGACACCATCAATCTGGAAGGCGGCACAGAGGTCAACTCCGGCTATGCCTCCCTGCTCATCAAGAACACCCAGGGTGATACCACCATCAACGTCTCTGACGGTGCCACCCTGAATTCCGACAACGGTATCCTCATGCAGGTCATGGACAACGACGACTCCACCACCGGCATGAACACCGAGACCTTCAGCTTTAATACCACGCATGAGGAAGCCGCAGGCTGGCCCTCCGAAAACGGCAGCGTTTCCACCGAAATGACCTCCGATTCCGATACCACAGAGGCCGGTGATATGGAAGGCATGATCGGTGCGGACGGCAATATGGGCGGCGGCGATATGGGCGCACCTCCCGAGGGCATGCCGCCCGAAGGCGGCCCCGGCGGTCCCGGCGGTCCCGGCGGCCCTGGTGGTCCCGGCGGCCCTGGTGGTCCCGGCGGCCCTGGTGGCCCCGGCGGCGGTACATCCGGCCCCGTGGTCAACCACCTGAATGTCACCGGTACAGAACTCACCGGCGATATTTATAACGGTTCCGGCTACTATGGTCAGAGCGCTGTTGGTGTAGAGGTCAATCTTGGAAAGGACGCCATTCTGAACGGCGCCGTAGCCCAGACCGAGACCATCCACACTGACGCCATCAACTACACCTCCAAGGTCCTGCCGGAGGGCACCTCTGCCGAGGATGCAGGTCAGCTGACCTCCTTTACCATTGCCGAGTACTATGACATCGGCCATGTGGCAAACCGTTTCTACAGCAACGGCGACAATACGCTGGCTGTAAATCTGGACGACAATGCCCAGTGGAACATCACCGGTGACTGCCTGCTCTCCTCCCTGACCATCGGCGACAACGCTTCCGTTCAGGGTGCGGACGGCACCGTGGAAATGACGGTAGACGGCACCCCCACCGAGCTGACACCCGGCACCTATGAGGGCGAGATCCGCATCAGCTACACAGAAAACGAGCCCGCTCCTGCGGCGTCCTCCGCAGAGGAAGCCGCAGCTTCCGAATCATCCGTGGCGCCCGATGAGGTAGCATCTGAGGTGCCCGAGGCCACTGAGGCCCCCGCTTCCGCAGATGCCCCTGTTGAGACCACCGAAGCTCCCGCTGAAACCTCCGGTCTCTCCGGCGGCGCCATCGCCGGCATCGTAATCGCCATTCTGGCTGTGATTGCAGTGATCGTCGCCGTGGTAAAGAAAAAGAAGAAATAAACGGCCTTAGAAAAATGGGATGTTGCAGCCGCAACATCCCATTTCAGCTTGTCAAAAAAGCCTCGCAGAGTTTGCTGCCTTAGCAGCAAATAAAATTCAATTCATTTTGTGGAGGGGCGTGTACACGACACAAAATACACTATAGGACACAAGTGTGTTCTTTGTCCGCCTTAAGCGGACAAAGGGCGCGCGCAGTGTCCGGCAAGAGACTTTGTCGAAAAACCCATTAGGTTTTTCGACAGTCTCAAATGGGATGTTGCAGCCGCAACATCCCATTTATGCTTTCTTTTTGTCGCGAAGTCTCCGGAGAAATCTGGATGGACGAAATACCACATCCATCCACCACACCTTTCCCGCCAGCACTGCCAGTCCCAGTGAGACGCTGGTGCTGATTAGGAAATTCAGCAGCACGCTGAGCCACGGCCCCGTGATCCCCACAGTCGGAAGTACACTGCGAAGCCCCGCCGTCAGGAATGTGTGAATACAATAAATCTCCAGACAGTATTTCCCGCAGAGCTGAAACAGCCCGCATCCGCTGAGCCAATTCCAGTGATAGAAGCACCAGAAGTATACCCAGCAGGTTCCAAGGGCGATGGCAAGCTTCCAATTTGCGTACCAATCCCACACATAATAAAACATGTGGAAAAAAGCAGCCACACAGAGGCCCATCACCAGTACCCCGAGGATATGCACATTGTCCAGCAGACTCCGGCGTTTGCAGGTCTGACACCCCAGTGCAAAGAAGAACAGGTGATAAATGATCCGATATAGGGTCAGTGCCGTCCAGTCCATACGCACGTCTGCCGCCAGGATTGCTCCGCCCCCCAGCAGCAGCAGCCACTGCATTGGCCACTTGGGCAGACGCACAAGCGCCGCCAAAAGATATAGAACCAGCAGCACATAGAGATACCAGAAGTTTCCCAGCGGCTCTACAAACATCCGCCGAAGGTTCTCCAGCGTATAGGTCTCATTCACCAGCTGGGGCACCACCTGCTTTACGCCCCATTGCAGCAGCACAAACAGCACATAGATCCACAGAAGATTCAGAAGCTGCCGGAGATATCCCTCCCGCCGAAGCTTTCCGGTACGATAATAGGCCAGTGTAAAGGTAAATCCACTGAGCATAAAAAACAGCGGCATATGAAAGCTGTAGATCCAGCTCCTCACTTCGTAAAAGCTGTAATAGGCCGACGGAAACATGCCCGCATCCAAATAGCCGCTGAGCACATGGCCCAGCACCACCAGAAGGATTGCAAAGCCTTTCAGCCCGTCCAGCCAGCTTTCCCGTTTACCGGTCATGGCGTTTCACCTTTCCCAATATGGTCTTCCCCAGGCGGCGGAAATATTGGAACTCCTTCGTTCGATAAAACACCACCAACAGCAGCAGATTGGGGACAGTCAGACAGATCAGCGCTCTGGGCAGAATCGAGATCAGACTGTAGCCCACATGACTGCACAGCCATGTGGTAATGACGCAGATCACCAGCCCCACCGCCGTATAGGAAAAGAACCGGGCAAAATACTTTCGCATATGGGCATAAAACACATTGTGATACAGCACCATAGGCTCCACCCAAAGGCTGGTAGTCACTGTAGACACCAGCGTACCCAGAAAAATTCCTGCGATGCCAAAGGGCTTTGCCAGCAGGATTGATGCCACAAGATTGATAATGGACTCAAATATCGGCTTAAACCGGTCATTCCAAAAGGCACCGGTGGCGTCCCGGAAGGTCAGCACCGGCCGCCGCATGCCATAGAGGTAGAAATTCAGCACCAGCACATACAGCGTTGCATTGTCCAGCAGCCAGCCACGGTTCCGCAGCCACATAAACTCAATAAAGGGATGCAGCAGGTTCAGCAGACAGATGGAACAAAAGGTAAAGATCCAGAAGGCAAAAAAGAACACATCATAAAAGGTCTCCATGAGATGCTCCACATTACCGTCCTTTACGGTAGCCGTCAGGTTGCCCACGCTGGCCACAATGGATTCAAAGATCTGGTTGGTAATGGTCTGAAGGGGGTGAATAATGGTATAGTAGTTGCTGTAAAGTCCCGCAGAAGCCAGTCCGATGAGCTTGGAGATCAGGATATTATCGGTGGAATTCACCACCACAGCGCCCACCTTATGCATGCTCATAGCCGCCACATTGCGGAAGATCACCTGCGAGTCCGTCTTGTCCATGGGCCTCACATTCTTCTCCCGCAGGAATGGGTATAGCTTGTCCGCCTTCCGGGCCAGAATAAAATTCTCAAGCCATGTGGACAGCACCTGCAGCATCAGAAATACCACATAATTCTTCGTAAGGGCCAGAAAAATGATCTGAACCACATTCAGAAGGAAATATGCTCCGTAGTGCACTGCGGTCTCAATGTACTTCTTCTGGTCGCAGATGATCAGGCTGCGCTTATAGGAATAGAAGTAGGAAACCACCGTATTGGCCACAAACAACAGATAGATGGTGTTGAGGTGCGGGATGTCCGGCACCTCATCCATAAATACCGTATAAAAGGGCAGGAACGCCAGCCCCAGCGCTGCAATTGCCAAGCCTATGGTAACGTATGCCTTTTTGTAAAAGGCCATATGGCTTTTCAGCCGTTCTACATCGTGATCCGCCAGAGGCTTATAGAGACTGTAGGCCATGGCCGGTCCCACGCCCAGCTCCACCAGAGACAGCATGGTAAGCACATTGGTAAACAGGCCGTTCAGGCCCAGATAGGTCTGATTGAGATAGTGCAGGAAGAACACACGGGCAAGGAGATTGACCAGAATGCCTCCCAACTGTCCGATCATCGCCGACAGGACATTGCGTATGGAATTTTGTGTACGGGCCATGGAAAACCTCCAACTGTTACTTTGCCCCAGCCGGGGCCGTATCCACGCCTGCGATCAGCGTTCCCACATGATACCCAAGGAACACCAACGCATAGATCAGGAGTCCGCTCAGGTCCAGAAAGGGCTCCATGGTTGTCATTACGCCGCAGGCCATAAGTCCCGCCGCAATCAGGCAGGCGTAGGGATGCTTCCGGTAGATCATCAGCTGTTTCACTGCCGAAGCCAGCATCATAAAAAAGCACAGCAGGGCGCAGAAGCCGCCCTCCATTAAAATCTCCAGAAACACATTGTGGGCATGATAGTATTTGTGCCGCCGCAGACGATACACCTTGCCGGACTGTGCCAGACCATAGCCCAGCGCAGGAGACCGCAGGATATCCGCAATGGCGGTATCCCATATCTCTGTGCGTCCGGTAAAGCTCAGCCCCTTATGGAGCACGCCCTCGATTAAAAACGCAAACAGATTTTGCAGCCGGAACAGCACCACGGTAAAGAACAGGCCAACCCCTGCCGCCATGGCCGTCAGGCCATTAAACAGGGTCTGCCACCGGCGCTGATAGAAAAACAGTAAAAAAAGCAGTGCGACTCCCAGTCCCATGAGGCCGGTTGCCGACCAGACCAGCAGCAGGCTCAGGGTGGATACTCCCATCATGCAGTAGCTGACCCAGTCCAGCTCCCCATGGCGCATGGTAGAGCGCAGCACTGTCAGGAACATATAGGGAATCAGAATAGGTGCCAGCAGATTGTCAATGCCCAGTAGATTATAGCTATAGGAATAAGTGCCGCCGGAGCAAATGCCCTCCGGATAGATGCACTCCAGCACAAAATTCGCAAGGATCAGCACCGTCAGAGGATAAAACAGCATGTCCATGGTCACCATAGGCCCCCGCCGAAGGCTCAGCTCCAGCAGCATGCAAAAGGTCGCAATGGATACCACATGGTTAACTGCGGCCCAGTAGTTCGTTCCATGGAGGGCAGTGGACAGTCCCACAAAGCCCAGATAAGCGCACAGCCACATCAGCACCCCGGAAGGCCGTCTCCGCTCCCGGATCATCTCATAGAGATAGCTCCCACCGATCACCACGGCGGCACCCATGCGCCAGATATCAAATATCGTCTCCAGCCACCCAGTCCCCTCCAGTACGCCTAAAACGGCAGGCTTAAAATAGGGAGCCGCCAGCAGGATCCAGAAAAATCGTTTTAGAACTGTTCGGTTCATGGGTCACCTCCCCGCTATCCGTGCCCGCTGAGATGCTTCATCAGGAACGCGCCTGTGCGCCGGAGGTTCCACTGAATCATAGGACGATAGATATGGTACTTCAGCTTTTCTTTCTTGGACAGGGCCGGACTGCCAAAGAGCGCCGAAGCATACCGCCCCAGCTCCGGCAGCAGATCCCGGATCTCCGTCCCCTGGCCTGCGATCACCGCATGAAACAGGAGATCCCGCACGCCCTTTTGATACTTCATCTGTGCCAGTGCCTGCACATCCTCGGCAGAATCGGCGCAGAGATCAACAATTTTTCTTCTTGCCGCCAGCTCTGTCCGCTTCCGCTCCGTCAGCCTGCCATACATGGCGCCGCTGGTACGGACCGTATAACGGTACAAGGGCTCCGGCGTAAACACTGCCCGCTCCACACGGCTTCGCAGCAGGTATTCGCCATCCTCTACAATATGGAGCTGCGGGTCAAAGGGGATCCAGCTTCCATCCTTCTCCCTTAGGGCCTCCCGGCGGAACAGCTTATTCCAGACCACAGTAGTAAAGCCATCCGGCCGCAGAATCCACCGCCGGAATCCATCCCGGTCTGTCTCAGTCACACCGGGATCGCACTTGGGCATATGATCCACAGCCCCCGACGCTTCATAGATCCGGGTGAAGCCGCAGCAGGCACAATCAGCACCGTACTGCTCCAGCAGCCGCACCTGCGTAGAGAGATAATTGGGTTCCAGCAGATCATCCGCATCCAAAAAGCCAATATATTTCCCCTCTGCCACAGTCAGTCCTCGGTTTCTGGCCGAGCTGACACCGCAATTTGGCCCCGTCACGACGGTAATACGGGAATCCTCCCGGGCCATCCGTTCCATGACCTGCATGGAGTCATCGGTAGAGCCATCGTCACTGAGAACCAGCTGGAAATCAGAATAATCCTGATTTTGGACAGAACGAATCAGGGGCGTAAGAAACGCCCCTGCCTGATAAACCGGAACAATTAAACTAACGCTTTTCATTCCCGACCCAGTTCCTGTTTGATCTTTGTGGTGGATATCTCCGGCGTTCTGGGCAGATAGACCACCTCGCACAGATCCTTCAGGAAGTCAAACTTCCCGGTCCAGTCATCCCCCATTACAAAGGTATCTACCTGATAGAGCTGCACATCGGTACGCTTCTGCTCCCAGCTTTCCTCCGGGATCACCAAGTCCACATAGCGGATGGCCTCCAACAGCTTTTTCCGTTCCTCATAGGAAAAATAGCAGATCTTGTTCTTTTCCTTCAGATTAAATTCATCGGTAGAAAGCGCCACGATCAGATAATCTCCCAGTGCCTTTGCCCGGCGAAGAAGATTGATGTGACCGTAATGCAAAAGGTCAAAGGTTCCGTAGGTAATCACACGCTTCATGTCTGATCCTCTCCTGTGCCCCCGGGCACCGTTCCGTGCTTATTCTGCTCATCACTGGGCGGGGGCGTCATATAGTCTCCATACATCTGCGTCAGCACCGCATCATAATTTTCCGGTGCCGGCAGCATCAGATCCTCAAAGGGATAGCTGCTCAGATGATCGTATATCTCTTTGGGGAACATCTCCCGGAATTTATAGGCACCCATAAAGTTTACCACTTGCCGTGCCCCCTCATAGGGGTACTTTTTCAGGCACCGGTCAATGAGCTCCATCCGCTTGTGGGTGTCCAGCCGGGACTCCAGATGCAGGTGCTTTCCCACTGCGATCAGGATTCTCTCATGGAGTGGCCTGTGGGCCAGTCCCACCGCCACCACCTCAGAGAACTGGCTGAACTTCAGCATCATTCGAAGATACAGCAGCCTGTATTTGTGGAAGAAGCAGCCGAGCCGCCCCTTGGGCATGCCGTCCAGCGGGAACAGGTCGATCCATGCGCACCGGGTCTTTTCCACCATGGCGGAGGTATCCAGAATCTCAAAGGAAGGATCCACCACCTGTGCAGGATAATAGGCCATATCCGGATCCTTCGCAAAATGCCGGAGCACATACCCTTCCGGGAGTTCCCGGGCTGCCACCTGCAAAAAGGTCTCATAGTCCTTCCGGCTCATGCCCAAATCCACATCATCATCCCACGGAATAAAGCCCTTATGCCGGACTGCGCCCAGGAAGGTTCCGCCCATCATAAACACCGTCAGATGGTGCTTTTCACATATATCCAGCACTGCCTTAACCAGTTCCAGCTCACAGAGCTGTAATTCCCGCAGGGTATGTTCCACGCTTTATCCCTCTTTCCCGGAAGCAAACTTCCGCTTTAAGAATGCGCCGCCTTTTTTCAGCCAGTTTTGCTTTTCCATAAACATCACCGGCACCTCCCGGTAGGGGATGTCATTGGCCTCCAGATAGATATCCAGCAGGCGTTCCCCCAGAAAACCAAACACACGGCGGTCATACTGGCTGTACCCGGAAATATCGATTTGCGCCTCTACCTGCGAGAGAATACCAAACAGCCATTGACAGTAATCGTCAAAAATCTCCCGCTTCATCACAAACATATTAAAAATATGCGTCCATGTGCGCTTCTTCATATTGTCTACAACCCGGCGGTAGGATTCTCCCTGCTGAGCCGCCAGCGAAAGCGCCAGATCCAGCGGCTCCGCCGGGTGTGCATGGACATATTGATCGTAGGCTGTTTCAATCCAGTAGTTTCGTTTTTTTGGCAGCAGGACATCCGTGTTCTCCAGCAGCTGTTCCGCCTGTGCCGCAGTCAGAATGCAGTCCCACTTATCGCCGCCCCGTTTCCCCCGGAAATACCGGCGGTAATGCGACAGACCAATATAATCTGCGTCAAGGTTTTTCCACGCCCAGTAAAGTCCCGTGAGCTCACAGTATTCGGGATTCTTCTCCGAGATATTGTCTCCGGTGTCATCCCCCTGAAACCCAAGCTCCAGAGATTTCCCCGCCTTGCCTACGTGAAGGGGCAGGTACATGGGATCCTCCGGCATACGGTAGGCCTTATGGGCCGCAACGATCATTACTATCTTCATACGATATCCTTTACATGCTCACCGTGCGCCATCCATGCGCACCACGGCCTTCACCGTCCAGAGCAGAATCTTAAAGTCCAGCCACAGGCTGCGCTCCCGTACGTACCGAAGCTCCATTTCCTGTCGGCGTCCATTTTCATATGTAACATTGCTGCGCCCCCGGGACTGCCAAAGGCCGGTGAGCCCCGGCTTGCAGGACAGCAGCAGTCTGCGTTTATCACCGTATAGCTCCGTTTCTTCCTGCAATACCGGTCTGGGCCCCACCAATGAAAGCTGGCCCATCAGGATATTAAAGAGCTGTGGCAGCTCATCCAGGCTTGTCTTCCGCAGCAGCGCCCCGACCTTGGTGACCCGGGGATCACTGGTAAGCTTATAATTTTTGTGATATTCCGCCAGTTCTTCCGGCGTCAGCATGTCCTCCAGCCGATCCGCATGGAGGCGCATACTGCGAAATTTATATACCGTAACCGGTTTTCCGTACCGTCCTACTCGCTGAGCCTTATAAAGCACAGGGCCTCCGTCTTCGATGCGGATGGCCAGTGCAATTGCCAGCAGTACCGGCGACAGCACGATCACAGCCGCCAGAGACACCAGCAGATCAAAGGTCCGCTTAATGGCCTCATAGACCGGCTTTTTATGAAATTCACTGTCGGTCTGCGTAACCTCTGTATCCAAAGCAGCTTCACTCCATCCGGTTTCTTCAGCCGTACCGCCGGGACACGCCGGTCAGCCTCCCACCACATTTGGCCTGCCTGATTGTCTTCTTTTTCCATTGAAATCAGACAGTTTTTTCCTCTTCTTTACACGGGTCTTTAACCTGTCTATCATATCCTGAAAAGCCTGTTTTGTCAATATTCGTCGCTGTGCCCAATGCTCTTTTCTTCCGCCGGAGCTGCCGGAAGAAATCCCGGAGGACCTCGGCACAGGCATCCTCCATAACGCCGGCCACCACCTCCGGATGATGATTATAGGGAAACGAGAACAGATTCACCAGAGATCCCAGAGATCCCGCCTTCGGATCCGGTGCCCCATACACCACCACCGGGATCCTGGCATTGATGATCGCACCGGCGCACATAGGGCAGGGCTCCAGCGTCACATACAGCCTGCACTGCCACAGCCGCCAGCCCCCAAGATTTCTGCATGCGTCCTCAATGGCCATCAGCTCCGCATGGCCCAGCGCCGTCTTACCGGTCTCCCGCCGGTTATAACCGCGGCCCACGATCTCTCCGTCCCGGGTGATCACACAGCCAATGGGTACCTCGCCCATTTCTCCTGCCTGCCTTGCCAGTGCAAGAGCCTCCTTCATAAACATTTGATCCTGCTGCGCCTGTGTCATGCCTCTGCCTCCTTGGGCCGAAAAATCAGGAATTTGCTGAACAGATAATTCATGGCGATTACGATGATGGTCACCAGCGTCTTTGCCGCGCCGCCGCGAATCCCCAGCAGCGGTCTGCTGAGTTCTCGGCGCACCAATGCGTCTGTGCCCCACACCTGCATAAAAAAGCTCGCAGCCCGAGCCGCTCCAAACTCCAAAAACTGCCTGAGAAATGCGTCAATGCCCTCATGACCCCGGCGAAACACCCAATATTTATTGGTAACAAATGCAACCACCAGTGCAGCCGCCCAGCTCACCGCATTGGCCCGCCGAATGCCCAGACTGCCCACTGTAAGGGCATATACGCCTACATCCGCCACCACTGCCGCAATGCCAAACAGTGCGTACCGCAAAAATTCCTGGTGTTTTTTCAGCAGCTGCTGCATTGTATTTCCTCCATGTTCCACATTCTCTGCCGAACCCTGCGGCCATGTTTTCCCTATACTATATCAATTCTCCCAAAAAGTCAAAAGCAATGTGCATTATTTGGCAGCCATTCCCACAGTTCCCCGTGCATTTTCCCTGATAGGGCAGGGAAAATTACGCCCTTTGGTTGTAATTGGGGCACGGATGTGGTATGCTAGATACATTATAAATTGGAGTGTGACAGATGAAAAAAGTACTTTTTTCCCTGTTTTTCATATGTCTGTTTCTGTTCCCATGTCTGGCTGACTACACCGTGGATCAGGCCACAGTCAATGCCGAGGTTGCCCAGAACGGCAAGACTAAGGTCACTGCCACCTATCAGCTCACCTTTGACAGTCAACAGGATCAGGTTCAAATTCCCCTTCCTGACGGCGACATCAGCCGTGTCTCTGCCGAGACCTATCGCTATAAGGTAGACAAAACAGATGCAGGCGTGGATGTTGTGCTCAGCAAAGGTACCTTCTCCGGCACCCAGTCCTTTACGATCTCTTATACCGTAAATGTATCTCCTGACTCATCCACTGACGGCGATGTGTTCACACTGGGGCTGCTCAGCTCCCGCTGGGCCACCCCGGTGGGCGCCTGTGCCTTTCAGGTAACGCTGCCACAGCCCTCCGGCACAGTCCCCGCAGACTATACCATAACGCCGCAGGTACTCAGCGGCTACTATGGCCCGCTCTCTGACACAGAAACCGGTCTGACGGTAAACGGCACCATCGTCACCGGTACCGCAGCAGACCGCATGGCCTACGACTCTCTTGCTTTGGCAGTGACGCTGCCCTCCGGGTATTTTTATGTACGTTCCACCGCAATCCCCATGATCCATGTGACCTATCTCTTTGTGGGCATGCTGCTGGTGCTGCTGCTTCTGATGGTCTATTGGCGGCTGCGGCTGCGAACGCCCCGGCTGGAGGTCTCCCCTCGGCTGCTGACACCCGGCGGACTGCTGGCCTGCCAGCTCTCGCAGATGCTGGACGGCGGCACCTGCGATGTGGCTGTGCTGGTGCTGGAATGGGCCAATCTGGGTTATCTTACCATTCAGTCCAGCAAAAAGGGCTATGTCATTCTAACCCGCATGATTCCCATGGGCAACGAGCGAAGCAAGGCAGAGCAGCGGCTGTTTACACGGATTTTTGCCACAGGCAATCGAGTTGCCGCCACACCGGGACGCTTTTCCGCCGCAGCAGCCCGCTTCCGTGCCGCCTCCCGCAGGAGCCTCAACCGGGTGATTTTTGACCGAAAGGGCGGCAATGTGGTATTTCTCCAGATTCCCTGCCGCATTCTGCTGGCCATTGGCATCGGATATATCGCTTATTCGCTGCTGCCCGATGGCTCTGCCTTCCTGTTCCTTGCGGTACTGATTGGAATTGTCGGCTTTCTATACAGTATCTATCTTCACGATGCTCTGGCAAAATGGGTTTCTCTCCGGCGGTTTTCTCCTCGCACACTTGGACTTCTGCTGGTTGCGCCTCTCATTCTGATTCTGGGCCTTATGAGCGGAGCATTTCTGGAAGCCGCCACCGGCCTGTTTGCCTGCTGCTTCTCCGCCATTGCCACGGCTTCCGGGCCACGCCGCAGTCAGCGGGGCAGAGATCTTCTGATGCAGACCAGAGGCCTTAAGCTCTTTTACCGAAAAGTCTCCTGGCAGCAGCTTCAGGTCATCACAGGCCGCAATGATCGGTTTTTCCAGGCACAGTATCCCAAAGCCGCCGCTTTGGGTGTTGACAAGGCCTTTGCCGCCCGTTTCGAGCGGCTTCCGACACCTCGCCCAGAATGGCTTCCGGGAGGCAGCGGAAAAACCACCTCTGCCGCTGCGCTTCAGCGCCGTCTTGCTGACATTCTCAAGTCCCTTCGGGCCGCTTTTTAAGGCAGTATCGCACAATTGCGCCTGTGGGCTTTCTTTGTGACACTTGATTCCACACCTGATCTCCCCGCTGAGTGATGCAGGGTTTCCCTAAATCATCCAATCCGCCGCAGCGCATAAACTGCGGCGGATTTTTCTGGTTCAAAATCTTCATTTTTAGAATTCTACGAATAGAGAATATACAAAATATCGGTGATATGATTGTTTTTTTGCCAGAAATCCGGCGTTTTTTCCCTGCGCTTCTTTACACAGAAGTGACTTTGTGATATACTAGCAGAGCTGGACATATTTATGTCAACAACCATGATACAATTGCCGCTCCTGCGGCATACTATAGAACGTAGGCAAGAAACCAGAGAATGAGAGGGTGCATTATGGCACAATATGTAATACACGGCGGAAAGCCCCTAAACGGTGAAGTTGAGATCAGCGGCGCAAAAAATGCAGCCGTTGCAATTCTCCCGGCTGCTTTGCTGGTCAACGGCGTATGCCGTATCGAAAATGTCCCGGATGTGTCTGACATCCAGCTTTACTTTGATATTCTGACCCGTATGGGTGCAACCGTGCGGATGATCAACCGCACCACCTTTGAGCTGGACTGCTCCGGCGTACACACCAGCTCTGTTCCCCATGAACTGGCCTGTCAGATCCGTGCTTCCTACTATCTGGTAGGTGCGCTGCTTGGCCGCTTTGGAAAGGCCACCGTCTCCATGCCCGGCGGCTGTGACTTTGGCGTTCGTCCCATTGACCAGCACATCAAGGGCTTTAACATCATGGGGGCCGATGTACAGATCGTCAGCGGTGACATCATCGCAACCACGCAGGCTCCGCTCCATGGCAGCCGGATCTATCTGGATGTGGTTTCCGTGGGTGCTACCATGAACATCATGATCGCTGCCGTGCTGGCAGAAGGCACGACCATCATTGAGAATGCTGCCAAGGAGCCCCATATTGTAGACGTTGCCAACTTCCTCAATGCCATGGGGGCCAATGTCTCCGGCGCAGGCACCGATGTGATCAAGGTACGCGGCGTGAAGCATCTGAAGGGCGGCACCTACTCTATCATCCCCGACCAGATCGAAGCGGGCACCTACATGGCCGCTGTGGCTGCCACAGGCGGCAAGGTTCTGGTAAAGAATATCATCCCCAAGCATCTGGACTGTATCACCGCCAAGCTGCGGGAAATGGGCGTAAAGATCACCGAACAGGGCGATGCGCTGCTGGTGGAGTCGGACGGTCACCTCAAGAAGGCAAAGGTAAAAACCATGCCTCATCCGGGCTTCCCCACCGATATGCAGCCTCAGATTGCTGTCTGCATGGCTGTGGCCGAGGGTACCAGCGTTGTCACCGAGAGCGTTTGGGATAACCGCTTCCGTTATATCGGCGAACTGCGGCGCATGGGTGCTCAGGTTCAGGTAGACGGGAAGGTCGCTATTATTGAAGGTGTACCCCAGCTCCGCGGCTGTCGGGTAAAAGCCTGCGATCTGCGTGCCGGTGCCGCTATGGTCATTGCGGGACTTGTGGCCCAGGGCACTACCACCATCTCCGACATCAAGTATGTGGAGCGTGGATATGAGAACATTACAGAGAAATTTCAGGCATTGGGTGCAGACTTCCAGAAAGTCGAAACACCCCCGGAGCCCCGGCTAAAGGTCGTTCCTGCCGGTTGATTCAATTGAAGTTGTAAGCTTAGCGGCACAGATCTCTCTGTGCCGCTATTTTTATACGCCCACAATGCGCAGAATATGAATGAAAAAAGTTCAAAATGTATATTTCCATTCTCAACCCGCTATGGTATAATACGAATGTGAACTTTCAGGTTTCCACACATCACGACATTTGGGCGTTTTTGTTTCACGATGCTTCGTGCAGCACTCTGCCCAGGAAAGAAGGGTACTTATGAACACCATTCAGGCAAAAATCCCGGCCTATGGCATGCCCGTTCTGGAGGGCCCCATCAACAAGCCGGAAAAGGTCAACATGATGCCCCCCATGGGTGACATGCCCGGCCCCGGCGGGGATATGCCCCCTATGCCCGGTGGCCCTGCCACAGACGAATTTGGCCGTCCTGTGGCCGCTGAGCTTAAGCCATGCCCGCCCACCTGCCGTCCCTCCGAGCATCCCGGCTCTGTCCCCGGTGCCGATGTAGAACCCGGAAAGCCCGGCCCCGGTTTCCCCGGCGGCGGACCTCCTAAGGCGCCTCCGTTCCCCCGGATGGAGTCTATAGATGTATTAGACGGCA
>CAUHNW010000014.1:0-85139 GCA_959607825.1 uncultured Oscillospiraceae bacterium | reverse complement strand
GCCCCGCAGGGGCAAGAGAAGCCACCCTGGGGTGCGCCCCTCCACAAAATGAATTGAATTTTATTTGCTGCTAAGGCAGCAAACTCTGCGAGGCTTTTTTGACCGACTGTAAGGCTTCGGCATTCTATGCCGAAGCCTTGTTCTTAAAGCTGGTTTTGCAGTCTGCAAGCCGTGAGGGTGTTTTCCAGCAGCATCAGCCGGGTCATGGGGCCTACGCCGCCGGGAACCGGCGTAATGGCGCTGGCCTTCTCTGCCACCGCAGGATAATCCACGTCCCCGCAGAGCTTACCTTCAGCATTGCGGTTCATGGCAACATCAATGACAACGGCGCCATCCTTCACCATGTCCGCCGTCACAAATCCGGTTTTGCCCACAGCAGAAATGAGAATATCTGCCTGAAGCGTCTGGGCCTTGAGATCCTTGGTACCGGAATGGCAGATGGTCACAGTGCCGTTCCGCTGGAGCAGCAGCAGGGCCATGGGCTTTCCTACAATGTTGCTCCGGCCAATGACCACGCAGTGCTTCCCAGCCGGGTCGATGTGATAGGCTTCCATAAGCCTTACGATTCCGGCGGGCGTGCAGGGGGCAAACCGGGGCATGCCCTGGGTCAGATAGCCCACATTGGTGGGATGGAAGGCATCCACATCCTTGATGGGGTCAATGGCCTCGATGACCTTCTGGGAATCGATCTGCTTGGGCAGCGGCAGCTGCACCAGAATGCCGTTGATCTTGGGATCATGGTTCAGCGTGTCGAGAAGCTCCAGCAGCTCCTGCTCCGTGGTCTCCTCCGGGAGATGGTACATGGCGCTGTAAATGCCGCACTCCTGACAATCCTTCTCCTTATTGCGCACATAGACCTTGGAGGCGGGGTTTTCCCCCACCAGCACCACGGCCATACCGGGCCGGAAGCCCTTTTCCGCCAGCGCCTCGGCCTGCTTTTTAATATCTTCCTTGCACTGCATGGACAGTGTCTTTCCGTCTAAATTCGTCGCCATTGATAAACCTCCTGAGCTTCTCCACCGGGAAAATGTAAGATACGATAACGATAGTGTACCATAGCAGCGGCGCTTTTGCAAGAAAAAGCGCCGCAGGCAAGCCTGCAACGCTGTATTTCTTCCGTATTCAGGATTTGACCCGAAGCATTTCCTCGGCGCTTTTCAGGGTATTCTCCGTGATCCGGGCACCGCCGATGAGCCGGGCAATTTCTTCCTTCCGACCCATGAGATTCAGCGGGGTCACGCTGGTATAGGTACGTCCCCCCTGCTCCGCCTTGGAGATCTGGAAATGGGTGTCCGCCATGGCCGCAATCTGGGGCAGATGGGTCACCACCAGCACCTGCTTGCCCCGGGACACGCTTTGGAGCTTTTCCGCCACCTTCTGGGCCGCACGGCCCGATACGCCGGTGTCCACCTCATCGAAGATCATGGTGGGAATATGATCCTTTTCCGACAGAACATTCTTCATGGCCAGCATAATGCGGGCCAGCTCACCGCCGGAGGCCACCCGGTTCATCTGCCGGAGCTCCTCGCCCATATTGGCAGACATCATAAACCGGCACCCATCTCCGCCGGTCTCTTCCAAATGCCGAAGGGGCGTCAGCTCACAGACAAACTGCACTCTGGGCATATCCAGCTGCCGAAGCTCGGAGATCAGCCGCTGTTCAAACAGCCCTGCTGCCTTTTTCCGGCTCTCGGTAAGCTGGGCCGCCAGTGCCTTTGCCGCCTTGGCCTTGACCCGGAACTGCGCCTGAAGCTGGGCAATGGTATCATCGGCCATCTGGATCTCATCCAGCTCCTTCCGGCACCGGGCCTCATAGGCAAGGATATCCTCACAGGTCGCCCCATACTTCCGGCGAAGCCGATGGATCACGTCCAGTCTGGACTCCACCGCTTCCAGCTCTCCGGGAGAAAAATCAAAGCTGTCCCGGAGATCCCGCACCCGTTCCGCCGCATCCACAACGCTGTAGCTCAGCTCTGTGACCTGCTGATAGGCCTCGCCGATGGCATCGGACACGTCCGCCACCATGCCAAGGGCATGCTGGGCCCCGGAGATCATGGAAACGGCTCCGTCCGTATCATCGCCCCCATACAGCGCCGCCGTAGCTTCACTGAGGGCAGTCATGAGCTTTTCGCCGCTGCGCATGAGCTTGCGCTTTTCCTCCAGCTCCTGATCCTCACCGGGCTTCAGCTCCGCCCGCTGGATCTCCTGAATCTGAAAGGTCAGATTCTCCATGCGCCGGGTTTTTTCCGCCTCGTCCATCTGCAGGGCACGGATCCGCTTCCGAATGCCGTCCATCTCCAAAAAAGCCGTCCGGTAGGTCTCCATGAGTTCCCCATGATCCGCAAAGGCATCCAGCATGGTAAGGTGATTGTTCTCGTCAAAAAGCTGCGCCGAGTCATGCTGCCCATGGATCTGGATCAGCTGCTGTCCCAGTCCCCGAAGGATCGACACCGTCACCGGCACCCCGTTGACCCGGCATACATTCCGGCCGTCTGCAAAGATCTCCCGCTGAATCAGAACCTCGCCGCCCTCCAGCGGAACGGCATTTTCCCGAAACCAGGGGTACTCCGGCACCTTTTGAAACACTGCACTGATAAAGGCACGATCGGCCCCGGTACGAATGGCGTCCCGGTAAGCACGCTGCCCCAATATGGCCGAAATGGCGTCAATGACAATGGATTTGCCTGCGCCGGTCTCGCCGGTAAGCGCATTAAACCCCGGACGGAACGTAATATCCGCCCGTTCGATCACCGCAATGTTCTCAATGTGCAGCAGTTCCAGCATGGCTCCTACCTCGCTCTGTTGATGATCCCTCGAAGTTCTTCGCAAAATTCTCTGGCATAATCCGAATCCCGCATGAGAATCAGCCCCGTATCATCGCCTGCAATCGTCCCGACTACATAGCCGATATCCATGCCATCCACCGCAGAGCAGGCAGCGGACGCCAGCCCCGGCAGCGTATGGATCACCACGATATTCTGCGCATGATCCAGCTTTACCACGCACTCATGAAAGATGTTGTTGAGCCGTGATACAAAGGATGCAGATTCCGCCTGCTGAACGGTATACCGATAGCTGCCGGAATCTGAGAGCTCTTTTACGATTCTGAGATCCTTGATGTCTCTGGAAATGGTGGCCTGAGTGCTGCGGAACCCGCTCTCTTCCAAGGCAGAGAGCAGCTGCTCCTGGGTCTCGATGTCCCGCTTTCCGATGATTTCAAGAATCTTTGCCTGCCGCTGGCTTTTCATAGTCATCACCCCTGAAACTTATGGTTGAGAACCCCATAGAAGCTGGTTCCCTTTAGACGTATCAGCGAAATCTTTCTGCCGGATGCCGTCACGACTACCTCATCCTCGGCACTGAGCCGGAAGGCTTTGCCGCCATCCACCGACAGGAATGCGCTCCGCTTCCCGATTCGGCCAATGCGGGTAACGATATTCCGTTCTCTGGACAGCACCAGTGACCGAATGGACATGCTGTGTGCGCAAATGGGTGTAACGATAATGTTCTCCGCACCCGGCTCCACAATGGGGCCTCCGGCGGACATGGAATAGGCTGTAGTTCCCGTGGGGGTAGACAGGACGATGCCATCCCCGTCAAACTCCATGGCCTCCTGCCCGTCCACGGAAATGGACATCTGGATCACGCGCGCCACCGCTCCCTTGGTGACCACTGCATCGTTCAGGGCGTTGTCCTCATAGATCACCCGGCCATTCCGCTTTACCGCCACATGGATCATCATCCGCTGATCCAGCGTAAAATCACCGGTGACCAGCTTCAGCACCAGCGGAAGCTCATTGCTCTCCAGCTCCGCCATAAAGCCCATGGAGCCAGTGTTGACACCCAGCAGCGGAATATTCTTATTGCCCACCAGCCGAGCCGCATGGAGGATCGTACCGTCTCCGCCGAAGCACACAAGGCCCTGACACTCCCGCAGTGCCTCCTCCATGGAGAGAAAGCGCAGATCTCTTGGAAGCTCATGGCTCCGATCCACGTGAAAGGGAAGGCAGATCTTCACCTCCGCACCGCTTTGACGCAGAAGCTGCTCCGTTGCACGGGTGATCTGATAGCCACGATCCCGGTAGGGATTGGGCATCAATGTGATTCTTTTCATGTCCTCACCCCTTCAGTGCTTCATGGGCCTCCTTTGCGACCCCTTCCGCCGTAAATTCTTTGGGCTCCACCGGCTCCATGCACAGATGCCCCAAAAATTCAATATTCCCCTCAGGCCCCTTTACCGGGGAATAGGTCAGGTTTTCTACCGTAAACCCAAGCTCCCGGGCCAGAGACAGGAAGTTCTCCAGCACCTCAATATGGGTAGACAGCTCCCGGACAACGCCCTTTTTCCCAACCTTCTCTTTCCCTGCTTCAAACTGGGGCTTAATCAGGCACAGCACCTGTCCGGTGGGCTTCAGCAGACTGCGGATCACCGGCAAAACCAGCTTCAGCGAAATAAAGCTCACGTCCACCACAGAAAGATCCAAGGGCTCGCCAATGTCCTTCGGGGTCACATTGCGAATATTGGTGCGCTCCATAACCACAACTCTGGGATCCTCCCGGATCTTCCACGCCAGCTGTCCGTATCCCACATCAATGGCAAAGACCTTCTTTGCCCCCTGCTGGAGCAGACAGTCGGTAAAGCCGCCGGTGGATGCACCGGAATCGCTGCAAACATAGCCCTCCGGCACCACCCCGAAGAAGCTCAGGGCCTTTTCCAGCTTTAAGCCGCCCCGGCTCACATAGGGGCACAGCTTGCCCCGAACCTCGATCTCCGCATTGGGATCCACAGGCGTCCCGGGCTTGTCCACCCGCTGACCGGCAACAAATACCAGCCCCTCCATAATGATGGCCTGCGCCTTGGAGCGGCTTTCCGCCAGCCCCTTATTTTGAAGGATCAGATCCAGTCTTTCTTTCTTCATGGCCTATCAGCTCCTTTACGGTTTCACAGACGGCTGCGGCATCAATGCCCCATGCCTTTCTCAGCTGTGCAACGGCTCCATGGGTCACAAATCCGTCTCCCAGATTCATCAGCCGGGCCTGCTCCGGCAGTATATTTTCCTGTGCAAGTCCCGCCAGAATCTCCTGACCAAGGCAGCCCTGACGGACGTCCTCTTCCAATACGATCAGACGGCGGGTCTTTTGGACCGAGGCGGATACTTTGGATAGATCCAGAGGTGCCAGCTGCCAGAGCTTTACGATCTCCAGCGAAATCCCCTGCCGCTCCAGCAGGTTTGCGGCCCGCAGGGCCTCCCCCACCATGGCCCCATAGCAGACCAGCGTAGCGTCGGTTCCCTCCCAGAGCACCAGATCCTCCAGATTGCAGTCCATATAACCGTCATTTCCGCCCCGGGGATACCGGACAGCCACAGGGCCCTCTACCTCATATACCGCATGGTACATGGTCTTCCGCAGCTCCTCAGTGGAGGCGGGCGCAAAAACCGACATATGCGGCACCGTGCGCAGATAGCTCACGTCAAACACACCGTGATGGGTCTCGCCGTCGGCCCCCACCAGTCCTGCCCGATCCACTGCAAACACCACATGGAGATTCGCAATGGCCGTGTCGTGGATCATCATATCATAGGCACGCTGCAAGAAGGTAGAGTACACCGCCACCACCGGCAGCATGCCCTGCTTGGCAAGGCCGCTGGCCATGGTCACCGCATGTCCCTCGGCAATGCCCACATCAAAGAAATGCTTGGGGAAATCATGGGCAAACTGGGTCAGACCCGTCCCCTGCTCCATGGCCGCCGTAACGGCACAGATGTGCCAGTCCTCATTGGCCATGGCGCACATGGTCTTGCCAAAGGCAGAGGAAAAGGTCTCCTTGGAGCTGCCTCCGGAGCAGCCGGACTGCACGTCAAAGGCAGATACGCCATGGTATTCGTCCGGATTCTCCTCCGCATAGCTGTAGCCCCTGCCCTTGGTGGTGGTCACATGGAGCATCACCGGGCAGTTAAGGCTCTTGGCCTGTTCCAGCAGGTACACCAGCTTGGGAATGTCGTGGCCATCTACAGGGCCCAGATAGGTAAAGCCCATTTCGTCAAACATATTGCTGCCGATCAGGGCGTTCTTCATCCAGTTTTTTACCCGGTGAACCACCCGATAGACGGCCTTACCCCCGGGCACGGTATTGGTCACTGCGTGAAACACCCGCTTGCAGTTGAAGTAAGAGGGCTTCAGCCGCTGCCGGGCCAGAAACTTCGCAATGCCGCCCACATTAGGCTGGATGGACATGCCGTTGTCGTTGAGCACCACGATCAGGGGCTCCCGGCTCTGTCCCGCATCATTGAGTCCCTCATAGGCAAGGCCGCCGGTGAGTGCGCCGTCCCCGATCACGGACACCACGCTGTAGTGCCCGCCCATCAGCGTCCGTGCCCGGGCGATGCCCAGCCCCGCAGACACAGAATTGGAGGCATGGCCGCCTACAAAAGCGTCCGCCTCCGATTCATTGGGCCGCGGGAACCCGGCCATCCCGCCAAACTGCCGGAGATGATCAAAGCCCGCCATTCTGCCGGTCAGCAGCTTATGTACATAGGACTGATGGCCTACATCAAAAACGATCCGATCCGTAAAGGGATCAAATACCTTATGCAGTGCAACGGTCAGCTCCACTGCGCCCAGATTGGAGGCCAGATGGCCGCCGGTCTTGGACACGCTGTCAATGAGGAAACTGCGGATCTCCTGACAGAGCTTTTCGTCTTCCTCGGGAGAAAAGGACAGGAATTCCTGCCGGTCTCCCGCTCGTTCCAATAGAGTCAAAATTACACAACCTTAGTTTTTCCGCTTGGAAAGGAGCTTTTTGAGCTTCCCGGGAGCGGATTTTATATAATAGATCACCAGCGATGCCCAGTGGACAATGGTGGTGGATTTGGTCATAGCAAAGGTCTTACCAATGGCTTTTCCGCCCACCGTAAGACCGGATACCAGTGCAGCCATGCCGATTTCCAGCAGTCTGTCACCGGTAGTCAGGCTGCCCTTTCCCGAAAGGATCAGCAGGACGATGGAGGCCGAGGCCGTACCGGAGATAACGCCGCAGATATCACCCACCACATCGTTACAGAAGGACGATACCTTTTCGGCGTTTTTCAGCAGCTTCAGCGCATCCTGCGCCCCGGGCACCCGATGGGCCGCCATGGAATGAAAGGGCTTTACATCGGCAGCGGTCACCGCCACGCCGACGATATCAAACAAAATGCCGATCAGAATAATGACCAGCAGAATAATAAAGGCCGCAGCAAGCCCAGCCTGCCCCAGCAGCATATTGGATATGGTGGAAAACACCCCGGAGATCAAAACCGTGGCAAAGAATATGGTAACGATCCATTTGACATTGACCGTTTTCTTGGCTTTTTTCTTCTGTTTTTGACCTGATATGTCAGATTTCAAACAAGACCCTCCAAAATCATGTAATCAACTAAAAAAATGACGGCGGCAGACGGGATTAATCTTACGGCTTAGGTCTGGCCGGTTTTCCCCGCAGTTCACTCCCCGTTGCCGCAGGAGCGGTTTCCCTTTCAGAACTGCGCCGGCAGGTTGCCCGTACCGGTGCCAGATTGCCACTTAGTCCGCACTGCAATCCCCCGTCTGCCCCAAAGGACAGTCTAGGTGCTTTCCACAGCGGTCCGATTGATCCTTTAGCCTCTTTTGCAACGGCGGTTTTGAGAGAATATCACCACCACCTGCGGCCGGCAGGCGTGCGTGCATAGCTCCTCTCTCCTCCCACCCTCACGCAAGGCAGGCTACGCTGTACGCAGCTACGATCACCACATTACAGGTTTAATCCTGAGTCGTACGCAGTCCACTGGCATCCACAGGGGATACGCTGGCTGACGCACAAGAACAGGTCTCCACGGAATCCGGGTCGAATATCTCATGCCATTGAGTACCGCCCGAAAACCTTAACCCCCAGCACCCACCCGAAACTGGGCGTAACAAGCAGACACCAGGGACTTCATCGATGTGCCCTTCAGAGGATTTTTAGGCCCTCCCTAAAGATCAAAGGCTCCGACTAGAATACTGCGCCGTCATAAATGTGAATATTACATCACATTATACCATGTTTTTTTGCAATTTCAATGCATATTCAAAAATTTATACAGAATGGAACCGTATCATTTTTCAGTGATCCCGGCTCACCAGCCACTCTGACAGCGCCTCAAGAAACGCTGTCTTCTGAAAACCGCCCTGTCGGAGTGCCTGCTCCGCCCGCACTGTCTCCTGCTCCACCAGGCGCTGGCAGGCTTCCAGACCGTGAATGGTCACAAAGGTGCTTTTCCCGTTGGCGCTGTCCGAGCCCACAGGCTTCCCCAGCGCCTTCTGGTCGCCGATCTCATCGAGCATATCGTCCCGAATCTGGAACGCAAGGCCCAGAGCCATGGCATATTCCCCGGCGGCCTCCACCTGCTCCGGCGTACCGCCTCCAAGAACTGCCCCCATCTGGCAGGCAGCCCGGATCAAATCGCCGGTTTTATGGCGGTGCACCTCACGAAGCTCCTCCTCGGTGTAGGGACGCTTTTCCCCCTCCAAATCGAGGATCTGTCCCGCCACCATGCCGTTTTCTCCGGCGGCGCTGGAGAGGATCTCTACACACCGGAGCACCCGTGCCGGGTCTGCCTGTGTGGAAGACAGCGTGTGAAATGCCGCCGATTGCAGCGCATCACCTGCCAACGTGGCAATATCTTCTCCGTAGACCTTATGACAGGTGAGCCGTCCCCGGCGGTAATCGTCGTTGTCCATACAGGGAAGATCATCGTGGATCAGAGAATAGGTGTGAATCATTTCAATGGCAGCAGCCGCCGGAAGCACCGCTTCGGCAGTACCGCCCACCGCTTCTGCAAAGCTCATCACCAGCACAGGCCGCAGCCGTTTCCCTCCGGCCAAAAGGCTGTAGCGCATGGCTTCCAGCAGAATCCGATAATGCGGAGATCCCGTAAACTGCTTTTGCAGGAACGCCTCCACCAGTGCACATTTCCCTTCCAGCTCAGGACGAAAGCTGCTCATCGGTGACTTCCTCCTCTACCGGCGTGCCATCGGGGCCCGCCATCAGCTTCGTGACCTTCAATTCCGCCTCATCCAGCAGCGTGCCGCACTTGGCTGCCAGCTTTGTGCCCTCCTCAAAGAGCTTGATGGACTCTTCCAGCGGCACATCACCTGCCTCAAGGGCCTTGACGATCTCATCCAGACGATTCATGGATTCCTCAAAGGAAACGGATTTTCTGCTCATGGCTGTTCCTCCTTCACCTGCTCCACCGTGGCCGTCACAGTGCCTTCGTGGAGCCGAACGGTAATATGGTCTCCGGGATGCAGCTCCGATGCCTTCAGCACCGCCTGCCCCCTGTTGTTTTCTGTGATACTGTAGCCCCGGGACAATACCTTCAGGGGGCTCATGGCGTCCAGTCCCGCTGCCGCAGCCTGAAGGCGGCTGCGAGCTCGGCTCACCGACTGCCCCATGGCCCCGGGCAGCTTTTGCTGCCGCAGCTCCAGCTGTGCGCTTGCCCCGGAAATCCGGTGCTGCATGGCCCGTGCCATGCGCTCCACCAGTCCATCCAGATTCTGACGGCGGTCTGATAAATACTGCTCCGGAGAACGGAGCACCCGCGCCCCGCTTCTCAGGGTCAGCTGGTTCCGGCACAGCTTAATCTGCCGGGACAGCAGCGCAGCCATGCGCTGGGTATCTGCCGTGATCTTTTGCCGCAGCTCCTGCTGATCCGGGGTGCACAGCTCCGCAGCGTTGGAGGGCGTTGCCGCCCGAAGATCCGCCACATAGTCGGAAATGGTCACATCCGGCTCATGGCCCACCGCCGAGATCACCGGGATTCCGGAACGGTAGATGGCCCGAGCGGTGACCTCTTCATTAAAGGCCCAGAGATCCTCCATGGAGCCGCCGCCACGGCCGGTGATGATCAGATCCGCCACCTGATACCGGTTGGCATAGTCCAGCGCCGCCGCAATCTCCCCGGCCGCCTCCGGCCCCTGTACCCGCACAGGAAGAAGCTTTACCTCCGCCAGCGGATAACGATGCCGGATGATCCGCAGCATATCGTGGACTGCGGCTCCTGCCGAGGATGTAATGATAGCGATCCGATGGGGGTAGGCCGGAATGGGCTTCTTATGATTTGGGTCAAAGAGTCCCTCTGCCGTCAGCTTCTTCTTCAGCTGCTCGAAAGCCACCGACAGGTCCCCTGCCCCCTCCGGGGTCATGGAGACGCAGTAGAGCTGATAGACCCCGTCCCGTGGATATACGGTGATCCGTCCCGCCGCCAGCACCCGCATGCCATTTTCCGGGCGAAACCGCAGGCGCATGGCGCTGGATCGGAACATCACGCATTTCAGCTGGGACTGGCCGTCCTTTAAGGTAAAATAGTGGTGGCCCGAGGGATATTTTTTATAGTTGCTGAGCTCTCCGCGGATGCAGAGCCCGCCCAGCAGGCCGTCGGTATCCAGCATTTCCTTAATATAGCTGTTGACCTGACTGACCTCTAATATAAGCTGTTCATGTTCCATGTGATTGATTCTCCGCCAGCCATGTGAGCACTGCGATTCCCATGGCATTGTCCGTTGAGCAGGCAGGGGTTCCAAAGATTCCCCCGGCAGGCTCCATACGCTCCCGCAGGAGCCGGTTGGAGGATACCCCTCCGGTAAACACCGCAGGCAGGGGCCCATAGACGGCTCTGGCCTGCTCCGTTGCCTTTTCTATGGCATAGATCAGGCATTCCAGTACAAACCGTGCGGTATTCGCCGGACTTTCCTTCGCCATGGCCGCCGCCTTATTCTGCATACCGGACAGGGAAAAATGCATATCCCGAACCTTGATGGCATAGGGCTTCGCCTCCCCCTGCCGGGACAGTGCATCAATTGCCTTCCCCGCCGGGAAATCCAGCCCCAACACCTGCCCGGTCCGGTCAATGAGCTGACCGGCAGAAAGATCCTCCGTACCGCCAATGACCTTGGGCCTCAGCCCCGGCTCCACCAGCAAAAGCTCCGTGGTCCCGCCGGACAGGTGCCATGCCAGGAACCGCTGTTCCATGAGCTCCATATGTCCGCCGCTCCAAAGCACCGCCGCCAGATGGCCCTCCTGATGGGAAAATCCGTGGTAAGTACACCCCATAGCAGCGGCCATACTCTTTCCTGTGCCGCAGCCCGCCAGAAAGCATGGCATGTAAGAGCCCTCAATGGGCCTTGGGCGCTCGCTGGCTCCCACTGCACCGGGCACTTCGGGCAGGGTATCCGACAGCTGCTCCGTCAGCTCCGGCAGACGCACCACATGCTGAAACAGGGCGTCAGACTGCCGAAGCCCCAGAGCGCCGGATTTTACCGTCAGGAGCCGCCCGGCATTTTCTCCCTGCTTTCCGTCAAACCACGCCACGGATGTCGTGTAGTTGCTGGTGTCGATCCCCAGTGCGATCATTCTCTGGAACGGGCAAAGGAGCCCAGAATGCCGTTGATAAAGGAGACCTTATCCTCTTCCTCATAGCGCCGGGCAATTTCTACCGCCTCATTGATGACAGCGCCGGTGGGAGCATCCTCCACATACAGGATCTCGTAGATGGCCAGCCGCAGCACCGCCAGCGACACCTTGGAGATTCGGCTGACCTTCCAGCCCACCGCATAGGTCTCGATGATCTGGTCAATCTCCTGCTTCTTTACATAGACGCCCCGGACGCAGTTCTCGATATAGGCAAGCTGCCGGGCATTGGGCTTTTCCTGATAGAGATCGGTCTCCTCCGCCAGCCGAGGATAGTAGTCCTCCTGAAATACCTTCTGAAAGAGCTCCTCGGGCAGCTCATCGTGATATTCCATCTCATAAATCAGATGCATGGCAATTTCTCTGGCCGTTGTTCTTGTCATATGATTTCCCCCTGTCGGTTATTTTCCACATAATTAATCACCGTACATTGTACTCCATTTTCCCCAAAAAAGAAAGCACATTTTTTGCAGCAGAAGATCCCGGCGTTCTGCCGGGATCTTCATCCATCATTGCCGCTGCTTTTTCTGCCGGTCGATCATCCGGTGGAGGCAGGTCAATGCGTCATTGAGGCCGCCCAGCCGGTCAATGAGCCCCATGGACACCGCCTTTTCCCCGTACACCACACTGCCCACATCCGTGGCCAACTCGTCACGAGCCAGCATCAGCCGGGTAAACTCCTCCCGGTCAACCCGGGAATTCTTGCAGACAAAGTCCACGATCTGCTCCTGAATCCGCTGGAAATACTGATAGGTCTGGGGCGCACCGATGACCGTGCCGGTGATGCGTACCGGATGGATGGTCATGGAGGCCGTGGGCACGATCATGGACTTTCTGGCGCACACTGCCAGCGGCACCCCAATGGAGTGACCGCCGCCCAGCACCAGCGATACCGTTGGCTTTTTCATTCCCGCAATGAGCTCGGCAATGGCAAGCCCCGCCTCAATGTCGCCCCCCACGGTGTTGATGAGGATCAGCAGACCGTCAATGTCGCCGCTCTCCTCAATGGCCGCCAGCTGCGGGATCACATGCTCATACTTGGTGGTCTTTGTATTTTCCGGGAGCACCTGATGGCCCTCAATCTGGCCGATGATGGTCAGGCAGTGAATGTTGCCCTCAGGGCTTTTCAGTTCACTGCTGCCAAACTCAATGGTCTGCTCTCTTTGCTGTTCGATCAGCTCTGCTGCTTCATTGGACATGGAGAGATCCTCCGTCTTTCTTTTCAGGCAATACCGCATAAATCGGCTGTCGTCCGCCAAAACATTGATGCGGCGCTGCCTTAGTATGTCCATTTTATCGGAGCTCTATTCCGGCAGCAGGGGGCGCCCCTCCGGGTCCAGACGCAGTTCCAGATAGGACCTTTCCTTCTCCCGTACCAGCCGGTAAAAGCAAAAAACCTCCATGGCAGGGAGCTCCATCCCCATCTTCCATGGAAACCGCAGGCAGTTCCCCTTCCGCTGCCCCGGAGGATAGGTGACGCCGCCCATACACCCGCCGGGAAAAGGCCTCCATGCATCCTGCTCATAGACAACACGCCCGGACAGCAGCCTTCCCTTCGGAAGCCGTGATGTGGGCAGTGTTGCCCGCACCCGCAGGCTGTCCCCCTCCGGCACCGGCACCCCCAGGGATATCTCCCCCTCCGGGTATACCCCATAGACCCGGCATAGCCCCTGCGCCTTCAGCCGTCCGCTAAATCTGGTATAAAGCCCCTGCGTGGTATCCTGAAGCATCCCACATTGGGTTTCCTCCTGATAAATAGGCACTGACACAGCATCACCTCCGCATAGAAATCTATGCAGAGGTGACCGTCATTTTTCCTGTTATCCGTGGAGACCAAAGCTCACCGCAATGGCATCGTCCACCTTGTTCATCATATCCTCGTCCAGATGCCCCATATGCTCCCGCAGGCGCTTTTTATCAATGGTGCGCACCTGCTCCAGCAAAACCACCGAATTTTTGGTGAGTCCAACCGTGGGGCCCACCAGCTCGATGTGGGTCGGAAGACGCGCTTTATTCATCTGTGATGTAATGGCTGCTGCGATCACGGTGGGGCTGTGCCGGTTTCCCATATTATTCTGCACGATCAGCACCGGCCTGCAGCCGCCCTGCTCACTGCCCACCACGGGGCTCAGGTCTGCATAGAAGATATCTCCTCGTTTTACACTGCTGTCCATGGAAGTTCACTCCGTCAATTCTGAAATTCACAGCATTCGCTGTACGACCTTATTGTTGACAGGTAGGCTTCCATTTATACATCACTTGGGACATCAGCCGGGCGTCATATTGAACATCTGCATTGTTCCCACAAAAAACCGCCCCTGTCCAATCACGGACAGAGACGGTTCTGTGTCACTTCTGTTTATTTCTTACCAGCTCAATGGCCTCCTTGCCGGTCATGTGGGTGATCTCCATCTCCAGCACCACCAGCGGCTCCCATTCCCGGCGGATCGCCTGCTCCAGACCTTCCTGCGTGTCCCCGGGATAGTATTTTCTGCCCAGCGCCTCCATGGCACTCCACTTTTCCGCATCTTCCTCCAAAATCCGAACGGTTCCAAAGGCCATTACACTGCGGAAGTAGCTGGTGTACTCCTCCGGCACCACATGGTCAAGATCAATGACCGTAAAGGATGCCTTGGCGTTTTTTTCAATGCGGCTGAGCTTTGTGCCCTTTTTCGCACAGTGAAAATACAGCTTCCCATTCCGGTAGACGTAGCTCAGCGGCACACCATAGGGATATCCCTCCGGCCCATAGACGCTGAGCACACCGGAGGTTCCCCGCAGCAGAATCTGCTCGGTCTCCTCCTGCCCCAGCTGCTGCTTTTTTCTTCTCATATCAGGAAACATCCATATCACCTCAATAAAAATAAAGGCGTCCTGCCACTGCTCCTTCTAAGGCCTAATGGAGCAGGTGCACGACGCAAACCCGGCGGCTTTCTTATTCAGCTCATATTGCATAAAAAACATCACCGCAAGCTACTGCCTGCGGTGATGTGGTCCGAGTGCCGAGATTCGAACTCGGGGCCTCTTGAACCCCATTCAAGCGCGATACCAAACTTCGCCACACCCGGATTTTGTTCCGCTCTCCTGAGCGCTCCAATATAATACTACAGGAATCCGGGATTGTCAAGCACAATTTTTAAGTTTTTCGCGTTTTTCTTTTCTTTTTATATTCCGTCCAACTCAGCGGAATATTCTCCCCTCTTCGTCATAGACCTCCATGCGCTTTGCCCACCAGAAATCCGGCATGCATTCCGGGAGATATCTGCCAATGGCATTGATCAGCAGCTGCGGGTTCAGCGCCGGATTCTGGGCGCAGATAATCCCCTGAAGCTCCAGCTCCTGCGGGGAGATCCGGCTGACTCCCATGGTGGAGATCATGGGCTTGATATCCGTCTCCACCATGCCCTTCTTGCTTTTCTTTTCCACCAGAAGCGTATCCCGGCGGAACAGCAGACTGAGCGAATCCTTTATCTCGTCCCCTGCTCCACCGTCATATTCCAACCGGACGTTGCACTGGAGATACCGGAGCTCCTTGATCTTTCTGGGGCTGTCATAGGCCGAAAGCACCCGGATCCCCGCAGGGAAATAGGGATTTAATCGCTCCGGCAGAGACTCCAGCGGCACATTCTCCTCTTCCAGCGTAAAATCCAGAATCTCACATTGACTGCTGGTCCCCACACTCAGGGGCATGGCGATGGAGACATAGGCATGGGGATTCATGCCCTGCGTAAACTTTACATGGAGACCGGCCCGGAGAAATACTCTCGGAAACATGGCCATGGTATCCAGATGGGAAATGTAAATGGCCTTCCCGGTCTTTTCAAACAGAAGTCTATTCATCGCAGACGCCTCCCTGATAGAGTAGATTGGCGCCACAGCCGGTACACTGCTTCCGGCAGTCCGGCGTGATCTCCGAACGGTAGGCCGCCTGACGTTCCTTCCAGAAGAACTTCTTTGGTATTCCGATGGAGACCGTCTCCCATGGGAAAATTTCATCCTCACTGCGTTCCCGCTGGGCATACCACGCAGGATCGATACCGCAGTCCGCAAAGGCCTGCATCCACTTGTCCAGTGCAAAGTAGTCCGTCCAGCCGTCCATTTTGCAGCCCAGCTCATGGGCCCGCAGCAGCACCTGACACAGCTTCCGGTCTCCCCGGCTCAGCGCCGCCTCCAGCATACTCAGCTCAGACTCATGATAGTGATACTGGAAATACCGTCCCTTGATCCGGTTTTTCAGCAGGGCACACCGACGAAGATAGTCCTCCGGTGTGATCTGCGCCTCCCACTGGAAGGGCGTCCCGTTTTTCGGCACGAAAAACGAGGTGGAAATGGTAATGGTCACCGGCCGTTTTGGATTGGGGGTATTCTCCTGCCAGACCTTCAGTACCTTGTGGGCAAGGTCTGCGATGCCAAGCACATCCTCGTCCGTCTCCGTGGGCAGGCCCAGCATAAAGTAGAGCTTTACCTTATTCCAGCCCCCTGCAAAGGCCGTGGCACAGGAGGTCAGGATATCCTCCTCTGTGACATTTTTATTGATGGCATCTCGGAGCCGCTGTGTCCCTGCCTCCGGTGCAAAGGTCAGGCCGCTTTTCCGCACCTGCTGCACCTTCTGCATGAGCTCTACAGAGAAATTATCCGCCCGCAGAGACGGAAGGCTCAGACTGATGCCTCTGGGGTTGCAGTAGTCCAGCATTTTATCCGCAAACTCTCCAAGCTTTTTATAGTCTGAGGTAGAGAGGCTGGAAAGGGTCATTTCACTATAGCCGGCATTCTCAAGGGATTTTACCCCCAGCTCATAGAGACGTTCCGGGCTTTTGGGCCGCACAGGACGATAGCAGAACCCTGCCTGACAGAAGCGGCAGCCACGGATGCAGCCACGAAACAGCTCCAGCACCGTCCGGTCATGGATGATCTGGGTAGAAGGCACAATGGGGTTCACGGGATAATATGCCTTGTCCATGTCCTGAACAATGCGTTTGGTCACGGTTTTGGGGGCGCCCTCCAGCGGAATGATCTCCCGGATGGTGCCGTCTTCACGATAGGTATGCCGATAAAGGGATGGTACATAGACCCCGGGGATTTTGGAAACCTCCAGCAGAAAGCTGTGGCGATCAAGGCCCCGGCGCTTGGCGCTGCGGTAGCACTCCAGCACCTCCAGATTAACGTCCTCCCCTTCGCCCTCCACACAGAAGTCCAGAAAGTCCGCCATGGGCTCGGCGTTATAGACACTGGTGCCTCCGGCAAAAACCATATGCCGGAGGCTGTCTCCCCGATCACTGGCCTTTAGCGGGATATGTCCAAGCTCCAGCATGTTCAGTACATTGGAATAGGCCATTTCATAGCCGATGGAGAAGGCAATCATATCAAAATCCTCCATAGGATCCTGACTTTCCAGCGCCCACAGGGGAAGATGATGCTTTCGCATCTCCTCCTCCATATCCCCCCAGGGCGCAAATACCCGCTCACACCAGACCCCTTCCACCTGATTCATGAGCCCATAGAGGATCCGCATGCCCACATTGGACATGCCGATCTCATAGGTATCCGGGAAGCAGTAGGCAAGACGGATCTCCATTTGAGATTTATCCTTGATGATTTCGTTGTATTCACCGCCGGTATAGCGAGCCGGTTTCTGCACACGGGGCAGAATGCGGTTGATCAAATCTGTCATGGCCTCTCCTTACTTATAACGGAACTCCGCAACCACCTGACCGCCGGAATTCCATACCCGGCCATCGCCGGAGGCCAGCAGTTCTCCGTAAAAGTCCTCCGCCACCTCAATGGCGGCATCGTCTGCCGGGGTCTTTCCGGTCATGGTCTCATGATCAAATACAAAAATGCGCATCCGCTCCATCATCTTTTTTACGGGATAGCCGCACTTGGGGCAGGCTTCCGCCTGATCGGACACTTTATTTTGACATTCCGGGCATGTAAGCAGCATAGTAAATTACCTCCAATTCCGGGTTCCTATGAACCACGGATTCTATTTCTTCCGTTTATTATAATGCGTACTGAGCAAAGCCAAACGCCATGAAAGCCAAGGCTTTCGTGGTCAACCGGCTTTGTTGGGGTGCAAGGATTTTGGATAAATCCGTCCAGAATCCTTACATCATTCGCCGGAGCGCTCCGGCGTTCCAGTGAAAATATGCGCAGATATTATTATAAAGCCCCAAGCCCTTTCGGTCAAGTTTTCAACGAGAATAACAGCAATCGAGCACACCGAGCGGGAGCTTGTGCTTTTCCCACTCGGTGTGCTCGATGATCTTTTTATGCGATAGAAGCTGCATCCCCACATCCGCACAGGCTCAATGTCATCGCTGCCGCAAGCCCCAGAGAAAGCAGTTTCATTGGTTTCATGCTGATTGCCTCCATTCCTTGTATCGTAGCACAATTTGCTTTCATTTTATCAGCATACCCTTTCAGAGGGCAATTCCATTTTCCGCCGAACCGTTGACAAACCGGAATGGAACGGCTTCAAAATGCCATTCCGGCTTTCATTTTCTGTTATTTTGTACACGAACTATTGACGTAGAGAAAATGTTCTGCTACCATACCATTAGCTAACCTTGGAAGGAGCATACCCAATGGCAAATCTAAACGAAAAAACAAAATTCATCTGCGGCCGGAATCCTCTGGCCAAGAATAACCGTCCCTCCTTCGCCCATGCGGAGCAGGAACAGGCCGCTCTGTGGCTTACCGGCGGTGAAGTCAATACCGCCCGTTCCGGCCTTGCGGACTATACCACCGATCTCACCGAGTCCGGCGATCTTCTGACCATGAAGCTGGAAAGCGACAAGCCGGAGCTCAACGCAGTGGTGGTAGAAGGCGGCACCTGCGTAATGCTGGAGCCTGAAATTTCCCTTTCCGGCTGCGGATGCAGCGACTTTACCTGCAAGGGTGCCGGAGTTCTGGCAGAATCCGGCGCTAAGGTGGATATCCGTGGCGGCTCCATCGTCACCCACGGCTCCACCCGTGCCGCCACCATTGCAACCACCGGCGCCACCCTGAAGGTCTTTGATGCAGAGCTTGCCACCTACGGCGGCCCCCTGCCGGAGGGCTATGTGCCCGTTATCGGCCCCGGCATGATGGAGCCCCCCGCCCCCTTGGGTCTTGGCGGCAACTGCCGCACGCATCTGTCTATGGACAATTCCGAAAGCTATTTCTACGGCTGCAAGATTTACGGCGAGGCATGGGCCGCACTTTCTACCGACTCCTCCGGCGGCTATGTCTATCTGGAGGCCAACGATTCCTCCATCGATATGGGCGGCAACGGCTACTGCATCTACTCCGATAACGGCTGCCATGTGGTGCTGAACCGCTGTACCATGTCCTCGGGCAATATCTTTGGTATTCAGGACGGCAACTCCTCCGTGAGCTTCCACGACGTTTCGGGAACCTGCAAGGGCTACGGCTTCCTGATCCACGGCGGTATGCACGACCTCGAGGACATCGGCACCATCCGCATGGAGCACGCCGATCTCACCTCCGTCGAGGAGATGTTCCGGTGCAAATCCACCAATGTGGATATCTACCTGAAGAACTGCCGGATCATTGCGGAAAACGGCGTGATCCTCAAGACCATGCTCACCGACGACAGCTTCTATTATCAGACCCGCAGCCATGCCGAGGACGACTACGGCGTGCAGCTGTGCATGGAGTCCATGGAGGTCATGGGCGATTTCCTCTGCGAGGATCCTGAACGGAAGACCTGCCTGAATCTGGTAGACACCTCGCTTACCGGCGGCGTTACCGGCTATCCCCAGTTCCGCCTCACCGAAGGCAGCACCTTTACCGCCACCAAGGACTCCCAGCTGACGCTGATCGGAAGCAGCAACGGACTGGATGCCGCCGCAGGCGTCACCATCACCGTCAAGGGCTCCGGTGAATCCGTCACTCTCCCCTCCGGCGGCAAGCTGGTCTATACCGCATAATGCAATCTTAGCAAAAACAAGGCTGAAGCATCCTGCTTCAGCCTTGTTTTTTATTTGAGCTTACCGTTTCAGCCGCCGATCCAGCTTTACCGTCAGACGTGTACCCACGGTCTGGAAGATCTGCACCAGAATAATCAGCAGGATCACCGCCACCAGCATTACCAGATACTTATACCGATAATAGCCATAGTTGATGGCGATCTTACCCAGCCCGCCGCCGCCGATGATACCGCTCATGGCCGAATAGCCAAGGATTGTGGTAATGGCAGTGGTCAGATTGGAGATCAGAGAGGGAACACTCTCCGGAATCATCACTTTTACGATGATCTGGAAGGGAGATGCACCCATGGACTGAGCCGCCTCAATGATATTGGGGCTCACCTCCCGAAGGCTGGTCTCTGCCAGTCGGGCCACAAAGGGGAACGCAGCTACCACCAGCGGTACAATAGTCGCCACGGTACCCACCGTGGTGCCCACGATCAATCGAGACAGCGGGAAAACCATGATCATCAAGATCAGGAACGGAACCGAACGCAGCAGATTGATGATCACATTGAGCACCTGCATGAGCCACCGGGGCAGCGGCAGCACGCCGTTTTTATCCCCCGCCACCAGCAGGACGCCCAAGGGCAGTCCAATGACCACAGCCAGTGCCGTAGAAACCACCGTCACATAAAAGGTCTCCCAGATGGCAAAGGGGATCTCTGCCCGAATGACCTCCCATGCCAGCTGCACAGATTCCGCAGAAAACAGATTATCAAACATCGGTCAGACCTCCTCTACAATGACATCCGGAACGCTGGAAAGATACGCAATGGTCTCCTTCACCACGTTCTCGCCGCCGGGAACACCCAGCAGCATGCTTCCATAGGCCCGATCCTCAATGGAACGGGTGCTGGCAGAGAGAATATTCACAAGGATATGCTTTTCGCTGGCCATGGTTGCAATCAGCGGCGTACCGGCCGCCTTGGCCCCGTTGAAGATCACCCGGATCCGTGCCTCGGTGCCGGGATTGGACACCAGCTCGTCCTCCCCCTGGGGGAACACCAGCCGACGGGCTGCCTGAGATTTGGGGCTGGAGAACACGGTGCCAACGGCCCCCTCCTCCGCCACCTGCCCGCCGTCCAGAATGGCAACATGATTACAGATCTCTTCCACCACGCTCATCTGGTGGGTAATGATGATACAGGTAATCCCCAGCTTCCGGTTGATATCCCGGATCAGCTGCAAAATCGAATGGGTGGTGCTGGGGTCAAGGGCCGAGGTTGCCTCGTCACAGAGCAGCACCTTGGGATTGGTGGCCAGCGCACGGGCAATGGCGATCCGCTGCTGCTGTCCGCCGGAAAGCTGTGCCGGGTAGTTCTTGGCCTTATCCGGAAGACCTACCAGCTCCAGCAGCTCCATGGCCTTCTTTTTGGCCTCTGCCTTTTTCATGCCTGCCAGCTCCAGCGGAAAGCAGATATTCCGAAGGCAGTTCCGCTGCATCAGCAGGTTGAATCCCTGAAAGATCATGGTGATATCCCGCCGGGCCTCACGGAGCTCACCGGGCTTCAGCATGCCCATGTTCTTGCCGCCAATGATGACGGAGCCCTCTGTGGGCCGCTCCAGCATATTGATGCAGCGCACCAGTGTGCTCTTACCGGCGCCGGACATGCCAATGATACCGTAGATATCTCCGTCCTCGATGGTCAGATTGATATCCTTCAGGGCCTCCACGGTCCCCGCCGAAGTTTCAAAGGACTTATAGAGGTGCTTGATCTCGATCATTTCATAGCCTCCTTTTTCAGCACAAAAACGCCGGCATGTTTCAGCCGGCGTTTTCGGTTATCTTACTGCTCCAGAGCGTCCAGCGTGGTCTGCTTGCCGCCGTACAGGCCCATGGGCTCTACGTGAATGGCAGCCACAGAAACAAGGTGCGTGCCATTCTCGTTATTGAAGTCGTCCAGATAGGGCTGATGCTGGAAGTAGTTTGCATCGCACTCGCCCTGCTCTACTACGTTGTTGGGGATGACGTAATCCTGATACTCCTGAATATCCAGAGTGATATCCTTCTCGGCCAGAATCTCCTGTGCAACCTTTAGGATCTCGGCGTGGGGAGCGGGAGAAGCAGCCACGGAAATGGTCTGGCCCTTCAGGGCGTCATAGTCCACGGAGCTGTCAAAGCCATCGGTGGGGTTGTCTACGGTGCTGACCACGGAGCCCTTATAGGTCTCGGTGATGTAATCGGCAACCTTCTGGCTCTCCAGTGCAGCGACCAGAGCCTTGGTCTTATCGGTCTCCTCATTGCCTTCTTTCACAGCAACGATGTTGGAGTAAGCAGAGGAGGAACCCTCCATCTTCAGTGCCTGCGTCATGGGATCAATGTTTGCAGCAATGGCATAGTTGGAGTTAATCACGGCGTAGTCCACATCCTGAAGAACGTTGGGCAGCTGTGCAGCCTCAGCCTCCACGAACTCAATGCCAAGAGGATTCTCGGCAACGTCAGCCTTGGTGGCGGTGATGCCGGCGCCGTCCTTGAGCTTGATGTAGCCCAGATCCTGCAGCAGCAGCAGGGCACGAGCCTCGTTGGTGGTGTCGTTGGGGATGGCGATCTGCAGGCCGGAAGCCTTGGTCTCAGTCTTTGCCTCAGCGGCAGAGGTCTCAGCAGCGGCAGAGCCAGTGGATGCGGCGGTGCTGCTCTCGGTGCTGCCGCAGGCGGTCAGGCCAAATACACAGGTGGCTGCCAGCAGCAGAGAAATGATCTTTTTGCTTTTCATAACGAACGTCTCCTTTTATGTTTTCATTTGAGATAAATTTGATCTATGATATAAAGTGTCAGTGACACATTCGTCCGTTCCAGCGGGTACATCGTACCCAGTAGAAAATATGTTGCATCTTCGATTCCTCCAGTCATAAAAAAAGCAGGAAGCCTATCGCTCCCCGCAGAAAACACCTCCGGCTCCTTGCCGGTATCGATTAGCGAGAAAGCATTTTATGAAAATTGGCGCAACGGCACATGCACATGGAGCCCATGCACATCCGGAACATGTTCATCATGTTTCTGCTGCCAACCGTCATAGTCGCTTTCTCCTTTCCTTTGGAATCGTTGGTCGTATTATAAACCTGTATTCCCACGATGTCAACAGGAATTTCCTTTTTTATAAATAATAGCGGAAATGTATGTCTTTCTCGGATGGATTTTTGTCTATGGTGACAGCACACATTCCGGTTTGCACCCATGAAGCAGCTGTGATATAATGATAACGATAGGGAGATGATTGGTATGCGCTTATCCGAGGTAAAGAAAAATCTCGATTCCACCGGTCTGCTGGACGATCGGCAGCTGTTTTCCTATGCCACCTGTGCCGGAACGCTGCTGGGAAAAAGCTATCAGAATCTGGTGGGTGCAGCCTTCTCGGGCAATACGCTGACGCTTTTGCAGGCAAAAACGGACGGCACTGTCAGTGACGTTCTGCTGACTGTGCCGCTGGATGGGTTGGATCAATTCACCCAAAGACATCGTTTCCTCTACTCCTACACGGAGTTTACCTATCAGGACAGTACCCTTCGGTTTTATAACTACGACAAGAAGGTATTTCTTCAGGGCTTTTCCGCCCAAAATGGGAGGAATCACACATGACCACCCGACATTTGAAAATATTTCTTGAGGTCTACAAATCCGGCAGCATGACCGCCGCCGCCAAAAGGCTCTTTATGACCCAGCCCTCGGTATCTCAGGCCATCCATGAGATGGAGGAGCACTATGGCGTCCGGCTCTTTGAGCGCCTGTATCGGAAGCTCTATCCAACCCCGGCCGGAAAAGAGCTCATGCTGTATGCAGAGAATATTCTTGGCCTCTTTAATGAAATGGAGGCCAAGCTGGAAGCGGGCAATCTGGCCCAGTCTCTGGAAGTCGGGCTGTTTTTCACCGCCGGGATGCTGGTGCATCCCTGGCTCTCGGCCTTTCGTGCCGCCTGCCCTTCCACCAGTGTGCACATTCATGTCTGGAAGGGCAGTGAGCTCAAGCGGCGTCTGCGCACCGCCTCCATCGACCTTGCCGTAATGGAGGAATTTGATCACGAGCCGGATCTCTGTCAGGAGCTGATCGCAGAGGATCGGCTGGTTGCTGTGACAGCGGTGGATGATCCCCTGCTGTCCGAAGGTTCCATCACTGCCCGGCAGCTCTCGGAAGCACCGCTGCTGCTGCGGGAAAAGGGCGCAGGCGTTCGGGATCAGTTTGAAAGTGAAATGCAGCGCCTTGGTTTTCACATCAGTCCGCTGTGGGAATCCGCCAGCTCCCTGGTGCTGCTGGAGGCAGCCCGTCACCGGGAGGGAATCGCCATTCTCCCTTATCAGCTTGCCCAGCCTGCACTGCATCGGGGCGAGGTGGCCGAGCTTCCTGTCACCGGCATTGACTTTGCCCGGCGCATGGCCCTGACATGGCACAAGGATAAATTCATCACCGGCCCCATGCAGACCTTCATGGACATTGTACGTTCGATCAGCATCAGCCCGGAACTATAAGAAGAGACCTCACTGCCTTCCGTCAGGAAGCAATCCAGTGAGGTCTCTTTGTGATTACTGCTGGGTCTGTTTCAGGGCCTGCGCCAGCTGATCCGGGCAGGAAGTGTTCTTCATGCCGCACTTGATGCCCTCCATCCGGCGAATGGCCTCTGCTACGTCCATGCCCTCCACCAGCGCCGCAACGCCCTTGCCGTTGCCGTTGCATCCGCCGTCAAACTTTACCTTACATACCTTTCCGTCCTCTACGGAAAAATTGATTTTTCTGGAACATACGCCCTTTGTCTTGTATTCATGATCCATGGTATGATAACCTCCTGTTTTTTTCTTATGGTATCACATCCGGCCAAAAGAATCAATATTCCACCAGATCTGCCGCCGTGATTTCGGCATATTCCATGAGCTGCTGGGGATCCAGCACCATCTGAAGCCCTCTGGCGCCGCCGGAAATGGCGATCTCATCATAGAGGGCTGCCGTCTCGTCCATAAAGGTGGGATACTTTTTCTTCATGCCCACCGGGCTACATCCGCCCCGGATATAGCCGGTCAGACCAAGCAGCTCTTTCATATGGATCATTTCCACCTTCTTGTCACCGGCCGCATGCGCCGCCTTTTTGAGATCCAGGGTGCAGCTGACGGGTATGCAAAATACAAGGATCCCCTTTTTGTCGCCTCTGGCCACCAGAGTCTTAAATACCTGATCGGGGTTCATACCCGTAACGGCGGCCACATGCTCACCGCCCAGATCACTTTCATCATATTCATATTCCACCGCCCGATAGGGGATCTTTGCCGCATCCATCAGACGCATGGCATTGGTTTTATTGGACTTGTTCATTGTGCTTGTTCGCTCCTGCCTGTGATTGATGTCCCATCATTATAGCACCTTACGGCAGTTTGTCAAAGGGGGCGAAGATGTATTTTCTTCGCCCCCTGATCCTATTGTTTTTTCACCACATTGATATAGTACTCCTGCTTTTCAGGTTTCAGCGTGATCTCCGTGATCCCCTGCTCCGGTGCAAAGCCAAAGTTTTGATCTTTGATCTCCACAGCGTCATAATTTGTAAGAATGCCCTGCTGCTTGGTGATGGGAAGCCGTGTCCCCAGTGTCGTTACCACATCGTAGCCGTCTGCCCCCTCTCCGGCCTCCTGCGCCTCCGCGCCGTCCTGCAGAGTCTTGCTGGGATGCTTGATCTGCTGCACGGAAACCCGCAGGCTTCCATTGGCAGGAACCACCACTTGAAACTCCCGATAGAATATGCGGCTTTCCCCCTCCAGCTCAGAAAGGAACACCGACAAAAGCCCATCCCCCTTTGTGGACAGCCATGCCAGCGGCCCGGACATCAGTGTCGTTTCCAGCCACCGGGCTTCTCCGTCTTTCTGGGGCCATGTGATGTCCTGCGGAATCATCTCCCTCAGAACCTCTCCCAGTGTTGTTTTCTCAGAGCGGAGCTGCGCCTGTGCCGTTTCCTCCCGATTTCCATATGCAAACAGGTCATGGGATGCAAGCGTCCCATGCAGCACAGCGACCCTCACCTGCTGCTGTGTGCCGGTATAGAGCCGAGTCTCCTCGCCGGTGCGTTCTGCGCCATCGGGCCCGGAGACAAATACGCCGTCCGCAGTGGGATCCAGCTGAAGCTCCATTTGGTATCGCTGTCCCGCTGAACCGGAAATCCGGATATCCGAAAACTCATATAACGTCACAGGGGTGTCTGCGGACAGGGAGATGGACGGAGCAGGATTTTCATCCATAAGCGTGATGTAGTCCCCCCACGAAGATGTCCCGAGGGTTTTGTTTTGCGATGCAAGCAGCCGGCTTTCAATCCGCCTGCCGTCCACCTGAATCTCCGGTGCCTCTCCGGCCATTTCCCGCATGCCATCCGATTGGTATGGATACCGAAGGGTCAGGCTTTGTTCGGTGCTTCCGCTGTTCTGCAACGTGTAGGCATCGATCACTGCCAGCTTGTTTCCATCGGCATACCCATCGCCAGTATAGTCCGAAAAGTCCAGCGTAACCTGACGTGATGCGGCAATGTCCCCGATCTCTCCCACCACTGTCAGCGGAAACACCGGCCCCTGATAGGCCGCATACGCATTTCCAAGCACGTTCGCACCGCTCTCGGCCGCTCCAGAATGGCCGCTGCCCACAAGAAAGTTTACTGCTATCGGTATCGTAGGCACCAGCAGCGCCAGCAGGATCACCGCCGCAATGACGCCAAGACTTCTATTCTTCTTTCTCTGTGGCTGTGCCGCCGCCTCCACCAGCTCATACTGGATTTCACCAATGGCATCCAGCAGCCGTTCTGCCTGCTCTCGTCTACTCATAGGGACACCCCCTGCTGCTCCAAATATGCCTTGAGCCTTCCCCGCAGGCGACTGAGCCGCTGGGAGATCCGTGCTTTCGGCATTCCAAAGGCGCTTGACAGCTCCTCCAGCGTATCTCCATACCAGTATCGGCGAATAAACAGCAGCCTGTTTTCCTTCCGCTGTGTCTCCAGCCATGTACTGATGTATTTCCCCGCCTCTCTGGCCTCCAGCTCCTGTTGTGGATCACTTGAATCTGGAATGCACTGCTCCAGCTCATCCAGCATCCGCTCCATATTGCAGTCCCGTTTTGCCGCATGGCGCATTCGATACCGGGAAATGGACAGATACCTTGTGATCTTCCCCAAATAGCTGCGCAGGGCCCATGGCTCATCCGGCGGAATGTGACGCCATGCACTGTAATAGGTATCGCTTTCGCATTCCTCGGCATCCTCCGGCTGCCGCAGAATGTTCATGGCAATCCCATAGAGGAATGCCCCATATTTGCTCCGGCTGGCCGATATGGCCTGTTCATTTCGACTGAGATACAGCCGCACAATTTCACGATCTTCCACAACCACACCTCCCTTTTTACTTCTATCTGCTAAGACGCAAGTTCGCTTCGTTTATTCCATTCCCATTTCATTTTTCATGATACCGAAGAAAAAACCATGCCGCAAGATTCTCCTACGGCATGGTTTGCAATTCAGGAAGCAGGGGCGCTGCCCTGTAAATAGAACACACTGGTGGCTCGATTTTTAAGATCCGCCAGATTGTTATAGGCCACGTTTCGGTAGCCGGTAATTTCCGACTCCAGTGGATTTTCTTCATCCGCCTGGAAAAAGTCTCCCTGCGCATCCCGGCAGCCCATGGCGGTGATCACCGGAAGCTTGGTGTAAAGCCCCGCCAAATACTGATTGTACTTCGTCATCTGAAGCCCGGAGACCTGCGTCAGCAGGGTGCCAAGATAGTTCATGCTGATCTCGTCCACCCATCCTGTGGGGATATCGTAGTTGGCCCAGAGGATAAAACGGGTAATGTACCGCTTCTGCTGGGTCTCCCCATCCATTTCGCTGATGCTCTGGCCCATGACCTCGGAGTAAAAGCTATCCTCAATAAAAGGCTGATGGTCGCCAAACATCAGAATAATGGTAGGCTCATCCACGGTCTTGAAATAGTTCAGCAGCTCCTCAAAGGCCTCATCCGTCTTTTTAATCAGGGAGAGGTATTGATCCGTCTTGGGATAATCGCCCTTGGTAGAGGTCAGATAGACCTCCTGCTCAAAGTTGTCATATTTCTGATTATAGCTGGAATGGTTCTGCATGGTAACGTTGAACAGGAACATGGGCTGGTCAGGATCCTTTTCCTCATACATTTTTTCAATGGTTTTGAAGTCATAGGCATCCGACACAAAGCGGCGCAGCAGGATCTTTTCCCCGGGATACTTCTGCCGCAGCAGCCGCTTATAGAGATTATAGCTGTAGCCGGAGTTTACATACTTATCCACCAGCTCCTGCCCGAACAGATCCTCCACCGAGATAAAATCCTCAAAGCCCATATCCTCGTAGACCTGCGGCCGGTTCCAGCTGGATTCAAAATAAGGATGGAACGCATTGGCCGAAAACCCCTGCGACATCAGGGTAGACACCAGACTAGGCTGCTGCTCCTGCACATAGAGCTGATAGGCGTTGCTGCCCGCAGGCAAAAAGGCCATGGTATTCCCGGTCAAAAACTCATATTCTGTATTGGAGGTACCCGTTCCGATGGTAGAAACATAGACATTGCCCTGAATGGTCTCGTCCTTGATGCTGTCGATATAGGGCATATAGGGCACGTTTGTCTCGATATCCCCCACCACAGACAGATCAGAGAAGCTCTCGTTCATAATGACAATGATGTTCGGTGTTTTCCCCTGCTCTACCGCAGTTGGAACATTTGTCTTTTCGGAAGCCTCCTGTGCATCCATTCCCTGCCGCACCAAAGCGGTTTCCAGAATATTGGGCGTCCCATTTTCTGCAATGCTGTTGTCCACGATCCCCTCAATCTGCCCGGCATCGTAGCCCGTGGGTGTCATAAGCTTTAAGTATTTGGTATTCAGGGTAAATTCCAGCACCGCCCCGTGGTTTTTATAGCCTCGGGTCTGGTTGAAGAAATCCGGCTTCAGGCCGTAGTCCGCCACGGTATCCGTATAATAGAAGGTATAGGCAAGGCCCCCTACCACCAAAAGGCTCAGCAGCCGCAGGGCAATTCTGGCCGGTCGTCCTTTTTTCGGCATGGCAAGCCTGCATGCCATCGCCATGAGCATGGCCGTCAGGCAGACCCCGAAGGCGATCTCAAAGCCAATTTCATAGGTATAGCCCGCAGCCACATTGCCCGCAGTCTTGATGCTGGAAAAATCCATGGGCACCAGCGGGCTGCCCTTGAACTCCTTCACATACATATTGGCAATGCCAAAGAGCAGCAGCACCGGGCTGACTGTCATCACCGAGACCCGCACGCTGCCGCTGACCGCAAACACGGCAATATACAGCAGCAGGTAGACCACATAGTTCTCCCAGATGTCCTCTTTGGGGATCAGAAATTCCGTAATAAAGTTCCCGTTGAGGCGCTCAACTGCGATGAGCATCACAAAGGGCGCCGCCGCCATAAGCAGCATCATCAGTATGCAGCGTACCCAGCCCTTCTCCCATTTTACCGCAGCACCGGGAAACACCAAAAAAGCCGCACCCAATGAAACCAGCAGCATGGTCTGTCCCCACGCTTCCTGATCCAGAAAATCCTGAAACCGGGTCACCGAAAAAAACATTAACAAAAAGCAGATAATGGCACTGACTCGTGCCGACCGCCTGGTACATGACATAATCAAAAGGCTCCTTGTAAAAAATGCTCTGCACCAATTCTATGCAGTAAACAGTATTATACCAGCTATTTCACGAAAGTACATGGACATTTCGTATTTTTTGCCGGAAAAATGTGTATTTTGCAGAAAAAAATGCGCCGCAGCAGAGCTTGCGGCGCACCTGAGATTCATCTTATCCAATGTAAGCCGGTTATCCAGTCTGCTTCCCGGCCAGAACGTACATCCGCCACAGCATGACAATGAGCACCACATCCACAGCAATTCCCAGCAGAAACCACCATGAAAAAGCCGTAAACACCAGCGCCGCCGCCATATCCAGGCAGTAGAGCAATGTCCCGGCCACCACCGCCCATGGCTTCCGCTTCCATGCAAAGTACAGCGCAGTAAAGACCATTCCATAGAGCAGCGCACAGAGCACCGCAAAAGCCGCAAATGCACCAGTGGAGGTCATCATCGCCGCAATCACAATACTGGGAAACGCCCCAAAGGGCAGCGGCGAAAGGGTGCTCCCCATCAGAAGAAGCTGCCAGCCCAGCAGCATAAAGACGCCGGAGGCTGCGGTCAGGAGCGCATAAAGGGCCTTGGATGTCCTCATCTCAGAACCTCCCGGTGGAGCCAAAGCCCCCCTGTCCCCGCTGAGTCTCTTCCAGCGTATCCACTTCCTCAAAGTGTGCCTGCCGGACCGGAACGATCACCAGCTGTGCCACCCGCTCTCCGGGCGCAACGGTCTGGGGCTCCTGAGACTGGTTGTAGAGGAAGATCAAAAATTCTCCCCGATAGTCGGAATCCACCACGCCGACCTTATTGGCCGGTGCCAGTCCCCGCTTGACCCCCAAGCTGCTGCGGGCAAAAATCAGCCCAGCATATCCCGTGGGGATTTCCATGGCGATCCCGGTGGGGATCTTTGCAGTCTCTCCCGGTGCAATGGTCAGCGGTGCCTCCAGACATGCATATAGATCCGCCCCTGCCGCCTCCGGCGAGCCGTAGGTGGGTGTGATGGCGCCGGGGCGCAGCTTCTGAAATCTCATTACGGCTCCTTTCCGCCGTCCCACAGGACGGTGCTTCCTGTCTTTAAGGTTTCCTTTACGTCGATGATCCGCTGGTTTCCGGAGCCCCGGAACCGGAGCTGAGGATTCTTCTCCGCCTCGTGGAACTCCCCGTCCACCAGCACATCCAGAAGGGAGAGCAGCTCCATGGTAACGTCCCGTGGGCCAAGCTTTCCCGCCAGCATGTCCGTTTCCAGCGTATAGCCGGAATAGCACCAGATGGTCTTTCCCGGGAACCGCTCCCGAACCTTCCGGCACAGGGCCAGCACATGGGGCTGGTTTTCCGGCTCAAAGGGCTCGCCGCCCAGCAGGGTCAGCCCCAGAATATAGGGCTTTTCCATCCCTTTCAGAATGGATTCCTGCACGGCTTCCGTATAGGGCTTTCCTGCGGTAAAGCTCCAAGTCTCCGCATTGAAGCAGCCCTTGCAGTGATGGCGGCAGCCGGATACAAACAGGCTCACCCGAATGCCCGGGCCATCGGCGATATCCCGCCACTTGATCAATGAATAATTCACAGGTGCATCACCCTTGCCTTGATCTCTTTGGTTTTGCCCTCATTCCAGTAGTTCTCCCCCAGATAGCCGCAGGTACGGCGGGTCACGTTCATGCGGCTTTGATCCGTATTGCCGCAGTTGGGGCACTGCCACTGGTAGTCATCGTTGATGATGATCTCCCCGTCAAAGCCGCAGACCTGACAATAGTCGCTCTTGGTATTGAACTCCGCATACTGGATATTGTCGTAGATGTACTGCACCACCTCGGCCAGTGCCGTAAGGTTATGGCGCATATTGGGGATCTCCACATAACTGATGGCTCCGCCGGAGGAGATGGCCTGAAACTGGCTCTCAAAATCGAACTTGGAGAAGGCATCGATCTCTTCTCTTACATCCACATGATAGGAGTTGGTATAGTAGCCCTTGTCCGTGACATTGGGAATGGTGCCGAAGCGTTCCTTATCGATCCGTGCAAAGCGGTAGCAGAGGCTCTCGGCGGGGGTGCCGTAGAGGGCAAAGCCGATGTTGGTCTCCGCCTTCCAGCGGTCACAGGTCTCCCGCAGGTGCTTCATCACCCGAACCGCAAACTCCTCTCCAACGGGATCCGTCTGGCTGACGCCCTTCATGAGCATGGTCAGCTCATAGAGGCCAATATAGCCCAGAGAGATAGAGGAATAGCCGCCATAGAGGAACCGGTCAATGGTCTCGCCCTTTTTCAGACGTGCAATGGCGCCGTACTGCCAGTGTACCGGGCTGACATCGCTGAGCACGCCCTTCAGGGCATTGTGCCGGCACATCAGCGCCTCAAAGCACAGCTCCAGCCGTTCATCCAGCATCGACCAGAACTTTTCCTCGTCTCCCTTGCAGAGAATACCGATCTGGGGCAGATTGATGGACACAACGCCCTGATTGAAGCGGCCCTCGAACTTGTACTCGCCATTTTCGTCCTTCCATGGTGCCAGGAAGGAACGACAGCCCATGGGCGCAAATACATTGCCCTCATAATTCTCCCGCATTTTTTTGGCGGAGATATAGTCTGGATACATCCGCTTGGCGGAGCACTTCACCGCCAGACGGGTGATGTAGTCATACTCCCCGCCCCGGAGGCAGTTGTTCTCGTCCAGAACGTAAACCAGCTTGGGGAACGCCGGGGTCACATAGACACCGGAGGCATTCTTGATGCCCTCCAGCCGCTGCCGCAGGATCTCCTCCACGATCATGGCATTTTCCTTGATGTAGGGATCCCCTTCCTTGAGATACAGGAACAGCGTCACAAAGGGAGACTGACCGTTGGTGGTCATAAGGGTATTGATCTGATACTGAATGGTCTGGACACCGGATTTCAGCTCTTCCTGAAGGCGCTCCCGGGTGAGCTTTTCGATCAGCTCCTCCGATACGTTCTCCCCCTGACATTCATCCGTGATCCGCTGCTTGAACTTATTGTAGCTCCGCCGCAGATACTTGCCCAGATGGCTCACGTCCACACTCTGACCGCCGTACTGGTTGGAGGCTACATTGGCAATGATCTGGGTCATAACGTTGCAGGCCACCTGAAAGCTCTTGGGAGACTCAATGAGTTTGCCGTTCATCATGGTGCCGTTGTCCAGCATGTCGCCGATGTTGATGAGGCAGCAGTTGAAGATGGGCTGCACAAAATAGTCCGCATCATGAAAGTGGAGCACGCCCTCGTCATGGGCCTTGGAGATCTTTTCCGGCAAGAGAATCCGCCGGGTAAGATCCCGGGATACCTCTCCTGCGATATAGTCCCGCTGCGTAGAGGCGATCACGGTATTCTTGTTGCTGTTCTCCTCTGCCAGCTCTTTATTGGTATTGTGGAGCAGGCTCAGGATACTCTCATCGGTGGTATTCTGCTTGCGGATCAGTGCACGGTTATAGCGGTAGATGATGTAGTTCTTGGCCAGCACATATTTCTTTTTGGCCATGAGCTTTTTTTCTACCATGTCCTGAATATCCTCCACCAGCAGCCGGCTTTTATGCCGCCGCTCAATGGACTGCGTAATTTCTTCAATGGTCTCCTGATCGATTCGATCTTCTTCGTCTACGGAGCTGTTTGCCTTCTGAATTGCGGATACGATCTTGCTTCGGTCAAAAGCAACAATCGAACCGTCTCTTTTTACAACCTGCATAGTTCTTCCTCCGTTCACATGGGCCCTTCCCGAAGGCCGCCTGACACAAGTTCATCGAAGCGCCGGGGGCACTCCGATGAATAGAAGGCAGCCGTAGCCGTCTTTGGTCTAATGAATTTTTCAGTAGGCATATTATAGCACATGGCCGCAGGAATGCAAGAACAAAATTACTACATTTAGTGTCAGTTTGCTTACAAAAACAACATCTTGTGGTTTTTGCGGTTTTCACGGACCTGCGTCCCCCTATGCTGGGGCCGGGTTTCCATAACGTATGCAGGTAAAAAACAAACCGGATTGCTTGGGTTTTTCTGCAATTTTACCTCTTTCGCAGGCGAAAAGCTATGCGCCGGAAGGGGTTCACCCCACCTGTCCGCAAAGCTCGGAAATGCGCCTCAGAGGACAAATGAAACAAGAAAAATTTTTTCTTTCCCCGTCTTCCGGCATGGACGAAAAATCAATCTTACCGTGAACTGGAAGCGTTCACATTCTCTTGCTCCGGCTCGGCGGTGAGATCGTATAGCATACGGATCTGGCCCTCTATCCAGCGAGCTTTTTCTACGGTCTGCTGCTCCGGCACATCGCCGTTCCGGGCCTGCCGATCCACCTCCCGGATCAGCTCCTGTGCGGCCATTCCGGCACTCCGGGCCAGCTCATGGAGGTGCCGGGTATCCAGTGTGGCATCCTGCCTCTTCTGCTCTGCCCGGTGCAGGGACTTTTCCCGCAGTTCATTGAGCAGTGCCTCCTCTCCCCGCAGGGCATAGGGAAGGGATACGGGCTTTTCCGGCTTTTCGATCAGCTGCTCCGCCGCTTTTGTCATCTCATCCAAATATCGGATCGGGCGTGCCAGATAGTGATAGGTCACAATGGCCCATCCGCCCAGACACAGGGCCAGGATCACCAGCAGCACCTGATCGGACATCCACTGCAGGGCACGATAAACCCAGTTGTACATCTCCCGGTTGCCCAGATAATTCCGCACCCGCCAGCTGAGCACTCCGGCTACGAAGACCAGCATGGCAACGCCCACCAGCGCCATGATATACTGCACCAGCATCGCTCCGGTCATCTGTCCGGGGCGAAAGTGCTTTCCGGCACGTCCATTCTCTTTCCCTGTATGCACGAAGCTTCCTCCTTTCTGTTGCCGCCGAAAAGCGAAGGCCCGCCCGCTGCTGCGGGAGGCCCTCGCCTCATCTCCTTAAAACAGACTGGTCTGCTGAAGGCCCAGCGCACTGAGCTGTTCCAGCTGGGAAAGCGAGACCGGCTCTGCACCACGCTCCAAAAGCCCACGGGTACCGGGTTCCTCCGGCTCCCCATCATAGACAAATACCGGGCTCCAGCCCTCCTTCAGATTCTCCATGGTGCCGTTCCATGTACCCCCGGTTCCATAGTCCGACTGGGCCACAAAGACCTTTTGGCCCATGGCATGGATGAGCCGGTTCCGGCTCATGGCACGGGGTGTGGAGAAGGGCAGATCCGGCCCCTGCTCGGATACCAGCAAAAGCTTTTTGTCCCTCAAATACCGGCGGTAACGGCGGTCTGTCAGATGTTCTTCCAGACTGTCTGCCAGAAAAAGAACCGAACAGCCACCCTGTTCCATGGCCCCGCAAAAGCCCTCCGTATCCGCTCCGGCGGCTCCGCCGGAACAGTAGCAATAGCCCTGCCGGGCAGCGGCATTGCCCACGCACCTTGCAAAATTTTTTCCCGCAGGGCGAAGCTTTCGGGAGCCCACCAGCGACATGCACTGCCGTTCCATAAGAGAAAGTGCCCCTGCGCAAAACAATACCAGCGGCGCACGATCTCCAAGGGTTTCCCGGAGCCGCTGGGGATACTCCGGGCTGATCCGTGTAATTACCCGGATCCCCTTCCGTGAAAGCCCTTGCAGATACCCCTGCAGCAGCTGGCGCTGGGTCAGACGCCTGAGGATTTCATCGGTCTCCTGCCGGGTACAGCCCAGCCGCTGAAGCTCTCCCTCGTCCAGCTCCAGCTCCGGCTCCGGGGTCTGCCCCAGCTCCTTTACCGCCACGGAAAGCCGCCGAAACAGGCTTTCCCGCAGGCGATTCTCTCCCGGCAGTGCATAGAGCAGCATCAGCCCCAGCTCCGGCTCCGTATAGCTTCTCATCGATATTTCAGCTTTACCTGAGGCTTTTTCACCTCCACCTCCTGAAGCTTTCCGTCCCCGGTCAGCTTCACAGGCTTTATGGTAAAGTGCGAATATTTTGCGATCTCATCCAGCTTGGACTTTTCCAGCAGCGATCCCACCAGTGTATAGGCAGCGCCCTTCCGTCTGGCCCGGCCGGTACGGCCGATCCGGTGAATATAATATTCGTTTTCCTCGGGGATATCGTAGTTGATGACGCATTCCACGTCATCCACATCAATGCCCCGGGATGCAACATCCGTTGCCACCAGTACATTGAGCTTGCCATCCCGGAATTTCTGCATGACCTTTTCCCGCTGACTCTGGCGGATGTCGCCGTGGAGGCAGTCCACGCTGTAGCTTCTGCCCTGCATATCGTCGCAAAGCCGCTGACACATATGCTTGGTGTTGCAGAAAATGATCACACGCTCAAAGCCCTGGGTATCCAGCAGCTGCAAGGTCGTCATCAGCTTTTCAATGCCGTTGCAGGTAATGGCATACTGGTCAATATCCGGTCGGCTTTCCTCCTTGGGCTGCACGGTGATCTCCACCTCATCCCGCTGATACATCCAGCTGACCGTCATGACCTCCTGCGAGATCGTAGCAGAAAACAGGCCCATATTGGTGCGGTTTTTCATCTTTTCGATGATACCGGTCACATCCTTGAAAAAGCCCATATCCAGCATTCGATCCGCCTCATCCAGCACCACAGTTTTGATGCCGTCAAAGCGGATGTTCTTCCGCTTGTAATGATCCATGAGCCGTCCGGGCGTTGCCACAACGATCTGGGGCTTTTTTGCAAGCTGACGTGCCTGTGCATCCAGCCGCTGGCCCCCATAAAGCACCGCCACACGGATCCCCTTCTTGAACTCCAGCAGTCCACGGAGCTCGTCCCCGATCTGCATGGCCAGCTCCCGGGTAGGGGCGAGAATCGCCGCCTGCACCGCTTCATTTTCCACATCGATATGTTCAATCACGGGGATCCCAAAAGCAAACGTCTTACCGGTACCCGTGGGAGCCTTGGCGATTACATCCTTCCACTCCATCAGCGGCGGAATCGCCTCTTCCTGTACCTGTGTTGGATAGCCGTAGCCCTTTTTCTCCAGCGCCTGTAAAATTTCTGCGCTGATTCCTAATTGTTCAAACGTGATATGCTCCATTTTCAACCTCTATTATTTCATTATGATTCCATTCATTATACCCTGTTCCTGTATGAAATGCAATACCTGCCCCATGGCCGTCCCACGGATCTCCGCCGTTGTATTTTGTCGAATTGTATGTTATGATGGATCTATAAAGACTAAAGAAAGCAGGTGCCCCATGACCACCATTGAAAATGTAGAACTTTTTGGCCTTGACAGCTCCATCTTCCGCAGCGGCTATTCCATGCGTGATACCGCTCCCACCCCTCAGGAGTTTCAGGAAACCGTAGCCGCCATTCGTCAGTGCCGGGAAGCCGGTGACTACACCAATCCCCACATCAAGCGTGCCATTAAGCTGGCCTCCATTCCCGAAGGCGGCCATGACCAGTTCCTCACCGGCATCGTTGTAAACTTCGACCTGACCATCACCAACAAGGCATGGGTCGAAGCGGAGCGGTACACATTTCTGAACTTTATCTCCTCCATGTCCACCATGCATCGGGTCGCCCGGTTCCGGATTGCAGACTGCTGCAACCAGTACACCAGTCCCGTAGAAATCGCCGAGGCCCAGCGGCTTCAGCAGGTCTATAACAGCATTGACGCAGCTCAGGAGCCCCAGCGGAAAAAGGAAGCCTATCTGGAGCTGCTCTATAATCTCCCCTCCGGCTTTGAGCTGATGGCCGGCATGACCACCAACTATCGCTGCCTCAAGAACATCTACGCACAGCGCCGGAATCACCGGCTCCCGGACTGGCATGTGGTCTGTGACTGGATTGAGACTCTGCCCATGGCTCCGGAGCTCATCACCGGAAAGAAGTCCTGAAACCAAATAAAAAGAGGAAGAGGAGTGTAATGTGAAAAGACACGCCGACATAGAGCCCTGGGCGTATTCCGACCCGGAGTCAAAAAGCCGCAATTCCGTAAAAGGTGTGCTGACTCGTATGCTTCTCGGCATCGGGCTTGGCCTCATTGTGCTGGGCCTTTGGAACCTTCCGAAGATCTTGAAGCAGGCCGCCCCCTTGCAGAATGCTCATACGCTTACCGGCTCTGACTTTCAACCGTCTGGCAGCTATGATCTAGGCGAGAGCGTGATTCTCGACAGCTTTGCCGCTGGCGGCACAGATAATGAGGTTACGACCAATTACTATGCAGCAGCCTTCCGGGGCAAGGATAACGAGCCCATGGTCATTACACTGGCGGTGAACACGGAGGATGATATCCACGAAGTGCTCATGGACTACCTCAGTGATGACACCCAGCAGATGGGCGACCTGAGCTTTGCAAGCATCTGCGGCGTTGCGCAGCCCTTTGATTCCGATGACCTGGAAAGCTACTATCAGGCGTACACCGAGCAGCTCCTCCAGCAGGGGTTCTCCCTCAGTACCGTTCCACTGGAGCTGATCTACAAGGGTACAGACCCGGACAGCTTCCAGCAGCGGATTCAAGACGAGCATGACAGTCTCATTTCCACCTCACTGGTCTTTGTGGTGCTGGGGCTTGTGTTCCTCGCCATCGGTCTGCTTTTGAAATATCGTGCAAAGAAGCAGGCTTATACGGACGATGACGGCCCTCGAATGAATGGCCCGGAGATACTATAACCCTAAAATACGGTCACCCCGATGCCGTTTTTCGGCATCGGGGTGACCTGGTATTATACAATATACTGTAGCGTCTCCACGACTTCGCCGTTTTTAAGATACAGCCGTGGTACACGCTTGTTGATGTCGCATACCAGCTCATAGGAGATCGTCCCCAGCTGATCCGCCCAATCATCCCATGTGATGGCAGCGTCTCCGTCACGTCCTACCACAGTGACCGTATCACCCACCTGCACCTCCGGCACATCGGTGATGTCCACCATGCACATATCCATGCAAATCCGTCCTACCACCGGAATTTTCTTCCCATGGAGCAGGAAATGAAGCTTCCCGCTGAGCCGCCGCTGGAGTCCATCGGCATAGCCAATGGGGCATACCGCAATGGTTCTGGGGCCGGGGGTCTCATAGGTTCTGCCGTAGCTGACCGTTACACCGGCTTCAAAGGGGCGTATGGCCGCAATGGTGGTTTTCAGCTCCATCAGCGGCTGCAAATCCGCCATACCCCGCATTTCCTCCGAGGGACTCAGGCCATAGGTGGCAATACCGGGCCGAACCATGTCATGATGATACGCAGGGAATGCAATGGTGGCGGCACTGTTGGCGCAGTGCACAATTTCCGGCTGGATCCCATGCGCCTTCAGCGCATCCAGCACATTCATAAAGCGCTGATGCTGCATCTGGGTATAATCCAGCTCGCTGGGCGTATCCGCCACTGCAAAATGCATAAAGGCCCCCTCCACGTGGAGATTGGGCAGGCTGCACAGTTCCACCAGCTCCGGCACCGTCTCCGGGCGGTCATAGGCAAAGAAGCCCAAACGGCTCATGCCGGTGTCGATCTTCATATGTACCGTCAGGGTAAGGCCGGTGCCTTCCAGCTGCTCAGAGAGCTGGCGGCCATAGTCCAGAGAATGGACCTCCTGGGTAATATGCAGGGCCGCCTGATCCCTTGCAAATTCCACCGGGGTATACCCAAGGATCAGAATTGGAAGGGTCACATCCCCCCGACGCAGCTGCAATGCCTCTTCATAGTTGGAAACTGCCAGATAACCGGCCCCCAGCTTTTGAAGCTCCCGTGCCACCGGAACCGCCCCATGGCCGTAGGCATCCGCTTTTACAACCCCCAGAAAGCGGCAGCCCTCCGGCAGATCCTTCGTCAATACCTGATAGTTGTGCTGAAGGGCGTCAAGGCTGACCTCCGCCCACGTACGTTTTAACATCTTCATTTTGCTCTGCTTCTTTCTTTTCCAGCCGAAGATCCTTTATCTCGCAGGAGATCAGCACCGTCTGCCCGTCAGAGATCTCACCGTGCACCGGTCTTCCATCCTGAAAATCCGTTGTGATCTTCAAGGTGTCGCCGCCGTAGCCCAGCGTATACTCTGTGGTTTCCAGTCCGTCACTTTCTCCCATAGAGGCAATGTATCCCTCCGTCCACGCCTTACCCAGCAGATAGGGTGCGGCCATGGGCGAGATTCTTCGGCTTTCAAAATTTTCTACTGCAAGCACCGTACTGTCATAGGACACCTTTGCCCCTTCTCCTGACACCGATGCTGTGATTCCTTTTGCAATTTCCGGCTCCACCACCTGAAGCGAAGCTTCATCCGGGGTGTACCGGCAGTCCAGTGTAAAATCTCTGACATACTCGCCGTAATCCGCTCGAAGCACCAGCTGACAGCTGAGCTGTCCCGCCTCCAGCAGTTCTGTCCGAAATCGAACCGGCGTCTGCGCCGAAGTCTTGGCTGCTCCGCAGGCGCACAGCAAAAGCAGCATCATCATTGGTACGGCTCGTCTCAGCCGCACAGCATGTCCCCCTATCGCAGGATTTCAGGCAGAGCCCCAATGAGGTCTGTTGGCAGCATGCTCCGAACCCCAAGCCTGTCCCGGGCCGCATCTCCGGCGGCGCCATGGATCCATACCGCAGCAGCGGCAGCTCTGGCCGGTTCCATTCCCTGCCCCAGCAGGCAGGTCAGGATGCCCGAGAGCACGTCTCCGCTGCCGCCGGTGGCCATGCCGGGATTGCCGGTAGAGTTCACATAGATGCGCCCATCCGGCACTGCCGTTACGGTTCGATAGCCCTTGAGCACAATGACCGCACCGGTCTTCTCCGCCATGGCTCGTGCGCCGGCAATTCTGCCTCCGGACAGATCTCCGCCCATCCGCAGAAATTCTCCCTCATGCGGCGTCAGCACCAAAGGCACTCTGGCCCTGTCCAATCTATCTATATGCCCGGACAGGACATTTATACCATCGGCATCCAGCACCACCGGACATTCCGCAGTGTCCAGCACCGCATCCACCAGCGACTCCGTGTCCCGGCAGCGTCCAATGCCCGGGCCTACAAGGCAGGCATCCTTATCCCGAAGCCGCTCCGGGATCTCTTCCACAGCAAAGCTGCCAAAACGGCCATTTCCATTCCCCGGCAAGGGAAATACCACTGCCGCATCCAGCTTTGCCGCCAAAATCGGATATACCGGCTCCGGTACCCCGAGATAAACCAGCCCTGCACCAGTGCGCAGCGCTGCCTTTGCCGACAATGCCGCCGCACCGGTAAAGCCCTCCGAGCCGCAGAGCAGCAGGAGCTTTCCAAAGTCTCCCTTGTGACTTTCCAGCATCGGCTTTGGCAGCCAGCTTTTCACCATGTCACCGGTGACATATTCCCCGTCAAAATAAACCTGCTCTTTTGCCTCTTCGGGTATCCCGATATCGTGAACCGTCAGCGCACCGGTATATTCCGTTCCCGGTGGCAGCAGCTGTCCGGTTTTGGGCAAATTGAAGGTGACTGTGGCATCCGCCCGAACGGCGCAGCCCAGGATCTCCCCGGTGTCCGCAGAAATGCCGCTGGCAATATCGCAGGCCAGCACCGGACATTCCGAGGCATTGACTGCTGCAATGATATCCGCATAAGCGCCCGAGACATCCCGGGAAAGCCCGGTTCCAAACAGCGCATCGATCACCAGATCTGCATGGGGCAGCATTCCTTTCACCGTCTCCGGCGTGCCGTCCTCCAACATTCCCCCCTGCTGTTCCAGCAGGGCGCACATCTTTCTGCTGTCCTGTGTCAGCTTCTCCCTGTTCCCTATCATCAGGAGCCGGGCCTGAAATCCATCCTCCAGCAGATATTTTCCGGCGGCAATGCCATCGCCGCCATTGTTTCCGCTGCCGCAGAGAATCAGCGCCATGCCCCCCTCCGGCAGCATCGCCTCCGCCTTGTCCGCAAGCCCCCGGGCAGCCCGGAGCATCAGGGTATCAGAAGGGATCCCCACGGTATCAATGGCATAGGCGTCCATGTCACGCATGGCCGCACTTCCGGCAAATCTCATACCTCCATCCCCTTCATTCTGGAACGAATATACTTCTGCATGGCCTCCCGGAAGCGCCTGGAGGGCTGGATCACCAAAAAGACATATTTTCCATCCTCTGCCTCATAGATGATAAACCAACGTCCCGCCGCATTTTTAGAGGAGGATGCGTCAATGACCTGGGACACGGAATAGTCATGGGTCACGCTCTCATACTCCGCCGTATAGGGGGCCATCACCTGAATCTGTTTCTGGTTGATCTCCACCAGCCGAACCCGCTTCCGCTTGGCCATGATCTTATCCACATCCAAATCGCCGTTGGTGAAGGAATACTCAAACTCAACGCCCTGAAACTTGATGCCAAGATAGGCAGCAAACACCAAAATCACCAGCATCGCCGGAAAAATAGGGCTCAAAAACAGCCAGCAGGCCAATGCCAGAGCTATAGCCGCCACCACCACAAGGGCCTCGATCAAAAGGTTTTTCAGAGAATTGCGGCGAACCACCAGCTCTTCTACAAAGGTATCATTATAATTATTCATGGTATCCCCCATTAAAATGTTTTCATCCCCGTCCGGCCATGACCTTCTGCGGATATTTATGGCTATTATAATCCTGATTCACAAAAGCCGCAAGTGGAAAGGGAAAAATATTGTATGGTTTTGCCGGATTTTCCGAGACAATAGCCCTTGCAACTTCTCAAATTGTATGCTATGATGGATGCAATATCACAATAAGCAATGATCGGGTTGTCTGTATTCGGTAAGGTGCTTGCAGAGAGGGCGGGGTGCTGAGAGCCGCCTGCACCGGGATTATGGGCGTTCCCCCGTGAGCTGCCCCCTGAACGGGATTCCCCAGTAGGCCGGGCCGGGTTGTGCCGTTATCCATGTAAAGTGCGCCTTGCTGGAGGCGAATTGCGGGTGGTACCGCGGAAGCTGCGTCTTTCGTCCCCTACTGGACGGAGGGCGATTTTTTTGCGTTCTCCCACCCGCTTAAATTACGAAAATACTATGATAAGGAGTATGCAACATGAAACAGCAGCTGGAAAACATTGAAAAAATGGCGCTGGCCGCTCTGGAAGATGCAAAAGAATCCTCTGAGCTGGAAAATCTGCGTGTGCGTTTTCTGGGCAAGAAGGGAGAACTCACCGGACTGCTCAAGAAGATGGGCTCTCTCTCCCCGGAGGAGCGTCCCGTTATGGGCCAGAAGGCCAATCAGGTCCGTACCGCCATTGAGGAGTCTCTGGAAAAGAAGAAGGCAGCACTGGCTGCCGCCGCACTGGACCGGAAGCTTCAGGCTGAGTCTCTGGACGTTACCATGCCCGCCAAGGAAATTGCCATGGGCCATAAGCATCCCATGAGCATTGTTCTGGACGAGATGAAGGAAATTTTCATCGGCATGGGCTTTGACGTGGTAGAGGGCCCTGAGGTGGAGCTGGAGAGCTATAACTTTACCAAGCTCAACACCCCTGCGGGTCATCCCGCCCGGGACCGTCAGGATACCTTCTATACCACCGAGGATGATTCCGTGCTGCTGCGCACTCAGACCTCTCCCATGCAGATCCGTGTCATGGAGAGCCGGAAGCCCCCCATCCGCATCATCTCCCCGGGCCGCGTCTACCGGAAGGACGAGGTCGACGCCACCCATAGCCCCATGTTCCACCAGATGGAGGGTCTTGTCATCGACAAGGGCATCACTATGGCAGATCTGAAGGGCAGCCTCATCCAGATGGGCAAGCTGCTCTACGGCGAGGAATGCGTGACCCGGTTCCGCCCCCACCACTTTCCCTTCACCGAGCCCTCCTGCGAAATGGACGTCCAGTGCTTCAAGTGTCACGGCACCGGCGAGGTAGACGGTCATACCTGCCCCACCTGCCACGGTGAGGGCTGGATCGAGCTGCTGGGCGCCGGTATGGTACACCCCAAGGTGCTGGAAGGCTGCGGCATTGATCCCAATGAGTATTCCGGCTTTGCCTTCGGCTGCGGTGTCGAGCGAATGACCATGAACCGTTTTGCCATCAACGACCTGCGTCTGATCTTTGAGAACGACGTTCGGTTCCTGAGCCAGTTCTAAGGAAAGGAGTGGAGTTAAGATATGAATATTTCAAGAAAATGGCTGAATGACTATGTAAAGGTCGATGTATCCGACCATGAATTTGATGCCGCCATGACCATGTCCGGCACCAAGGTAGAGACCACCGAGGTACTTTCCGCCGAGATCAAAAACGTTGTAGTCGGCAAGGTGCTGGAAATTGTCCGCCACGAGAACTCCGACCATATGTGGATTTGTCAGGTAGACGTAGGCGAAGACGCACCCATCCAGATCGTCACCGGCGCTCAGAACGTTAAGCAGGGAGATCTTGTCCCCGTAGCGAAGCACAACTCCTATCTGCCCGGGGGTGTTCACATCACCAAGGGCAAGCTCCGTGGAGAGATGTCCAATGGTATGCTCTGCTCTCTCAAGGAGCTGGGCCTTACCCTCAACGATTTTCCCTATGCCATCGAAGACGGTATCTTTATTATTGAAGAGCCCGATGCCTATGTGGGGCAGGATATCAACACCCTCATCGGCACCGATGATTCTGTGGTGGAATTTGAAATCACCAACAACCGCACGGACTGCTATTCCATCATCGGCATTGCCCGTGAGGCCGCCGCTACCTTCAATCAGCCCTTTACCCTCCACGAGCCCGAAGTAAAAGGCTCTGATGCCGGCAGCATTTTCGACCGGCTGGAAGTTGAAGTCGAGGCGCCTGATCTCTGCAACCGCTACACCTCCCGGATGATCACCAATGTCAAGATCGGCCCCTCTCCCCGTTGGCTCCGTCAGCGGCTCCATGCGCTGGGTGTTCGTCCCATCAATAACATTGTGGATATCACCAACTATGTGATGCTGGAATACGGCCAGCCCATGCACGCCTTTGACTATCGCTATGTGGGCAGCGGAAAGATCGTTGTCCGCCGTGCCAAGGACGGTGAGAAGCTCACCACTCTGGACGAGCAGGAGCATACCCTGACCAACAAGATGCTGGTCATTGCCGACAGCGAGAAGGCCATCGGCCTTGCCGGCATCATGGGCGGCCTCAACTCTGAAATTCTGGAGGACACCACCACCGTGGTCTTTGAGAGCGCCAACTTCGACGGCACCTGCATCCGCCAGACTGCCAACGCACTGGGCATGCGTACCGATGCCTCCACCAAGTATGAGAAGGGTCTGAATCCTCTGGATACCTATCCCGCCATTCAGCGTGCCTGCGAGCTGGTAGAGCAGCTGGGCGCCGGAGATGTTATGGACGGTGTCATCGATATCCTCAACTATGTGCCCGATCCGGTCACCGTTGCCTTTGAGCCGGAAAAGATCAACCATTACCTGGGCACCGATCTGACCCGTGAGGATATGGTCATGTACCTGAGCCGTTTGGGCTTCACTGTGGAAGGTGACCAGCTGCACGTTCCCTCCTGGCGGACCGATATCCACTATATGGCCGATGTTGCCGAAGAAGTAGCCCGGATGTACGGCTATGACAACATCCCCGTTACAACCTTCAAGGGAGCAGCTGCAAAGGGCGGCTATACCCCTGAGCAGAAGTGCAAGAATCTGGCCGGTCAGATCTGCCGTGGCATGGGCTACAGTGAGATTCTCACCTATTCCTTCGGCAGCCCCTCCATGTTTGACCTGATTCGCATTCCCGCAGACAGCCCGCTGCGGAACCCCGTCAAGATCCTCAATCCGCTGGGCGAGGATACCTCCGTGATGCGCACCACCTCCCTGCCCTGCATGCTGGAGACGCTTTCCCGGAACAATGCCCATCGGAACAAGGCCGCAAAGCTCTATGAGCTGGCAAAGATTTATCTCCCTGTAGCGGGCGAAGCGCTGCCCAAGGAGGATATCATCCTGACCCTTGGCTCCTACGGTGAAAATGAGGACTTCTTCTCTTTGAAGGGCGAGGTAGAGGCACTGCTCCGCTGCCTGAACGTCAAGCCTCACACCGTGGTAGCCCAGAAGGAAAATCCCTCCTACCATCCCGGCCGCTGCGCTGATCTCTATGTAGACGGCACCTATGTGGGCGTATTTGGTCAGGTGCATCCCCTGGTGGCTGCCAACTATGGAATTTCCAGCGAGATCTACTGCGCAGAGCTGAACTTTACCACGCTGATGACGCTGCTGGCTCCTGAGGCGCTCTATCAGCCTCTGCCCAGATTCCCCAGTGTTGAGCGTGACCTTGCGCTGGTATGCGATGACGAACTGACTGCCGCACAGGTAGAGGGCGTGATCGCTGCTGCTGGCGGCACACTGCTGCGGAGCGTCAAGCTCTTTGATCTGTATTGCGGCAAGGGCATCCCTCAGGGTAAGAAGTCTCTGGCCTTTGCACTGGAGCTCCGTGCCGATGACCGCACCCTGACCGATGCGGATTCCGACAGTGTTGTAAAGAAGATTCTCTCCGATCTGCAGGAGAAACTGAACGTGACCCTGCGCTAAACTGCATGAAAAATGCCGCCGTAGACCATACGGCGGCATTTTTCATCGTTTGGTTTAGAATATATGGTACGTTTCCGTCACGAACTGAAATACTTTACCCATTTTGCTGCAAATCAGCTTCTATTTTATGCAATTTTACCGTCTTTTTGATTTTTTCTGTACTTCTACTTGCATTCTTCTCTACTTTGTAGTAGTATAGTGCCAACAGAAACGGGCATATGCAGTCAGGCTTTCACTGTTTTGCGATTCCCGATTCATCGAATGAAAGGGTGTTATCTAATGGCTATCAAAAACGCTTACTTAAACGGTATCTATGAAGAGCTCTGTGCCCGTTACAGCGAGCAGACCGAGTATCTGGAGGCCGTCAATGAGGTCCTTGAAACACTGGTTCCCGTGGTGGAGGCGGATCCCCGTCTGGAGCAGCAGAACATCATTGGCCGCCTGGTTGAGCCCGAGCGCATCATCATCTTCCGTGTGCCGTGGGTAGATGATCAGGGCAAGGTTCAGGTAAACCGTGGCTATCGTGTTCAGTACAACTCCGCCATCGGCCCCTACAAGGGCGGCCTGCGGTTCCGTGACAACGTCAACCTCTCCATCATCAAGTTCCTTGGCTTCGAGCAGATCTTCAAAAATGCACTCACCACCCTGCCCATGGGCGGCGGCAAGGGCGGCTCTGACTTTGACCCCAAGGGCAAGTCCGATATGGAGGTCATGCGTTTCTGCCAGAGCTTTATGACAGAGCTCTATCGCCATGTTGGCGCTGACACCGATGTACCCGCCGGTGATATCGGCGTAGGTGCCCGTGAGATCGGCTATCTGTTCGGCCAGTATAAGCGTCTGAAAAACGAGTGGACCGGCGTGCTCACCGGCAAGGGTCTCTCCTACGGCGGCTCTCTGGCCCGTACACAGGCCACCGGCTACGGCCTGTGCTACTTTGCCGATGCCTATCTCCACGCCAACGGCACCAGCTTTGAGGGCAAACGTGTGATCGTTTCCGGCTCCGGCAACGTTGCCATCTACGCCAACCAGAAGGCCACCGAGCTGGGCGGCAAGGTCATCGCCATGTATGACTCCAACGGCTACATCGTAGACGAAAACGGCATCGACTTCAAGATCATTCAGGAGATCAAGGAAGTCAAGCGTGCCCGCATCAAGACTTATGTGGATTACGTCCCCTCTGCCAAGTATGTTGAGGGCTGCAGCGGCATCTGGAGCGTCCCCGCTGACATCATCCTCCCCTGCGCAACGCAGAACGAGATCGATGCAGAGGCTGCAAAGCAGATCGTTGCAAACGGCGCTCTGGGCGTCTTCGAGGGCGCAAACATGCCCTGCACCCCCGAGGCAATCTCCATCATCAAGTCCGCCGGACTGCTCTACAGCCCCGGCAAGGCTTCCAACGCCGGCGGCGTTGCTACCTCCGGTCTGGAGATGAGCCAGAACTCCGAGCGGCTCAGCTGGACCTTTGAGGAAGTGGATGCAAAGCTCAAGGGCATCATGGAATCCATCTACACCGCCTGCGCCGAGGCCGCCGAGAAATACGGCATGGCCGGCGATATTCAGGCCGGTGCAAACATTGCGGGCTTCCTGAAGGTTGCCGATGCAATGCTGGCACAGGGTGTCTGCTGATCTCTCCCCCTACGATAATAATTGGCCTGCCGCAATTTTGCGGCAGGCCTTTTTCTGTATCCGATTAAGACCATACGATCCAGCAGAAGAGATATCCAACGATTACAGCGCAAAGTGTAAATGGCACACCAATGCGCAGGAAGTCCTTTGTCTTTACCTCATATCCGGCCTTTCGCAGGATCCCGATTCCTGCGATATTGGCCGATGCGCCGATGGGCGTCAGGTTGCCTCCCAGCGTTGCACCGGTCAGCAGTCCAAAATAGAGCAGATACGGTGCGCAGCCCAGATCCCGGCACAGGGCGCTGATCACAGGGAGCATGGTAGCAACATAGGGAATATTATCCACAAAGGCAGAGCAGGCAACCGAGCCCCATACGATCACTGTGTACAGCAGGAAGAGATTATTGCCGCCAAGGGAGGCAAATATACCGCTGATATCATCAATGATCCCAACCTCTGTAATTCCGGCAATCACCACAAACAGTCCCGTCAGCAGGCAAATGGTCTCATAGTCGATCTCCTGAAACGCCTGCTTCACCACATCCAGATCTCCACGGCGGATATAGGAGTGGACAAGCCCAACGATAAACAGCCCCACGCAGATCAGTCCATTGGTAATGGAGGGTCTGTCCTTCCAGAAGGAGGCCAGAATCAGCAGCAGCACATTGGCACACAGCAGCCATGTGGGGAAATAATCGCCGACCTCCGTGTGCCCCTCCGCTGTAAAGGGCTCCCGCTGCTTCCGAAACAGGAACATGATCACCGGTACCGTTGCCAGCGCCCCCAGCTCCACCGCAAAGAAGATGCTGGGCTTACCGTCCATAAAGAAGAAATCATTGAAGTTCATATTGGCGTGGCCGCCCAGCATAATGGAGGTGGTATCTCCCACCAGCGTCGCAGCCCCCTGAAGATTGGAAGACACCGCAATGGAAATGATCATCGCCACCGGGGAAATATTCAGCTTCTTTGCAATGGCCAGTCCCACCGGCGCAATCATCAAAACGGTTGCAACGTTATCAACAAAAGCAGATACCACACCGGCAAACAGAGACATGACCACCACCACCCACATCACATTGGGGGATTTTTGCAGCAGCATCTCTGCCATTCGGTTTGGCATTCTGGATTCGATGAACAGGGAAACGGTTCCCATGGTACCCGCCAGCATCATCAGCACATTAAAATCAATGGCCGAGCCAAGACTCTGCACCGGTACGATCCCGCCTACCAGAAAAATCACCGCACTGGTCACCGCCACCCATGGCCGATATTTTGGCAGTGCGATCATCAAAACGTATGTCAGAATAAATAGGATCAGCGCAAATATCTTCATTGGAAGTCTCCCCTGCAACGAGCAATATAAAAGCCCCACCGCCCTTAGGCCGGAAGGCAAAATACAACCCTTCCAGTATACAGGAATCCATATACAAAGTCAAACAGAATTTGCGTCAGAAAAATGACCGGCAGTAAGCGAAAACTGCCGGTCATTCCTGCGCTGGTCTTATTTCAGAAGATAACGCTCATAGGCCTGCTGATAGAGCTCTTCCATACGAGCCCCTCCCATAGAGAGGATGGTGTCCTGGAATTCTTTGAACGTCTCGGGCGTCAGGTCGGATTGTCCGAGAATGAACTTCATGATCTCAGTGGACGCATAGGTGGTAATATCCGAGGAGATCGTTGCATACTTCTGATTCTCCTGCTCGTTTAGTGCCACGCCATTGGGGAGGTTATAGCTGCCGTCCGCATCACAGGTACGGAAGATATCAAATATTTTCCATTCCTCATCGCCGAAGTAATAATACCCGGCCCGTACATCCATAATGCTGGGCAGATGCCCACTGGCCACTGCGGAGGCATAGAGATAGCAGGCATCCTTATAGCTGATGCCATCCGGATTATTGGTGATCAGCTCTGTATACTGTGGCTTGCCCTCAGTATCATATTCAAAGGAATGCCCCTCATCGCCATAGTTATACATCAGCTGCCCTGCCTCAGAAAACAGATAGTTGACCATCATCATGATTCCCTCCGGGTCCTGACAAGCGGTGGAAATAGTCCAGGAGTCCTGTTGCTTGATCCGGGAAAAATTATCCGTCCAGCTGAAATGGAGTTCATCATCTGCATGGACCTTCGGTGCGTGGATGGGCATCAGCTCATAAGTATAATTCTCATCTGCATAGCTTTCAATGGTGGCAATGTTGGCGGCGGTGCCCGTATCCACCGGACACTGACCGGAGGCGAACCACTTATCCGTGGAGCCCATCTGCACATTAAAGAAATCAGAATACAGGGTGCCATCCTGATACCAGTCCGCCAGCATTCTCAGATAGTCGTAATAGCTGTCGTTCAGATAGGAGTACACAACCTGCCCGTCAATGACATTATACCCGCCCGCATAGAGGTCATAGCCATAGCTGTACAGGGAATCGTCACCACGACAATCTGCCATCATGTTGCCGATGGTAATGCCCTGCGCCCCATATTTATCTATGCATGCCTGAACATAGTCATGGAACGCATCAAAGGTCTCAGGCGGATCCATGCCCAGCTCCCGGAGCCAGTCACCACGAATCAGGATACCCCCGTTTTCACAGCCTGCTTCCTTATAGATGGTCGCAACCGTTGGAAGGCATCCGTTGTCGGTGATCAGTGCCGCCCGCAGAGACGGATCCGTTTCCAAATAATACATGTAGTTTGGCGCATACTCCTGTGCCAGATCCAGAAGATCGATGATGATGTCATCGGTAATGGCTGCGTCATAGCCTTTGGAATAGTGGGAAACGCCGTCAGAAATAATATCCGTGTAATCGCCGGAGGAAACCATCAGATTAAACTGCTCCGACACAACACTGTCCCCCACCGCAGTCACGTCCAGCTTCACATTGCAGTTTTCCTGCAAAAGCTTCATGTTGTTGATGTCAGTTGCCATGTCCGATACAAGCCCGTTCATAAAGAACGGCAGCATGGTCCACATGGTGTAAGTACGGGTCTCTTCAAACAGCGGAAGGCTCACCTCCTCCAGCTGGAGCTCAGGCTCAGGGCTTTCCATGCTGCTTCCTGTCTCCTCCGTCTTCTCAGCGCTCATAGCTTCCGCTTCCGAAGCATCTGTTTCATCTGCCACAGGAGCCGATGGCGCCTCCGCCTGCTGCTCCGAAACACTTTGCGCCTGCGCCGCTGTACCGGGCTTCCCGTTGCTGCTGCATCCCGCCAGTAGGGACGCAGACATGGCCGCTGCCAGCACAAACGCCAAAATACGATCCTTTTTCATACCATACTCCTCTCCCCCTAAAATCTCACTGTTCATTTGGAGATTCCATTTGAGTGATTTTGATGGTTTTATTATAATTTCGTATCGCAAATGTTGCAATTCTATTTACCGGTGAATCCATTCCATGACCGAATAGACAAAAATGGAACCGGCCAAAGCCGATTCCATTTTTCACGCTATTTTGCAAAGGAGACGATCTGATACCGGATCTCATCCCCATGCCGCTTCTGCCTGTGGCTTTCCAGCACCGCAAGAGCCAGCCCCAGAAAGAAACCGATGATTCCAAGCAGCTCGCCCTTTCCATGATCTCTTCCCAGAAAATACCCCAGAAAGAACAGGATCACCGGGATCACATAAACCAGCGCAATGGCCCATGCCACCTTTCCGGTCTCCCCTTCGATATAGACAGAATCCCCGGGTCTTGCGCCAATGGGATTATCTGCCGAGACAATGATCTCCTCCTGCGCTGCCATTGCGCCGCAGCCACCGGCACATTTGCTGCAATCCCCATGGCATGCCGTGGGCCGATGATACTGCACTCTGGCCACGCCGTTTTCACTGGAGATCACCATAACCTTCTGCCGCAATTCTATTTCACTCCTCCGGTGTATCGCCGGTTTCCGGAGAATTGCTGGGCTCCGGTGCACCGCTGGGATTCACGTCCACCGCCACTGCGGTGTCATCCGATTCTGTGGGCTCTGAAATAGATACCAGCACATTATAGCTCCCCATGGCGCCAACACCGCTGAAGCCATCCACATAGACATCAACCGGGACGCTGAACTGTCCGGTGGAGGTTCCCACCGAGCTGAGATCTGCCACCGCACGGATGCTGCTGGCCGTTACTGCCTCCATTACGTCTGAGGGGCCCCGGACTTTGATCTGCAAGGACACAGTCCCCAGTGTTGCCTTCAGATTGCTGGGCGTATTGGCAAGCTCCAGATTTGTCACCCGGAAGGTCTTTTCCTTGAGATTCTTCAGCTCAACTGTGACCTCCGCAGTCTCTTCTCCGGTCATATTGGTCATATTATCCGGCAGAACAATATTATAGCTCTTCGTAAATGCGGTGTTGGTGGGCACCGTGCTGAGGTCAACATTGCCGATATTCAGGGAATTCATCCCCTCCAGATCCTCTGCGGAACCCTTTACCGTAATGGTTGCAGGCTCAATGGAAGACACGGTATGCTCTCCCGTGGCACCGCCGCCATCGATCAGCTGTACGGTCAGCGGGATCTCCTTCACCATACTGACCGTCATCATGACACCGATCTTATCCACACTGCAGTGGATCTCATCGGAGATCACTTCATTCCCGTCTGCGTCCACAAAGGTATAGCTCAGCGAATCCGACACGGTTTTACTGAGGTTGGTGCGTTCCAGCACCACCTCTGCATGATCCACCTGTGCCACCTGATCCTGCGGGCCGCTGATCTCCAGGGTATCGTATTCCAATTCGATGGGATCCTGTACATAGCCCTCTGCCACAGACCCCTGGAACACCGCCTGAACCGGCACCTCCTTGACGCTGAGCAGATCCACCTGCACATCAATCTCATAGGCACTGCGGGATTCAATGGAGATATCATTATCGCTGACCGTCTCCGGCATCTCTACATTATAGCGCAGCTGCCATTCTCCCGGGCCAAGCACGGTGGAAAGATCTGCGGTTACAGTAATATTACTGTTGCTGAGCTTTAGAAGATCCTGCCGCTTTCCATAGACCTTTAAGTCTACCGTAGCATTTCTCCCTTTGGTCAGGGTCAGATTCCGGTCTGAAAAAAGGCCGTCCTCATTGGCAAAGGTCACAGGAATATTCCGAATCCACTGGCTGTCCTCCGGCGTCACCGTTGTCACCACATACGCCCAAAGGCTCAGGGCAATGACGATGGAAAGCAGCAGTGAAAAAATCTTATTCTTTTTCATGGCTGTCCTCTTCTGATTTCTGATTGGATTTCTTGAAGAAGCCCCGCAGTCTGTGATGGATCGGCGGAATGTCCTCCACCATCAGCTCGGATTTCAAAAGCTTTGTCAGGGTCTCCGGGGTCAGATAGCGGCGGAGATTGCCGCCTACCACGCAGGAAATAACGCCGGTTTCCTCCGACACCACCACCACCACTGCGTCAGAATGCTCCGTGATGCCGATGGAAGCCCGATGGCGTGTGCCCAGATCACGGCTGAGATTGGGGTTCTCGGTCAATGGCAGCACACAGCCTGCCGCTGCGATCCGCCCACCCCGAATCACCACTGCGCCGTCGTGGAGCGCCGCCTTGGGGAAGAATATGTTTTTCAGGAGCTCCGCCGAGACCGCTGCATCTACAATGGTACCGGTCTTGAAATACTCCTCCAGATTGGTCTGGCGCTCAAAGACGATCAGTGCGCCGATCTTCTGCCGGGACATACTGCGACATGCTGAAACCGTTTCATTGATGGTCTGGGTCATATCGCTGATCTGCGGCTTTGGCACAAACAGCCCCTTAATGGTGCTCCCCCCCAGCCGCTCCAGCAGTCGCCGAAGCTCCGGCTGGAATACCACAACCAGTGCGATCAGTCCCACCTCAATGGTCTTGCTGATGATGTAGTTCAGGGTATTGAGCCCCAGTGCATCCGAAATATAGCTGATGACCAGCAGCACCACCACAGCCTTGACCACCTGGGTCACCGTCCGGGAACGGGATAGGTTCAGCAGCTTATAGATAATAAATGCCACAATGGCAACATCGAGAATATCTGTGGGAAAATTTATAATGGTAACAAACCGCAGGATCTTTGTCCATAGCAGGCTCAGTGCATTCAATGGCGTACATCTCCGTTTCCGTGCGGATCACGCAGGTTTACATATCAAATATTATAATGGAATGCACGGAAAAGCGCAAGGCTGCTGCTAAGTTTTTTTCTTTCTTCACAGAATTTTAACAGAGGAAAAGATGCCCCTAGGTCACTTCTCCTTCACGAAGCATAAATTCCACTGCATTCACCAGTGCATCTGCATCCTTTCGCCGGTTCATGGGGCCAAAGCTCACCCGGATCGTCCCTGTTTCCAGTGTTCCCGCCGTCTCATGGGCCAGCGGCGCACAGTGGAGCCCGGACCGCAGCGCAATGTCCCAACGCTCCGACAGCTGCTCTCCAAACAGCACGCAGTCCCGATCCTCTGTCACAAAAGACAGCACCCCTGTCTGCATCGGGCCGGTAAACAGCCGCAGTCCCGGCAGCTTTTCCAGCCGCTGGGCAGTATATTCCATCCACTGCTGCTCCCGCCGCAGGATCTCTTCCTCCCCCAGCTGACGCACCGCACGCAGCCCTGCCAGCAGTCCCGCTGCGCCGGGCATGTTATGGGTACCAGCTTCCAGTCGGTCAGGCAGAAACTCGGGCATTTCCCGCTGCCGGGACAGGCTTCCTGTTCCTCCGGCCAGCAGGGGCTCCGTCTCATGGTTGCAGAGCAGCAGCCCCGTCCCCTGGGGCCCCAGCAGCCCCTTGTGGCCCGGCATGGCAAGGAAGGCAGCGCCCAGTTTCCTCATGGAAATACGCAGGCATCCCGCAGATTGGGCAGCATCCAGCACAAAGGGGATTCCTCTTTCCCGGCACAGCGCCGCCACCTGTTCCACCGGAAGCTGCCAGCCAAACACATTGGACACATGGGTCATGATGCAGGCTTTCGTATCCGGGGTCAGCAGCGCATCGAAATCTTCCAGCAGCTGCTCCGGATCAAACAGACGCTTCCCGGCCACATGGACTTGGGCCCCAAGGGCATAGAGCGGACGCACCACTGCATTGTGCTCCATACAGGAAATCACCACCCGGTCTCCCGGCTTTACCAGTGACCGGATGGCGATATTCAGCCCATGGGTGCAGGAGGACGTCAGCACCACCTGCTCCGGCTGACAGTCAAAGCGCTCCGCCGCCTCCATCCGAAGCGAAAACAGCAGCTCTGCCGCCGCCTCTGCCCCGGAACTGCTGCCCCTTCCCGGTGATGGCAGATGATTCACAGCCCATGCCATGGCCCGTTCCACACTTTTGGGCTTTGGCAGAGACGTGGCCCCATGATCCAGATAAGTCATAGGAACACCTCCTGCTGTCGCCCGCCCTCCACCAGATAGCTCCGCTCATAGCTGGGCCTTCTGCTCCGCAGGAGCTCTGCTGCCCGGCCTCCCTGATGGCCGCTGACCCAGATCCCATATCCGCAGCCGTATTCCGCCATCCCCGACGGTGTCCGTCCCACCCGGGCGGAAATCCCCGCCTGGGACAATATCAAGGCCCCCTGACGGGCCCCGGTCTGGGCCCGAAAGGTAAAAAATATCATGCTCATAGAATCCCCTCCATGAGCATGATATGATTCTTTGACGAGTCCTGTCACATTTCTTCCAGCAGGCAGACGCAGTGGGCAGAAATCCCCTCCTGCCGTCCGGTAAAGCCCAGATGCTCTTCCGTGGTAGCCTTCAGGTTGAGCCGATCCTCCCGAATGTCCATTGCCGCCGCCAATGTCTTCCGCATCTGGGGCAGGAATGGCATCAGCTTGGGCTTCTGGGCAATCACAGTGGCATCCAAATTGGAAATGCGGTAGCCCTGCTTTGTGATCAGCGTCTTCACATGGCGCAAAAGCCCAATACTGTCGGCCCCCAGATACCGGTCATCCGTATCCGGGAAGTGCTGACCGATGTCCCCAAGGGCCGCAGCTCCCAGCAGTGCGTCCATAATCGCATGGGTCAAAACATCTGCATCGGAGTGGCCCAGCAGCCCCAGCGTATGGGGCACCTCTACGCCGCCTAAGATCAGCTTTCTTCCCTCCACCAACTGATGTACGTCATACCCGTGTCCGATTCGCATTGGCTCGTCTCCCTTCCAATATCATTTCCGCCATTTTCAGATCTAAGGGCGTTGTGATCTTCAAATTCTCTTCACTGCCCTCTGTGAGATATACATGGACACCAAGGCCCTCCATGGCTCCGCAGTCATCGGTATATGGAATTTTTTCCTTTTTGGCCCGCTGCCATGCCGCCAGAAGCAGATCTCGATCAAAAATCTGCGGAGTCTGGACTGCCCGAAGAGTCTCACGATCCGGTGTGCTTTCAACCCGGCCGTCCTCTCCTATGACTTTAATGGTGTCCTTCACCGGAATCGCCGGTGCTGATGCATGATAGGAAAGGGCCATATCCACCGTACGGCAGATAATATCCTCTGTGACAAGCGGTCTGGCCCCATCCTGCACCGCCGCCAGAACCGTCTCTTTGCTGGCAGCATTGAGGCCGGCCTGCACTGATTCCATTCGGCTGCTTCCGCCGGGAACTATGGCCTGCACCTTGTGAAAGCCCCTATCCTCCGAAATCTTCCGAATGGCTTCCAGCTGATCCTCCCGTGCCACCACCACGATCTCATCGATACAGCCCGCATTTTGAAAGCTTCGGATGGTATGAGCGATCACCGGCTCACCGCAGAGTTCCGCCATGATCTTATCCACGCCCCGCATCCGGGTGGCGCTGCCCGCCGCAACGATCACTGCCGTACAGTGCGTCCAGCGTTTTTCATGGTGCCAGTCAAAAATTTTCATGCTTTCTCCTCAATTTTTCCCAGCTGTTCCAATGCCAGCAGAATCCCCAGCTTTCCGGATTCGTAGGTGATGCCGCCCTGCAGGTATGCCATATAGGGATCCCGCATGGGTCCGTCGGCGCTGAGTTCAATGGAAGCGCCCTGTACAAAGGCACCCGCCGCCATAATGACCTGATCCTCATACCCAGGCATATCCCAAGGCTCCGGCGTTACATAGGAATCCACCGGTGCGCCCATCTGTACCCCTCGGCAGAAGGCCCGCATGGGCTCCGGACGTCCAAATTTTACCGTCTGAACGATATCACCACGTTTGTCCGTCACGGACGGAGACGTCTCATAGCCCTTTGCCTCCATGGCTCCGGCGCAAAATACCGCTGTTTTCAGTGCCTGTGCCGTCACATGGGGCGCCATAAAGAAGCCCTGATACAGCAGCCGGTTGACGTCCTGACTGCATCCGCACTCTCTTCCAATTCCCGGGCAGGTCAGGCGCATGGCCGCAGCCTCCACCAGCTCCTCCCGTCCAACGATATAGCCGCCGGTGGGAGCAATGCCGCCGCCGGGGTTCTTAATCAGGGAACCGGCCATGATATCCGCCCCCACCTCGGTGGGCTCCCGATCTTCTACAAATTCCCCATAGCAATTGTCTACAAATACAAGGATCTCCGGATTGGCCGCCTTCGCTGCCTGAATGATCTCACCGATCTCATCCACCGTCAAGGCAGCACGGAGGGAATAGCCCCGGGAGCGCTGGATCATCAAAAGCTTTGCATAGGGCTCCTGCACGGCCCTGCAGATGCCGGGAATATCCGGGCGCAGATCCTCGGTCATATCCACCTGACGATAGGTAATTCCAAATTCTTTAAAATTGCCCGGCGCATTTCCGGTGATGCCCAAGACGCTCTGGAGCGTATCATAGGGGGGCCCGAAGGCGGAGATCACCGTATCACCGGGGCGCAAAATGCCCATCAGCGCACAGGTGATGGTATGGGTGCCATTGACAAACTGACTGCGCACAAGCCCCGCCTCAGCCCGGAACACCCGAGCAAAAATCTTATCCAGAGTGTCACGGCCCAGATCATCATAGCCATAGCCGGTGGTACCCACCAGATGCGCTGCGCTGACCCGATATTCCTGAAACGCTTCCAGCATCTTTTCCGCATTTTTTTCTGCGATTCGGTCAATTTCCGCAAAAATCGGCTTTGTCCGCTCTGTCACAAGGGCGCCGAGCTTTCTTGTTTCCTCTGAGATCATTCTTATAACTCCGTTTCCGCCAGCGCCGCAACCAGCCGCACGCAGGCATCAAAATCATTCTTATCACAAATTTCCAGTGGCGCATGGGTATAACGGCAGGGCAGTGAAATGCCGCCTACCGCCATGCCGCTGCCGCTCTGGGCCATAGGGCCGGCATCCGTCCCGCCGCCGGTCATGATATCGCCCTGCACCGGGATATTCCGTTCCCCTGCAATTCGATTCATGGTTTTAATCAGCTCCGGCCGGCACAGGGCGCTGTGGTCGAGAACTTTCACGCCAGCGCCCTTTCCCAGCGCCGCCGTTCCGTCATGGATGCTGCCGGGCACATCGTCTACAGCGGTCACATCCACCGCAATGCCATAGGCGCCCTGAATTCCGAAGGCCGCAGGTCCTGCTCCACGGGTTCCCACTTCCTCCTGTACAGAGAAGACAAAGTACACTTCATTTTTCAGCTGCTTCATCTGTTCCAGCGCTTCCAGCAGAATGGCGCACCCCGCACGGTTATCCAGAAACGATGCGGTGATCCGGTTCGGGGTCTCCATATACCGCGGCACAAAGGCCGCCGTATCGCCAATTGCGACCAGTTTTTCTGTCTCCGCCCGGCTTTCCGTCCCAAAGTCCAGATAGAGATCCTTAAGCTTCAGCTCTTTTCCCACCTTATCATCCCGGATGCAGACCGCCGCCACAGCGTCATTTCCAAAGCGTACCGGCGTGTGAGAAATTGTGGCCGGATCCAGCCAGCCGATCCCCGTAAAGCTTCCAAAGCCCTTTTCATCAATAGCGGTGAGCATCAGTCCTACCGTATCCATATGGGCGGAAAACACCAGCTTTTGTCCCTGACCGCCGACCTTGGCAATGACATTGCCCATGGCATCCGTACGCACTGCAACGCCCCGTTCCTCCAAATAGGCGCAGAGCCACTGTCCGATCTTCTTCTCCTGACCGGAGGGGCCGTAGATCCCTGTGAGTTTTTCCAGTAATTCCGTCATTCCGCACACTCCTCCAAAAAGGCCACTAACAACCGAGCCATATTTTCTGCATCCTCAAGGCAGATGTTCTGGGCCGGTGCATCCGTATACTTGGCCGGGCAGTACAGTGCCGCCGCAGAAAACCCATTGCCGCTGCGCTGAAACACACCACCGTCACCATCGCACTCCGCCTTGGCCCAGCGCTGTATGGGGATTCCGCAGGCACGGGCTGCCGCAGCGAGTTTTTCCGTGAGTTCCGGGTCAAAAATCGCCTTCTGGTCCATAGACGGCACCACCGGCCCTTTTCCAAGGTGAGGCAGGTCATCCCCCACCGTGTCTCCCGGGCACAGATCCAGAGATATGGCGATGCCGCCATCCAGCGCTGCAGCGGCACTGTAGGCGCCGCGGTTTCCCACATGACGCTGCACCGTAAAAGCCATAGTCACATCCACAGGAAGCTGCTCCTTCATGTTCAGCAGTTCCAGCAGTACCGCACAGCTGAGGCTGCGGCTCATGGCCTTATGGTGAAGCTGATTTCCCATCTCCGTCATTTCCGTCATTTCCGGTGCAAAAACGCCCGGATCGCCCCGCTGAACCATCGTCTCTGTCTGCGGTTCTCCTTTGCTTCCAATGTCAATATAGAGATCCTCCAGCTTTGGAAGCGTTTTTCGTTCCTCCTGAGAGGTAAGGTGAATGGGCTTCAGGCCAATTACCCCATGGCACATACGTCCCCATTCTCCCACGGTTACTACACGACCCAGCAGCGTTCTGCGGGCTACGTTCCCAACTACTCCAAATTTCAGCAGACCTTCCTTGGTGATATCCTCCACCATAACGCCCATTTCATCCAAGTGCGCCGTCAGTACAATGGGCTTTGCGGGGCGCTTTGCCCCCTTTACCGAGATGAGAACACTTCCAAGGGGATCTCGCCCAATAGAAATGCGGCCCATATTCTTGGCTTCGTCTATCACATAGGATGCCGCTTCCTCTTCCCAGCCGGAGGGCGCAGTCAGCGTTGCAATATTGCCTACATTCCATCGTATATGCTCTTTTGTAATCACGCCTGTCCCTCTCTTTCAAAGCTGCAGAGAAACGCCGCCGTCAGCCGAGCCACCGCCTCCACATCCCGAAGGTCGATCTCCTCCACCGGTGTATGCATATACCGGAGCGGAAGGGAAACCAGCGCCGTTGGCACACCCTTTCCGGCGATCTGCGTGTGCATGGAGTTCGTGCCGGTGCTGCCGGACATAGCCTCCCGCACATAGGGGATCCCCTCTTGATCGGCAAGCGTACAGAGCTGCCGGCTTAGTTTTTTGTCCAGCACCGGACTAAAACCGATGGCCGCACCGCTGCCCAGCGGAAAACCCTTTTGAGAATCCGGGCTGTCACCAAAGGTAACATCCGTCACAAGCGCAATATCCGGCTTCACCGCATAGGCCCCGGTCAGTGCGCCAAGTCCGCCGGTCTCCTCCTGTACGCTGCCAAGCACCGCCACATGGACATTCAGCTTCTCGTCCTTAACCAGCTCCAATGCACGGAGCAGGGCAAGAAAGCAGCTCCGATCATCCAGAGATTTTCCAAAAAAGGCGTTTTCTCTACACCAAGGCTCTGTTGCATAGGCAATGCGTGTTCCCACCGGAATCTTTTCTGCCTCCGCTTTCGTCAGGCCGCAGTCCACAAGCATCTCCGTTCGTGGAACAGGCTTGTCCTCCGGCGTCTCCCGATTCCATGCGATCACACCGTATCTCACCGGCTCTGTCAGCACCGCTACCGTATGGCCCGGCAGCATCCGGTCATCCACGCCGCCGACACCGCCGGTAAAGGTCAGCATTCCGTCCTTCCGGCCCGTTACGATCAGCCCCACCTGATCCAGATGGGCATCCAGCAAAACGGTCTTTGCATCGGGATCCTCACATCTGCGAATTCCGAGCAGATTGCCCAAAGGCGAGATTCGGGTCTCGTCCACCAACGGTGCAAGGTAACGTTGTGCCGTCTGAGCTGCGTCTGTCTCATCCCCGGACACACCGTTGGCACGGCTCAGCTCCATAAGCACCTCGGAAAGCTCCATCACAGCTCCATCACAACCTTCTTGAAGCGGTCCCCCCGCTCTTCAAAATTACGGAATCGGTCAAAGGACGTGCTGGCAGGCGAAAGGATCACCACATCCCCCGCCTTGGCCCGGGCCGCCGCTGCCCGAATGGCATCGTCAAAGCCCTCTACGTCCAGAATCTCCGGGTTCGTGCCGTCATAGCCGGGTACCTTCTCCGCTGCAGCACGGATCTTTCCTGCGGTCATGCCGGTAAGCACCAGCAGCTTTACATGCTCCCGAAGCTCCGGGCCAAGGTCATCATAGCCGATGCCCTTGTCCTTGCCTCCGGCCACCATGATTACCTTCTGCCGGAAGCTCCGCAGGGCGGCACGGGTTCGGTTGGGCGAGGAGTCAATGGAGCTGTCATAGTATTTCACGCCGTCCTTTACCCGCACCAGCTCGATGCGATGGGCAACGCCGCCAAAGGTCTTTGCCAGCTGCTCCATGACCGTCACCGGTACAAGGCCATCCACTGCACAGAAGGCAGTCATATAGTTTTCGATGTTGTGGACGCCGGGAATCAGGATCTCACTTGCCGGAAAGATCTCCTGCTCCGCCGCTCCGTCCACCCGGCAGATCATGCCGTCATTCCGGAGATAATAGCCCTTCTCCGGTCTTTTTACCCGGGAGAACTGCATGACGCTGCCCTTTGCTTTTGGCACAAAGCTGTTGGTAATATCATTATCCAGATTCAGCACCACCGTATCCTGCTGATTCTGGTGAAGATAAATATTCTCCTTGGCTGTCACATACTCCTCCATGTCCTTGTGGATATCCAGATGATTGGGGGAGAGATTGGTCACTACAGCCACATGGGGGCTCTGGTTCATGCCCATGAGCTGGAACGAGGACAGCTCCACCACGGCCACATCGTCTTTTTTCATTTTTTCTGCCAGAGGCAGCAGCGGCGTACCGATGTTGCCGCCGCAGTATACGGTCTTCCCGGCGCCTTCCAGCAGCTTTGCAATCAGGGTCGTGGTGGTAGTCTTTCCATCGGACCCGGTGACACCGAAAATGGTACAGGGGCACACCGCAAAGAAAGCCTCCATCTCGGAGGTGACCGTGCACCCATGGGCCCGAAGCGCCATCAGCTGCGGGCAAAAGGCGTTAAGGCCCGGCGTCCGGAACACCACATCCGCCTGAATGTTCTCCAGGTAGTCCTCCCCAAGCGTCAGCTTTGCGCCCAGCTGCTCCAGCTCCAGCACCTCCGGCAAAAGCTTCTCTCTGGGGGTCTTATCCCGGCACTCTACCGGAATATTCCGTTCCAGCAGCATTCTCACCAGCGGACGGTTGCTGATGCCAAGTCCGATCACGCAGACCCGCTTGCCCCGGAGGGCTTCAAAATATTCATTTACTGTCATATGGATCAGTCCTTAATTACATTTTTATAGGCAATGTTATATTGTACACGAAACCGTCATATTTTGCAACGGATTTGGCTTTTTCCCGTGGAATGGTTTTCCGCCCGGCACTGCATAAAGTATTTGACAACCTCTCTAAATTAAAGTATGATAGATTCCGTGACCTGGCCGGACAGCCGCGGAGGGTGCGCCGAAAGGCCCCCTGTGAGGAAAGTCCGGGCTCCATAGGGCAAGGATAACGGGTAACGCCCGCCGTAGGCGACTACAGGAAAAGTGCAACAGAGATATACCGCCGCAGGTGAACGCCATCACTATGTCAACCTTTATGAGCTTCTACGCTCGCTTGATAGTGCACTGGCGCATCTGCGGTAAGGGTGGAAAGGCGAGGTAAGAGCTCACCGGCTGCCGTGTGAAAGCGTGCAGCCCTGTAAACTCTATCCGGAGCAACACCGCAATGGAGGCAAGGCTGGCCCGGCTGTCTCCGCTTAGGTGGCTGGAGCGTATCGGCAACGGTGCGCCAAGATAGATGGCTGTCGATTACAGAACCCGGCTTATAGGCCAGATCACGCCCAAAGGGAGCGATGCAGAAATGTGTCGCTCCCTTTGGGCATTTTTCGCCTTTTCTCTGACTGTGGGCCTGCCTTGTTTGAAAAGCGGCGGGAATCGGAGTTTTGCAGCCCCCTCCCTTACCGTGCATCCCGCCTGTGTGAAAAATGACACATCATATTTAGCGTCCGAATGTCAAAATCGTCACATCCAGCAGAAACCAGCCCTTTTCTCCCGCTTTTTCGTCCATATAATAGGGCATATGGAGAAGATCCAAATATAACAAGCAAGGAGAATTGCATCAAACTATGAAGAAAAAACTAATGAGTCTGACCCTGTGTGCAGCACTGGGACTGAGCCTGCTGGCCGGCTGCGGAGATCAGTCCTCTTCCGCCTCCGGAGACAGCGCAGCTGCTTCCGCAGCCTCTGCGCCCCAATCTGCTGTCCAAGCCTCCGCACCGGAAGCAGCCGCTCCCGCCGATGTCGGTTCCGCCGCGGAAGCCTCCGAGGCAGAAGCCGCTCCCGGACCGGTACATAACATCACCTTCCCGGGCAGTGAAAAGGCAGAGCTGGACTATCAGAACGAAGTATCCCTGCCCATCTCCGAGGACGGCGCAGAGCTGACCATGCTCACCACCGCAGTAAACCTCATGGGTGATCTTGCGAATCTGGGCATCAACAATTATAATGACTTTGAATACATGCAGAAGCTGGAGGAGCTCACAGGGGTTCATGTGGAAACCACCGAAGTGAATTTCTTTACCGCATCGGAACAGTATAACGTTCTTCTCGCCTCCGGCGACTATCCCGATCTCATCAAAAATCTGGGTACCTATTATTCCACCGGTCTTTCCGGTGCGCTCGGTGATGATATTATTATGGATCTCACTGACGACCTTTCCGCCTATGCCCCCAACTATGATTACCTGATCCATTCCAACGACGCCGAGACACCTTATTATCTCACCGACGGAAAGGTGCTCCAGTTTATGGGCACCTACGACAGCTTCATCAACAATCAGGGACTTGTGCTTCGGAAGGATTGGCTGGAGGAATGCGGTCTGGACGTCCCTGAGACCTACGACGAGCTTCACGATGTGCTGAAGGCATTCAAGGACAAATACAACTGTTCCAGCGCCATCTACATGAACAACAACTGCACCATCACCACGCTCACCGAGGGCTACAATGTTGCCACCTATAATGTCAGCGGCTCCGGCGGAGCAGGCGGCAGCGGTTCCAGTCTCCCCTACTATGTGGAGGACGGCGTAGTGAAGTGCTCCTTTATCGAGGATGGATACCGTGACTATCTCACCATGATCCACGACTGGTATGAAGAGGGCCTGATGGATTCTGACTTTGTTTCCATTGAATACGATCCCTTCTCCAGCTACCTCAGCGGCCAGATCACCTCCGACCAGATGGGCGTATGGTGCACCTCCGGCGAGGGCATCGACAACTACACCGTTCCCGTGGTCTGCATGGCCTCCCCGGTCCAGAACAAGGGAGACAAGCAGCACATGACCGAAATGACGCTGGCACCCGCCGATGATATCACTGCGATCTCCGTCAGCTCCGCCTGCGAGGATCCCGACATCGCCATGGCATGGCTGGACTACTGGTTCTCCGAGGACGGCATTGCCTTCTACAACTTTGGTCTGGAGGGTACCGACTATACGCTGGATGAAAGCAGCACCCCCAAGTTCACCGATGCCGTTGTAAACAACGAATTCGGTCTCTCCGCCTCCAACTATATGCGCTGCCGCTGCGCCTTTGGCACCATGCCTTCTCTGATGCTCCGGTACCGCAGTGCCTATCTGAACTCCGATCTGGTAAACGAGGCTTGGGACGTATGGACCTCCAATCTGGATGGCACCATGGCAATTTCCAGCAACGTCACCATGACCACCGAGCAGAAGGAGGCCGAGACCTACAAGGCCACCGACATTATGACTTATGCCAACCAGATGATCTCCCAGTTCTGCAACGGTGACGCCGACATTGACACCCAGTGGGATACCTTTGTTTCCCAGCTGAAGGACATGGGCATTGAGGAATGCATCGAGCTGGAGCAGGCTGCCTACGATGCAGCCAACAGCTGATCCCGCAGCGTTTGAATTCTATGGCCGGGAGAGCTTATTTCTCCCGGCCATTCCATGACATCTCCGAAAGAAAAGAAAGGCTGATAAACTATGGCACGCTATGAGCATTTGCTCTCACCCTTAAAAATTGGCAATATCACGCTGAAAAATCGTATGCTGAATTCCAAATGCGTCTCCTCTGACGAAATGGAGCCGGAGCTCTCCGGCCCCTTCTATGAGCATCTGGCCCGAAACGGCGCTGCACTGGTCTGCGTTGGCGTGGGCGCTCTGCCGGACTGCGATGGCAATTATAGCCGCATGGCCCCCTGTCATATGGATGACCCCAAGAGCCGCAAGGCCTATATGGAGATCATTGACAAGATCCATGCCCAGGGCAGCCTTGCCACTGCATCCATGATGGCCATTGAGCCTCAGAACGTGATGATCTCCGATGTTCCCGACTGGAATGCCATCCCCATGACCGGTGACTACTCCGCAAACCTCTTTGAAAAGCCCGCCATTTCCGCCCAGCGTCTGGAAGGCATGATTCAGGATTTTGTCAATGCCAGTGTCTACTTCAAGGGCATGGGCTTTGACGGCGTTACCATCTATGCCTGCTACCGTGGCAGCATTCTGGCATGCAGCCTCAGCCCATGGTTCAACCACCGCACCGACAAATACGGCGGCAAAACCATGGAGGAGCGTGCCACACTGACGCTGGAGGTATTCCGCCGCATCAAGGAAGCCTGTGGGCAGGACTTCCTGATCGAGTGTCAGACCTCTGCCACAGAAGAAGGCGGCTATACGCTGGAGGACTGGCTTGGCTATTGCAAGCTCTGTGAGGGGCTGGTGGATATCTTCCAGATCCGTGGCTGGGACGGCTCTTACACCCACGTAAACAGCCATAATCTCCAGAAAAGCAATCCCTACAACCTCCAGTTTGCCGCAGCTGCAAAGGCCCGCGGCATCCGATGTGCCTTCTCCCCGGTTGGCGGCTTCCATGATCCCGACCTCATCGACCGGTTCATTGCAGAGGGAAAGTGTGACTGTGTCTCCATGGCTCGTGCCTTTATCTGTGATGAGCACTACTATGATAAGATCAAGGCCGGCCACGGCGAGGATATTACCCCCTGTCTGCTGTGCAACGGCTGCCATGGCAGCTTCTGCGCTGTAAACCCGCTGGCAGGCTACCACCACATGCTGGACCGCATGTTCCACCCCACCGGTGAAAAGAAAAAAATCGCCGTGATTGGCGGCGGGCCCGCAGGTATGCGTGCTGCCCTGTTCGGTGTAGAGCAGGGGCATGATGTCACCCTGTATGAAAAATCAGGTACACTTGGCGGCCAGCTGAAATTCGCTGATTTTGTTGATTTCAAGTGGAATCTGAAGGATTATAAGAACTGGCTGATCCGGGAGATTGGAAAATCCAATGTCACGGTACATCTCAATACCGAAGTCACCCCGGAGCTTATGAAGAAGCAGGGCTATGACGTTATCATTGCCGCACTCGGTTCCAGTGCCAAGCGGATCCCCGTAGCAGGTGCGCAGGATCCCAAGATATGGCTGGCCGAAGACGTGTTTGGCCATGAGCAGGAGCTTGGGCATAACGCAGTGGTCATTGGCGGCGGAGACACCGGCCGTGAAGCAGCCCTGTATCTGGCAAAGGCCGGACATAAAACCACCCTTGTCACCCGTGGAGATGCCAAGCTCTTTGACGATCCCCATTCCAAGCGTGCCACGGAGCTGGACTATGAAAACGAGCCCAACTTCTCCTGCCTTGACAATGCAAAGACCGTAGCCGTCACCCCCACCAGTGTTACACTGGACGTAACACTGAATGTTCCGAAGCTGGATGGCGACTTTGGCATGATGATGATGATGGCACACAAGGACGGCGCTCCTTCCGTCATGCCGGATTCCCGTCCCGAGGGCTTCCCGCCCCGTCAGGAGCCCTTTGATCCTCATGCAGCCTTTGCAGAGGAAAACGGCGAACAGCCCAAAGGCCCCGGCGGCCCTCCCCCCATGCCCCAGATTGATAAATCCAAGCTGCCCCATGAGACCCGCACGCTTACCTGTGATTCTGTCGTAATCTCCGGCGGACGTCAGGCGCTGAATGCAGACGCATTCCATGATGCAGCCCCCAAGGTCGTCACGATCGGCGACTGCTTCTATCCCGAGGGCATCCGTAACTGCAACAACACCGCCTATGCGGCGATCATGCAGCTGTAAAGAACCGGAAGACAAAATTGGCGCTGTGCATCCCCCAAAGATGCACAGCGCTTTTTTGAACCCTGTCTTATTCCGGATCACACATCAGGTGCTTTACCACCTGTGCCATGGTCTCCATCTCTCCCACCGTGGTATACTCCCGTACCGAGTGGATCTCATGCATTCCCGTTGCCAGTACAAGGCAGCGAATGCCATGTGCGGATAAAAAGCTGGCGTCACTGCCGCCACAGGCCCGAAGGAAGCACGGCTTCAGCCCTGCTCTTTCCGCCGCCCGATGGAAGCGCCTGCAAATAGGCTCCTCCGGCTCCACTGACCACGCTGTATAAACTGTGGAAAGCTCTAATTTACAGCTTCCCCCCGCTTTTTCCGCTGCGTTTTGGAAGCACTGCGCCATATGATCCCGCTGTGCAATGGCCGATGCGTGCACCAAAGAACGGGTCTCCCCCTCCACAAAGCAGCGATCCGGCACAATATTGCCGCTGCCGCCGCCCTGAATAATGCCAATATTGGCCGTGGTATCCGCATCCACCCGGCCCAGCTTCATGTGGGAAATGGCATCCGCTGCCATCACCACCGCATTCACGCCGTCCTCCGGCTTTAACGCCGCATGAGAAGCCTTTCCCTCCATGGTGGCCATGACCCGGATGCCTGTGGGAGCTGCAAGGACAGCGCTGCCGATCTCACCGTCGGTATCCAGCACATAGGCTTCACGGGAACGGATCCGGCTGTAGTCCAGCCGCTGAGCCCCCTGCACAAAATATTCCTCACAGGCCGTAAAGATGATCTCAATATCCCGGTGGGGACACTTTTCCTGACGAATCCGGCGAACCGCCGCCAGCAGCTCTACAACGCCGGTGAGGTCATCCCCGCCAAGGATCGTTGTGCCGTCGGTGTGAATGGTACCATCCGGCTCCACCGTGATCTTTTTGTTCTCACAGGGCGTCACCGTGTCCATATGCGCCGTAAACAGGATTGGCTCCCCGGGCAGTGTCCCACGCAGAAAGCCGTAAAGGCTGCCGCTGTGGGTCTCCGGAAACGCTTCATCCACTGAAACGGAAAAGCCCAGTTCCAAAAGCTTTTCCATCAGGCACTGCCGGATCTCCGTCTCATGCTTGGATGGCACGGAATACGCAGCCAACTCTAAAAACTCCGAAAGAATCTGATCCATCTTACAGCCCTCCTGCATTTTGATATAAAAAAAAGCGCCGACACATTGTCGGCGCTTGGAGCGGGTGACGAGGCTCGAACTCGCTACCTCCACCTTGGCAAGGTGGCGCTCTACCAGATGAGCTACACCCGCAACTCGCATGGCTTATTATACAGGAATTTTTCAGAATGTCAAGCGTTTTTTGAAATTTTATTTTCCTTTTTCGACTTTTCTATTTTCCGTTTTTCCTGCTCCCGGCCCGGGGTTGTAATTTCGCTGCACTTCGGCTATAATGGTAGGGATCAGGCAGGAAGCTGCCGCTTCCCTGTGATCTGATTTTGGACTACTGTAGCGAAAGGTGCGTGGGCATATGGAACCGCTGGGCTATCTGCACGATAAAATGGACGTAAAGGTGTTGGTGCTGTTTATTCTATCCCGGATCGACAGTCCTCTCCGTCTGGAAGACCTGTATGAAGTGGCCTATCAGGATGACAGTCTCAATTATTTCACGCTGGTAGAGAGTCTGGGAGAGCTTCAGGAATCCGGCCACATCACCGCCGATGCCGAGGGCCGCTATTATATTACCGAAAAGGGCCGCACGCAGGGCAGCTATGTAGAGGACTCATTGGCCGTGCCCGTGGTGCAGAAGGTCTCTGCCGCCATTGCCGATAAGATCAACCAGCTCCATCGGGAAAGCATGCTGTCCACCCAGACTATGCAGGACGAAAATGGCCGCTGGATCACCTCCGTCCACTATCGGGACGGCGACATGCCCATGATGAGCATTTCTCTCATGGCCCCCAGTGAATCCATTGGCAAGGCTATGGCAGAAAATATGAAGCGGGATATCGGCATTCTCTACAAGACCGCCATGGACTGTGCCACGGATAACCGCCCCCATCGAAAGGCGGAGTCAAAATGACCGTTGCCCCGGACGCCCATCGAAAAATCCGTGCGGAAATGGTGCGCTGCGGCTACACCATGGACACCCTCAGCGCCGGCACGCAGATTTCCCCGGAGGTTCTCCGCAGCATTTTAAGAGGACAGATCACCCGGATCTCCACACGGAACCTGTTTGCGCTGGCCCACGCCTTTGGGTATGAAACATCGGTATTTGTGGATCTTCTCTCCGGAAATGCCGCCTATCCCACCATCCCTTATGAATAACAACATGGCATACTGCAAAAGGAAGCAGTATGCCATGTTCTTTATTTTTCTGCCAATATTTTATTGAGCTCGTTCATAAAGCTGTTGATATCCTTAAACTGCCGGTAAACCGAGGCAAACCGAACATAGCTGACCTCATCCAAAGGCTTCAGCCGCTCCATTACCAGCTCACCGATATAGTCGCTCTTTACCTCACGTTCCAGAGAGTTTTGAACGATCTGCTCGATCTCCGCCGCAGCAGCCTCCAGCTTTGCCACAGGAACCGGACGCTTTTCACAGGCGCGAACCATGCCATTGAGGACCTTATTCCGATCAAAGGTCTGGCGGCGTCCATCCTTTTTTACCACCACAATAGGCAGACTCTCTACCGTTTCATAGGTGGTAAACCGTCTTCCGCAGCCAAGGCACTCCCGGCGGCGGCGGATGGAAGTGCCGTCCTCTGAGCGTCTGGAATCCACGACTTTGCTCTCTTCTTCCCCGCAAAATGGGCATTTCATGAAAATCTGCCTCCCAACAACCTTAGAATTCTTATGGTCAGTGTAACAAAACATTTGTTTTTTGTCCAGTGTTTTCCCCGAAAATCCACGAATTTCAGGGATTTTATGTTCGCTACAGGAGTTTTCGCAGGCCAGGCAGTTTTTTCAGGCACCAAGTAACCGCCATGCCGCAGAGTACCACTGCCCCCACCCACACAAGGCACGCAGGCAGCACATGGAGCTTTGGCTCCAGAGAAAGATACACGCCATCCAGCAGTCTCCGGAGGATCCCCTCCAGCAGATAGGTTCCAAAAACACAGCTTCCCATGGTCTCCACCAGTCCTGCCGCCTTTCCCTTAACGGGATGCCATTGATTCAGCTGGCGGCACAGGGCATACAGGAAGATCACCACAACGCTGAGATAACAGGAAAAATACTCCTGTCCCTGTCCCCCCTGCCGGGGCAGATCCCGCCATGTGAGCCACATCATGGCCCCCAGCGCAGCCGCCGCAAGCAGTCCCAGCATCACAAGCTGCTTCCCTCCGATCCGATCCCAGCGGAACCGACGGGCAAAATAGTACCCCATCAAAAGATAGAATACCCCCTGGCTGGCCATAAAGGGGGTACCCCATGCATTGGCGACCCCAAGGAGCCCTGTAGCAAAATAGGGATTTAGCGTGCCCAAGGGCGTCAGCGCCCCCACCGGCACCAGCACACCATAATACAGCAGCTGGATCAGCAGCAGCCACCGAAAGGCGCTGTCCGGCATGGCCTTTGCAGCGGGTCTTAAAATCGGAAGCAGCAGCAGGATGCCCAGATAGGTGTAGAGATACCAGTAGGGGACGGATATCCCCTCCCCCCACAGGCGGCAAATAAAATCCGATACACCCGGATCCTCTGCGGTTCCACGCAGGAGCCATTCCAGATAAACCACCCCGGAAAACAGCAGCAGCACCAGCGCCATGCGGAGCACCCGCTTTTTCAGCAGCTGGGAGATGGTCTCCTGCCGCTCAAGCAGCAATCCGCCGGAGACCATGAAGAACAGCGGTACCGCCGCCTTGCAGAGCGCCGCAAGGAACAGCGAGCCCACGGTATTGACCATGCCGCTCTCCGGCAGCTGATAGAGAAAATAACCCCGGTACTGGGTGTGGTTGAAGACCACAAGGAAAATCCCAAGGATCCGCATCCACTCATAGTCAAGACGTTTTTGATTCAATGGAAATCCCCCTGCCCGCAGTGCGGATCCGTCGGATGGAACTCGGTAACATCCCCCATCATGGTGATTTTTCCATTCTCGATCAGCAGTCCGCCCTGATTGGTCATGGCATACAGCTTTTTCCTTCTCTCCCGGAGGTAGCGTGCTATGCTCTCCTTCTGGACAGACGAAGCCGCATAGTGTACCTCCGGCTCAAAGCCATCCAGCAGCCCAAGGCCCTTATAATAGCCATAAGAATCATAGTCCTCATCCGGGGTAATGTGGTATTCCGTCATCTGCATCATGGCACCCGCACTGCACCCCATTACGATTCCGGGGAACTGCCGAATGGGCTCCACCAGTCCCCACTGTTCCAGCCGGTCACAAAACACATCCGGCAGCCCCCCAGTGAGGAACAGCACATCCGCCTCCCCGATCTTTTGCAGGGCGGTATCCGGCGTATCGTGGAACCAGCTGACAAACCGGATCCCTTCTTCCGGGATCCCATAGGCGCCAAAGGCGCCCGTGAGCACCCGGTAGATCTCCTTCCCGGGGCCATAGAGATTTTTCCACACTTTCCCGTCCGGGATCTCATCCCCGTGGCTCATGGTTAAAATGGTGACCTGCTGGTCCCCGTGCAGAATGTTCCGTAAATATTCCATGGCCCAGGGAGCCTGAAATTCATAAATATTCAAGAGAACATTGGTCATAGCGTTTCGCTCCTTCCTGTTTCTTTGCATACATTATAGCGGCTGTGCGCCTCGGCTGTCAACAAAAGCAGAGTTTTGACAGCACATTCCCTTCGTGGTATAATTCAGATATCGAAAAATACAGAAGGAGGAACTACAAATGACCTATCAGGAGCTATGCGGTGAAAAGCTTTCCCGGCTGGGCATGGGCAATATGCGGCTTCCCACCAAGGATGGCAGGAACGGCCCCATTGACGAAGAAAAGGCGCAGGCGATCATCGACTATGTGATTGCCTCCGGCGTCAACTATTTTGACACCGCTTATATGTACCACGGCGGAAAATCCGAGGTCTTCATTGGAAAGGCGCTGGGAAAATACCCCCGAGGCAGCTATTATCTGGCGGACAAAATGCCCTCCTATCCTCTGGAGGAAGGCCGCACACCTCAGGAGATATTTGAAGAGCAGCTTCAGCGCTGCGGTGTATCCTACTTTGACTTCTATCTGGTACACAATCTCTGCGAAGACAGCGTTCCTGTATTTACCTCCCACGAAAAGGGCGTGATCCCCTACCTGCTGGAGCAGAAAAAGGCCGGACGCATCCGGCATCTGGGCGTTTCCAGCCACGCAAAGCCCGAAACTCTGAAAGCATTTTTGGATCAATACGATTGCTTTGAATTTGTCCAGCTCCAGCTCAACTATCTGGACTGGGATATGCAGGACGCCAAGCAGCAGTATGAGATCGTAACCAATTATGGCGTGCCGGTTTGGGTCATGGAGCCCTGCCGCGGCGGACGGCTTGCTTCCCTTACACCAGAGGCTGACGCCATATTGAAGGCCGCCGATCCCGATCACTCCATCGCCTCCTGGGCCTTCCGCTATGTAATGGGGCTTCCAAATGTGGGAGTGGTCCTCAGCGGCATGACCCAGATGGATCAGGCAGAGGACAATATAAAGACCTTCTCAGCAGGTTCCCTCCTGACGGACGCACAGCAGGATGCCCTGCAAAAGGCACTGTCTCTGTTCCATTCCCAAGTCAATGTTCCCTGCACCGGCTGTCACTACTGCGACGGATGTCCCATGGAGCTGGATATCCCAGCTGTATTGAGCCTGTATAACCGGTTTGCATTGAACAAAAGCCCCATGATCCACATGGACATGGCCGAGCTGGCACACGGCCCCAGTGAATGCATCGGCTGCGGCGCTTGTGTTTCCAAATGTCCGCAAAACATCGAAATTCCAAAAGTTATGTCAGAGTTTACCGAAGAACTCTCCAAGATCCCAAAACCTCAGACGAATCCCTGAAGAAACCCGATAAGGAGGCGCTCCCATGGAGCAGAATGAATTGGTATTTGACATTGAAAAAGACCCTTACAATTATGTGATGCGGGTGGTGTTCTGCCGCTGGAAGCCCTTTATTCTGCAGGCCATGGATACAGACGCGGTCACAAACTTCTCCCGCTTCTGCAAACAGCTGCCCATCACGCAAAAGGTGCTGACCCAAAACCTCAAATCGTTGGAGCAGGACGGTCTTGTGGTACGCACGGTGATCCCCGACACACCGCCCAGGACGGAATACCGGCTCACCGAGCGCGGAAAAAGTCTGATTCCCCTGCTGGATCAGGTCTACGACTGGGGCTGGCATGTGATGCGGGAGGAAGGGCTGCCCATTGACGCACTGGGCGAAATGTGGCATGGCTACCGGCAAAAAGAAGACGATATCATGTATCACCCCTTCCAGAAAAAATAAGTCCTTCGTCCGCCAGTGTTGCATTCATTGTACCAGCTGCCGCAATGACTTACCTGCAGGTAACAGCCTTACTTTTTTGTGCCTACTTCACAAACTCATTAAAACATGGTAAGGTTTAGGCATAACGAAGCACACCATGAAATCCATATGATGAAAGGAAGTTATACTTATGTCCTGCACCAAGTACCCACATATGTTTGAGCCCATGACCATCAAGGGCATCACCTTTAAGAACCGTGTATTCGCTTCTCCGATCACAACCAACCGGATCGTAGATCACGGCTATCCCACCCCTGAGGGCATTGATGTCTATGAGACCAAGGCCCGGGGCGGCTTTGCGGAAGTCACCCTCACCGAGTCCTTCATTGACCACGAGTATTCCTGGCGGCATGAGCACGGCCTGAACCTCTGGGAAAAGCCCATGACCACCTTCCATATGGAGTCCATCATGACGCTGACGGAAGCCATCAAGGCCCACGGTGCGGTTGCCTCCATTCAGCTCAACCATGTGGGTGCCATGAACCATCCCGATGCCATCCCCGGTCACAAGAATCCCATCGGCCCCTCTGCCTATGTGCGTGACGACGGCGTACAGGTCGAAGAGATGACCGTTGAGATGATGGAAAAGACTGCGGATCAGTGGGCCGAGGTTGCATGGGTCGCCAAATCTCTGGGCTTCCAGATGATCAATCTCCACGGCGGCCACGGCTGGCTGCTGAACCAGTTCATCTCTCCCAAGTTCAACCATCGTACCGATGAATACGGCGGCTCCATGGCAAACCGTGCCAAGTTCCCCATTATGGTATGTAAGAAGATCAAGGAGGTCTGCGGTGATGACTTTCTGATTGAATACCGTATGTCCGGCTCCGAGCGCATGGAGGGCGGCATGACCCTGGAGGATGGCATTGAATTTGCCGAGATCATTCAGGACTATGTAGACCTGATCCATGTGACCTCCGGTTCCTATCAGGATCACGTCAACACCAAGGCCTTCTCTTCCATGTTCGACAAGCATGGCTGCAATCTGGATCTGGCTGCCGCCATCAAAGAGCACGTTCACGTTCCCGTGGTCGCAGTTGGTGGCTTCAACGCCCCCGATCAGATTGAAGAGGCGCTGGCCTCCGGCAAGTGTGATTTCGTAGCACTGGGCCGTCAGCAGTTTGCTGATCCCGCCTTCGTAAATAAGACCCTTATGGGTCTGGAGGATACCATTGCTCCCTGCCTGCGCTGCTCCTGCTTCAACCCCCTCGCTTCCGACCCCGATGTACGTCCCATCCCCGAGCTTTGGCACTGTGCCGTCAATCCCTGGGGGCAGAGAGAGCTCCGCTGGAGAAATGCCCCCAAGCCCACCGGCAGCCGCAAGGTTCTGGTGATCGGCGGCGGTGTATCCGGCATGTATGCAGCCGTTACCGCCGCAGAGCGTGGCCACGATGTCACGCTGGTGGAAAAGGACAGCAAGCTGGGCGGACTTCTGTGGTTCACCGAAGTGGACACCGATAAGGAATCCCTGCTTCGGTTCCGTGACAGCCTCATCGCCCGCTGCAAGCATGCAGGCGTCAAGGTGATGCTGAACACTGAAGCTACCCACGAGATGCTAGAGAGCTTCCATGCGGACGCTGTGATCTGCGCCGTTGGTTCTCATCCCTTCGTGCCCCCCATTCCCGGTGTTGAGCACGCCCAGCATGCCGTAGAAGCTTACAAGGATATTGAGAAGCTCAAGGGCAAGAAGGTCGTGATCATCGGCGGCGGCGCCATCGGCTGTGAGTCCGGCTACTTCTTCGCCAGCGAGTGCGGCGCAAAGGTGCAGATTCTCGAGATGCGCGATGCCATGTGCAAGGACTCCTACCCCTCCCAGCGTGCCGCCCTGCTGCCCCGTATGGATAAGGCCGGCATGATCCTCGATTGCTCCGTCACCACCAAGGAGATCACCGACAAGGGTGTGAAGTTCCTTGACAAGGATGGAAAAGAGCAGTTTGCCGAGGCTGATTACGTGTACTACTGCTGCGGCAACCGTTCCAACGATGACATCGTAAAGAGCCTGGAGGGCGTTACCCCATGGTTTGTGGTCACCGGCGATGCCAAGCGGGCACGCACGGTAAAGCAGGCCACCTACGAGGGCTTCTGCGCTGCTATGGATATCCTGTAAGTCCTGGTGCGCTGAGCGCACACCTCGGATCGGGCGTGCGCTGCATGGATACTTTCTAAGCCTTGTTAGACATTACAAATGATTGAACATAAAGGACGTATTGCAAAAACGCAATACGTCCTTTTGTGATCCATCGCCAAAGGCGACAGCGAATGATTCATGACGATAAATTCTTTGCTTCCACTCTTGCCCGGATATACTTTTCCAGTGTGTCAGCAGTCCCATCCAGTCCCAAACGGCTGGAATTGATGGTCAGGTCATAGGTGCGGGCATCGCCCCACTTCCCCTTGCAGTAGTAGTTGTGGTAGGACTTTCTCTTCCAATCCTCTTTGGCCATTAACCTGCGTGTCTCGTCACGACTGAGTTCCGGGTGAAGGCTGCGGATCCGCTGGATCTTCGCCTCCTCATCCCCCAGAATGAAGATAGAAACCAGTCCATCCACATGGCTCAGTGCGGTCTCCGCACAACGGCCCACGATCACAAAGGACTTCCCCTGATTCGCAAGCTTCCGGAGATAGTCAAACTGGAGGTTTGCCAGATTCTCCTCCGGTGAATTACTGAACCCCTTGACGGTCCGGTAGAGCAGCTTGTTCTTACCGATCTCGTCATAACGGCTCAGCTCTTCCGGTGCAACATCCTTTTCCCGGGCAACGCAGGTCAGAAGATTGCTGTCATAGAGCGCAAGCCCAAACCGTTCCGCCAGCTTTTCTGCGATCACATGACCGCCGCTGCCGTATTCCCGTCCAACAGATATAATCAGCTGTTTCATCAAAATCTCTCCCTCTCGTTGTCTTACTGCCATTTCATTTTACCAGCTTTCCCGATTAAAGACAATAGCGCAGGAAGATCGCCGCCATGGAGATCACAATCACCAGCACAGTGGCCGGAACGGCGTATTTACAATATCTGCCCCAGCCCACCATATGGCCGTTCTTTGCGGCAATGGAAAGACCTACAACATTGGCAGAGGCACCGATTGGTGTGGCACTGCCGCCGATATCGGTGCCCAGGGCCAGCGCCCATGCCAAAATCGAAAGGCTTACACCCTGGCTCTCCGCCAGAGACTGGATCACCGGGATCATCGTGGCAGCAAACGGAATGTTATCCACAAAGGCGCTGGCAATGGCAGAAATCCAAAGGACAATGGCCACCATAACCATCAGATTATCTCCGCTGACCTTGGCAATAAATCCGGCAATCAGGCTGAGGATCCCCGTCTGTTCCAGGCCGCCCACCACCACGAACAGTCCGATAAAGAACAGCAGAGTCTGATAATCCAGCTGCCGCAGCATCTGGGGTGCCTCACGCCACGAGGTCAAAAGCGTTGCAAGGCCAATGCCCACACCGATGGTGGCTACCGTAAGCCCCGTCTGTGCATGGGTCACCAGCAGCAGCACCGCCACGGCAAAGATCACACAGCTCACGGCAAAATCCTTCTTGCTGTGAATGGCCTCTCGGGGCTCCGGGCAGACCAGCGCCCCATCCTCCTGCCGGGTGGCCGAAAGCTCCTTGCGGAAGCAGAAATAAAAATACAGTACCACAAAGATCAGAGAAATCACAGCAATGAATCCGGTATTGCTTACAAAATCCGCAAAGGCATAACCAAGCGAGGTTCCGATGATGATATTTGGGGGATCGCCGCACATGGTAGCGCTGCCGCCCAGATTGGCGCAGAAGATCTCTGCGAGGATCAGTGGAATGGGATCAAATTTCAGCAGCCGTGCCAGCTCCGCGGTAACCGCTGCCAGAAACATGATCACCGTTATACTGTCAATAAACATGGCAAGAACAAAGCTCATCACCATAAATGTAATGAGGATCGGAACGGTCTTATAGTGTACCTTCTTCGCAATATAAAGGCAAAGCCAACGGAAGAACCCCGCTCGTCCCATGCCTTCTACCATCACCATCATACCCGCAACAAACAGGATCGTGGCCCAGTTAATGCCGGTGGATGAGCTCTCGCTGACTCCCGCCAAATACCAGAAGGAGGGCGTTACAAAACTCTCAAGGCTCAAAGTCTCCCAAATTGCCCGCCCATCGTGCATGCAAAGGCCGAATACCACGACCAGCATCAAAAGGCCGCAGCCCATGGATATATAATGCCGCTCTATCTTCTCAGATACAATCAGTCCGAACATCACAAGGAAGATCAAGACGGCAAGAATTTGTGCGACGATCACAAAAATGCCTCCAATTCAATTGATATATCCGGCCAAATTTGGCCGCAGAAAAGCGCAGCATACCCACTGGCATGCTGTATCGTTTCAAATATCAATCGAATCCGGCATCGTCCCGCCCTGACACTGGATATAGCTGACAATAAAGCTCCAGCAGACACCTCGCAGGATTTCCTCATAACGATTTTTCAGTGTGGGCCCAAACCAGCGAGCGGTATGTAAGAGCATCGCCGGATGTATATTGCCGCAATGGGCAGGGCTCTGCTGGGGCGCAGGTGCCTCTTCCTGCACATTTCCCTCAGAATGTGTATTGCAGGTCACCTGCGGAAGAAATTCCATTTCCGCAGATGCTGCTGGCTCTGACTCTGTGGTATATTCCAACACTTCCCGTGCAGCAGAGAATTCCGGGCAGCGCAAAATGGAATCTGCCTTGATCTTCTCAAAGCACATTCCTGAAAGCAGCACTGCCAGCGCCATCAGCCAGCAGAAAAAGCGCATGACCCGGGACATTCTCTCACCTCGCCCAGAAAGAATAGCAAATTACAGGTTTTCTGTCAAGAAAAACCCACGGAAAAAGCCGCCGCAGGCAGAGACATGCTCTGCCTGCGGCATATCAGGATTACTCAGCCATCCTTAGTGCTTTGCTGAGGGGCTGGGAGACGGGCTGGCATTCGCATCATCCGTTACAAGGCCCTGCCCTGCCTCAAACACACGGCCGGTGGGAACCAATGCGTTTTCGTCCCATGCGTCTCCTGTCTGCTCATACTCCTCCATATGGTCTTCCTTCAGATAGTGGTAATACATGAAGGTACGAACCCGAGTATCCCCCTCCTGTGCAGTAAAGACCTCTGTAGAATTGGATCCATTGAGCAGCATATGGAATGCATCCTGAAGATCCTCATAGCTGATCGGTGCCTGAGAGATCTGCATATCGTGGCTCTCTCCAATTCCTTTCACCGCCAGGAGCGGATTGGAACGGCCCTTGAGCCCATCTGTCCAGTGCTCACCATAACCATGATCCGCCATAACTACAATTGCGGTATTATCATAGACGCCCGCCTTTTTGAGCTTATCCAGATACGTCTTGAGTATTGTTACGGAAGCCTCCACACTTTGATCGTAGGAGCCGTTGGCAGAATCGATGACGTTCATGTTCTCATCATAACGGAACGGTACATGTGCCCCCTCCAGATGGAAGAACTTAAAGCACTTATCCGAAATCGTCGTTACTTCATTCTCCTTGAGATCCGGATAGACATCAAAGTTATAATAAGAATAGAGCTCGGAATCACTTCTGGGTTCAACCAGACCCGAAAAAGCACTCATATCTACCTTTGCAAAGCGCTTGACCGGGTAGGGCGCATACTTGAACCAAACCAGCTTGATCTCTTCCTTGACGATACCCGAGAAGCTTTTGAATCGCAAGCCCGCCTTCTCCACGTTGTCAAAGTCATCCATCTGATCTGTATCGCAAATAAGATCCGGCTCGTACATGCTTACCCTATAGTTTTTCTCCTTCAGCTCATTGAGCAGCGGGGATTTTTTCATTGCTTCGTGAGAATAACTCCAAAAATCAGTCTGATTGAGAAATTTTTCTCCGGTTAAAATATACGGAATCGAGAATTGCGTAAAGGCATACGACCCCACTGTGTTGGGGTAATATGTAAAGTCCTCCAGTACATCCGCAAACTGCGGATCGGAATCATTCATCAGTGCGCTGAAGGTCCACGAATCCACAGCGTCCAGCAGAAAAATCACCATATTCTGCTCTTCTGACATCTGTAATTCATTGTTTGTGGTAATAACCTCCTGCGGCTTCTTCTGGAGACCGTCATACTGAACCCCCACCGTTACCAGTGTCACCAGCAGGATGGCCGTAAAGAATGCAGTCACGCCGGAAATGATCTTCCGCATTTTCGCCATATGGAGGAAGCGGGTCAGCAATACCGCCAGTACAAAAATAACTGCGCAAATCACCAGCGATATTATGCTCTCCTTGCCATAATCTCCCCAAGAATAGGCAGTGCCGTCCAGAGGCGGCAGATTTCCCGCCAGAAACATGCCATGGACATAGGCGATTACATAGACAACGCCTGCCCCCACCAGTGCCACATCAAAGAGCCTGTCATACAGCACATAGCATATTCCGAATCCAGCCAGTCCTGCGGCAAATATCAGCACAAACAGCTTCAGCAGTACCGGACACAGCGTGTAAAAGTCAAACGGGAACTCACTGACATTGGTAAAATAGAGTTCCAACGGGGCGTAGAGCGCCACCAGAAAGCTCAGTGCCAGTGTCACAATCAGCGCCGCAGCAGCTCTACTTCCGAACTTCCCTTTTTTCTTTTTTGGCGGTTCCTTAGATTTTTCCTCAGCAGCCGCTGTCTCCGCCGAGGACTTGGACACCTCAGTGGCTTCATTGATCTGTTCGTTCATTCTGTTCACCATTTCCCGTAATTTTTGTGTAAAACCTGAGGTATTATAGCACAGTTCTCCGCACAAAGAAAGTCCCAAAAAGGCTTTTATGAAAATTATGCACACCATGGAACATGCCGTAAAACTCCACATAAAAAACATCGAAGCGGCACCCACAAGCATGGATGCCGCTGTCGCTTACATTGCGATCCAGCCGAAGGCGTTGGCCACAGAGCTGATCAGAATAATGATCGCAAAAATGGGACAAATGTACCGGATCATCACATTGAAAACCTTCTTGCGTCGGAAGGTGCCCCCCTCCTCCAGTACCTCCTGCTCGATTCCCTCGACGCCGATGACACGGGACACCAACAGACAGGTGGCAATGGCCGCAATGGGCATCATAACGGAGTTGGTCAGGAAATCAAAGAAATCCAGAAACTGCATTCCGATAATCTCAATGCCCGCCAGCGGCCCGTAGCCCAGCGAAGACAGGCTGCCCAGCGCCAGCATCACGACACCGATAATGACCGTAGCCTTTTTTCGTCCCCAGCCAAATTCATCCTCAAAGGTGGAAACCGCGCTTTCTGTCAGCGCAATGGAACTGGTCACAGCAGCGAACAGTACCAGCAGGAAGAACAGGATCCCTACAAAGGTTCCCATTCCCATGCTGTCAAAGACCTTGGGAATCGTAATAAACATCAGAGAAGGGCCGGCATTCAGCGTGCCGGAGTCCCCGCCGGAGAAGGCAAATACCGCCGGGATAATCATCAGCCCCGCCATAATGGCAATTGCCGTATCAAAAACCTCTACGTTCCGGGTAGAGCCCTCAATGGAGATGTCCTTTTTCATATAGGAGCCAAAGGTGACCAGGATGCCCATGGCGATAGAAAGAGAGTAGAACACCTGTCCCATGGCAGACACGACCGTCATCCATGAGAAGTTTGCAGGATTGGGTACCAAAAAGTATTTGACACCCTCCATTGCACCCGGACGGCTGATGGAATAGATGGCAATTACAACCGAAAGCACCACCAGCACAGGCATCATCAGCTTGGATACCCGCTCAATGCCATTGCGCACACCGGCATAGATAATGGACAGGGTAAACAGCGCAAAAATCACAAAACAAACCTCAGTGGATAACCCGCTGGAAATAAAAGCAGAAAAATAGCCGTCTGCTGCCAGATCGCTTCCATGACCCAGAATATACTCCACCAGATATTTGATGACCCAGCCGCCGATAACAGAATAATAGGGCACGATCAGAATTGGGATCACCGCATTGATCCATCCCCCTGCGGACAGCCATTTGGACGTTCCAAAGCTCTGATAGGCGCCCACCGGGCTCTTCCCGGTCATTCGTCCCAGTGACGTCTCCGCCATAATCATGGCATAGCCAAAGGTCAGGGCCAGAATGATATAAACCAGCAGGAAAATTCCCCCGCCGTACTTGGCCGCCAGATAGGGGAAACGCCAGATATTTCCCAGTCCTACCGATGCACCAGCCGCAGAAAGTACAAACCCGATCTTCCCGGAGAAGGTGCTCCGCTTGTGATTACGTTCTTTCATATACTTCTCTCCTATTGTATACTCCAAAGTCAGACAACTATCAGTGTATCACAGGCTCCTTAGAAATGCAATCATTTATGCGTTTTATGGTAGATTCGGTCGATAATTTCCGTTTTATTTTGAAAAAATGTTTTTTCTCCGCAAAAAGGGGCTGTCTCAAAATGATAAAAGCACATTGAGGCAGCCTCTCCTCAGAAAATTGCGGAAGAGCAACGAAATCGTTCTAAAAAAGAGCGCAACAATTCAGAAAGGCATTGCATCCTTTCAAAATTGTTGCGTTTTTTCTGTTCTTTGCTGAAACTTGTGGAAAACTATTTCATTTTTCCTTCATTGCAAACAGGTGGGTTCCCAACCGTCCGTTTTGCGCTTTATGGTGCATTCGCAGAATGTTATATGCCATTGCCAACAGCGTCCACTCTGCCCCGACCTTTTCTGCTCCGCGAAGCATGAAACGGCGGAACTGAAGATCGGTTTTCACATAGGCAAACATTCCCTCTGCCTGGATGGAACGGTTCATGCGAAGCTGCTTTCCGATCCCTGTGGAAATTTTCTTCTCCATTGCTTGACGCTGATCGGCAAAATATTCGGATACTTCCAGATGCTTCCTTCGCTGTTCCCGGGGCACTTTGCTTTTTGAACGGATGCATTTCTCCTTGCAGGGGCAGCCGGTACAGTCGGCGCACTCATATACCGTTTTCTCGCTGACGTACCCTGTGGAAGTTTTGACATTGCGCGTGCCTGTCTTATGGAGCAGCCTGCCCTGAGAACAGGTATAGGTATCCGTTTCAGGGTTATATTCCATATTCTCTCTGCGGCTGATGTCTGTCCTGTATTTCTTATGCTTTTTCTGCTCGTAGTTCGATGGCTTGACGTACAGATCTGCCTGAGGATGATGATGGAAGTAGTGGTAGTCTCTTGCCAAAGCTGATGTCCGGCGAGATTGATGTCTCCACCATCCAGCTCTAAGCCGCTAAATTATCGTTTAGCTCTTGATTGTTCGCAATCTTTTTTTGGATTGTGGAAATAATCTCGACAACACGTTTCTGAATACTTAATTCAGGCAATACGACCTCAATCTGTTGAAAGGTCGAAGATGGTCTCGCCAATGCAGGGACGCCAACCTGTGAGGCATATTTTCCGCCAGCCTTCCGCTCATCAGGTTGGAAGAAGGTAATGGTGACCTCCGGCGCATCATCAAAGACATCCATGAGAAGCTGATACTTCATATCCAATGCAGTCAGAGCTTCCTCGTCAAGCTCAATCTTTTCGTCGGTCAGACGCCCGGTTTCCTTGATGGCGGAGTCGTAGCCCGTGAGGGCGGCGAAGGGAGCAAACTGCGCTGCTCGATCTGACATCGGCATCTGTGGTCGCGTCTTGGAGACGTGGTGAGGAAGAGACAGAATCTCATCGTATTTGTTGCTCGTGCGCATTTTGCATCTCCCTTCCAGATAACCGGGGATTTATTTCTTATTCATCTCTTCGTTGTTGGGATTCTGATATGCGTGGTTCTCCACATATACCATCATACGATTATACAGTACCACATAGAAAAGTATAGCAAGCATACTGCCTATTGCACCCAAAAGCGGATAAGAGTCGCTGCCTCGCAATTTCACCGCTGTCCATATTATAACGCCTATCCACGCCACAACGCACAGGACGATAGTTGAAATATGTTCGTGCAGCCATTTCCTCTTAAAAAATGCTATCTTTTCTTTCAGCGTAAATGTGCTGTTGTTCAGTGCCGCAACAAGATTATTGTCGGCGGCTTTTTTGAAGTCCTCCGCTAAAAGCCGTTCTCCGCTTATAAGCTCGTTAATACTTACACCGAATTCTTTTGACAGCAGTATCAGCATTTCAACATCGGGCATATAGTTGCCGTTCTCCCAACGAGAAATGGTTTTGTTGGTAACGTCGAGCTTTTCTCCGAGCTGTTCCTGCGTCAATCCTTTCTCTTTCCGCAGAGCAGCGATAAATTTTCCTATCTTTATTTGATCCATTTTTATGTACCTCCGAAGATAAGTATAGCACGGCTTTCGCAAAAATTCCTCCCCGCAAACAGCGAATGCATTACCCACAGGCAGCGAAACGCATTTTCCGTGTATGTGACACATTGACATAACCAAATATAAGAACCTGCACAGTCCCGATTTGTTTGATCCTTCATGCCTTATGCCCGCCGATCTGCGCATTACGGTCTTTGGCAGTTGCGCCTTCTTCAAGATTCATCGCCTTGAGGATGGCATTCTTGCCGTACTTCTTTTTGATCGCAAGCGTGGCGGCTTGTATTTTCCGCTCACGCTCCAATGCAGCGTCCTCAGCTTTCTGCTTTCCCTCTTCGGCGGCATAGTCAGTGAAGAGGTCGAGCTGGACAACGCCGTCATTGTTCTTCGGAGCATCGGCTTCCGGCAGGACATGATTTGCAACAACGTACATACGGCGGACAAGCAGATTCTTGTCCACGATCCGGTCGAAGAGTTCTGACACAGCACACATTATTTTGCGGGTAGATGATGTGTGACCATCGAGGTTGATAGAGCCGTGCGCCTGTTTTGGAATTTGCCTTCCATGGTGATCCGTCTCAATAGCGCCGTGATACTTTGCCCGTCGTGCCGGAACGGTCAGGTTCTCAATATCATAACCAACGGTGAGAACCATCTGATCAGTGACAAGCCCCTTGTCCACCAAGTCCAGCACAAGCAAATCCGTCATTTCCCGCACAACCAGCTTTGCTTTATCCGTCTCGTATGGGCAGTGCAATACCTGACCGGAACTGAGGCTGTTGGAGCTGGGACGGTATGCCTTGATCGCTTCAATGGTCGTAGGCTCCCAGCCCCACGCATGGTCGATGAGCAATTCCGCATTCTTGCCGAACAACTTGTAAAGCAGGTCCTCGTTCCGCTCAGAACAGAGGGCGACATCACCCATGGTGAACATTCCGTTCTGCTCAAGTTTCTTGGCAATACCTCGACCTACACGCCAGAAGTCCGTGAGGGGCTGATGTGTCCAAAGCTCATGCCGGAACTTCATTTCATCCAGTTCGGCTATTCGGACGCCGTTCTTGTCGGCAGGGATGTGTTTCGCCACAATGTCCATTGCCACTTTGCAGAGGAAAAGATTCGTGCCGATTCCTGCGGTTGCTGTGATGCCGGTTGTTTCAAGCACATCGAGGATGATCTTCATGGCGAGGTCATGTGCCGAGAGCTTGTAGGTATTCAGGTAGTCCGTCACGTCCATGAACACCTCGTCGATGGAGTAGACCACAATATCTTCCGGGGCAATATACTTGAGATAAACCTGATAGATGCGGGTGCTGTACTCCATGTAGTACGCCATCCGAGGCGGCGCGATGATGAAGTCAATCGCCAGAGACGGGTTTGCTTGCAGCTCCGAGAAGAAGTGTGATGTGCCGTCCAGCCTGTGTCCCGGCGCGTCGTGCTGCCGTCCGGCATTCGCTTCCTTCACACGCTGCTTGACTTCAAACAGCCGTCCGCGTCCGGAGATACCGTAGCTTTTGAGAGAGGGTGTAACGGCAAGGCAGATAGTCTTGTCCGTCCGGCTCTCATCCGCGACAACGAGATTTGTGTCCAGAGGATCTAAGCCGCGCTCCCGGCACTCCACGGAGGCGTAGAAAGATTTCAGGTCGATTGCGATATAGGTTTTGTCTTTCATTTTCGGCTGTCCTCCTTCCCGCAATGTATAAAAGCAGGAGCTTATGCGCTGCCAATCAAGTCCTCCGTCCTATCAAAGCGGCATCGGTGTCCGGGCGATCAGAATGACCGCCAGAATCGCGCCCACAAATGCCGCTGCCCCTACGACCGCCAACACCTTTTTGTCGAGCTTCTTCTTCGCTGCCTTGCCAATCAGCGCAGCGCAAGCCATGCAGACAGCCGCAGCAACAAGCGCAATGCCCAGCGTTTCCCATAGCCAAGAAAGTTCATGTAGGATTTTCATGCGTTCATCATCTCCTGTTCGTTAAACTGGAATTTTTAAATTAGTCTTTGCAAATAACCTTTGAACCTTCACCATCAATTACAATTCCC
>CAUHNW010000013.1:0-88243 GCA_959607825.1 uncultured Oscillospiraceae bacterium | reverse complement strand
TGGTGGGAACAACAGGGCTCGAACCTGTGACCCCCTGCTTGTAAGGCAGGTGCTCTCCCAGCTGAGCTATGCTCCCAAGCCGTTCTGTGAGGCGGTGTTGGGAACCGTGCCTCACAAGGAACGTTGCTATTATACTCAGGATACCCCCAATTGTCAAGCACTTTTTTCGAATTTTTTCAATCTTTTTTGTAGAATGCGAAAAAACCCTTGATTTGCAACACTTTTTCGCAGAAAAAACTTTTTAGGAAAATCCTCCGTCTTTTCTTTTTCCGGGATACCTGCTATAATGATCCTATTATTTTATTGAAAAAAATCAGAAATGAGGTTGATGGATATGGAAACCGCATATCGAGATTTTGCCGTACAGCAGGCCGCTGCCCTTCTGGGCATTGACAGCCCCACCGGCTATACCAAGAAAGCAGCCCAGTGGGTGCTGGAGGCTTTTCAGGCTCTGGGCTTTGAGGCACACCTGACCCGGAAGGGCGGCGTACTCATCTGCCTTGGGGGTGAGGATGCCGAAAACGCCGTCCTGCTGGAGGCCCACACCGACACCCTAGGCGCCATGGTAGCCGAGGTCAAGGCCAATGGCCGGCTCCGTGTTACGGCGCTGGGCGGCATGCAGGCCCAGAACGGCGAGGCAGAAAACGTAAAGGTCTACACCCGGGATGGCCGGGTCTATGAGGGCACCTTGCAGCTCATCAATGCCTCTGTCCATGTAAACGGCGCCTATGCCAAAACGGAGCGCAGCTTTGACACCACTGAGGTCGTGCTGGACGAGGACGTCGCCTCCAAGGCCGATGCCGAAAAGCTGGGCATTATGACCGGTGACATTGTGTGCTTTGACCCCCGCACCCATGTGACCTCCTCCGGCTATATCAAGAGCCGTTTTCTGGACGACAAACTCTCCGTGGGTATCCTTCTGGGGCTGGCCAAGTACATCCACGATAGCCATTTGAAGCTCCAGCGCCGTGTCTACGCCCACGTCACCGTTTACGAAGAGGTTGGCCACGGCGGTGCCGGTTCCGTCCCTGCGGGCGTTACAGACGCCATCAGCGTGGACATGGGCTGTGTGGGCGAGGGGCTATCCTGCACAGAGCGGCAGGTCTCCATCTGCTGCAAGGACTCCGGCGGCCCCTACAGCTATTCGCTGGTCTCCGAGCTCATCGCCGCCGCCCGGAATGAGCAGGCCGATTTTGCCGTTGACGTCTACCCCCACTACGGCTCCGATGTGGAGGCCACCCTCTCCGCCGGAAACGACATTCGCCACGGTCTCATCGGTGCAGGCGTCTATGCCAGCCACGGCTATGAGCGCAGCCATATCGACGGCGTTATGAACACCCTGAAGGTGCTGGAGGGCTTCCTGAAGCTCTAATATCATCCCAAGAAAGTCCAGATTCGGTCATGGTGCCGAATCTGGACTTTTTGTGATCTGTTATTCCGTATCCTCCGGTTCCTCGGGCTTTGTGGCATGATCCAGCAGCGCCTGAATATCCGCCGGGGTAAAGGTATACACCGTATCGCAGAACTGGCAGTCCACATGGATGTCCTGCCCCTCATCGATGATATCCTGCATTTCCTTTGCACCCAGCGAAATAATGGTGGATGCCACCCGCTCCCGGCTGCAATAGCACTTATAGGAAATGGGCGTGGTCTCCAGGATTTCCACTTCATCCTTCCCCAGCAGGGTCTCAATGATCTCTGCCGGCCCAAGGCCATTCTTCATCATGCCGGAGACGCTGCCCGCCTTGGCAACGCTGGCCTCCAGCTGGTCGATCAGGCAATCCGGCGCACCGGGCAGCAGCTGCAGCAGATAGCCCCCGGCCACATCCACCGTCTGATCCCGGTTCAGCAGCACGCCCAGGGCACATACAGTCGGCACCTGCTCACTCTCCACAAAGTATGCCGCCACATCCTCGGCGATCTCGCCGCCCAGCAGCTGTACGGTGCCCACATAGGGATCCTTCATATGGAGATCCCGGATCAGGGTCAGTGTTCCGTCGGCACCCACTGCCGCTCCCACGTCCAGCTTTCCCTGATACTTCTCCATCAAATCAATCTGCGGATTTTCCACATAGCCCCGGACATTTCCCTCCGGGTCTGCGGTGGCCAGCAGCGTTCCCAGCGGACCGCCGCCCTTGATGATCAGGGTCACACTGCCCTGGTCGATCTTCTGCATATTGCCGATCATACTGGTGGCCGCCAGCACCCGTCCAAGGGCCGCCGTGGCCACGGCAGTGGTATGATGGATCTCTCTGGCCCGGCCGGTAAGCTCCGTGGTGCTCACCGCCGTAATTTTTACAAAGCCGTCCCGTGTCATGGCCCGGACAAGCTGATCTGTCATGTGCGCTCTTCCTTTCGTGCTGTAATAAACACCCGCTCTTCATCGGGCTGGGGTGGCAGGAACGTCCGCTCCCCGTAAAAATGGACGTCGGTAAAGCCCGCCGCCTGAAGCTGCTCCTGAAGCCACGGGAGAGAATAGGCATATTCCACATGCTCCTCCTGCTCCCGCCGCCAGAGCTTCCCTTCCCGCACAAAGATGTCCATGCCGTAGAAGCACTGGTTCTCTTTTTCGTCAAACTCCGTGCGCCAGATGCACACTACGTCCTCGGTCTCGTCCATAAACATCTGACCGTCAAAGGCACGGAGCTGCTCCGGCGGGCGCACATCAAACACCAGCATGCCCCCGGGCCGCAGCGCCCGGGCAAAGCAGGAAATGGCACGGAGCCCTTGCTCCGGCGTGGCCATATAGTTGAAGCTGTCCAGCATGCACACCAGTACGTCCACCTGCTCCGGCAGGGTAAAGTCTGCCATGTCGCCATGGAGAAACATAGGCGCAGGGTCCATATCCTGCACCTTCATGGCGCCCCGGGTCAGCATATCCACGCTGAGATCCATGCCATAACAGCGGCTGCCATTTCCCGCAAACAGGATACTGAGGCTGCCGGTGCCGCAGGCCATATCCAGCACCGTGTCCGGCTGGATGCCGTTCCGGCGGAAGATGGCCATGAGATACGCATAGAGTCCCTCGTAGTCCACATCCTCCGTCAGGCTGTCGTACCAGTCTGCCAGCGGTCCGTAGCTGCTCATTCCGTTTCCTCCCCGGTTTTCATGCGCTCCAGCACCAGCCGGTAGCCCCCTGCTCCATAATTCAGGCAGCGCTTGACCCGACTCACCGTGGCGCTGCTGACGCCGGTCTTTTCCAGTACATCACTGTAGATATTCCCCTGATCCAGCAGACGTGCCACCTCAAACCGCTGCTCCATGGCCATCTGTTCCGACACCGTGCAGAGATCCTCAAAAAAGGCATAGCATTCTTCCGGGGTCTTTAAGGTCAGCAGTGCCTCATAGAGCGCCGCACCCCGATCGCTTCCCTTACCGTGACTGTTCATTTCTGCGCACCTCTCCATTTCATTGGTTATTTATTATTTTAACAAAGTGATAAACGAAAGTAAAGACGGAATTTTGACGATATGCCCTGCAAATCCCTTGCAAATCTTCCCTGCATGCGATATAATGACACCGGAGTTAACAGCGGACATGGAAAAGGCAAATCCGGCCGGGTACACCGGCGGTTGCGAATCCCATCCGCGGAGGTATCAACTATGGTGAAAGCAATTGTGGGTGCCAACTGGGGTGACGAGGGGAAAGGCAAGGTCACAGACCTGCTCTCTGAGTCCTCTGATATTGTCGTTCGCTTTCAGGGCGGCGCCAATGCTGGCCACACCATCATCAACGATTACGGAAAGTTTGCCCTGCACCTGATCCCTTCCGGTGCCTGCAACCCCGGCACCATGAATATCATCGGCAACGGCGTAGCGCTGGACATTCCCAAGCTCATGGCAGAGATCAAGGCCATCACCGATGCAGGCGTTCCTGCACCCAAGCTGATGGTATCTGACCGGGTTCAGCTGCTGATGCCCTACCATGTTCTGCAGGACACCTATGAGGAAGAGCGTCTGGCCGGCAATGCCTTCGGCTCTACCAAGTCCGGCATTGCTCCCTTCTATTCCGACAAATATGCCAAGAACGGCATTCAGATCAACGAGCTCTTTGATGAAGAGGGCCTCAAGGCCCGGCTGGAGAACATCTGCACCCTGAAAAATGCACTGTTCGTCAACCTCTATCACAAGCCCGAGATCCATGCCGATGAGCTCTTCGACCTGCTGATGGAGTGGCGTGAGATGATCCGTCCCTATGTGGGCAACGTCCACAAGTATCTGGCCGAGGCCAACAAGGCCGGCAAGACCATTCTGCTGGAGGGGCAGCTGGGCTCCCTGAAGGATCCCGATTTCGGCATCTATCCCATGACCACCTCCTCCCATACACTGGCCGCCTTCGGCTGCGTGGGCGCAGGCATCCCGCCCAAGGAGATGAAGCAGGTCTATGTGGTCACCAAGTCCTATTCCAGTGCAGTGGGCGCAGGCGAGTTCGTCAGCGAGCTCTTTGGCGATGAGGCAGAGGAGCTCCGTCATCGCGGCGGCGATGCAGGCGAATATGGCGCCACCACAGGCCGTCCCCGCCGTGTGGGCTGGTTTGACGCCGTGGCGACCCGCTATGGTGTCTCCGTTCAGGGCGCTACCGATGTAGTCCTCACCTGTCTGGACGTTATGGGCTATCTGGATGAGATCAAGGTCTGCACCGGCTATGAGATTGACGGCAAGGTGACCGAGGACTTCCCTGTAACCCACGAGCTCAAGCATGCAAAGCCCATCTACACCACGCTCCCCGGCTGGAAGTGCGACATCCGTGGCACCACCCAGTGGGATAAGCTCCCCAAGGCTGCGCAGGACTATGTGCTGTTCATTGAGAAGCAGATCGGTGTGCCCATCTCTATGGTGTCCACCGGTCCCAAGCGTCATGAGATCATTATGCGCTGATTCACCGCAATAAACCCAAACCGGCTGCATCCAATGGATGCGGCCGGTTTTTGCGTTGTCCCAAAATACCGCACTGCAAAGAGCAGTGCGGTATTTTTGTATACGGAATCAGTCCTTCAGGGTCAGATCTCCATCCTTGACCCAGCCCAGCTTCCGCACGATCATGTTGATCAGGGGGCAGAGCACAGCGGGCAGCACAAAGGAAATGAGGATCAGCCCGACCCAGTCCATTGTGGTGATGGCGCTCTTGGCGCCGGAGGCAACGTCCGCCACCCATCCGGTGTAGACGCCGATCTGTCCCACCAGACCGCAGGTGCCCATGCCGGAGGAGACCGGCGCACCGTTCATCTGAAGATGGAACACGCAGGTGGCAATGGGGCCCGTAATGGCCGAGGTCACAATGGGTGCGATCCAGATCCGGGGATTCCGGACAATGTTGCCCATCTGGAGCATGGAGGTACCGATGCCCTGAGAGACCAGCCCGCCCCAGCGATTCTCCTTAAAGGACATCACCGCAAAGCCCACCATCTGGGCGCAGCAGCCTGCCACAGCAGCGCCGCCTGCCAGTCCGGTCAGTCCCAGCGCAGCGCAGATGGCCGCAGAGGAGATGGGCAGCGTCAGGGCAATGCCTACGATCACAGAGACCAGAATGCCCATAAAGAAGGGCTGAAGGTTTGTGGCAACCATAATCAGGTCGCCCACATGCATGGCCGCCTTGCCCAGCGCAGGTGCCCACCATGCCGACAGGCCAACCCCTACGCCAATGGTCACAAGGGGCGTCACCAGCACGTCGATCTTGGTCTCCTTGGAGACGGCCTTGCCGATCTCAGCAGCCAGAATGGCCACAAACAGCACGGCCAGAGGGCCGCCGGCACCGCCCAGGGCATTGGCAGAGAAGCCGACGGTAATCAGAGAAAAGAGCACCAGAGGCGGGCATTTCAGGGCGTAGCCGATGGCCACCGCCATGGCGGGGCCACTCATGGCCGAGGCAAGGCCGCCCACGGTATACTCCGTACCGCTGACGGTGGCTACCGTTCTGGTCAGGGCGTCAATGTGGAACTGGGTTCCCAATGTGTTGATGATGGTTCCGATCAGCAGCGAGCAGAACAGGCCCTGTGCCATGGCCCCCAGCGCATCGATGCCGTAACGCTTTAAGGATATCTCGATATCCTTGCGTTTCAGAAATTGTTTGATTGCTTCCATTTTTGTCCTCCTCGATGTTTTCCGTCATTTCCATGCCGCTCTCTGGCGCTCCCGCCTGTCCTCCGTGGTGCGGCACTTCCTTAAGTTCAGGATAATTATACTGGTTTCCCCTTAGGAAGTAAAGGAAATCCCCGCACCACGGTGCAGGGATTTCCAAGCATTTCGTATGCATTCTTTGTCTAAAACGACGAAGAACTTTCATATTGTGTCAGGGTGCGGTAACAGTCTCGCCGTTATAGACCTGTGCGATCAGGCTCTTGGCGGTATCCACCGTGGACTGGGTCGGCACCATGACATAAGCCTTCTGGCTCATGGAATAAGGTACCTGACTGTCGCCAGTTCCGTCTACGCTGTAGCTGACCACGTTCCAGTCGCCGCCCTTGTCCAGCTGCTCCCGGACGAGGGTGCTGATGGTATCATAGGGCACGCTGGTCTCAAAGCTGCCCTCCAAGGCGCTCATCAGGGAGTTATAGGACACCAGAAGCTCCGGAGACATGGCCTTGTTGATGACCGCCTTGATGATTGCCAGCTGGTTCTTGCCCCGCTGACGGTCGCCGGAGGCAAAAGCATGGCGCTCCCGGACAAATTCCAGTGCCTGCTTGCCGTTTACGTTGTTCGGCCCCTGCTGGAAGGAGTAGTTATCCGTGGAGAAGGCCACCTCGGAGTCAACCGTTACACCGCCCAGCGCATCAATGATGTCCTCAAAGCCGCCGAAGTTCACCCGGAAGTAGTAGTCCACATTGACGTTATAGAGCATGGCCATGGTGTCCATGCAGACGTTGATGCCGTAGATGCCCGCATGGGTCAGCTTATCCTTGGCACCGTTGGAAATGGACAGAGGTACATAATAATCTCTGGGCGTGGAGATCAGCACCACCTGCTTTGTGGCAGTATTGATGGAGGCGAGAATGTTTACATCACTGCGGCTCTTGGCGATCAAAGCGCCCCGGTTATCAATGCCGCTGATGAACACCGTGAAGATCATGCCTTCCTGATTGCCATTGAGCTCCGTCTCGTCGGTAACACCGGTCAGCCGGTCCTCCGGCACATCAGCAGGCTGCTGGGAGACCTCCACTTCCCGCTCGATGTGCTTGACCTCTACCTCTCTGAGCTGGGAGGCCGCATTCTCATAGCCCTCCATTTCGCCCAGCAGATCCAGATAGGCACTGTTCATGATAATGGCATCCACGTCGCCACCCAGAATCGCATCAATGAGCTGCGCCAGACCGGGATATTCGGTGGTGTTAAGGCTCACGGAATACTCCGACTCAATGGACTTGATCGCCTCGTTGGTATTCTCACGATCCTGATCGGCCAGAATGCCATAGCTGTAGGTACCCGCCACCTGTGCGTAGTCATTTGTGTCGTCTGCCCGGACATAAATGCCCACAGCCGCCGTCTCTGTCCGGACGGTGGTGATCTCCTTGGCGGTGGTGAGGCCCTTAAACACATAGCTGGTTCCAACGCCGAAGATCACACACATGATCACCGCCAGCACCAGTCCGATCACATACCGTGCCCGGTATTTGGACTTCCAAGTCAGCAGTCCCACCAGCACCACGATCAGCAGCAGTGCCGCACCCAGCACTGCCATGAGCTTGCCCGGCAGCATCTTGGTTGAATAGACCGAGATTGCGAAGATAAACGCCATAAACAAAGTGAGCAGCAGAGCCACCTTGCCCACAAACCAGTCCACGCTGGTTCTGCGTCTGCGCCGTTTTCTGTTTTGCATGGGTATCCCCCTCTTTTATGTTATTCTGCGGCACCTGAGCGTCTTCGCCGGAGCGCCGTGTTTTTCATCAACGCTTAGCCCAGCTGTGCCTCTGCCATCTGGAGGGCCGCAGCAATGACCATATCCATATCGTAGTACTTGTACTCACCCAGACGCCCGCCGAAAATCACGCCGGTCTCCTTTTCCGCCAGCGCTTTATACCGCTGATAGAGGGCGCCGTTCTTTTCATCGTTGACGGGATAATAGGGCTCGTCCCCGGGCTTCCACTCGGAGCTGTACTCCCGGCTGATGACCGTCTTGGGCAGGTCATTGCCCTGATCGTCCTTGCCGAACTCAAACCATTTGTGCTCGATGATCCGGGTCCACGGGGTCTCCCGATCCGTATAGTTCACTGCGGCATTGCCCTGAAAATTGGGGATGTCCAGCAGCTCGGTCTCAAAGCGCACGGAGCGGTACTCCAGCGTCCCCAGCTGATAGCCGAAGTAGGCATCAATGGGGCCCGTGTAGACCACCTTCTCCGCCATGGTGTCCAGCTCCGTCTTCTTCTCCAGATAGTCTACATTCAGCTGAACCTCTACGCCCTGAAGCAGGTGCTCCACCAGCTTGGTGTAGCCTCCCACGGGAATGCCCTGATAGAGCGCATTGAAGTAGTTGTTGTCAAAGGTCAGCCGCACCGGCAGACGCTTGATGATAAAGGAGGGCAGCTGATCGCAGGAGCGGCCCCACTGCTTCTCGGTATAGCCCTTTACCAGCTTCTCATAGATGTCAGTGCCCACCAGAGAAATGGCCTGCTCTTCCAGATTTTTAGGCTCTGTAATACCGGCGGCCTTCCGCTGCGCCTCGATCTTGTCCGCAGCCTCCTGAGGGGTCACAACCCCCCACATCTTATTGAAGGTGTACATGTTAAAAGGCAGAGAGTACAGCTCTCCATGGTAGTTTGCCACCGGGGAATTGGTAAACCGGTTAAACTCCGCAAACTTCGTCACATAGTCCCATACGGTCTTATTGTTGGTGTGGAAAATGTGCGCACCGTACTTGTGCACATGGATGCCCTCCACATCCTCGGTATAGACGTTGCCGCCAATGTTGGGTCGCTTGTCGATGACCAGCACCGACTTCCCCGCCGCATGGGCCTTCTGGGCAAATACCGCACCGTATAGTCCGGCGCCTACCACCAGATAATCGTACTTTTTCATATTATTCCGTTCCTTTCTTGCGTCCGGTCAATTTTCTCAGGGTCTGTCCAAGGATCTCTTCCATCAGCGGTTCTTTGGTCACCAGCAGTCCGATCCCATACACTGCAAAGAACGCCGCAGCGGCGATCAGCAGGGTCAGGAAGCTGCCCAGCTGCAAAAATGCCACCCAGAAGCTGGCCCCAAAGGCCAAAACCAGTGCCAGCAGGATCTTTCCGTATTGGATCTTCGCAAAAGCACCCCGGATCTCCCCCCGCAGGGCAATATACTGCACCAGCAGCACCACAGCCTCCGCCACGAGGGTACCGATGGCCGCACCGGTGGCCGCCAGCATGGGGATTAGGATGGCATTGAGCACCAGATCCGTCACCGCACCGGCGATTTCAGAGGCCAGGACTGTCTTCTCCCGTCCAAGGGGCACCAGAATCTGAATGCCCAGAATATTGGTGATGCCGATCAGCAGCAGCGTTGGCATAATCACCTGCATGGGCACCGTTGCCGGTGCATACTCCGCCCCGCCGGTGAGGAATGCGATGCTTTGCCGTGCAAACATCATGAAGAACAGCATCAGCGGCAGCGCTGCAAGGATCGCAAAATTCAGTGCCTTGGCGCTGATGCGCTTAAACTCATCGTACATCTCCATCTCGATATAATAGGACGCACGGGGCAGCAATACGGTTCCAAGAGACGTGACCACGCTGACCAGAATATTCTTTACCTTTACGGCGGCGTCATAATAGCCCACATCCGTCTTTGTGGTCATAATGCCCAGCATTACCGTATCGAGATTGGTGTAGACTGTGGTGGCGCAGGACATGGCGAAGAACACCAGAACCGCCTTCATGTGCCGCCCCATGTGATAATTCCCCACCGGCCGGAAGCCAATGTACTTCCGGGCATGGAACAGGTTCACCAGATTGGCTGCGCTGGAGGCAAAAATGCTGATGCCTCCATAGATCACATAGTCGCTCTTCTTATGGATCAGCACAAACATGGCCACAAGGGCAATCACCTTAAACAGGATGGAACGCACCGTGATATAGGCATACTGCTCCAGCGCCTTATAGAGCCATTCCATGCCGATGGCCGACAGGAATATGGTGGAGCTCACCACGATATACAGGGCACGATCCTCCCGGAGCGATGGCACAAAAGCCAGCGCCAGCCCCAGGGCAATATACGCCAGTGCGCCCACCAGCAGGTTGATGGCCAGCAGCTCATGGGCTGTTCTGGTGAGCTCTTCCTTATCGTCCCGCACCATGGCGCAGGCGCGGATGCCATAGGTGGGAATACCCAGCTGGGCAAACATATTAAAATAGGTGATTAGCGAGATGGCAAAGGAGACCTTTCCGGTTCCCTCCGGCATCAGGATCCCCGACACATATCGGAATGTAATCAGCGGGAAAATCATGGACGACATAGTAAGGATGGCGTTCATGACAAAATTCAACTTGATTGATTTGCTTTTCATAGAACCTCAAGGGCCTGTTTATGGCCGTTACTCAATCCTGCTCGGTCTCTGCGGCGACCTCCAGCAGATACTGGCCATACTTGGTCTTTTCCATGGCCTTGGCAGATTCCAGCAGCTGGTCGATGGTGATCCATGCATTTTTCAGAGCAGTCTCTTCCAGACAGCCGATCATCTTGCCGCTGCGCTGGGCCGCCTTGATGGAACCGGCCGCCTCATAGAGGCTGTCTGCATTGCCGGTGTCAAACCATGTATACTCGGCCCCCAGGGTCACAACGTTCAGCATTTTCTTTTCGAGATAGGCGTTGTTCACAGAGGTGATCTCCAGCTCCCCCCGGGCAGAGGGCTGAACGTTCTTGGCGATCTCCACAACCTTATTGTCATAGATGTACAGGCCGGGAACGATGTAGTTGGACTTGGGCTGGGCAGGCTTTTCCTCAATGGAAATGGCCTTCCCATTCTTGTCAAATTCCACCACGCCAAAGGCTCTGGGATCAGAAACATAATAGCCGAAGATGGTTGCGCCCTTTGTCTGCTTCACTGCGGAGCGCAGCTTTCTGCGGAACCCGGGGCCATAGAAGATATTATCCCCCAGCGCAAGGCAGACCGAATCATCGCCGATAAAATCGGCGCCAATGATGAACGCATCGGCAATTCCCCGCTGTACCTTCTGCTCCTTGTACTCGATGTGGATGCCAAACTGGCTTCCGTCTCCCAGCAGATTGGCAAAGGGATCCTGATCGTCCGGCGGGACAATGATCAGGATATCACGAATCCCCGCCGTCATCAGCACCGACAGCGGGTAGTAGATCATGGGCTTATCGTAAACCGGCAGCAGCGGCTTACAAATGGGCAGCGTAACCGGGTACAGGCGAGTCCCCTTACCGGCAGCAAGAATAATTCCTTTCACGGTATATTCACACTCCAAATTTTAATGATGCGGCCTTTGCCGCACAGGCTCATGGGAACAGGTACTTTCCCACATAGGGGATCTTTTGCAGCAGCTTGACAATGGTCAGAGCGATGAGGTACACCGCCGGAGCCGCAAGCAGACGCCACCAGCCACTGGCCGTATTCACCCCCAGCAGGCTGGCAAGATGCCCCATAATGAACACGTGGATCAGATAAATGCCAAAGCTGGCACCGGAAAGCCATTTTACCAGACGGATAAACTTCTCATTTTGGAAAGGCTTACGCCGACAAGTATACTTCACCAGCACGAAAATTGCAACAGCTAATAGAATGGAGGGCCAGTTAATATACTCCCATGTGAGCTTGTTCAGGGCACCGTCTCTCACCGTGGCATACACCGTATAGAAATATCGGGTTGCCGCACCGATCACGCCCAGCACATAGACCACGGCCCGCTGCCATGGCAAAAGTTCCGATGTGCTCAGCAGGTACCCCAGCAGCACAAGGATCACATAGCCGCCGGTGACCGGCAGCGCAAAATTATCCCAGTACGAAACACCAAGGAGCTTCATAACAAACGGCAGGACGGAGCAGGTGAGAAATCCGACGATCAGCATATATCTGAGGGTCGAACGATACTCCGCCAATCTCGAGAGCACCGGCAGAGACAGATACACCATAAACAGCGGTGCAAAGAACCAATAGACCGGCTCGATCTGGAAGTTCACCAGTACATTGATAAAATCCAGCCAGCCGTTCCATGTCATGCTTCCCCGGAACAGCTTCCAACCGTAAAATACGGCCGACCAGATCACCAGCGGAATCCCCACCTTCATGAACCGGCGCTTCATAAACGTCCCGGTGGAGTAGCGCTCCCGATAGTTCATCATCGTTGCGCCGGAGATCATGATAAAAATCGGCACCGCCCAGTAGGCCAGCACATCCACCGCCAGCGCCTGCCGCCATGCGGCGGTATCCGAAAAATTGTGCACCAGTCCATTGCAGTGCATGCCAATGACGGACAGGCAGGCCAGCACGTTGAGCACATCAAAATAAACGACTCTTTTTCTCTCCATATCCTTTTCTTCCCTCTCAGCTCTTCAGGCCCAGCTTTTTCTTCTGGCGGGAGGCCAGCATGGAATACAGCATATAGTGGGAGCCGGTGAGCAGATGGAAGGACTTGGCCTCGTTGATGGTATCATAGAGGCTCTGGCTCTTCCGGCGGATCTCCTCCAGAAGCTCCCGGGTCTTCTCCTTATAGGTCTTTTCATCCTCCATGGAAAGGTGGATCACCAACTGCATGCCCGCCATATTGGCAATGCTCCGCCGCAGGAACCGGGCGGTATTGGGCTTTGCCTGACCGCTCTTCTCGTAGGCGGCATAGGCATCGGTGAGATGGCCCAGCACCATGGTGTGCATGTCCTTGTTCCGCTGAAGGCTGTTGATGTTCATGCTCTGGGTGGAAAGCGATACCCGGTACATATAGATGGTGAGATCCACCACCGTTACGGTCTTTACATAGGGGATCGGGAACATCAGATACTCCGAATCGGTGTAGAAGCAGTTGTCCAGACGGATATTATTTTTCTGCATCAGCTCCGTCTTGTAGGTCACATTGTGCATGCTGAGAGACATCTCCCCGCACACATCCTCAAAGGGCACGTCCATGCAGGGGGCCGTTCCCACCTTTGCCAGCTCGGTCTGGCCGGTCTCATGATCTACCCGCATAAAGTTTGCGCAGACCATGTCCGCATCGGTCTGTTCCAGCACGTCCAGAAACTTCCCCATGTCCGGGGTGTTCACCCAGTCATCCCCGTCCACCATGCGGAAATACTTTCCGGTGGCATGGGCAATGCCGCTGTTGACCGTGGAGCCGGGGCCGGCGTTCTTCTGGGAGATCAGCCGGATGGCACCGGGATACTTCGCCTCGTACTCCGCAACGATCTTTGCGGTATCGTCCTTGGAGCCGTCATCTGTCACCAGAACCTCCACCCGATCCGTTACCGCCGGATCCAGAAAGGAATCCAGACACTGCTCAATAAACTGCTGGACATTATAGGCCGCAACAGAAACACTCAATACTCTCTGCATGAAAACTCTTCTCCTTCTGTTATGCTTCTTTTTTCGGTTTGGAAGCCCTCATCATAACGCTCAGTGCCATCCAGAACATAAAGGACATAGGGGAGCACACATAGACGATCTCCGACATAAAGCAGCTGGCGCATACCATCGCCGCCACCAGAGCAAACATCACAATGCCCTGCCCCCCTGTCTGCTCGAAAATCCGGCTTCTGTCTTTCAGAATCACCACCACAAACAGGATCGCCATGGCAAGATACAGTGCAAATCCAGCAGCCCCCTGGGCCACCAGCACATCAAAAAATGTATTGTGCATGCTTGCAAAGTGCATATGGTCATTGTTGATGAGATAGGAATCCGGCTGCTCCGCTTCCACATAAGCAAGCACGGTATTATGTCCTACGCCGAAGGCCGGATTAGCCAGGAAAATATCAACGGCACTCTTCCAGATGTCAAACCGACGGTTGGTAAGATCCGAGCTGATATCATCAGACTGACGGATCACCGTCTCGGTTCCGGTGAGCTTTCCCTCCTGCATTGCAATGGCAATTTCTTCTTCCGTCTTCTCCTCTTTTCCCGCTTTCTGTTTCTCCTGCGCCAATTCCTTCTCTTCCTGGGCCAGCAGTGTCTCTTCCTGCGTCTGCATCACGTTGTTATACGTATTCTTGATGAGCACCGGCGCACCGATGGCCACCACCAGCGCCAATGCGGCACAGGTAGATGCCACTGCACGCTTCCGGCTCTGAGCGGCCCACATCACTGCGTAGAGCGCAACGCCAACGCCCATTGCCAGCCGCCCGGTGCGGGAATCGGAAAAGGCGATATAGAGGACGCTCAGGGCAATGGAGGCACACATAAGGATCCGCACCACCACAGATTTATACCGGCGGAAGAACTCGGCAGACAGCATCAGGGACACGCAGCACATAAGGCCGCCGATGTTGGGATCCCAGTAGACACCGTAGAGACGGCCCCAGTAAAAGCCCGTATAGTACAGCGGAATCGAAGCAACTTCAGGATAATAGATCTCGTTCCGGCCAGTCAGGAAATACACAAAGCTGAGAACACTCAGGATTGCGCATGCAATAATATAATACCCCATCCAGATATTGCGCTTCATGGTTTCTCCGTCCTCTTCCCTATCCGGATAGCAATAAATCAGGAAGAATAGGAACCCCTGCAGGATCAGCGTTCGTATATTCTCATACCATCCAAACCGAATATTCAGCACCGTGGAGATCAGATAGCATCCGCAAAACGCCACCATCAGCCAAAAGCCTCGGCTTTTCCAGTAGTACTTCAGGTGAATGACCCGGTACAGGCACAGGAGGCCCGCTAAGAAGATCGTGGGCCAGAGCACATAGGAAATCAGCGGCCTTCCAAACGTCAAGGAACAATCCTGAAGGAATCCAACCGTCAGAAGTCCAAGGCCCGCCAACAGCTCCCCCCACCATATTACACGTTTCATTGGCAATTCTCCTTATTTTCACCGAAAAATGGATATGATCTCATCAGTTTGCTGTTGCAGGTCGAAGGGTCTGATCTCCGCCCGGCACTGCCGGAAATCTCTGCGATCATACGGCCAAGCCTCTGCCATCGCTTCCGCCCAGCGCTGCCCGCCTTCCTGAATCGGCAGAAAGCTGCATGCGTCACTGAGCTTCACTTCTGTGGTAATCCTGTCGCTGAGGAAGGAGCGGAGCCCCGCCATCTGTGCTTCGATGGCCGACACCGGCAGCCCTTCAAACAGGGACGGCAGTACAAAAAAGTCCATGGCCTGCAGCAGCCGGGGCACGTCGTCCCGGATCCCCAGAAACACCGCCGCATCTTCCAGTCCCATTTCTTTCGCTCGTTCTGTTACCTGCTGCCGTTCTGGGCCATCGCCGACAGACAGCAGCACGGCATTGGGGATCGTCTTCCGCAGTGCCGAAAGGATCTCCAGCAGGAAAATACTGTTCTTGGCGGGCACAAAGTTCCCCACATGCCCTACAACGCAGGCATCCCCGAGCCCCAGCGCTTCCCGGGTCTCTTCCCGGATGCTGGAATCAAAGGCAAATTCCTCCACCGGAATCGGATTATAGAGCACATGATAGTCTTTGGAATCCAATACGCTCTGGGGAAACAGCCACTTCCCCGCCGCCTGTGAGCAGGCATAGAAGCCGGTGCCATAGGTTTTAAGTCGTGGCCGTGCCATCCGGTTCAGCATGGACTTGAGCTTTGCCTTTGTGGGATTCGTCTCCCCCTGAGCGGTATTGTGGCTGTGAATGATCACTCTGGGGACGCCGAGCTTATGGGCGCTCTTGGCCCCGATACAGTTCATGGGCTCCGATATATTAAAGTAGGCCGCATCATAATGCCCAGCCCGAAGGATCTTCTTCATGGCGGCATACTGCGCTTTGGGTTGCATCAGACCGGGCACCTCAAAGACCTCCGCCCCATAGGGCGAAAGAACGTGCCGCAGCTCCGGGTTATCCTTCCCCGTCAGAATGTCCGCATGGACGTTCTCCCGTGCAAGGATGTCCAGCACCCGGAGAATGTATTTATCGATGCCGCTGTTTCGGCCATCTATCATATATCCGATCAATACGTTCATAGACTCACTCCGTCCCTGACCGTTACAGGCACACCAGAACCAGAAGCACCTTCCGGCTCAGCGGCATTTTCCAGCCCATCAGGGCACGAAAATCACGCCGGACTTCCGTTTTGAGCTGCCGGCGTATTTCCTTCATTTCTGCACTCTTTTTATCGTAGCCCTTGGTGAGCATTTTCACCAGCATGGTAAAGTTGGCACGCTTTCTGCTGATCTGGGCATAGGGCAGGTATTCCGGCAGTTCCTTTTCCGTCCGGGCCAGCACTCTGTCCCACACCGCCAGATAGTCCAGATCTTTCTTTGAAAAGCTGGAACAAGTGATGCCGTTTTGATTGACGAAATAGTGGTAGAACCGCTGGTTGGACACCACCATTTTCTCCGCCCGCCGGAAGAACTCATAGCTGGCCTCTACATCCTCATTCAAGGTGATCACAAAAGAGAAGCCCTCCAGAACCTGACGGGTGTAGAGCTTGTTCCATACTGCCGTATTGCTGGCCTCTCCGTGAATGCGGAAGAAGTAGTCCATCATATCCTTCCGGTCAAATACCCGGATCTCCTCCCGGGGCTGCGGCGGAAACGGGCGCTCATCCTTGCTGACCAAAGCCTCGCACTGGGCGATCTGCGCCTCGGGATGCGCCTGCAAAAGTCCATATAAATACTCCAGCATCTGGGGCTCGATCCAGTCATCCGAGTCCACAAAGCTGATATAATTCCCCTGACAGACCGCCATGCCCGCATTCCGGGCAGAACTGAGGCCGCCGTTTTCTTTATGCACCACACGGATCCTCGGATCCCGCTGGGCCCACTGGTCGCACAGGGCCGGACAGGTGTCCGGCGAGCCGTCGTCCACCAGAATGATCTCATAGTCCCCAAAGGTCTGCGCCAAGATCGACTTGACACAGCGCTCCAGATAAGGTTCTACTTTATATACCGGTACAATTACGCTGATTTCAGGAATCAGGGCCACCCCCTCAAAAACATTCAAACCGTTCTGCTTAGCCGTGATATTTTTTCAGGCCGTTGATGCCCCAGCGGAAGGTGTTGATTAAGCTGCGGCATACACCCAGATGCAGATAGTTCCGGTAGAACTGGAACTGCTTGCCAATGAGCTTTTTCTTATTTCCTGTGGTGGAGTTGGCCAATACACGGTAGCTGGCCAAAATCTCCGGGTTTCCATAGGCCACCTTTTCCAGCATCACGATATCCAGCCAATAGGCATAGTCGTCCCGAATGCTCTTAAGCTCCTCCCGAAGGTAGATCTTCCCGTGGCGGGTGGTGTCATAGAGGCCGGAAAGGCATCCGATATAGTTGGTCACGGTCATATCCTTGTCTGTGATCACGGCCTTGGCCGTCACAGGGCGCAGAATCTCCTTGGAGCTTTCATCAATGCAGCGGTAGGAGCAGCAGACGCACACTGCGTCCTTCTCCTTCATGAATGCCACCTGCTTCTCAAGGAACTGCGGATCCCACAGGTCATCTGCATCCAACAGCGCGATATACTGCCCGTTTGCCCGGCGGATGCCGTTGTTCCGGGCCGCCGCTGAGCCGCCATTGGGCTGCTGCACCAGCGAAATACGGGAATCCTTCTCCGCATATCCACGGACGATCTCCGCAGAGTTGTCCTTGGAGCCGTCGTCCACAATGATCATTTCCCACTGTCCATAGGTCTGGGCCAGAACAGAGTCAATGGTCTCCGAAATATACTTTGCCCCGTTATAGCAGGGTGTAATAATTGAAACAAGGTTTTTTTCCAATGGATACCCCTCCGATGCCGCCGGGCGGCACAATTTATTTTGCTCCCTTATGGGTGAATACAACGCCCACTGTCTGGAAGATGATCTTCAGATCCATACCCAGTGACCGATGCTTGATATACTCAATATCATAGACGATTTTTTCCTCGGGCTTCAGGTCATAGCCGCCGCAGACCTGCGCCAGCCCCGTGAGGCCCGGTTTGATCTTCAGCCGCTCGTGGAAGCCGTGGATATAGGTTTCAAAGGCATCATAAAAGACCTCCCGCTCCGGACGGGGCCCAACCAGACTCATTTTGCCGGTAAAAATGCACCAGAGCTGAGGCAGCTCATCCAGCCGGGTCTTCCGGAGGATGTCGCCGAATTTGGTAATCCGGGGATCGTCATCCCCCTGCGACCACTGGGCGCCGTTGGCCTCGGCGTCCGCCCGCATGGTGCGGAACTTTACGATCTGGAAGGGCTTCCCGTCCTTCCCCAGCCGCTCCTGCTTATAGAACACAGTCCCCGGGGATGTGCACTTGACCAGGATCCCGATGATCAGCATCGGAATGGCCAGCACGATCAGTGCGCAGACCGACAGCACAATGTCGCACAGCCGCTTGATAAAGGAGTAAAGGGGCTTTGGCGGAAGCTCCCCCAGCGGCTCAATATTATATTCCCTATCGTGGTCATAGGGAAGAATGACCTTCGTTTCTTCCATATTGCGTACAAACCTCCAGATTTACAGGATTGCTCCCAAATCCGCTCTTTTTTCCCAAAAAGCTGGGAATATCAGCGAATAAACACTCATTTCCAGTACAGAACTTGCTTTAAGGATTATAATACACAGCTTATAAAAAAGCAACCGAATCGTACGTTTTTGCCGATTTCTGCACCATTTTGGCATTTGATCGACACATATGGGATGCATTCGCAGATTTTCGTGCACTGCGCGGATAAATACACAGACGTCCTTTCTTTGGATTTGGATGCGCGAAAGTGCGTTTTTTCGGAAACAACGTATTATCTTGTATGATTTTGCAAAATATAACGCATCACATTGGATTTTAACATATATTCTTGGAGCAATCAACCGTAAAAAGCGTTTTTTTTTGGATTATATAGTCATATTTGTCCTTTACCCTTTATATTGGAGGTAATGACCATGTTTGACCCAAATTTTGTGCGGGAGCGTATCACGCAGCTCCGGCTGGAAAAAGGCATATCCGAATATAAAATGAGCTATGATCTGGGCCACAGCAGGAGCTATATCTATAATATTTCCTCTGGCCGTGCACTGCCGCCCATGACCGAGTTTTTTCAAATCTGCGATTATTTTGAGATCACTCCCTCGCAGTTCTTCGACGTCTCGCAGGAAAACTCCCCATTGCTGGATACCACCATTGCCGCACTGCGGAAGCTCAGCGATGAGGATCTCCGTCTGATCCTCGCCACCGCCCGTCGGCTCCAGCAGGACAACAAATAACACAGGCCCCTGATCCGCTCTGTTGTGCGGATCAGGGGCTGATTTATATAATGTATGATTCTTCTGCACTGCACATGGCGATTTTCTCCGGTGTAATGGGCAGTTCCCGGTGCCACACCCCGTTGGCCCGGTAGATGGCATGGGCAATGGCCGGTGCCGGGGTATTGATGACGATCTCTCCGATGGATTTCGCCCCAAAGGGACCGGTCTCCTCATAGCTCTGCTCAAACTCCACCCGCAGCCGGCCCATATCGAGACGGGTGGGGATCTTATACTGCATGAACGAGGACTCCATGGGCCGTCCGTGCTGGTCATAGGTCACATTCTCCATGAGGGTATGCCCGATCCCCTGCACAATGCCCCCCTCCGCCTGAATCCGTGCCAGCGCCGGATTGATGGGCGTGCCGCAGTCCACCACCGCCATATAGTCGAGGATGGTCACAAGTCCGGTCTCCCGATCCAGCTCGATCTCCGCCATGCCCACCATATAGGGCGGCGGCGACACCGGCGAGGAGTGGGTCGCCGTAACCTCCGCAGGCTCGCTGCAGCCCACCTGTGCCCCATAGGCGATTTCCGACAGGGAGACCGTCTTCCCCGTCTGCGTGTTCCGGATCCGGTTTCCTTCAAACTGGGCATGCTCCGGCGCACAGTCCAGCATGCCTGCGGCAATGGTGCAGAGCTTTCGCTTCAGGGCCTCACATGCCTTTTCCACCGCCTTCCCGGTGATATAGGTGGTAGAGGAGGCATAGGAGCCGGAATCATAGGGGGATGCATCGGTATCCGCACCGAACACCGCCACATCATCTACCTCACACTCCATGCATTCCGCCACCATCTGCGCCAGAATGGTATCGCATCCGGTGCCCATATCCGCCGCACCGATCAGCAGCTGATAGCCGCCGTCCTCATTGAGCTTCACCGTGGCAGAACCCACGTCCACCCCGGAGATCCCGCTGCCCTGCATGGCCATGGCCACACCGGCGGCACGAACCTTCCCGTTGCCCATATCCCGCACCGGATACTTTTCTTCCCAATGGAACATATTCCGGCAGTGCTCCATACACCGGTCCAGCGCACAGGCATTGTTTGGCTCCCCATAATAGGCGGGCATATGCATGCCCTCCCGCACCATATTTTGCTCCCGCAAAAGCGTGGGATCCATTCCCAGCTTCTCCGCCAGCTCATTGACCGCAGACTCCACCGCAAAAATCCCTTGGGTGGCACCGTAGCCCCGGTATGCCCCCGCCGCCTGTAAATTGGTGTAGACCACGTCATAGGCAAAGCGGAACGCCTCCAGCGAGCCGGTATACAGCGGAATGGACTTATGCCCCGAAAGGCCCACCGTGGTAGGGCCATGCTCCCCGTAGGCCCCCGTGTTGGACAGGGTATAGAGATCCAGCGCACGGATTTTCCCCTGCCGGCTGGCCCCCAGCCGCACATGGATCTCCATCTCGTGCCGGGGAGAACCGGCGATCTGGCACTCCTCCCGGGTATAGCGGATCTTTGCGGGCCGTCCGGTCTGCATGGTCACAAAGGCCGGGTAGACATCGCAGACCGCCGTCTGCTTGGCCCCGAATCCGCCGCCGATCCGGGGCTTTTCCACCCGGATGCGGCTCTTGGGGAGCCCCAGTGCATTGGACAGGATCCGTCGGGTATGAAAGATGATCTGGGTCGATGAGATCACATGGAGCCGCCCGTACCGATCCAGCTCCGTATAGCAGATAAACGGCTCCATCATGGCCTGCTGGAACGCCCGGGTGTGATAGGTGTGGTCGATGACGATATCGCAGTCCTCCATGACCCGCTCCACATCTCCGTCGGCGTCTACCCCGCTGGCCACCAGATTTCGCCGATTGCTGCCGCCCACCTCACAGGGCGGGTACCAGTCCTCCTCGGGATGCACCAGAACGGGATTGTCCTTGGCCGTGCGGAAATCCAGCACCGGCTCCAGCAGCTGATATTTCACCTTGATGAGCCCCATGGCCTTCCGGGCGGCCTTTTCCGTCTCTGCGGCGATCATGGCCACGGGATCTCCCACAAACCGCACATGCCGGTCCAGAATCAGCCGGTCATAGGGAGACGGCTCCGGGTAGGTCTGCCCGGCAATGGCAAACCGATGCTTTGGCACATCCTCCCATGTATAGATATCCACCACGCCGGGCACCCGCTTTGCCGCCTCGGTGCGGATCTCCTGCACCAGCGCATTGGGGTGCGGAGAGCGCAGAAGCTTTACCACCAGCGCATCCTTGGGAGTAATATCATCCACGTAGACCGGCTTTCCGGTCAGCAGCTGCATGGAGTCCTTTTTGCGGACAGATTTCTCCACCGACTTAAACTTTTTCTGTTCCATCGCTTTTTCCTCCATGTGTTCGGCTGGAAAGGTAGCTGCGGATGCCCCGGAGCTGCCCCTCATAGCCGGAGCAGCGGCAGAGATTTCCCGCCAGATACGCCCGAATTTCATCATCCGTGGGATCAGGATTCTCCCGCAGCAGCGCAATGGTATTCATTACAAAGCCGGGATTGCAGAACCCGCACTGGTCTGCCCCCTGATCCGCAATAAAGCCGATAAACTCCGCCGCTTCCGCCTGTAGTCCCTCCAGGGTTTTCACCGCATGGCCGTCCGCCCGGACCGCCAGCGTGGAGCAGGACAGAATCGGCGTTTCATCCAGAAATACCGTACAAAGGCCGCAGTTTGCGGTATCACAGCCCCGCTTGACGCTGTAGCACCCATGATCCCGCAGAAAGTCCAGCAGCAGGGTATCCGGCTCTGTCTGGGCCGTGATCTGTTTTCCGTTGAGCTTCACTGTAATTTCCATGTCAGATTCCTCCCAGCGTCTTCACCGCTCGGGTGGTCAGCACCCTTGCCAGACGGCTCCGGTACCGGGCACTGCCCCGCAGATTGCTTTCCGTTGGAACACGGGATGCCACATAGGCCCCAAAGGCTTCTGCCCTCTCACCGGTGATCCCATCTGCCAAAATGCCCTCCGCATCCGGAATCAGCAGCGCACGCCCCGGCCTTGCCCCGATGGCCGCCCGGTATTCGCCGTCCATACAGGCCACAGCGCAGGTAAGCACCGGAAAATCCGTCCGCTGGTTTCGCATGGCCTGATAGACCATCTTCCCCGGCGTCTTTTTTATAATGAGGCGCACCAGAATATCCCGATCCTTTTTCTGCTGTGCAAATTCCCAAAGGGGAACCTGTCCGCCCTTGTAGAGCTCCACCCGGCAATCCATGGCCAGAAACACCGTCAGTACATCGGAAAACCCGAATCTGCCCCAGATGCTGCCCCCTACGGTGGCCATATTGCGGAACTGAACGCCCACAATATCCTTTACCGCATCCCGAACCGCCCCATTCGTATAGGCACTCAGCCCCGGATGCTGCTCCAGTGCCCGAAGGGTCGCCATCGCCCCGATGGAAAACTCCGTTTCGGTCTCTTCGATCCGGTCAAGCCCCAGCCCGCCAAGGTCAATGGCCGTGCCGATGCCGGAGTTCCCCAGCCGCAGCCACAGCATGCCCCCAAGAATCCGACTGCGCTTATTCTGATTCAGCTCCCACGCCTCTTCCAGGCTCCGGGGGCGAACATAGTTCTGTATGGTTATCATATTCCATGCTCCTGTTCCACATCATTCGCTCTGTTTCTCCTGATATTATATCAGTAAGGATTGATTTTGTGAAGGAGATTTGCTATACTCCACGTTGTACTTTATAAACTATAACGAGGAGCATGTAACATGAAACGCAAACTTCTTTCTCTGCTGCTGGCCCTTGGTGTGGTGCTGTCCGTATCGGCCTGCACCGATTCCGGCAGCTCCGTATCCACCGCCGGTGCAGAAGCCGCCGCTTCTGCCGTCGTGACCGAGGCTGCCGCCCCGGAAACAACGGCACAGGAAGCTTCCATCTCCGCCGCAGCGGAGGAAGCCTCTGTTCCGGCAGATTCTTCTTTGATGGAGGAGTCCGAGGCATCCGCAGTGGAAGCCGCACCGGTCACCGAGTATCCCGTTACCGTTACCGATCAGGCCGGTCGTGATGTCACCATTGAGGCCCAGCCCACCCGTCTGGTCAGCGGCTACTACATCTCCACCAGCGCCCTGATCGCCCTTGGGCTTCAGGATTCTCTGGTGGGCATTGAGGCCAAGGCCGCCAGCCGCCCCATCTATCAGCTCAGCGCCCCCCAGCTGCTGGAGCTGCCCAGCGTGGGCTCCGCCAAGGAGTTTGATCTGGAAGGCTGCGCTGCGCTGGAGCCGGATCTGGTGATCCTGCCCATGAAGCTGAAGGACGCTGCCGCCACCCTGACGGATCTGGGCATCAACGTTCTTCTGGTAAACCCCGAGGATCAGCCCCTGCTGAATGACATGATTACCCTCATCGGCACCGCCACCAATACCATGGATCGTGCCCAGGCGCTCCTTGGCTTCACCGCCAAGCAGGAAAGCTACCTCTCCGAGGCCCTTTCCGGCGCACAGACGCCCAGTGTCTATCTGGCCGGAAATTCCAGCCTGCTGTCCACCGCAGGCGACGCCATGTATCAGTCCGACATGATCCGTATGGCCGGCGGCGTCAATGCAGCAGCCGAGATTACCGACACCTATTGGGCCGACATCAGCTACGAGCAGCTGCTCTCCTGGGATCCCGACTACATCATTCTGGCCTCCGATGCGGACTACACGGTGGAGGATGTCCTTGCCGATGCCAACCTTGCCGACTGCAAGGCCGTGGTAAACGGCAACGTCTACCAGATCCCCGGCACCACAGAGGCATGGGACAGCCCGGTGCCCAGCGGCATTCTGGGCTCCCTGTGGCTGGCCAATGTGCTGCATCCCGACCTCGTCACCGAGGCCGAATGCAGCAGCCGAATTGACGACTACTATGAGACCTTCTACGGCATTACCGTCCATGAAGGTTAATCGGAAGGAAACACGATACTGCGTGGCAGGGGCGGCTATTTTGGCCGCCCTTGTGTTCGTCAGCCTCATCACCGGAAAATACCCCCTTTCTCTGGATCGGCTGCTCTCCGGGGATCCCCTTCAGCGGCGGATCTTCTGGACCCTTCGGTTCAGCCGGACACTGGTAGGCGTGGTAGGCGGCTTTGCGCTGGGAATCGCCGGGTTTATCTATCAGACGGTCTTTCGCAACCCGCTGGCCTCCCCGGACATCATCGGCATCAGCTCCGGGGCCAGTGCCGGTGCTGCCGCAGGCATTTTACTCTTTTCCGGCGCAGGCGCCGTCACCGCCTCCGCCTTTACCGGTGCACTGCTGGCCTTGGGAATGGTGCTGGCCCTCTCTCTGCTGGACAAAAGCGGGAAAAACAGCACCATCGTGCTCTCGGGCATTGCCGTCCATGCGCTGGCCCAGACCGTGCTCATGTGCCTCAAGCTCATGGCCGACCCCCAGCGGCAGCTGGCCTCCATTGAATACTGGATCATGGGCAGTCTCAGCGGCATCAGCGGATATTCCATGGGCGGAAATCTGATCCTGAGCCTGAGCTGTCTGGTCGTGCTGTTCTTTCTGCACCGCCAGATCCTCCTGCTGGCACAGGACGAGGGAGAGGCCCAGCTGCTGGGAGTCAGCGTTGGAAGGCTCCGGCTGGTGATTCTGCTGCTGACCACTCTGGTGGTTTCCAGCATCGTCAGTCTCACGGGGCTCATCAGCTTTATTGGCCTGCTGGCCCCCCATATTGCCCGTTTGCTCACCGGCAATAACCGCCCGGGCACCATGGCGCTGGGCGGGATCCTCGGGGCGATCCTGCTGTGCGGTGCGGATATTCTGGCCCGCAGTCTCGCCTCTGTGGAGCTTCCGGTGAGCATCTTTACAAGCCTTCTTGGCGTTCCATTTCTGATCTTTCTGCTGATACGGGGAAGGAGGTCCTTATGAGTTTCTTTTCTGCCGCAGGCATTTCCGCCGGGTACGACCGGCATCAGATCCTGACGGACATCTCCTTTTCTCTGGAGGCCGGTACCATCACAGGGATTCTGGGCGCCAACGGCTGCGGGAAAACCACCCTGCTCAAGGCCATCTGCGGCATTCTCCCCCACGCCGGAAGCTGCACGCTTCTGGGGCATTCTCTGGAAGCGCTGAGTCCCCGGAAGCTCTCCAGTCTGGTGCGCTATATCCCCCAGCGCAGCGGCATCTCCATGGATATCTCTCTGATGGACGTGGTGCTCATGGGCTTCAATCCCCAGCTGGGGCTGTTGGAGCGTCCCGGCACCGCCATGAAAGCAGCCGCCGAAAAGGCGCTGGCACTGGTTGGGCTTGCGGGCCGGGCGCAGGAAAACTATCAAAAGCTCAGCGAGGGGCAGAAGCAGCTGTGCATCCTTGCCCGGACGCTCTCTGCCCCCGCCAATCTTCTGCTGCTGGACGAGCCGGAAAGCGCTCTGGATTTCCACTTCCGCTATCAGATGCTCGGCATCCTGCGGCGCTGGGTTGAGGCAGAGCAGCGGGGCGTCCTATTGACCCTCCACGATCCCATGCTGGCCCTGAACGGCTGCCAGCGGCTTCTTCTCATTTCGCACGGGCAGGTGCTGGGAACAATACGCCCCCGGGAAGATCCGCTTCCAAACACCCAGGCCCTTCTGGCACAGATCTACGGAAAGATCCATTTACAGGCGGTCACTGACCCAAGCGGCAGGCGCCAGCTGGTCATGCTGCCGGAGGAAACCTTATGAAAGCAGTCACAAAGATCATATTTTATGACGACAATGGCGAGAAGTTTTTTGGAGAAGGCCCCGCCCGTCTTCTGCGTCTTGTGGAGGAAACCGGTTCTCTCCGCGCCGCAGCCCTGACCATGGAGATGTCCTACAGCAAGGCGCTCCGTCTCCTACAGCACGCAGAGGCCGTACTGGGCTATCCCCTGACCACCCGCAGCACCGGCGGCAGGGACGGCGGCGGAAGTCGGCTGACACCAAAGGGAAAGGAGTGGCTGAGCCGCTATGAAGCCTACCGAGACGCCTGTATTCAGGCCAACCGCCAGCTGTATCTGGCAAGCTTTCCGGAGCAGCGGTAAGCGCCATCTGATCCTCACCGGCACCCGGGGGGCCGGAAAGACCACGCTGCTCCATGCGCTGTTTCCCACCCCGGTTTCGGGCATCACCACCCATGCCGTTCCCCGGGAGGCCGTCTATCTTACGGAATCTGCCACCGGCGTCACCGTGCAGGTGGGGCGCTTTGACCCCAATGCGCCCGGGCACGAGAACCGCATGAACCCCTGCCCCGATGCTTTTTTGACCGTTGGTGTTCCTGCGCTGGAACGGCTTGGGCAAGCGGAAGGCCCCTGGGTCTCCATCGATGAGATCGGCTATCTGGAATCGTCATGTCCGGAATATCAGCAGGCCATTGGGGCTCTGCTGGAGAAAAAGCAGGTAGCTGCCGTGGTGCGCAAGCAGCCCCTCCCCTTCCTCACAGGGCTATGCCGCCGGGAGGATGTATTCCTTGTGGATCTGGACGCCCCTTATGGCAAGCTTGGCTGCGTCATCATGGCATCTGGCATGGGGCGGCGCTTTGGAGGCAATAAGCTCATGGCCGACTTTCTGGGTCAGCCCATGATTGCAAGCGCTATTTATGCCACAGAAGGGATCTTTTCCCGCCGTCTGGTGGTGACCCGTCATGAGGACGTTGCCGCCCTTTGCCATGAACTGGGCATTGACGTATTGCTCCACCGGCTTCCGCTCCGCAGTGATACGATCCGTCTGGGCCTTTCGGCCATGGAGGATATCTCCGGCTGCCTGTTCTGCCCGGGGGATCAGCCCCTGCTGCGGCAGGAAACGGTAGCCGCACTGGCCCTTTCTGCGGTCAATGGCTCCCGGTACATCTGGCGTCCCGCCGCAGGCGGAAGCCCCGGCGCTCCGGTTCTGTTCCCTGCCGCTCTGTTTCCTGCGCTTTTGACCCTTCCGGACGGAACAGGCGGCGGATATGTGATCCGCCGCCACCCGGAGCTGGTGCGCCTTCTCCCGGCTGCCGATCCTCATGAGCTTCAGGACGCCGATGACCCGGAAACCCTGCGGGAGCTGGAACAGACCACAAAATAGCAAAACGCCCTGTGGCCTCCACGGAAGCCACAGGGCGAATACTGCATAAAAAAAGACCAGAGCACACGCTCTGGTCTTGGTGCGCGAGGCGGGACTTGAACCCGCACGTCCGTAATGGACACTAGAACCTGAATCTAGCGAGTCTGCCAATTCCACCACTCGCGCATTTCAAATTGCTCGGTTATTATATAAAATATGTCGCAGTTTGTCAAGTACTTTTTATTTTCCTTGCAGGATTTCTTTTTCCGTATTATACTGGAAGGAATCAAAGAAGGGAGATATGCCCCATGAAACAGCTTGCCGAAAATGTCCATCTGACCCCAGCGGAGGACGCTCTGGAGATCATCGACCAGACCCTGCTGCCGGGCGAGAAAAAACTGATCCGATTAAAAAGCCGGGACGAGCTCTATGAAGCCATCTTCTCCCTGCGGGTTCGGGGCGCCCCTGCCATCGGCATCTTTGCAGGCTACGCCCTGTATGTACTGGCAAGAAGCATCCCCGCACCGGACTTTTCCCATTTCTACGCCGCTCTGCAAAAAGAGGCCGAATATCTGGAGCAAAGCCGCCCCACCGCAGTGAACCTCAGCTGGGCTTTGACGCGGATGCTCCGCACTGCCCGGCTTCACCATGACGAGTCCCGGCCTCAGCTGCTGGACGCCCTGCGGCAGGAGGCCATTCGCATTCAGGAGGAAGACATCCAGATGAACCTGAAGATCTCCCAAAACGGTCTTTCTCTCCTGAAGCCCGGCTTCGGCCTGCTGACCCACTGCAATGCCGGGCCCCTTGCCACCTCGGTCCACGGCACCGCCCTCGGCCCTATCCTGCTGGGGCAGCAGCAGGGCTATGGCTTCCACGTCTACTCCGACGAAACCCGTCCTCTGCTGCAGGGCGCCCGGCTCACCGCCTATGAGCTGTACGAAGCCGGTGTGGATGTGACCCTGATCTGCGACAACATGGCCTCTCTGGTGATGGCACAGGGCAAGATCGACGCCTGCCTTGTGGGCTGCGACCGGATCGCCGCCAACGGCGACACCGCCAACAAGATCGGCACCAGCGGCGTTGCCATTCTGGCCCATCACTACGGCATCCCCGTGTATGTCCTCGGCCCCTCCTCCACCATTGATTTCTCCTGCCCCAGCGGAAGGGACATCGTCATTGAGGAACGGGACGGGGATGAGATCCGCTCCAAGTTCTACGCCCAGTCTCAGGCTCCCGCCGGCGTCAAGTGCTATAACCCCGCCTTTGACGTGACCCCTGCTGAGCTGATCTCCGGCATCGTCACCGAAAAGGGCGTGTTCCGCTATCCCTTTGCAGACGCCTTTCAGGCTGCCTTCGGACAGTAAGTTATTTCTAACTGTTTTTGACGATAAAGCTCTTGCAATACCATACGATTTCATGCTATAATATTTAACAATTCGTATATTCGTCTACGCAATGAAAAGTGGTGACTCGATTGAAAATTCATGAATCTGCCGAAAACTATCTGGAAACGATTCTGGTGCTCCACAATCAAAAGGGTACCGTCCGCTCCATTGACATCGCCAACGAGCTTGGCTTCTCCAAGCCCAGCGTCAGCGTTGCCATGAAAAATCTTCGGGAAAACGGCTATATTACCGTCAGCCCCGAAGGCTCCATCTCTCTGCTCCCCGCCGGTCAGGAGATCGCCGATAAGATCTATGAGCGCCACACCCTGATCACCGATCTGCTCACTGCGCTGGGCGTGGATCCCGAGGTGGCCGCTGAGGATGCCTGCCGGATCGAGCATGTGATCAGTGCCGAGAGCTTTGCGGCCATCAAGGCTCATGTTCTGAAAAACAGGCCGGAGCTCATGGAGAAATATCAATAACCGCACAATGGCTGCCGCAAAACCTGCGGCAGCCCGTATTTTATTCTGAAAGGATGGTCTCCTTGCTGTCTGAATCCCATATTGACGTCCGCTATCCGGACTGCGATCCCATGGGGATCGTACACCATGCCGTCTACCCCATTTGGTATGAAATCGCCCGAATGGACTTTTTTTCCGCAGTGGGCTATCCCTACGAGGCCATGAACAAGGAGGGCATCAACCCGCCCATGGTCAATCTCAACCTGCAATATGCCGCTCCGGTGCGCTATCCCGGCCACGTCACCGTCCGCACCGCCTGCACGCTCTGTCAGGGGAAAAAGCTGGAGCTTCGCTACGCCGTCTATCAGGACGGCAGTCCCCGGCCTGTGGCCACCGCCACTTCCTTTCACATCTGGACAGGCCCGGATATGAAATCACTGGATATGTCTCAAAAGCCCGAGATCTACCAAAAGCTTTTATCCGCCGTGGAACAGCCCGGCGTGCTGATTTTGGCAGGCGGACGCTCCACCCGCATGGGCCGTGACAAGGCCGCAGTCTCTGTGCAGGGGAAAACCATGCTCCAGCGTGCGGTGGATTTCTGGCACGGGATGCTGCCCCATGCCCCCATTTATATTGCCGCAGGACAGCCGGAGCATCTGCCTCAGCTGCCGGAGGGCACCAAGGCCGTCTATGACCAGCTGCCGGATCGAGGCCCCATGGGCGGGCTTCAGGCCGCCTTTCGTGAGACCGGCTGTGAGCTGCTCTGGGTCAGCGCCGTGGATATGCCGCTGCTGGGACAGGAGGCGGTAAGTCTGCTGAAAAAAAAGCGCTGCCACTGTGAGGACGCCTGCATCTTTACCAGAGACGGCCGTCCCGAGCCGCTGCTGGGGCTCTACCGCAGCACCTGCCTGCCCCGGATCGACCAGCTGCTGGCCCAGGGTGAAAACCGCATGTCCAGTCTGCTTTCCTCTATGCGCACCACCACGGTGCCCCTGCCCAATCAGGATTGGGTACGGAATGTCAACACCCCCGATGAACTAAATCAGCTTCTGACCGAGCTTTGATCCGCAAATGCCCCCTGCACCGTTCCACGCCGGTGCAGAGGGCATTCTTTATTCTGTTATGCCAGATTCAGCCGTTTTTTCAGGTTCAGCCAAGTCACCACATAGAGCGCCCCCGCAACGATCAGATTGACTGCCGCCGCACCCAGCACGCTCAGATTCCATACCTGCACAGCGCTGAGGCTATCGCTTCCGAAAAGCCATGAAAACATTGAATCACCGGTAGCCATCATCAGGGTCATGCCGATCATCTGGAGCACAAAGCTGATGAGAAAGAACCATACCACCGACCACAAGGCCTTATGTCCCGTAAATCCATAGCCCAGCGACATCGCCGCATAGAAGTGCAGCATCGTTGCTGCTGCGCTTATGATGACCAACAGCAGCAGTTCGGCCAGCATACCGGCGCTCTGCAGGGTCAGCTTTGCCGCGTCTGCGTCAAAATACCGGATCATCTCACGGATCATCTCACCGCACATCTGTAGGAATTCGCTGTCCAGCACCGCAAGACCAATGCCCAGCCCCACCACCAGACCGGTAAGCAGGAACCAGACCACAGACACGATGATCTTGGAGAAGACCAGCTCATGGACGCTCACCGGCAGGGTAAACATCAAATACCCCTCGTCGGTGAGCAGATTTTTATGAAATCGCTGTACCATCAGTACCAGGGTCATCACCACGCAGAAGATCAGCGCCAGCACCCAGAAGGCGGCCACAATGGTGGACAGGATCCGCAGGGTCAGATAGGTTTGGCTGCCCTGCATATAGCGAATGGCGAAGTGCATGCCCACACTGAGCACCAGAATGGCCGCATAGAGCACCCACATGATCCGCGCCGTGGCACGGAACTCATGCTTTAACAATTTTCCTAGCATTTGAATACCTCCCGGAACATCTGATCCACAGATTTCCCCTGCTCCTCACGAATTTCATCCACACTCTTCTGCAATACGATCTGGCCCTGGCTGATAAAGATCACCTGATCCAGCACCGTTTCCACATCCGCGATCAGGTGGGTAGAGATCACCACCGAGGCTTCGGGGTCGTAGTTGCCGATGATGGTATGGAGAATATAATCTCTGGTGGCCGGGTCTACCCCGCCGATGGGCTCATCCAGCAAATAGAGCTTTGCCTTCCGGCTCATAACCAAGATCAGCTGTACCTTCTCCCGGGTGCCCTTGGACATCTGACGAATCCGCATGGTCTCATCGATGTTCAAATGACAAAGCATCTCCTCTGCCCGCTTCCGCTGAAAATCCGGATAGAAATCACAGAAGAAGTCCAGCAGCTGCCGGACGCTCATCCAGTCCGCCAGATACGTCCGCTCCGGCAGGTAGGAAACAATGGCCTTGGTCTCCTTTCCCGGAGCCATTCCATTGATGCGCAGCTGACCGCTGTCCCAGGTAATCAGGCCGTTGGCCATTTTGATCAGTGTGGTCTTGCCGCTGCCATTTGGCCCCAGCAGGCCTACGATCTTTCCCGGCTCCACCGTCAGGTTGACCTGACTGAGCGCCTGCATCTTCCCATAGGATTTGCACAGGTCTTTGCATTCAAGAATTGGCGTCATGCTCTTCTCCCCCTTCGGTATGCTCCAGCAGGGATATGATCTCCCTGCGCCCATAGCCCAGCGCCTCCATCTGCTGAAGGAAAGCTGTGATATGCTCCCGGGCCAACGTTCTCTTTGCATCCTCGATCATGGTATTATCCTCCGTTACAAATCTCCCGCTGGTACGCAGGGAAAACAACAGTCCCTGCCGTTCCAGCTCCTGCAGCGCCCGCTGCATGGTGTTTGGATTTACGCCTGCCTCCACCGCCAGCTCCCGGACCGCCGGGATCCGCTGCCCCGGGAGCCATTCCCCGGACACGATCCCAAGCTTCATCCGTTCCACCAGCTGGGTATAGATGGGCGCATTTCCATCAAGTTTCCACTGCATAATACGCCTCCGTTTGTATTGTTGTATTAGTTTCTTAGTACAACAATACAATAATACAATTTGTCTGCTTTGTCAAGAGGCAATTTCACATTTTTCAAAAAAAGAAAAGGACCTCCCCGGGGAGATCCTTTTTCCTATGCGCTTATCGTTCCGTCCATTCATAGGGGTCCGCAGGGTCGTCCTTATGGGCCTGCTCCAGACACCGGGCAAACTGAGCCACCGACGGGTTCTCCTGCTGCTCATACCAGAAGCAGCGGAGCTCCTCGGTCTTTCCCACCGGATAGCACCGGAGATTGTTGCCCAGGGTCATCCGGCTGAGCATGGTGGATACCATGATCCCCTGCCCCAGCTCCACCGCCATATAGGCGGATTCCAGATTGGGCGAAATAATAATCCTTGAGGGTGAAAAACCCAGCTCCCGGCACTGGCGTCTGGCCCGGCTGCGGCTTTCCGACAGGCTCTCCCGGGAGGCCGCCGCCTTGATAAAGGGCTCGCTCTTGAAGTCCTCCACGGTGGCTCCGGGCACCGCCTTGGGATGATCCGGAGAGACCAGCAGCACCAGCGGCGTATCCAGCACCTTGAGATTTTTGATACCCTGATCCTTGGGCGCAAACTCCCGATAGGTGATGATCAGATCCAGTTTTCTGCTGAGAAACAGCTCATTGAGCTCATACTGGGGGTGCTTTTCCCCCTCAAACACCAGCTCCGGGCTTTCCGCCTTCATCTCCCGGAGGGCCTTGCCGATCCCTGCGGAGATGTCCAGCCATTCGAGATAGCCGATGTGCAGGGAATTGCTGAGGCCATGATAATAGACCTTGGTGGCCTCCATGGTATCCTGAAACTGCTGCTCTACATCCGAAAACAGCGCATAGAAATTCTCTCCGGCCCGGGTCATGGCCACATAGTGGTGGGTGCGCTGGAACAGCTGGAATCCCAGATCCTCCTCCAGCTTCGCAATATATTTACTCACCGACTGCTGGGTCATAAACAGCTGCCGGGCTGCCTCCGTAAAGCTCAAGGTCTCGCACAGGGCCATAAAGCACTTGATAGAAGCCTCATTGATCATGGTGTCACCTCATTTGGTTACGCATTTTAAGAACTATTATACTACAGATTGTTGTAACCAGCAACAAATTCCGGCAGCTCCTCCGAACAGGAGCTGCCGAATCTGTCCCGTTTTCGATATTTTAGAGCGATCCCCCATCACGCTCCGGGCATAGCCGCAAAGCGCATGGCCGTGATGCTTTAATTGGCCGCAAGGGGTCTGCGCCGCCCCACTGCATAGCCAACGGCCATGATCACCACCGACGCCACAATGCCGATGAACAGCGAGTCAAAGGGCAGTACATTCAGCACCCCGAAGATCAGCACCAGCACCGGCGCCACAATAATGGAGCACATGGCAAACTTGTGGGGAATCTTTCCGGGCAGCCACAGGGCGCAGCACATGGGCACAAGCACCACTGCACCCCGAAGTCCCATGGACATAAACGCAAACTGGAGGATCGTATCTCCCAGAGAACCGGTGGAGAGGCAGCACCCCAGCAGCAGCACCGCCGCCGTGATGATCTTTCCCACAACAGCCTCCATCCGGGGATTGTCGTCCAGCTTATGGGTAAACTTCTTGATGATATCCTTGTTCACGATAAAGGAGATGCCCAGCGCCAGTCCTGCGCCGGTTCCCACCACGGCTACAAACAGTGTGCCCATGACAATGCCCGCCAGCACCGGGGGCATCTGCTCCATGACGAAGCTGGTCAGGGCCGTTTTTGCAATGATCCCGGGATGCGTGGCCCGCATATAGAGGCCCACCAGAATTCCGCCAATGCCAATGGGCGGGATCAGGAAGGCGCTGATGATCGCACCCTTCCGGGCGCAGGCGTCAGACTTGCAGGAGATCACCGCCTGCGCATAGGTCTGGGTGGTCAGAACGCCGAAGATCAGGGAGAGACATGCACCGATGTCCTTTCCTGCGCCTCTGGCCACGAGGCTGAAGAAGTGGACGCCCTCCGGGTTGTCGATGCCCTTTACCATATCCACAAAGCCGCCTACTCCGCCGGTCAGCATCAATACAATGATGCCGCAGCCGATCATGGCAAAGTACAGCAGCACCAGCTTCAGCACGCCAACCATGCCTGCGCCCTTTGCGCCGCCGAAGACCACATACAGCACCATAAAGGCCGCTGCAATCAGCAGCTCCACCACCATGCTGAGATTCGGAAACAGCACCGTAATGACGGCAGTTGCCGCAATCAGCTGGGAAATGATGTTGATAAATGTACCCACCGAGTTGAGGATCGATGCAGACAGTCCCGCCGCAGAGCCATACTCATGGCCGATCATCTGCACCAGCGTGGCGCAGTGGCTATTGCGGAAGGGCTTTACATAGACCAGCGCCAGCACCAGACATGCAATACCGCCGCCCAGTGTAAACCACCATGCGCTCATGCCGTAATTATAGGCCAGCTGGGCTGTACCCACCGTAGAGGAACCGCCCACCAGCGTTCCCATGATAATGCCCGCCGTAATGGCAGAGCCGTTTTTATTTGCCCCCGCCTTAAAGCTCTTACCGGAATATATGCTCAGTCCAAGGATCATCGCAATGGTAAGCACGAGACCCGCTATCATCCAAATATTCATTGTTCTCCACCTGTTTCTGCCGTCGTTGTCCCGAAGCCCTTCCGGAGGCTTCAGCCAGAAAAAAAGCAGCCCACAGAGCCCAGAGGCTGCCCCCTGAGCTCTGCCGGCTTTTAGACAAGGCAACTGCCGCCGCAAAGCGTCAGCTTTTGTCAAAACAGCATTCGTTATGCGTTTGATTCACTGCGGCACATGTCCGCATATTGCGTCCCAACCATCTTGATGGCACTGACCAGCGCCTTTTTCAGGTGTCCCTGATACTGACGCTCCATGCGTGCCACCAGCGGCTCAATGCCCTGCTTCATGTCGTAGCCGATCATCAGATTGCTGACAAATTCCTTGGCCAGACCGGTGACCATGGTGCATTCCACATTGTGGATCACACCGGTCTCCATGTCGATGACCGCCACCAGCGCCAGCTCCTCATAGATTCGCTGGGCCGTGGTGTTGGAGGGCATTCTGGCGTAGCCGGAAAAAAGGACCAAATCCATGGGAGCTTCCTCCAGTCGCATCTCCGTGGGCCGTGATTACGACAGGGACATCCGGCGTGCAAGCCGAACTTCTGCCGCAGACGGCCTCGGAGCAATGGGCAAAATTAAACGGGGTCGCTGAGGAACTCCTTCTCCAGACGGAACACCTCAAAGAGCTGCTTATCCCGCTTGGCCTTGAGCTCGTCCAGATCCACGCCCTCATAGTCGTAGAAGCCCTTGCCGGTCTTGATGCCCAGCTCATTGTGCTCTACCATCGCTGCCAGAACGTTGGGGATATCCTCGCCCTTGGGGGGATGGGGCATCTCATAGCTGTGGTTCCGGAAGTTGTTGACCGTCATGTCTACGCCGCCAAAGTCCATGCGCTTGCACAGGCCCAGTACGCAGGCACGGGGGATAAAGCTTGCCTTGCAGGCAAGGTCAATGGCCTCGGCGTCACAGTAGCCGTGCTCCAGCAGGTAGAATACCTCCTGATTGAGGCACTGCTGCAGCCGGTTTACAATGTAGCCGCGGATAAACTTCTTCATGAGAACGGCAGTCTTGCCGCACTTCTTCAGCAGAGCCATTGCGATGTCCGCATACTCCTGAGGAGCCTGCTCGCTCTTGACCACCTCAACCAGCGGGATCAGCTGGGGAGGCGCATACCAATGGCAGATGATCTGCTGGGGCAGCAGCTGCTCGGGAACGATCTCGAAAATGTTCAGGGCAGAGGTGTTGGAGGCAATGATCACATCCGGTCCAACGCATGCAGCAAGCTGCTTGTAGAGGTCGGTCTTTGCGTCCTTATTCTCTACAATGGTCTCCTGAATGAAGTCAGCGCCTGCAACGGCCTCTTCCACCGTCATGGCAAAGCTCACACGGCCAAAAATGGTCTCAATGTCCTCAGCTGCGATCTCGCCTTCCTCTGCGAAGGTCTCCAGCTGGGAATGCAGTGCAGCAATGGCCTTGTCTCTGGTCTTTTCCGAGCGGGTCCACATGGTCACCTGATAGCCGCCCATGGCATAGGTCTGGGCAATACCCGGGCCCATGGTGCCTGCGCCCAGCACTGCAATTTTCTTGATATCTGCTAAAGTCTTCATAAATTCTCTTCTTTCCGCATTTTTTGCCGAACAGCACGGTGCAGACCGAAGGGGGGGTGCTCTCCGGTCTGCACGTTCTGCTATGCAGCCAACTGTTTAGAAGTTGATAACATATGTTCGCTTCTACTGATCTCTTTGCGAGACATAGCGGAAGCGCCGATGCAAACGGTCGCAAAAACGTACTTTCTTGCTACAGAAATTAGCATTCGTTCTAAGGCAATACCACATGAATTGGCGGCGAGCATACAGCCAGAGATTTTTCGACGAAAAAAGGCAGTTTTTCGCAGGCATACTTTGTGTATGTCAAGAAAAAATAACGCATTTTCGGCGGAAAAGATCCGCTGTGGGCCGCAGACACATTCGTGTGGTTTTGCCGTAAAAATTAGAACTTTGCGCCCTCTTCCCAAGCAACCAGACGTACAAAGCCGCCGTCAGCCATCTCGCAGCGGAAGGGGAATGCTGCGATGGTCATTCTCTTACCGGTGACCTCATCGATATCGCCGCCGGCGTTCTCTACGGTGCACACGCCGTGCTGCATGTAGATACGATGGCAGGGCTCGTAGTCGGGGAAGGTCACAGTGGGATCCAGACCGGTAGCCTTCCGGTAAGCCTTATCCAGCCAAGGCATCTGCTCGGACAGAGGATCATGCCACAGAGGAGCATCGGTAGCACCCCAGGTGCCGGAAATGCCCTTGATGTGCTTCTCTTCCGTCAGGTAGTTGGCCAGCTCGGGGCCTTCGCCGGGATAGTAGTTATAGTACTTGTCGTTGTTGACTCTCCAGTAGTGATGGAAGCCGGTGTTGATGACAACCCAGTCATTCTCACGAACCTCGAGGCCGTCCTTCTTACAGGCAGCTTCGAACTCATCGGGCATGATGATGTGCCAGATGTTGCCCATCTTTGCGGGATCGCCCTCGGCAGCCTTCCACTTCTCCTCGAACTCGTCCTTCAGGTAGCGCATGTCGACGATGATGCCGGAGCCGATGCAGCGCTCCAGATGGATCTCAGCCAGCGTATAGCCGTTGGCCTCACGGTCAACCTCTTCCTCATGGAGCACATGGTTGGGTGCGTCCATATGGGTGCCGGCATGCAGGGTGCCGGTATAGGTCATGGTTCTCTTGTGGAACCGGCCCAGATACTGGCCGCGGGGGAACTGCAGATCGGTACGGGCACCGGGGAAGGGCCACAGGGGGGTGTCGACGCCCCAAGGCTGGGACAGGTCATAGATCTTTACCATCTTGGAATCGTCCAGATACATTTTTGCTTTGTCGAGAGGCATGTAGGCCATGATATGATTCCTCCTAATCAGTAGTCGTGCAATACCGCATCCTCCGTCAGAATCCTCTGACGCAATTGTGTGGTTTTGCCGTAGTATTTTGTCCATGCTCATGATACACCTTGGTACTATTCCAGAGTCAACCCCTTTTTTCAATTTCTTTCTGTCACAAACAAGCGGTTGTAGCCGTTGATATTTGCTTGCCTTTTTTGTCAAAGTATCATATAATATGTTGTACGCTTTATACGCTGGAAACAAGGAGGAATCTCCATGATGTATAAAATCGGTGACGTGGCAAAAATCCTTGGGATTTCACCGGACTTGCTGCGCTACTACGAAAAGAAGGGCGTTGTGATGCCCATGAAGGGCAAGCACAATGACTACCGCTATTACGATTTCTGGGATATCAACTTTCTGCTGGACTGCCTCTGGTTCAAAAACTTCGGCTTCTCCATCGACCAGATCGCCGACATGGTAAAGATCCCCTCCTCCAATCAATTGGGCGAGCTGTTCCTCAAGAAAGAGGATGAGCTTCGGGCCGCCATCGCCCGGTGTGAGCTGCTCCTGCGCCGGTCTGAGGAATACCGGAAGGATCTCCAGCTCTCCAAGGATATGCTGGGCGTCTGTGAGATTGCCGAGAGCCCGGAATATATCCGGTATCTCAACCGCTATACCGACACCTATCGGAACTCTCCGGCCCTGCAAAAGCTCAGCCACGACTGGCTGGGGCTCATGCCCTTTACCCGCCGCTGCTTTGAGATTGAAAAAGAGGATCTGCTTTCCGAGGGCGGCAAGGACTATGCATGGGGCCTGAGTCTGGGGATGCCCTATGTCAAGCTGCTGAACGTCAGCACCGCACCCCCTGTGGTACATATCCCCGCCCAGCTGAGCCTCCACTCGGTATTCACCAACACCGGCAAGGGCAATTTCTCCCCCCAGCTGATCCGCTATATGGTGGACTACTGTGAGGCCCATGACCTTACCATCTGCGGCCCTGCCAGAGGCAACCTGCTCTGCTCTGTGGCCGAGGGAGACGGTCTTACCGGCTACTTTGATGTATGGATTCCCATTGAGCCGCCCTCCGAAGCCGCCGAATAATATGCACAATGCCCCATGGGCGTGCCGCAATGCACTGCGGCACGCCCATTTCCGTTTCTCTCCGGTTTCTCACCGCCTCCCCGGTGGTATTTTATTTTACCTCTTGACACATCATACTATGTGATATATAGTATAATCCATCAGGAGGTATACTATGGATACACAGCTGAAACGGGGCGTTCTGGATGTGGTGGTGCTGTCGGCGCTGCTGAAGGCCGATTCCTACGGCTACCAGATCCTCAAGGACATCTCCCCCCACATGACCATCTCGGAATCCACCCTGTATCCCATTCTCCGCCGTCTGGAAGCCATCGGATGCCTTACCACCTACAGCCGGGAGCACGCCTCCCGCCTGCGAAAGTATTACAGCATCACGCCCAAGGGCATTGGCCGGATCCGGGATTTTCTGACGGAATGGGAGTCTGTCATGCAGGTCTATTCCTTTATCAAAGGAGAGTTTGAACGTGAAGAAGCTTGAATTTATCAACGCATTGGGCGGGGCTTTATCCCAGCTGCCCCCGGATGAGGTTCGCCCTCTGCTGGACTATTATGTAGAGGCCATTGACGACCGGGTGGAGGACGGCATGACCGAGGAAGCGGCCATTGCATCCCTTGGCTCCATTGAAGAGCTTTCCCGGAAAATCCTATCCCAGCGGGAATCGGAGCCCCCTGCCGCACCCCCCTTCCAGTATGAAGCTTCTGCCCCGGAGCCTCCAAAGGCACGCCGCTTCACCGGCGCAGCGCTGGCCCTTGCCATTGTCCTCAGCCCCCTGTGGCTGACGCTTTTCTGCCTGGTTCTCGGGCTGGAAGCGGCCATCTGGTCTGTACTGGGTGCGCTCTTGATCTCCGCCGGGGCAATGATTCTGGCGGGTATCGCCGGTGCCGTGGTCAGCCTGATCCCGGCCTTTGATCCGGTGAGTCTGGCTGCACGGATCTTTGTGTGCGGCGGCTGCCTGCTCACTGCGGGCATTGGCTTCCTGCTGCTGCCCCTGAGTCTGTGGCTGCTGAGGCTGTTTGCCCGACTGCACCGCTGGTGCTTCCGGAAGCTTCGTGGAAAGGAGTAAGTCATGAAGAAATTCACAAGAATCTGCCTGATCGCCGGACTGGTACTGATGCTCTGCGGCGGAGCTGTCGCCGGAGCCGGGTATGTGCAGGGCGCATGGCCGGAGCTGCGGGGTTCTGCCGTTCCCACGACCGGCGTCATCAAGGGGCAGCGTTCCCTGACCGTAACCCCGGCAGAGGCCCAGTCCCTCCGGTTTATGCTCTCCGACGAGGACATCACCTTCACCCGTTCCGCCGATGAAAACGTCCACATCCGCTACAGTGACGCCACGGGCACGGCCTATTCCTCCAATCTGGAATCCACCCCCGCTGGGGATTCCACCTTTACCTTTACGCCGAATCCCGTAAAAACAAAAAATGACCGCTTTTTCGGCTTCCACTTTGGAACGGACTCCGATGAGATCCGAGTATCCCTGCCGGCGGGCTTCCATGTCTCCGTGATGACCCTGTCCGGCGATGTGGATCTGACGGATATCGACTGCGAGACACTGGACATTGCGACCAGCTCCGGGGATATCTCCGTGGGTCGTCTGACCGTTTCCGGCACGTTGACACTGGATGCCGCCTCCGGAGACATGGAATTGCAGGACGCCACCGTCAATGGCGAGCTGTCCATGAGCACCACTTCCGGGGAAATCGAGATAAGCCGCAGCAGCTTCTCCGGTGATACCCGCTTTTCCACCACCAGCGGCGATTTGGATATTGAGGCAGTGATCTCTGATCACATCGTTCTGGACACCACCTCCGGTAACATTCAAATGGATCTCAGCGGTTCCCCGGCCCACCGCACCGGTTCCGTTTCCACCGTCAGCGGCGACATGGACATTCAGGGAACCGATCCCGGCGCCGAGGCCCTTATTGATATCAGCACCACCAGCGGCGATGTGGACATCCGCAGCTGACCCCCATACAGCAAAGCCCCATCCACAGTGCAAATCAGCTGTGGATGGGGCTTATCTTTCTTTATTGGTGGTGATGATGGGGATGCTCTTCGCCGCAGTTGGCGGTTTCACCCCGGAGGATCTCAATGCCATGGTGGATTGGCTTCAAGACCGCCGAAAGGTTCTCCGTGGAAGCCTTCCGGCTGCCGGGCAGATTCACGATCAGGGTCTCTCCCCGAATGCCTGCCGCCTCCCGGCTCAGGCATGCCTTATCCGTAATGGTCATGCTGAAGGCCCGCATGGCCTCGGGGATGCCTCTGGTCTCCCGCTCGATCACCGACAGCGTGGCCTCCGGGGTGATATCCCGGGGGGAAAATCCCGTGCCGCCGGTGGTCAGGGCAAGGCACACCTTCAGGTCATCGCTGCAATGGCGCAGCTCGTCTGCGATCTGGTCATATTCATCCGGGATGATCTTGGTGTAGACCACCTGATACCCGGCCTCCTTCAGCATCTCCTGCAATGCCGGGCCGCTGGTGTCCACCCGCTCTCCCCGGCTTCCCTTGTCGCTGACGGTGATTACCGCTGCTGTCCATTCCATCATGCCTGCTCCTCTCTGATAAAGTCCCCGGACTTGCCGCCGGTCTTCCGCAGCAGCCGGATATTGTCGATGACCATATCCCGCTGCACCGCCTTACACATATCATATACGGTCAGTGCCGCCACCGATACCGCCGTCAGGGCCTCCATCTCCACACCGGTGGCACCGGTGCAGGAGGTGGTAGCGGTGATCTCCACGGCGCAGTCCTCGTCATTGAGACGGAAATCTATGTCCACCCCGGTGATCATAATGGGGTGGCACATGGGGATGATATGGGGGGTATTCTTTGCGCCCATAATGCCGCCAATCTGTGCGGTGCCCAATACATCGCCCTTTTTCAGCCCGCCGGTGCGGATCAGCTCCAGCGTCTTCCGATTCACCAGCACCCGCCCTGCGGCAATGGCCGTGCGCTTTGTCTCCTGCTTCTCTCCCACGTTGACCATCCGGGCCCGGCCGGATTCATTAAAATGTGAAAAATCCATGCGTCATCCTCCAATGGTATTCATGTTCCGTCCGGCCTCACTGCTGTGATGGGCATCCAAAGCCCCATGCATCTTGGGCTTGGCCCAGATGGCATTCTCCATGGCCTCCCGCAGTGCCGCCCCATGGAGGCCCCGCAGGGGGATCTCCTGGGAAGAGTGCAGGCAGGGCTTTAGCGCCCCCTCTGCCGTCAGGCGCAGGCGGTTGCAGCTGCCGCAGAAATGGCGGCTCAAAGGACTGATCAGCCCCACACGTCCTGCTGCCCCCGGCAGCTGATAGAGCCGTGCCACACCGCCGTTTCCGGGCAGAGGCTTCAGCTCCGGCACACGATCCAGCACCGTCTGCCCCGGCAGGTAGGCACTGTCCCCAAATTCCGCCCCGGGGCCCATGGGCATCAGCTCAATAAACCGCAGCTCCACAGGCTGCTCCCGGGTCATTTCCACAAAGTCCGGGATCTCATTGTCATTAAAGCCGCCGATCAGAACCGTATTGATCTTGATGGGGGTCATCCCCACCTGACGGGCCGCTTCAATGCCACGGAGCACCTTCTGAATATCTCCGCCGCCGGTGATGGTTTTGTACTTGTCCGAATCCATGGTGTCAAGGCTCACATTCACCCGGCGGACTCCGGCATCCTTTAATGCCCGGGCCTGCTGCTCCAGCAGTACGCCGTTGGTGGTGATTACCACCTCTTCAATGCCCGGGATCGCAGCGATTTGGCCGCACAGCTCCGGGCAGCCCAGCCGCACCAACGGCTCCCCGCCGGTAACACGGACCTTGCGAATCCCCAGTTCCGCCGCCATCTCCACGATCTCGGTGATCTCCTCATACCGGAGGATATCCTGATGGGCCAGCTTGCACACCCCCTCCTCCGGCATACAATACCGGCACCGGAGGTTGCAGCGGTCTGTGATTGACACCCGGAGATAGGTGATCTCCCGGTCAAATTTATCTCTCATGCTCAATACCGTCCAAAGGTACAGTTGGGCCAGTGGCAGCCGTCACAGTTCTGGCAGAAGCCGCCGTCTCCCAACCGCACAAAGTCTTCCTTTTTGAATTTCACCCCGGTAAAGATCTGGGGCAGTACCACATCCAGCGTGGTGGTGGGCAGCTTTACCGCCGCCCCGGGTACGCCCACGATGCAGGTCTTTCCCGCATAGGCCACCAGCAGCATATTGCCGGGCTGGGAGGGCATGCCATAGGTGACCACCTCCGCCCCGGCATCGGCAATGGCCGTGGGGGTCAGGTCATCGGGGTCTACGCTCATGCCGCCGGTCATCAGGATCAGATCCGCCCCGGCATCCATAAATTCCTTCAGGGCAGCCTTCAGCATGGGAAGATCATCGTCGCAGATCTTACATCCGATGATCTGGCTGGGATACTGCCCCACCTTGGCCCGGAGCACCGGCTCAAATTTGTCCGAAATCCGGCCGGAATAGATCTCGCTGCCGGTGATGATAAAGGCCACCTTCAGGGGCTTGTATGGAAGCAGCTGCATCAGGGGCTCGGAAGCCTCCCGACATAGGCGCTCGGCCTCGATGATCTGGCTCTCCTGGGTGGTCAGGGGAATGATCCGCATGGAGCAGAGCTTTCCGCCCTCCTCCACGGGATAGTGGTCGGGAATGGAGCTGATGGTGATATCTCCAATGGAGTTGATGGCCCGCTGGAGGGGCACATTCACCCGGAACATCCCCCGGACGCCTGCCTTCTGTACCATCTTGCCCTCGCTGGGGCCGGAGTACACGCCGCCCTCCACCGCACAGAGCTTGGACAGGCGAAGGGCCGCATCCTCCTCGTGGATCTCACCGGCGTTTTCCTCCCAGATAAAGATGTGCTGCTTGCCGATATCCTTGAGCTTTTCCACATCCTCCCGGGTGATCACCTGGCCCCGGTGAAAGGCCGCGCCCTTAAAATGGTCGTCAATGGCCGTAATATCATGGCAGAGGGTCATGCCCACTGCGTCTTCTACTCTTACTTTTTTCATAATGCGCCTCCGTTTTTCCCGTCCATCCAGTAGCCCTCCAGTACTGTTCCCTTGGGAAGCGGACCGCTTCCCGGGGGCACCAGCGCCAGCACGTTGCAGCCCACCATGGTGTGCAGGATCCCATTGCCCTGCTCGCCGGTAATATACATTCCTACCACGCCGCCGGAAAGCTCCAGCTTGCCCCGAAGCAGCCGGGGCTTTGGGCTCTTCTTTGGGAAATCCTCCAGCAGCGTCACCGGGATTTTTTCCAGCGCCCAGTCCTTCCTGCCGCAGAGCTTCCGCACCATGGGGAGCACCGCCGCATAGAAGGCCGTCATGCTGGAAGCGGGATTGCCGGACAGGCAGCAGACAATGGCCTTGCCCAAGGTGCCGAAGCAGCACTTTCCGCCGGGCTTCAGCTGCATATTCTGGATCAGGATCTCTCCCCCTGCCGCCTGCAGGGCCGCCGGGGTCAGGTCATAGTCCCCCACTGACACCCCGCCTGTTGTGACGATCAGATCACAGGCCTGTCCCGCAGAGGCCATGACCTCTGCGATCTCATCAACGCTGTCTCCGGGGCTGCCAAAGAACTCCGTGACACAGCCCGCATCCTGCAATACCCCTTGGAAGGTATAGCGGTTGGAATTGACGATCTTGCCCCCGGTGAGGGCCTCCCCTACGGCGCAGAGCTCACTGCCTGTGGTGATGACGCCCGCCAGCGGACGCCGGTACACCTTTGGCTCCGCCACGTTCTGGGTGGCAAGGGTTCCCATCAGCGCACTGTCGATGACCATGCCCTGCTGTGCCACAACATCCCCGGCGGTGAGATCCTCGCCCCGGAGGGCAATGTTGCCGCCGCTGCGGTAGCTGCGGGTAATGGTAACGCTGGTATCGGTAAAGGTGGTGTCCTCAAATTTGCAAACGCAGTCCGCTCCCACCGGGATCGGAGCGCCGGTGAGGATCTTTGCCGCCGTTCCACGAACCACCCGGCGCTTTCCCACACTGCCCGCAGGAATCTCTTCTAAGATTCGAAGGGTCACCGGATGCTCCGGCGATGCCGTCTGACTGTCCTCACTGCGGAAGGCATAGCCGTCAAAGGGTGAGCGGTCAAAGGGCGGCACATCACTGCCCGCCCGGACCGTCTCCCCCAGTATCCGCCCCAAGGAAGCCGTCAGGGGCACATATTCCAGATTCACCGGTGTGACCTGCTGGGCCAGCAGTCGGGCCGCCTCCTGAAATTCAAGATTCATCTGCATGGTATTCCCTCCAAACGAAAAATACAGCTCTGCCAAAAAGGGCAGAGCTGTGGTGTATCCGCACAAGCCCTCTCCTTTTCGGCAGAATTCCTGCATAGGAAGGCTGGTTGGTTTCCTCGCCAGCCCTGTGACCGGATCCCGGTCAGGAACCGGGATCCTAGCCCTATGGCCTTAGATTCCGGAACTCGGAGAAGTATGCCGCCAGAATTGCGGCGTTATTTCCATAGAGGTGCGCCGTAATGGCGCACCTCTATGATACACGATATTCAGAAAAAACGCAACCGGGAATCTATTTCCCGCAGCTTCTCCCGCCGACATACTACGAGTATTTCAAGGGAGAAATACGGCAGCATATTTGTGCGGTGTTGCCGCACCGAAGTTACGGCGCAAAAGATCCGCCTGTTTGTCTCCTCTGCACCCTTTCAGCGTGAGATTTTGCGTCGAAACAAGGTTTTCTCCCGCCGACATACTACGAGTATTTCAAGGGAGAAATAACGAAGTTACGGCGCAAAAGATCCGCTGAAGAATTTAGCCCTCGTCCCGGAGGCAGTTTCTCTTAATCCCCAGAATCTCACGGGCCTCATCGGCAGTTGCGATCTCACGGCCTGCCAGCTTTGCCAGCTCTACGGCACGCTTTACCAGCATCTCGTTGGTGGCGATGATCTTGTTGCCGTTCTCGTCCTTGCCGTACATAACGTTGTCCTCAAGGCCAACACGGAGGCCGTCGCAGCCCAGTGCCAGACCGGCCAGCATCATGGGCATATGGGCCTTGCCGATACCGGAAACGGACCATGTAGCGCCTGCGGGCAGATGGCCCACCATAAATGCAAGGTTCTCGGCGGTGCCGGGCATGGAGCCGCCAACGCCCATGATGAACTGCATATGGGGGTTGCCGGGGATGCCGTGCTTATTGACATAGTACATTGCGGAATCCAGATGGCCGGTGTCGAAGATCTCAAACTCGGGCTTTACGTCTTCCTTTACAACCTCTTCCGCCAGCTTGTTCAGGAAGCGGGGGCTGTTCTCGAAGATGTAGCTGTTGGACCAGTTCAGGGTGTTGGGGTCGAAGGAGCACATCTCGGGCTTCAGGGCAGACAGATGCTGGAGACGCTTGTAGTCCTCGTACTCGCCGCCGGAGGTGGTGAGGTTGATGATGATGTCAACGCCCTCCTTCTTGCACAGCGCACGGGTCTTTTCCACAGCCTCGGTGAACTTCTGGAGGCTCATGGACTTGTAGCCGATCTGCATGACGCCGTCCACTTCCTTGTCCTCACGGACATGGATATGGGCAATAGAAGCGCCCAGCTTTGCGCAGGCAACGATCTGCTCTGCCAGCTCATCGGCGGTGTAGGGAACGGTGGGTGCCTTATCCTTCTTGGTGCCGGCGCCGCAGAGGCATACCTGAATCATGATCTTATTGGATTTAGCCATGGTAATTACATCCTTTCCAGTCTATCTATAAGCGTTGTTGTTGCTCAGTCGCACATTTCAATGACAGTGGCCTGACCCATGCCGCCTGCAATGCACAGCGTGGCAAGGCCGTACTTGAGGCCCCGCTTCTTCATCTCATACATCAGCGTCACAAGGATCCGGCAGCCGGAGGAGCCAACGGGGTGGCCCAGCGCAATGGCGCCGCCGTTTACATTGATGATGTCCATCTTGTCCTCCCAGTGGAGCTGCTTGATGCAGCCCAGAGACTGGGCGGCAAATGCCTCGTTAAGCTCAATGAGCTGAATGTCATCCATGGTCAGGCCCGCATTCTTCAGCGCCTTGGGCACTGCGTACACGGGGCCAAGGCCCATGGTGCGGGGATCGCAGCCTGCGGTACCCATACCGATGATCCGGCAGATGGGCTTCAGGCCCAGCTCCTTGGCCTTTTCCTCGGTCATCAGCAGCATGCAGGATGCGCCGTCATTCCGTCCGGAGGAGGAAGCGGCAGTCACGGTGCCGGTGAGCTCGGAGCTGTTGTAGATGCGGCCCTCTTCATCGGTGGTGATGTTGAAGCAGGGCTTCAGCTTTGCCATCTTCTCCATGCTGGTGTCACGCTTGGGGAATTCGTCGGTGTCGAATACAATGGGGGGCTTTTTGCGGCCCTGAGGAACTACCACAGGAACGATCTCGTCCTTGAACTTGCCGGCGTCAATGGCGGCAATGGCCTTCTGCTGGGAGGCAAAGGAGAAAGCGTCCTGCTCTTCCCGGGTGATGCCCAAAGTCTCGGCGATCTTCTCCGCCGTAGCGCCCATGTTATAGCGGCCAAACATTTCCTGGGGCTGAGAGCGGAACTGACCCTCGGTAACGGCGTCCACAAACTCGGTGTTGCCGGTGCCCACGCCCCAGCGTGCGCCGCGCACATAGAATACCGCATTGGACATGGACTCGGTACCGCCTGCCAGCACCACATCGGAAAGGCCGGTCATGATCTGCATGGCGCCGTTCTGCACGGCGGTCATGGCGGAGGCACACTGGCGCATGACGGTATGGGCGGAAGCGGAAGCGGGAATGCCCACCTTCAGGGCGGCCATACGGGCGATATTGGGCTCATCGGAGGTCTGACGGCACTGGCCCATAATGACCTCATCGATCTGGGCGGGGTCAATGCCGGTGCGGTCCAGGCAGCCCTTCATGACGGTACATGCCAGATCATAGGCGCTGACGGGACGCAGTGCGCCGCCGAACTTGCCCACTGCAGTACGGCAGCCGTCTACCACAACTACATTACGAAGTTCCATTGGAAATACTTCCTCTCTATATTGATGCAATGATTATGGTTGGTTTTACGGGATCCCAACCAGCTCCTTCCGCCGCCTCTCCCTGATTCGACAGGCAGCGCAAGGAGCCGTGCCGGAAGTCCCCTTCAGGTCCCTCCCGCAGCGGCGCTGCGGGAGGGACCATTGGATCGTGTTATTCCGCAGGCTCCAGATAGGTGATGCCTACATAGTGATCGTGGTCGGTGCGCTGATCCTGATAGCATACAGGCTTGAAGCCCGGGAAGGTGATGTCCACCGTCCAGCTCTTGCCCTCGGGCAGATCCTCTACCTCCCAGTCACCGGCCCAGTTGGTCTCGGTCTCATAGGTAGCGCCGCATTCATTGCAGGTGACCTTGACCTTGGCGCCGATGCAGACCTCTTCCAGCTCCTCGGGGTAGGCCACGGTTCCGGCCAAGAACTTCCCGGGGATGTTCAGATGTACCACGCTGGAGCCCATGGTCCCAAGCTCCTTGAGCTGAGTGACCTTGTTGGCGGCAATGAGCTTGCTGATCTCACTGTCGGGATCGGCCAGATCGCCGAACACCAGTGCCTGGTTGGGACATGCCTCCACGCAGCGGGGCTCAAAGCCGGGATAGTCGGGGTCATCCAGCAGCTCTGCGCACATGGTGCACTTCTGGGGGATCTGCTCCTCCTCGTTCCAGTAGATGGCGCCGATGGGGCAGGCGTCTACGATCTGCTTCTGTCCCTTGGACTTCTCCGGGTCTACGATCACAATGCCGTCGGGGCGCTTGTAAACTGCGCCGTCCTTGGCTGCCGCCATGCAGGCGGGGTTGTCGCAGTGGGAGCAGGGCGTGGGAACGGTAGCAGTCTTGATATGGCGCTCGTTGTCGCCACGCTCCCACTCCTTAATGTTCATCCAGTACTGACCCATCTCAGGCTGAGATTTGCTCAGGTCGGTATCCCAGCCGCAGTGCTCGTCCTTGCAGGCCATAAAGCAGGCGTAGCAGGCCATGCACCGGGCGGAGTTCACGGCAATGCCGGGCTTTTTCATGGGGTGTTTCAGCATAATCAGATTGCCTCCTTCTTCGCAAGCTGCTCACGGAGCCACTGCTCCTTTTCGCCGAAGAGCATGTCGGCTTCCATGGAAGTACGGACAGGACGCTCGGTCTCCAGCTGCTGCTTGTCCACCTCGTCGAGGATGTGCTCAAAGCCCTGACCATAGTTGGGATCCGGCTCGCACTTTTCGATGTCGATGTTGCAGCTGTAGGGTGCCATGGCGGGCACATAGTCGCCGATGAGGCGGCCGGGAGTCAGCACATTGATGCTGCCGCCCTTGTCCCAGCTCTTATAAACGCCGTACTCAATGGGGTTATAGATACCGGAGGAGGTGTAGGCATGGATGGTCTCCGGATACAGGCGGTAGGTGACACGGGCCACCATCAGGCAGCTGCCGCGGTCATTGAACAGCCGTACCACGTCGCCGTCCTTGATGCCCTTCTGCTCCGCCAGCTTGTGGTTGATGTGGCAGACCAGATAGGGGTTGCCATTGATGATCTGACGGTTCTTGGGGATCTCCCACAGCCACTTGGCGTGCTGCTGATAGTGGGTATGGTAGTCAAACCGGGGATGGGGCGAGATCAGGCCGAAGGGATACTTGTCCGCAGACAGGCTCTTGAAGCCCTCCCAGGAATCCTGATACTGGGGAATGGGACGGCGGGCCTCGTCGTCGGGCGCCCAGTAGGTCAGGGACTCGGACACGAACTCAAACTTACCAGAGAAGGTGCCCAGCTTGCCCTCCTCCTGGAAGACCTTATGGTTCATGGTATCGCAGGGACGGTTCTCCGCAAACCACTGGAAGCCGGGATAACGATCCCAGTTCTCATAGAGGCCGGTCTTGGGATCCTTGTCCTCCTCATGGTAGGACACCGGCGGGATGTAGTAGCCCTTCTTCTTGAAGTCCTCCCAGGAGATGTGCTTGGGCAGATCGGAGAACTGCCAGAAGCGCTTGGCCCACTCTTCCTCGGTGCGACCCTCGGTAAAGCGCTCGCCCCAGCCCAGACGTGCTGCCACCTGAGAGAAGATCCAGAAGTCGGAACGGGAATCCCACATGGGCTCAATGGCCTTATCCTGATAGACGATGACCTGCCAGGAGTTGCCGGTCTGAGAGTGGGAGCAGTAGCCGCCGTTGCCGGAGTTGCCCACCTCACCGATGTCCACACGCTCGAGGTTGGTGCAGGCCGGGAGGATCACGTCCGCATGACGGGTCTCGGGGGTCATATAGATGTCCTGATTGATGACGAACTCCAGCTCGGGGCTCTTGTACATCTTGGCCCACTTGTTGGTGTCCAGCATGGTGCCGAAGAAGGAACCGCCGTAACGCCAGAAGCAGTGAACCTTATTGTAGCCGGGTGCGGGGTATACATGGCGGGTAAACTCCTGATCCACGCCGCCGCCGCAGAAGCCTTCGCCGTACCACTCATAGTGGCCGTCCAGAATGGCATCGGGCACGTTGGGACGGTAGAGCACCTGCTCCACGGAGTTCACGGGCACATCATCGCAGATGGGCGCACCGGCAATGGAGGACAGGGGATCGGAATAGCCGCCGAACCAGAAGTTATAGTTCATGGGGCCGCCGCAGGCGGGGCTCCAGAAGGCACGGCCGGGCTTGCCCATGCCCTGCATGGCAAACAGCAGCGTCATCAGACGGGCATACTCGGTGCCGTTGGAGTGACGGCAGGCGCCGCCGAAGCCGCCGCGCATGCCGGAGCCGCCGGTGGTCACAGAGTTTGCCCAGCGGCGGGCAACGGCCTTGATGTCCATGGCGGGAACCAGGCTCAGCTCAGAGGCCCACTTGGGGGTCTTCGGCGTGCCATCGGGGCCAAGGCCAAGGATGTGGTTCTTGAACTCCTCAAACCGGTGGCCATGCTGTGCCACATATTCCTTATCATAGGTACCCTCGGTGATCCACACATAGGCAATGGCCTCCAGCAGTGCGGCATCGGTGCCCATCCGGGGGCCGATCCACTTGTCGGCGTGCTTCACAGAGGTGTAGTTATTGAAGGGATCGATGTAGATGAACTGGATGCCCATCTCCTTCATCCACCAGCGCCACAGAGCAGACTCCTGTGCGGAGTAGCCGCCGCGGCTGGTATCGGGGTCCGTGGACCAGCAGACGATGGTCTCGGTATTCTGCATGGCCATCTCCAGCATATCATAGGGCTCGGGGCCGCCCAGACGCCAATAGTAGCCGTAGGAATGGGGGGTGCCCCAGTGGAAGCCCTCCCAGGAGTCCGGGTTATCGGCAATACGGGTATAGCCCATCATGGAGAAGAAGCGCTTAAACAGGGAGATCTTATAGCCTACCAGTCCCCAGGAGTGGTGAGAAGAGGTACATGCGGTGATGGTCTCCTTGCCGTAGGTCTTCTGGAGACGCTTGATCTCTCTGGCCACAAGGCTCAGGGCCTCATCCCAGGAGGCACGGCGGTAGCCGGACTTACCACGGTTCTCGGTGTTGCGGTTCTTGCCGTCGGGGGTCTCTACAAAGTCCTCCCGGATCATGGGGTACTTCAGGCGGTCATAGGCATAGGTTTTATCCCGCTCGCAGTAGCCCAGCAGGCTCATGGTGGTCTTTCTCTGGGGGGTATATTCCTTGCCCCGGGCCTTAATCACCCAGCCTGCGGGGTCGTCGTCTGTCAGCACAATGGGGCGAACACGGCGGATCACGCCATCGATGGTGTGAAGGGTCATGGGGCCGCCAACGCAGACGCTGTGGGTAATACGCTCCTTCTTGGAGTCGGAACGCATAGGTATTTTTTCCATAATGTGCAGTCCTCCTTACTTCACTTCGATCATCTGGCGGGCATAGTCGCTTCTGGGGTCGATCTCCACCATGGTGCCCACATATTTTCCATCCCTGCGCTCAAAGCAGCGCATATCAAAGTCCTCGATCACCGGGATCCAGAACACACGGCCATCGGGGCCCTGATAGTGCTTGCCTGCATGGAACTGGTGCAGCAGCATCTCCACGGGGCCGCCGGGGGCGTCTGCCCGCTTCTGGGCGGTGGCATAGTGGAGGTTCAGGAAGGTGGGGTCAATGACGCCGTACTTCTCCATCCGCATGGGGCCGATGTCCTTCCAGTCCTCGGGCATGGAGCGCATGGTCTCCACGATCACATCATATACATCGGTGCCGGGCATACCGCAGCCCTCGAAGCCCTCATACCAGACCCGATAGGCGTTCATATGCTCACTGGGATGATCCTTCAGGATCTCCTTCACCCGATCCACGATCTCCTGCTTCTCCACGGTCTTTACACCGTCGGGCAGCCGGAGCACATATTTTTTCACAAGATCCATCCTGCTTCCTCCTCTTATCGGATCACGTTATGGGCAATCAGCGCATCCATGGCGTCCTGATCGCCGGGTTTTGCAGCTTCGCCCTCGCCATAGCTCCAGTCTACAGGAAGCTCCACAGACTTGGTGATCCGGATCTTCCCCAGCACCGTGCCGGTGCCGTGGTACATCTCCCGGAATTCCGCCGCAGCCTTTTGGATGGCGTCGTCGTCATTCTCTGCCAGAATAAAGCACTTTGCCGTGGTGCATAAAACGTATTTCGGCTCCGTGGGCTTTTCCAGCTGCTTCTTCTGGGCCTCGCAATAATACTTTTTCATGGTGCCCCTCCTTAATACATCCGCACATCGGGAATGGTGCGTCCATTGATCCACGGATCATACTTCCGGAGGAACGCCTGATCGTCCCCCTGAAGAGCCACCGTCCCCAGCTCGGAGGGATGCACCCACTGGAATGCGCTGTAGGCACCGGCCTTGGGCTCCTCCTGATAGACGTCCACTGCCTCATAGTACCAGTGCTCATCGCATTTGGTATGGGTGTTGTGGGTGATGTTGCCGCAGGGAATGTGCTCTACGGTTCCGTCCTTCTTATACTTCTTTCCCTGTGTAATGAGCTTCCCGGCCTTGGCCTGAACGCCCACGGTCTCCCATGCAGTGCGCTGCACGGCAGTTTCCGGTGTCTCATTGACACGAATGTAGCCCTTGGGCAGTTCCCAGACGCCGTCGGGCCGCTGACATACCAGCACATCACCGGTGGGGCCCGCATGATGCTGGATCAGAAGAGAAATCTCTGTCATTCTATGCACCTTCTTCCGTAAAAATCAGAGTGTATACTGATGCTCGGCCAGCTGATAGCCCTCGGCCTCCAGCTGTGCGCCCACCCGCTCCCGGAACTGGCGGACAGTCTCCTGCCATACGTCCCGGTCGATCCGGCGTACCTCTACGCCGTCCTCCATGACGCTGGCCCACTCGGTGAAGCCGCGCCGGGTACTTCTACAGACAAACTTATAGGTTTTCAAGTTTTAGCCTCCCTCTGTATGTTCTTTTCCGGCAGCCTCCTGCCAGCTCATAAAGTCCTGGTCCTCAGCAGGCAGCTGTCCGGTTGCGTCCAGATATGCGATGATGCCCCGCTCCGCCGCCACCATGGCGCCTAAGGGGTTCATATGGCCCTTGGGGGTGATCTCAAAAAGGCCGTCTGCCAGCGAAGCCAGATTCTTGAACATGGCACGGTTGCGCTCATTCACCGGGAACGCCTTCTGCCGCCCCTCCTCTGCGTCCATCTTATGGATGAAGCAGCGGTAGTCATGGCGCATGATAAAGACGTACATGATCTCAAGACCGGACTGAATGGCTGCGATCTTTCCGTCGTCCAGCGCCTTTAAGAGCTTGTCGCCGTCCTTTTCCATGGGCCGGAGCTCCACATCGTTGTCGTGATTCTCCCGCCGGTCTCTGTCACGGCTGTGCCGGACCTTTTTCTCTTCACTCATTGATTTCCACCTCACTTTCCTGCCAGGCCGGTGCTCCGGAATCGGAAGACCCGGCCCTTCGGAACCCAATGGGCCGCTGCAAAATGCCACAGTAACTCCACGGTATTGCATCTTGCCTTATTCTAAACCATGGTATTGTACCAGAGTCAAGGCCCTTTTCCCGTTATTCTGCACAAAATCATAGATTTTTGGTGCCCCATTTCGGTTCATTCGCATTGTACCATTTCCGTCCGTCCTTGTAAACACAGTGGGGAAAGATTCCAATTCGAAACGAAAAAAATTTTCCGCTGTTTATATCCTGTTCATATTCGCCTGCTACTATGAGACTAAGAAATTTTGGCAGCAGGAAGGCAGGTGAGGCATATGAGAAGGAAAAAACCATTTCTTTCCGGGCGCAACGGCCCTGACGCTCTTTCCATGACCGCCAGCGGCTCGGCCTGTATTCTTTTGATCGTTGCCATGTTCCTAAAGGGCACCGCCAGCTCCGTGCTCTGGCTGTTGGCGCTGATCTGCCTGATTCTCTGCTATTTCCGCATTTTCAGCCGGAACGTTGCCCGCCGCCGTGCGGAGAACCAGTGGTATCTCCGGAAGATTGCGCCCCTGACGGCCATTTCCGGCCGGATCAAAGCCCGCCGCCGGCAAAAGAATCTGTATTGCTTTTTCAAATGCCCCCAGTGCGGCACCGTTTTGCGGGTACCCAAGGGAAAGGGGCATATCCGCATCACCTGCAAGTGCTGCGGTCATGTATTTGAAAGGAACAGCTGATGTTTGGATATATTACCGCCGATGCATCCCTGCTGTCGGAGGAGGAGATCCGGCGCTACAGCGGCTGCTACTGCGGCCTGTGCCGGAAGCTCAGTGACGATTACGGCTTCTCCGGCCGCATGACCCTGACCTATGATATGACGTTTCTGGTGCTGGTGCTGTCCTCCCTCTATGAGCCGGAGGAGCAGTCCGGCGCCGCTCGCTGTCCGGTGCATCCCATCCGAAAGCGCCTCTGGTGGCAGAACCGGTTTACCCAGTATGCCGCCGACCTGAACCTGCTGCTGGCATGGTGGAACTGTATGGACAACTGGGAGGACGATAAGAGCCTCCCCAGCCGTGCCTTTGCAGGGCTGCTCCAAAAGGATTTCCGTGCGCTGGAGCAGAAGTATCCCCGGCAGGCCCTTGCCATCCGGGAGAATCTTGGGGAGCTCCACCGCTATGAGGACGGCCCGGAGGTTTCCGCCGATGCCGCCGCCGCCTGCTTCGGCAGGCTCATGGGGGAGCTGTTTGTCTGGAAGGAAGACGATCATTTTGCCCCGGTGCTCCGGGCCATGGGAAACGGTCTGGGGCAGTTTATCTATATTATGGACGCATGCCTCGACTATCACAGCGATGAAAAGCACCACCGCCCCAACCCGCTCCGGGCGCTGGGGGGCCAGCGCACCCCGGAAGGGGACTATGACCTGCTGACCATGCTGCTGGGCGATGCCACCCGGGCCTTTGAGCAGCTGCCGCTGGAACAGGATCTGAGCCTGATGCGGAACATTCTGTACGCCGGAGTCTGGCAGAAATACGCCAGAGCCTTTCAGCGGCATTACCGCAGAACAGAAAGAGACGAAAATGAAGGAGACAAAACGACATGAGAGACCCCTATGAGGTGCTTGGAGTTCCCAGAACCGCCAGTGAGGACGAGATCAAGGCCGCCTACCGCAAGCTGGCAAAAAAATATCACCCGGATCTCCATCCGGGGGATAAAGAGTGCGAGCGGAAGATGAACGAGCTCAACGCCGCCTACGATCAGATCAAGAATCCTCAAGCCCAGCAGCAGTCCTCCGGAGGCTACGGGGGCTACAGTCAGGGGGGCTATGATCCCTTCGGCTACGGCTATGACCCCTTTGGGGGCTATCAGCAGCGGCAGCAGTATCACACTCAGTACGAGACCAGAGACTCCACGGACATGCAGGCGGCCCTCCACTATATTCAGGCCGGCGCCTATACCGAGGCGCTCCATGTGCTCTCCACCATCCCTGAGGGGGATCGGGATCACCGCTGGTACTATTTCAGCGCTCAGGCCAACTATGGGCAGGGCAACCGGGTAGCGGCCATGGAGCACATCCGCAAGGCCATGAGCCTGTCCCCGGGCAACGGCGAATATCAGCAGTTCTATCAGCTGATCCAGTCCGGCGGACGCATGTACCAGAATGCCGGGGCCAGCCACGGCTTTTCCACCGGGTTCCAGAGCAGCTTCTGCAACCCCATCTGCCTGTCCTGGTGCCTGCTGAACGCCTGCTGCGGCGGCCGGGGCTTCTACTTCTGCTGTTGAGGTGCATAACATGAGCTTACCCTTTGTATCCCGCAGCGCCCATGCGGCATTGGAAACAAAAATGGGCGAACTGAATCAGGAATATCAGAACTTCCGGCGGCGGAATGCCTCCGTCCGGGAGGACGCCTACCGGCAGGGCGGCAGCGATGCCATTGCGGCGCTGCTTCCCGTCTATGACAACTTAAAGCTGGCGCTGGAGCAGCCCTGTCAGGACAAGGACTTCCGCACCGGCATCGAGCTGACCCTCCAGAGCCTTCTGAAGTCCCTTGCCGACTTGGGTGTGGCGGAAATCCCCGCCGAAGGCCAGCCCTTTGATCCCCGGCTCCACGAGGCCGTGGAGCACATTGAGGATCCCCAGTATGGAGAGGGCATGGTGGTGCGGGTGATCCGCACCGGCTTCGTCCGGGAGGGCGTTGTGCTCCGGCACACGCTGGTGGCCGTGGCCAACTGAATCTCACAATACGACCCTGCTGTGGAACATGCCATCCGCAGCAGGGTCGTCTCTATTATATATTATGTGGCTTCCGCCTCCATGGGCTGGCTCATGACCTGCCCCAGCAGCCGGATCAGGGGATTTTCGTTCTTTCTGGCCCGCACCATGCTCAGGGTGATCTTCCCCGCCAGAGGCATGGAGTCGATGCGGGGATCCACCGCAATGCTCATGTGCTCGTCAAACACCGCAAAGCCCTCGCCCCGGAGCACCGCCTGATAGATGGAATCCCGGTTGGGCAGGGTCACGGGCCTTGGCTTGGCGCCGCCGTCCAGAAATTGCAGCATCACCATCTGAAGGGTCACGGGGGTCTCCTCCTCCTCCGGCAGCATCAAGAGGTTCTGCCCGTCAAAGTCCCGGATCTGCAAGGGCGTTCCCTCCGGGGTCAGAAGCCCCTTCCGCACAAAGGCCCTTCCCCGGATCCGGTTCACCAGCTGAATCTCCAGATCGTCATAGAGCTGGACGCTGCTCTCCGTACACAGGATCACGTCCAGCGCCCCGTTGCGCACCTGACTTTGCAGATTGCGGAAGCTGTCGCTTTCAAAGTACAATTCCGCCGTGGGATAGAGGGCCAGCGCCTGCTTTCGAAATTCCAACAGCTGGTCGGTAAAATCCCAGCCCAGCCCGATGCCCACCCGGATCCGCAGCTGTCCGGTCTCCAATGCGCCCGCCGTGATCTTGGCGGATTCCATGCCCCGGACGGATCGCTGAAAGAAATCCCGGAACACGGCCCCCGCCGGGGTCAGCCGCAGCTTCCGCTTGCTGCTCCGATCAAAGAGCCGGTGCCCCAGCTCCGCTTCCAGCAGCTGCACCTGACGGCTCACCGAGGGCTGTGAAACGAACAGCTCCTCTGCGGCCCCGGAAAAGCTCATACAGTCTGCCACCTTCAAAAAGTAGGTGATTTGCAGGGATGTCATGCCGCTTTCGCTCCCTTCCGCCGTTTTTTCCATGATAGCATATTTATAGCCATTTGGCTATAATAAATTCAAGATCTGGATATTGGTCAGCAAGAAAAACCTGTGTTATCCTAGGTTCAGACATTCCATACAGGAAAGGATGAAGCTGAGCGATGAATCGTTTTCAGGGTAAAACCGCCATTATTACCGGAGCCAGCTCCGGCATTGGAGCCTGCACCGCAAAGACGCTGGCCAAGGAGGGCTGCAATCTGGTGCTTGCGGCCCGGAATACCGAAAAGCTGAAGGCCGCCGCCGACGCCTGCGCCGCCGAGGGTGTAGAGGTGCTGCCGGTGTGCGCCGATGTGAGCCGTCAGGAGGACTGCTGCCGCCTTGCGGAGACCGCCGCCTCCCATTTTGGTGCCATTGACATTCTGGTGAACAACGCCGGGATCGCAGACAAGCACCGGCCCATTGACCGGCTGGAAACCGACTGGTACCGTCATGTGCTGGAGATCAACCAGAACTCCGTCTTCTATATGATGCAGGCCGTACTGCCCCACATGAAGGACGCCGGAAAGGGCGCCATCGTCAATATCTCCTCCATCGGCGCAGTCCGCTCCAACTCGGGCCTTGCCTATACCACCGCAAAAACCGCCGTCATCGGCATGAGCAAGAATGTAGCGCTGGAATTTGCTCCGGGCAACATCCGGGTCAATGTGGTCTGCCCGGGCCCCACCCCCACCGCACTGAACACCCCGGACCAGATTGCCACCTTTGATGCAGATTTTGCCGCCCAGTGCAACAGCCATATGGCCCTGGACGATGTGCCCCAGTGCACCGTGCAGGATCAGGCCAACGCCATCTGCTTTCTCGCCTCTGATGAGGCCGCCGGGATCACCGGACAGGTGCTCACCGTAGACCACGGCATGACGATCTGAGCACAGGAAAAGAACAAAAACACAGCCGCCGGCAGATGAAATGCCGGCGGCTGTACTTGATTGTGTTATGCCGGCATATCCTCCTCCAGCAGACGCTGGAACGAATCCCCGGGCTGGGGCTTCGAGTAGTAAAAGCCCTGAATGCCGTCACAGCCCATCTTTCGGAGCATATCTACTTGTTCCTTCCGCTCCACGCCCTCTGCCAGTGCCTTCATGCCAAGGCCGTGGGCCAGTGCAATGGTATACTGTACCACCTGCTGCCCCTTGGGGTGGGCGATATAGTCGACGAGGCTCTTGTCCAGCTTCAGCATACTGAAGGGCAGCATGCTCAGGCTGGTCATGGAGGAAAAGCCGAAGCCGAAATCATCCATATGCAGCTGGAAGCCGCTCTTCACCAGCTTTTCGGTGAGTCCACGGATCTGTGCACTGTACAGCGCCGCAGATTCCGTAAGCTCAATGGGCACCGCCGAAAATGGAATACCATATTCCTCTACGATGCCCGCAAATATCTCCACGGTTTTTTCATGGTGGAGACTGGCCCGGGAGAGATTGACGGAAACAGGGGACAGCTTTTTCCCCTGCACCATCCGCTGCCGCTGAAAGGCGCAGACCTGCCGGAACACATATTCGTCCAGCTTTGCGATTTGGCCGTTCCGCTCAAACAGAGGGATAAACTCCCCGGGCCGAATCAGCGTGCCGTCGGGCTTTTTCCAGCGTACCAGCGCCTCGGCTCCCGCGATGTGCTCTGTCTGCGTATTATACTGGGGCTGATAATAGATCACAAACTCCCGCTGCTCCAGCGCTTCCTCGAAGCCTGCCTCCAGCGTCCGCTGGCGGATATGCTTCCGGCTCATTTCTCCGTCATAAAAAGCTATGCTCTGCCCATATTCGTTCTGGATGCTCTTCATGGCAATAAAGGCACGGTCACAGATAATGGTCAGGGGCTGGCTCCGGTCTACATTCTGATAAATACCATATTTCACGCTGAGATTGGACACCGGCGCTCCATCGGCAACTCTCTTTGCCCATTCCTCGGCCTGCTCCCTGCGGATCTCGCCCTGATCCCGAAGAATGCCTACAAACTGATTGCTGCTGTAGCGGGAAAGGAGTCCCCCTTCCATAAAGTCCCCGTAGGTCTTCCCCAGGTATTTGAGCACCTGGTCACCGGTCTTTTCTCCGTAGATGCTGTTGATCATCTTAAAGTCCTTGACATCTGCCACCGCGATGTGAAAGCTCTCATGGGGATGGAACCGCATAAAGGTCTGGGCATGGTGGAAAAAGGCCTGCCGGGTATAGAGTCCTGTAAGCTCGTCATACTCAATGGCGGAGAGCGCCGCCGCTGACTCCCGAATCTTGATGATGCTGCTGAGCCGGGCCAGCACAATATTCCTGCTGAATGGCCGGGCGATAAAGTCCACCGCGCCCAGCTCCAGAGATTTCACCTCGTTCTCCAGCTGCCGCCCGGCGGTCATCACCAGCACCGGCACTGAGGACAGCATCACATCCTCCTGGATCCGCTCCAGAAAGGCAAGACCCCCGCAGTCCGGCACATGGAAGTCCAGCATCACCGCCGAAAGCTCCCGATACTGCTGGGACAGCAGCCGCAATCCCTCCTCGGCGCTTTCCGCCGACAGAACCTCATAGCTCTCCGCCAGCATATTGACCAGATTGAGCCGCGCCGGCCCATTGGACTGCACCACCAGCACCTTCCGCTTTGCCGCGCCGTTGGGGACCGTCAGGGTGCCCAGCCGTTCATAGCCGGTCTCCATGTCCTCCCTGGCAAAGGCCATGACCACGGTGTGGAACCTCTCCGCATCGCCCACCCGGGCGCATTTCATATAAAAATACTGTACCTGCCCCTTTCGCATGACCCGGTAGTGGACAATAAACTGCGGCACCTTTCGCAGCCGCTTCGTCACATAGCTCAGCTCCATGGCATCCATGAGCTTCGTCTGATCCTCTGGAAGGACATTCCGTTCAATGTAGTTTTTCCGTGCCGTATCATAGGGAGCATCCGTCTGCTGGGCCTCCCGAACCCCGACCTCGGCGTTCCGGTAGCGATAAATTTCGATCTTCTGCGTGCGGATATCCACCGAATAGATATTGACAAAGTCTCTGCCCAGAACGTTGATGACCCCCAGCAGCCGCTCGCCCTCCTCACTGGACAGCAGCCGGCTCAGAGCCTCCTGCCCCCGTTCCTCACTGTGGAAGGCAATGGCGTGACCCACGGAGCCATCCGGCAGCTGAAGCTCCACCGCATCCACAGTTTCCAGCGAACCGCCCACAGGACTCTGAACCTCCTGGCCGCTGGTCACGGGGCATACCGGGCAGGGCGCATCCCGCCCCGCCAGACACCGGTAGCACTTCTGTCCCGCCCGCAGATTGGGGTACAGCTGCCCCGTGGCGGGATTAAAACTCAGTACCGTAAAATCCCCGTCGATCACATATACACCCGATGCGTTTTTTCTCATACCGTTCCCTCGCTTATTCCGGTGTACACCGGCCATACCGGCACACACCATAACATCCGTGTCTGCTGCAAAACCAGTCAGACCGCATGTATTTCCAGTTATTTCCGTTCCTGAATTTTACCCTGATAATTTTAGCACGGCAGCCGTGCCGTTTCAAGTGGATTCAACATTTTACTTAAAAAACTTTTTATTTTTACTACTTTTGGAGGTTTTTCTGCATTTTTCAAGAAAAAAGCACCATATCCCGCAGCCAAATGGTCTGCGGGATATCATAGATGATGCATCTTTATACAAAATATTCAATATGCCATTATGCTTGATCAAATACCGCATCGTCCATGAGCTTCTCGCTGGCCGCCACCACGGCAGTGCCCACAAAGTCGCCGGTGCCGTTGATGAGGGTACGCACCATGCTCATGATCTGGTCGATGCCCATGAGCACCCCCAGGCCCTCAATGGGAACGCCGATCTGGAGCACCAGAATGGACAGGCAGATAAAGCCCGCGCCGGCAATGGGCGGCGCACCCATGGACAGGATCACGATGGTCACTGCCAGCTTGATGAGCATATCCGGCGTCACCGGCACATGGTAGACCGCCGCCAGAAACAGCGTGCTGAGGGTCAGATAGACGCAGGCCCCATCCATATTGATGGTAGAGCCAAGGGGCATGGAGAAGGAGCTGATCTTTGGAGAAATGCCCAGCCGGTGGGTGCAGGTGTCCAGGGTCTGCGGCATAACTGCGCTGGTGCTGCAAAAGGTCATGAACAGGATAAAGTTGGGCAGGCATTTTTTGAAGAACTTCAAGGGATTTTTCTTTGTGCCGATGCACAAAAGGATGCTGTAGAGCACGAACATCAGCACGCCACCCAGAAGCATGCCCAGCACCAGCTTAATCAGCGCAACGATCATGGTCGTGTCCACCGTCAGCACCAGCAGCGTCATGGCGCAGAAGGTCGCCACGGGGATGGTTTTCATAACGATGGTGGCCAGCTTCAGGAAGAACCGGTTGCACAGGCCCAGAAAATCGCAGACCCGCTGCCGGTCGTCGCCGTTATCCAGCATGGTGGCGGCAGCACCGGCCAGAATGGCCAGAAAGATGATTTGCAGCATCTGGGTGCCGGTCATGGCTCCGAAAAAGCTGCTGGGCACAATGTCGATGATGGAATCCAGCAGAGAAATGCTCTGGGTGGAATCCGCCGAGTAGGTATAGGCGCTCATGTCCAGCGCCACATTGGCTCCGGGCTGCAAAATCTGATACACCAGAAAGCCCACCCCGATGGCCAGAAAGGAGGTCAGGGTATAAAACGCAAAGACCTTGATGCCGATCCGGCCATACTCCCGGATGTCCGACACCCCCGCCACGCTGGAGGATATGGCAAAGAACATCACAGGCACCACCAGCATTTTCAGGGCGTTTAAGAACATGGTCCGCAGGGGTGTGAGGATATAGGAGGAGACCGCATTATTCAGGGCCTCCCCCCCGAAGAACCGCAGCAGCAGCCCCACCGCAATGGCCAGCAGAAAGGCAATGCTCACGGTTTTCAGGGTCTGAGGCCGGGCCTTATGGGCCACGAACTCCACCTCATTGAGGCTGCCCCGGCGGTAGTAGTTGAGATTATTCCGCAGGGCCTTCAGAATCTGCTCCTTGGGCTGGGGTGCATCAAAGTCCTGCTCCGGCACCGGGGGTGTGGTATCCATCAGGGCACGGACATCCAAGTCCTCCAGCGGATTATAGCCCTCCCCATCGGACACCAGACGGACGATCACCTTTCCGCCGGTGTTCTGTACGGCAACGCCCACAAAGGTGGCGTCCTTTGCCGCCATCAGCTCCGTAATGGAGCCAACCAGATTGGTACTGTTAATGGCGCTTCCCTCCGGAAGCCCCTCCTTCCGCAGCCGCTTGTCCACAAACTGCGTTACATGTTCGATGAGATTTTCGTCATTGGAAAATCGCGCTTTTACTGCCAGCATACGGGCCGCCTCCTGTGTTTCTGCAAACCTTGGTATAGTTCCAAGGTTCTTCTCTATTATATAACCGGTTATACATTTTGTCAACACGGAAGGCGCAAGAAAGTACCGGCGCACAGAAGGCATCCTCTGTGCGCCGGTATATGGGGGGATAGGAAACAGCAGAATTAATTTCTGCCGATGGTAGCATCATCTACCATGCTCACCAGCACCAGTGCGATCACGGTGAGCACAGCCAGTACACCGTAGGCAGCGGCATAGGAAACGCTGCGGCCAATGATACCGACAATGGATACGCCCAGTGCGCCAACTGCGGCCACCATGGGCTTGAGGACCTTATAGGCCATGGGGAAGTCATAGCGGCCCCAGATGGTATTGGTCAGAGATACCAGATAGTTTGCTGCGCCGCCCAGCATAATGGCGAGGAACGGAAGGGATGCAAACTTGGTGGCGGTGGTGGGGATCAGGTTCAGGACGATGGCGATGACCGCCACTGCCATGGTGATCTGAATGGCCTTCTTGGGGCCAAGCTTGGCATCCAGAACGCCGCAGCCCACAGAGCCGAAGCAGGCCAGAATACCCGCAATGCCCAGCATGGCAAAGACGATGGGAGCCGGGCCGCCGTTGGCGTCCACATAGCCCGCCTGCATCATCCGGGGCACAAAGTTGGTCATAATGCCAAGGGACAGCAGCTCCATGATGCCAAGGGAGATGGCGATGAGCCATACCTTGCCGGTGGAGAACAGCTTCTTCACGGTCCAGGGGGAATTCTTCATGTACTCGAGGCCCTCAGCCAGCTCCTTCTTGGCGGCCTCATTGTCAAACTTGTGGTTGTTGTCGGGGTAAGCACCGGCCTGCTCGGGATAATCCCGCACAAACAGCGCCACCAGCACGCACAGCACAAAGGATGCCACTGCATAGATGGTGTAGACCTCAGGCAGGCCGCCCTTGGTGACGATGTTGCCCATAATCTGAGAGGTTACAGCCGCAGACAGGGGGAACCCGATGGTGACCCAGCCCATGGCGATGCCCTTCTTCCGGGGGAACCAGTTGGAAACCACGTTCAGGGAGCAGATGTAGCAGAAGCCCATGCCGCCCACTGCGGAAACTGCAAGACATACAAAATAGACGGCGGGAGAGGACGCACGGCCCCAGAACAGGCAGGCAATGCCGGTGATCAGCAGGGAAATGGCCCAGCTCCAGCGGATGGAGATCTTGCTGGAAAGCACGCCCCACAGGGCTGCGCCTGCCACGGCGATCCATGCGGTGATGGTGGAAAACCCGTAGAGCATGCCGCTGTTCCAGCCGTGCTGGTTGGCAAATACGTCTACCACGACGTTCAGGGAGTCGTTGATCAGCGAGGAGTCCAGAAAAATGCAGAGGAACGTAAGGATCAGGATGCCCCAGCCCTTCAGGCCGAAATTCGCACTGACTAAGGAAATATCCTTTTCCTTGGTCTGATTTCTACTCATAACAATTCTTCTCCTTTTAGCAGGAGCCGCCGGAGAGCAGCTCCGGTCAATTTGCGGCCGGTCATGCCGCAAGATTCTTAGCAGGCGGCGGCTGGTGTGGCCGCCGCCCAATGGGGGATTACAGGTTTACTGCGGCGTAGTAGGCCTCCTTGGTGGCATACTCTACGGTTCTGGCCCGGACGCAGTCGCCGATCTCGGCAAAGTCCATGGCCGTGCCGATGAAGGAATCGGCCTCCTGGGTCTTGGACTTCATGCCGGCGGAGAGCACCACGGAATCTGCGGTAATGGTCTCCTGCTTGCCGTCCTTCTCATAGGTCACGGAAGTGGCGGTCACAGAGACGCACTTTGCGCCGGTGAGGGTGATGAAGTTCTTCTCCTTCTCGATCTCGGTCAGCAGCTCATTGCGGCCGGTGGTGGAGGCATCAGGGGCCAGCTCCGACTGCATTTCCACAACCGTGACCTTCTTCCCAAGGGATGCATAGTGGAGTGCGGTCTCACAGCCCACCTGTCCGCCGCCGATGAGGATCACGGAATCGCCCAGCTTCTCCTCGTGGCCCAGGGTCTCGATGGCCACCTTGGCCTCCTGAACACCGGGCACCGGCAGGATCAGCGGCTCTGCACCGATGGCCACCAGCACTGCATCGTAGCCCGCCACGGTCTCCGGAACTGCCTTGGTGCCAAGCTTTACCGTAATGGGGCGCTTGTTCACCTGACGGATCAGCCAGTTCATGTAGTCCTTCACCGGGTACTTGAAGGAGAAGTAGCCCGCATAGTGGAGCATGCCGCCCAGACGATCCGACTGCTCAAACAGCGTCACCTGATGGCCACGGTCTGCGGCCACGCAGGCGGCCTTCATGCCCGCCGGGCCGCCGCCGATGACGGCCACCTTCTTACATGCGCCGGGGGCCTGCACCAGCTTCTGGAGGCTGGCCTCCAATCCGGCGGTGGGGTTCACGGCACACTGGAAGTGGTGGCCGTACACCGTGGAGTCGTGGCAGCGCATGCACTTGATGCAGGGGGTCACGTCCTCGGTCTTGCCCTTGACACCCTTGTGGATCAGCTCGGGATCTGCAATGAGGCTCCGGGCCATGGTCACAAGGTCGGCCTTGCCGTCCTCGATGATCTTCTCGGCAGACTCCAGCGAATCAATGGCGCCCAGCGTCACAATGGGCACATGGAACTTGCCGGTCTTCTTAAATGCCTCTGCCACACAGACATTGGGCATAGGAGGCCGGAAGCCGCAGGGATGCACCCATGTCATCCACTTGGGATTGTGCATGCCCGCCGACACCTGAAGGATATCCAGATGATCCTGAATCTGCTCGCCGATGCGGATGCCCTCTTCCAGATCAATGCCGCCCTCTTCAAACTCGGTGCCGGAGATACGGACTTCGATCAGCAGCTTCTTCCCTACCCGGGCACGGATGGCATCGAGGATCTCAATGAGATACCGGCAGCGGTTCTCCGTGGAGCCGCCGTATTCATCGGTGCGCTTGTTGGTCAGGGGGGACAGGAACTGTGCCAGGGGAACCGAGTGACCGGCGTGGATCAGAATGGCGTCAAAGCCGCAGTCCACCAGATCCGCAGCTGCCTGGGCCCATTCCTCCTTAAACGTCTCCATGGCCTCCCGGGTGATCTCATGGCCGGTGGCCCAGCCCATAATGGAGCAGCCGTCGGAGACGGTATAGCCCTCGGGGAAAATGCCGATGAGCTCCATGGAGATCTTGGCCCCGTAGAAGTGCACCCGCTCTACCAGCTCCATGAGCTTGTTCCGGTGGTTGGGCTGATTCACGTCCCATGCGGTGTTCTGGCCGTCATCGGCCACGTCCTTGCCCACCTTGAGTCCGGCCACGGTGACCATGCCCACACCGGCTCTGGCCCGGGACTCAAAGAAAGAGATGGCGTCCTCGGTGGGATACAGCTCCCCGTTGCTGAGGGAGTGCATGGTGGTGGGGGCGGAAACAATACGGTTTTTCAGCAGCACGCCCCCGATGCGCACGGGCTGAAGTACCTTTGGAATTTCGTACATAGCAGTGTTCCTCCTTACAGGCTGGGGTCGATGAGGATCTTCAGCATGCCTCTGCGATCCTGACGGTCAAGTCCCATGTCGATGGCGTGATCCAGAGAGACCACATCCGTCACCATACCCGGGAACTGCATCTTGCCGGAAGCCACCATGTCGAGATAGATCTTGACGTCTTCCTCTGTGTAGGTAAAGGAGAACTGGAAGTTGGGCTCATGGATGGAGAACTGACCGGGCACCAGATTGCTCATGGGCTCCTGAATGGTGCCGATGATGGCCACCTGTCCGCCGGGCTTTACGCACTGGTAGACACAGTTGGACAGGGAGACCATGTTGCCTGCGCACTCGTAGACCACATCTGCGCCCACCGGGGAGCCGAGGATCTTCTGCACCTCGCCGGCCAGATCCGTGCACTCCTTGGAGTTGATGAAATAATCAGCGCCGTAGGCCTTGATGATGGGCTCCTTGGCGGAGTTGGTGCCCAGCGCAATGATCTTGTTGGCGCCAGCGGCCTTCAGGCACTGAATGGCAGCCAGACCGATGGGGCCGGTGCCGGAGACCACAACGTTGTCGCCGAACTTAAAGGCGGAATTGCGCACCCCGTGGAGGGAGACACAGATCACATCAAACAGCACCGCATCCTTGGGATCTACGCCCTCGGGCACCTTCACCAGCATGGTGTGCTTTACATCACGAACCAGCATATACTCCGCATAGCCGCCGTCGGGGCCGCCGATACCGGCGGTGCGGGGGAAGCCGTTGATGCAGATGTTGGTCTTGCCCTGACGGCAGGAGGGGCAGTCCTCGGCACAGTGAGAGGGAGGGCCGCAGAGGATCCTGTCGCCCACCTTAAAATCGGTGACGCCCTTGCCCACCTCTACAATGGTGCCCACGTTCTCGTGGCCCAGCACCATGGGCAGATGAACGAAGGGAGGCACGGCCCCGGACTGGAAGAACTCCACATCGGTGCCGCAGATGCCAACGTAGTCGATCTTTACCACCAGCTGGTTTTCCTCTGCCTGAGGAACAGGCTTTTCAATGATTCTGGCGTCTTTTTTTCCATACAGCGCAATTGCTTTCATAATATATGTAACTCCTTTCAGATCATTTGACTGATTTGTGCGGCTCAAACCGTCTCCGGCTTGGAGGACTGGATGAACTCTGCGTACTTCTTCTTTCTGGCCTTGGCCTCGGGGGTCTGCATGGCGGCCCGGGCCTTGCCCTCGTTCTGCTGAATGTCATTGCCGTGGATGAACTTGCCGGAGATGGAATCGTGGGCATGGGGGATCCACTTCTCTGCATCAAATTCAAAGACGTATTTGCCGTCCACGTTCTTCATGACGCCCTCGGTGCCGCAGGCGCAGCAGATTGCAGTGCCGTCCTCCTGCAGGTAGAAGTTGTTGCCCCGGCAGTGGGGACATACGCCCTTGGGGCCGCAGTAGTCCTCGCCGATGATGCCCTGAGGGGCCTGGAAGGTGCCGTCGGCAATCTTCTTTGCGGCTCTGGCCAGATTCTGGCCGATGGTATGGGCACGGGCAATGGCCTCGTCGTTCATAACGATATCCAGAGACCACTTGAAGCAGTCGTTGTCGATCAGCGTCCACTTGGGGGTCAGGGCCTGATTGGCAAAGTCGCACTGGATCCGGGTAGCCCAATCGGAGCCGCCGATGCCCATATAGGAAACTGCGATCTCTCTGAGGTACTTGGGATCAACGGGCTTGCCCCCCTGCTCGGCGATCTTCTGGGCGATCATCACGTTGCCCCGATCCAGACGGGGGCCAAAGCGATCCATCACCGTGTGGAAGATCCCCGGCGCACCCTTTTCAAAGATGGGCACCGCCCATACAATGCCGTCGGCCTCATACATCTTATCCACCAGCCACTGGAAGTCGTCCTTCAGCACGCAGGCATTGCCCCGGCCGGAGAACAGGCTCATAACGCAGGCCTTACATCCGGTGCAGTGGCGGATATTCAGTTTGTGGAGATTGATGAACTCGATGTCGGCTCCAAGCTCCTTTGCGCCCATCAGGGCCTCTTTGCACATGGCGTCATTGCTGCCGCCGTTGGTTCCTGCGGAAATACCAAGTACCTTCATAAAAAATCCTCCTTAAAGTCCTGTGAAAAATCTGTTGGAAAGCCCCCGCTCCGGCAGGTCCGTTCCGAAGGGATGGCACGGGCTTCCCTGTTATTTTTTTGACAAACTCAGTATAACAGTCCGAACGGATTCTGTAAAATATCCAATTTAGCTATATTGATATATCAAACGGAATACATCCCAAAGTTTTTTGTACTTTTGCATAAAAATGATTGCGGCATTTTTAACACTATGTTATAATGTCGAAAAAAAGATGTTTCATTTCAGGGGGAAATGCGCCATGAATCTGACCAAGATACGATATTTTGTGGAGGTTGCCCGGTGCGGGAACTTCTCTGAAGCGGCCCGCAGGCTCTATACGGCCCAGCCCAATGTGTCAAAGCAGATTGCCCAGATGGAGCAGGAGCTGGATTTCCCGCTGTTTGTACGGAGCCGCCGGTCGGTGACGCTGACCCCGGCGGGGCAGCTGCTCTACGACTATATGAAGGATATGCCCGATGAGCTGGAGCATCTCTTCGACGAGGCCCGTCAGCTCTCCCGCCGGGAGGAATCCCGGCTATGCATCGGCATTCTGGAGGGGCAGGAGGTCAGCGCCCTGCTGCTGACCCGGCTGAATCTGGCGCAGGCCCTCTATCCCAATCTGGAGGTGGAACTGGAGCGGAACTCCTTTTCCAACCTGCGCAGCGGCCTCCGAAACGGCCACTTTGACCTGATCGTGACGCTGGACTTTGATGTGGAGCAGGAATCCGAGTTTGAAACCGTTACGGTCTCCCCCCAGCCCCCTGCCATTGCCATTCCCAAAAATCACCCGCTGGCCGATTCCCCCACGCTGGAAATGACCCAGCTGAAGGACGAAAACTTTGTGGTGATCTCCCCGGAGGAGTCCCCGGCGGGCTATGAGCGGCTGATCCACCAATGTCAGCAGTCCGGCTTTACCCCCCACATCGTCCGGAAGCCCCGGAGCCTCGAATCCCTGATCCTCTGTGTGGAAATGGGGGTGGGCGTGGGCCTGCTGGATCAGAACACCCGGCTGAGCCACGACAGCGCCGTGCGCACGGTTCCCATTCCCGGGGCAGATATGTATGTGGTGGCCGCCCGGCTGAAGGATGACTACCGCCCCATGGTGCAGAAGGTATTGAAGATCCTCCACGGTGAAACATATTAAAGAAGCGCCGCATGAGAAGCAAAATTCTCATGCGGCGTCTTTCCGTCTGCATCTTATTTTACTACACAGCCACCCGTTCCAGAGCGGATCGAACGGAGCCGTGGATCACCGTTTCCAGCCGGCCGACCAGTGCTTCCGGCTCCGCCTTCATGCCGCCCCGGATCCATTCCAGCATCAGCCCCACCAGCATATATTTGTAGACATCGGCAATAAAGCTCTTGTCCTCCTCCGCCACATGGAGCCCCTGAGACTGCTCCTCCACCACCCCCATCAGCAGCTCATGGGTGAGCTTATAGAGGTAGTTCTCCACCAGCTCCCGGCTCAGGGAGTGGTAGATATTCAGAAAAAAGGTCTGATTTTCCCGCACCGCCTGAAAGATCCGGAGATAGCCCTGCTGCCATGTGTCATAGCTCTCCCGGCCCTTCAGCAGCCGGTGGGCATCCTCATCACAGGACCATTCGATGAGGTCATAGATATCCTTGAAGTGATAGTAAAAGGTCATGCGGCTGATGCCGCAGTCCTCGGTAATGTCGTTGATGGTGATCTTCTCCAGGGGCTTTTCCCGCAGGAGATTTTTCAGCGACGCCTCCAGGGCACGCTTGGTAATGTCGGACATGATTCCGGCCTCCCTTCCCCGCCATTGTAGCAAATTCCCCGCCGGATGGCAACGAAAAATCCCCCCTTTTTCATAGACATGACCGGGAAAATGCGGTATGATAGCCCTGTAAATGATCGAATAAGGAGGGCAATGCCCCATGAAACGAATTGTATTTGACACCTATGGCGGCCCGGAGGTGCTCCGGCTGGAGGAGGCCCCCATTCCCGCTCCCGGCCCCGGAGCGGTACTGCTGAAAATGGAGGCCGCCGGGATCTCCAAGCCGGACTATCTCATGCGCACCGGCGCATATCCTTGGACAAAGGGCATCCTCCCCTTCTATCCCGGTCTCTACGGCACAGGCACCGTGGAGGCGGTGGGGCCGGGCGTTTCCTCGGTTCAGACGGGGGATCTGGTATTTGTGGATCATCCCGTGGTCTGCGGCTGCTACAGCCAGTATAAAATCGCCCCGGAGGGCAATGTCACCCGGATGCTGCCGGGCACCGACCCGGTCTTCGGCGCCGTCATGACCAACTATGTGATCGCTTGGAGCCTGTTTACGCAGGTGCTTGGCCCCGGCAGCGGCAGAACCATTTATATGAAGGGTGCCGCCGGTGCCCTTGGCTCCGCCGTGGTGCAGATGGCGCCTTTGGCAGGTTACCGGATCATCGCCAGCGCCAGCACCGAAGAAAAATGCGCCTATCTCCGCAGTCTGGGCGCAGACCATGTGTTCTGCTACCGGCAGACCGACCAGAAGGAGGCCGTGCTGGAGGCCACCCACGGCCACGGCGCCGACATCATTCTGGATCAGACCGCAGGGCCGGATATGTCCAGCCAGCTTGCCTATCTCGCTCCGCTGGGGACGCTGCTGGTGTACAACTATCTGGGCGGCGCAGAAAACACCGGCATTCTGGAGGCGCTGATCGCCGGGATGGCAAAGTGCCAGTCCCTTCGGGTGTTCTCCTTCCACTATAACGATGACAAGCCCGAAGCCCTGAAGGCCCTGCGCAGTGAGGTCTTCACCATGCTCCATCAGGGGAAGATCAAGCCCCATATTTTCAGGGCCTATTCTCAGGCGGAGATTCAGGAGGCCCATAAGACACTGGACAGCGGTGCCTTCACCGGCAGTCTCGTACTGAAATTCTGAATTGCACACAAAAGGACGCAGCCGAAGCTGCGTCCTTTTTGAATGCTCTGTTTCCCTTACATGGGAGGGCCGCCGGGGCCGCCGGGGCCGCCGGGACCGCCGGGGCCGCCCATGGCCGCCGCCTTTACCACAACGGTCACGGTGCAGTCCGTCTCCATGGCGATGTTATAGTCGTACTCCCCATAGTAGCCGTCCGGATTGTCCTCGGTGATGGGGCTGATGGTCGCCGTACCCTCGGTGACATCCATGGACACCATCTCATAGCCGTTGAAGCTCAGGGTAAAATAGCTGGTGGCAAATGCCTTATAGGCCCCGAAGGAGGCTGCGCCCACGGCAGGCTCGCCGTTTTCGTCCACAAAGACAAAGGTAGCCGTGTGCCGGGGGTCTGCCATATCCACAGCGGTCAGGGTGTTGGTGGTGCAGTCCGGAGCGGTGTACTCCTCCTGCACGATGGTGATCTTCCCGTCCACATTTCCCTTGATGTCCTGCTGACCGTACACATGGATGGTCACAGGGCTTTCGGCGGTGATGGAGGAATCCGCATCCACGGTGAGATCGCCGATATAGCAGGCATCCGCCTCGCCGCAGGTGCCGTCGGCCAGCCGGACATTCCACGTGGAGCCGCCGGTGATGCTGACATTCACAGGGTTGTTGATCTGCTGATTTGCCACATTGTACTGGGCGCCGATCTTATGATAGTCACCGGCACCGGAGGTCAGATAGTTGCCGGTGGTATCTCCAAACAGCTCCGTGCCGTTCTCCATACGGCTGCCGTCATCGTTCATATGGTAGCCATAGGCAGAGGAAATGGTGCCGGTGAGGGTGGCCCCATCCGTCAGATAGACGTTCAGGGCCTGATACTTGTTATAGATATTATTCCAGATATTCCCTTCGTATTCCCCGTTGCGGAGTACGGCGTTGGAGTCCTCCACCTGTGCGGTGGCGGTGGCCGTGGTGGCCTCATCGCCGGTGTCGTTTACGGTATAGGAGGTATTGCCGGGGTTGCCTGCGTCATCGGACTCCACCAGCTCCACCAGCGTGCCGCCCCACTTGGAGTCGGCGGTGAAGTTCACCTGCGTGTTGTCCAGCACCACATTGGTGTAGCCGTTGTTGGCCGCACCGGATTTGATCTGCACGCCGGTCTCCGCCACGTTCATGGTGGAATCCTGCACGGAGATGGTGCCCCCTGCGTTCTGCTGGGTCATAATGCCGATATGGCCGGAGGTCAGGATGGAGTTGGTGTAGAAGGCGGAGGAATTGGAGGATGCCATAATCTGCACCTCGTTGCCGCCGTAGAAGTCTACATTGTCAAACCGATCCCATACCCCGGAATCCGCATAGGCCACATAGCCCGAGCCGCCGGGCAGATAGCCGTAGGTCACATCGTCCACGGTGCGGGTGGCATAGTAGTCCACTCCGGGCTGCATGACCTCTACGGTGCCGGTGCCCGCCACGGTATTGCTGACATCCAGCGCATAGGTGCCGGTCTGGTCATGGCCGTTGCCGGAGTCCGTGGACAAAACGCCCCAGCCGGAGGATACGATCATGGAGTTGGAGTAGATGCCCTGTCCTGCCCCCAGCACATTGGTGGCACGGACGGTGCCCTCCAGTCCCAGCGCAAAGGGGGTGCGCTTCATCATGGGCACCACCAGTGCGTCATACTGGGCCTGGGTATCCTGCGTCTCCTCCGTATAGATCACGGAGTTCCGGATCCGCAGAATGCCGGAATCCCGTGCCGCCGCCGCCGTGCGGATGACGCCGGAGGTCAGCACCGCCGCATTGTGCAGGGTCACATCCGAGGTTCCGGCGGCCAGCACCATGGCGCCCTGACCCTGAAAGTCGTTTGCGCCGTCGCCCTTTCCGGTGATGGTCACATGGCCAATGTCGTAGGGTGCGGAATCCACGATAATGCCGTTAAAGAAGGGGCCGTTGGAGGTGAGGCTGCCGCCCCGGAGGCCGGAAGCGTCATAGCGCCCTACATTGCCCAGCAGCGCCGGAATGGTCTCCTCCGCCGCAATGCCCTCGGCGTTTACCTTCAGGGCGGAGCGGTAGGTGTACTGGGCCGTCTGACCGGCCATGTTCATAAACTTGCCCATCTCACTGTAGACATCGGTGCCAGCCGTGGTCTCAAAGGAGAATGCGCCTTCCGGAAGGGTCAGATGGTTGTGGTAGTAGTCGGGGATGTCATACTGTTCCCCGTTGATGACCAACGTCAAAACGCCGCCGTTTTCCGCCGTGATCTCGGTGCCGTCCGACAAGGTCACAGCGGAGACGTTGGAGGACGCCGAGGGGCTGTTGACGGTATCGTCATCGGTAGCGGTGGTTTCTACATAGTTTGCCCCGTAGGTGACGCTTTCGATGGTGGGGCCGGTCGTCGGCTCCTGCGCCGGAACATCCGCATGGGTCTCATCCAGCGATTCCATGGGGGCCGTCTCCGGGACAGAGGTCTCCGGGGCAGGTGCGGCAGGCTCCGGGGCAGGTGCGCCGGTTACCGCCTCAGAAGCCGGGGCAGATTCCGCAGCAGGGACGGAGCCGGTGGCTTCTCCGCAGGCCCCAAGGCTCAGCACCAAGCTCAGTGCCAGTGGTATGGTCAGCCATTTTTTCATCGTTCTTCTCCTTTCCCTCCCCCCGAATATGGCTGGGGGCTTCTTTCTCCATTGTATCACCGGGAAGGGGGATGTCAACGGGATTTCGGAAGAAATCGAACTGTTTGAGCTTGCAATTTGTGCCATGACCCGCCGTTTGTTTCCAGCGCCGCCATGCAAAAAGAGCCTGAGACCATGTATTGGGGTCTCAGGCTCTGTGTTTCATGCAGGATTGCTTTTTTCGCTGTGCAGTTACTGCTTTTCCAGATAGCGTGCCGCACGAAGTATAATGGCCGTGCCCTCGGAACGCTTCAGCTTGGCGGTGGGACGGAGGGTGCCCGTATTGTCGCCCTTGACCAGCCCCATGGTCTGCGCCTGCCCCAGCTCATCCCATGCAAAGGTGATCTGGTCGGCGTCCGTATAGGGCAGCTCGGAGGTCTCTACGCTGCCGCCGGCCTTCCCCAGATAGCGGACCACCATGGCGAAGAACTCCTCACGGGTGATGGTGCCGTTGGGGTCAAAGTGCTGCTGGCTGCGTCCCTTGATGACGCCGTTTTCATAGGCCCAGTTCACCGAGGGCGCATACCATGCCCCCTGATCCACATCGGTAAAGGGTGCCGGAGCCGCCGCAACATCGTCTGCCTTGGCCAGCCGGGCGATCATGGTCGCCGCCATGGCTCTGGTAAACTGCTTATTCCCCCCAAAGGTCACCGGGGTCAAACCATTGACCAGCCCCCGCCGGTTGGCCTCCATGGCATCGTCCAGATACCAGTCCGTGGACTTGAGGTCGCAGAACACATCCCCCGCAAAAAGGGCATAGATGGTCGTATTGCCATTGAGCTGGAAGCTGTAGGTCTCCTCTGCGCTGAGGCCGACGCCCTGAGCGTTGTACCAGCCCACCAGCTTGTTGGCAGGCTCCGCAGAGAGGTTCACCTGACTGCCCAGCAGATGCTCCTGCGCTCCGATGACCTCGGCGCCGTCGCTCTTTACGCTGCCGGAACGGGAGGACACCACATTCAGCGTCCCGGTGTCCAGAAACTGTGCCTGAATAATAAGATTGCCTTCGTTTACGGTGAGTTCATTGGGATCGATATAGATGGTCAGCCCCTCATCTGCCGAAAGCTGTGCGGCGGTGAGGAAATCCGGGTTGTTGGCCTCCAGATAGCTCTTCTTAAAGAAGTCCCACCAGCCGGAGAATGCGCTGTTGCTGCCGGGAACGGCCTCAAAGTGCACCTTGTCCCCGGTCTTTACCTGATAGGTATTCTCACCGATGGCCTGTGCGTCACAGGTCACGGAGCCGTTGCCGGTGACCATTACCTGAAGGGTCAGGGTTTCCTCCGGTACCGGGTCGCCGGGATCCACCGGGCTGCCGCCGGGCTGGGTGACGCCGGTGCCCTGATCTACCGTTACCGAGGTAAACAGCGCATCCCGCTCATTGTTGTCCGTCCAGTCCGGGCACCAGTAGCGCCAGTCCCAGCCGTCGGTATGGGGAATGCCGAAGTAGATGTTGCAGTTGTAGCCCACCGCTTCGGTATACCGGGCCTCCCGCTGGGGATCGATGATGTACAGAGCGCCGTCCAGCTCAATTTCCGTCCAGCCGTGGTGATTGTCGGTGGAGCCGTTGGATTCAAGGATCCAGTAGCCCGTATGCACATAGGCGTTGATGCCCACATGGCGAATGGCCACGGCCATCAGGGAGCCGAAGTCATAGCAGGCCCCCCGCTTTTCAAACAGCGCATAGGCCGCATGGTTGATGACCTTGTCGGGGATGAAATGCTGGATCCCCTCGGTGACGGTCATGTTGCCCGTGTAGAAATCCCGCTGGAAGTAATCATAGGTGTTGGTGGCCCCTTCCACATAGCCATAGCCGTTGTGGGTATAGACCACATTTTGAATGATCCATGTGTAGATGGTCTGGAGCTTATCGTAGGTGTCAGCTCCGGCGGGTGCATTGGCCAGAATGTCGTCAATGGCGCTGTCCATCTCCGCATAGCCCGTGAGCTGGGGATGCAGCTCCTGAGCGTCCACCAGTGCACGCATCTGATCCTGATTCATTGCGTCATTGGTCCAGCCGATCTGGGCATCCTTCTGATCCGCAGAAATAAAGCCTCCCAGATCTGCCAGCACCGGTGCCTTATGCACATCCGCTGCCATGCCGGGAACTGCGCCCAGCAGGCCCACGGCCAGTGCTGCGGTCAGAAGCCAGCTGACCAGTTTCTTAAAATGTTTCATGGTTCCTCTCTCCTTTTTGACACTGCCAGAGCATGTCCGACATTTTCAGCACAAGCCCCCATATCCCGGCGGAAGATGCCGGGACATATGGGTGCCGCTTCCATGATACCTTATATTATAAAAAGCAGAGGCGTCAGATACAACAACAAAATGATTACAGAACCGAAAATCCCGTCATTTTGCCTCGCCCAGCTGCTCCTTCAAAAAGAAGGTATAGGTGCCCGTGGCCAAAAGCCGCTGGTGATCGTCGGTGAGCCGGGCGCTGTATACCGCCACCGTGCGCCCCAGCTTGACCGGCTCCGCCACACAGTAGACCTTGGCGGTATCCTGCGCTGCCCGCAGATAGCTCACCGAGCAGTTCAGGGTCACACAGCCCCGGCCATCGGTGCAGGCGGCGATTCCTGCCACCGTATCCATCAGGGTGGACAGGCAGCCCCCGTGGACGATGCCTCGGGGATTCATACTCCGGGCGGATACCGTCAGCTCTCCCGCTGCATAGTGCTCCCGGCACTCCGTTACTTCAATGCCGTTGGAGGCCGAGAACAGCCCCGGCCGGTTGATGCGGGCTTTGAGCCGCTGAAAAAATTCTGGATGCATGGGTTTCATCGTCCTTTTCAAATCAATTTGATCTGTTCATTATAAAAAGACTTTTCCCAAAATGCAACCGGCTGCCCCGTCATTCTCATGCTCCCGGCCCCCTTTTGCAGCTTTTGGGGGAATCTGTACGCAATTTAGACACATTTTTGTGCTATTATGGTTTTATCTGATTTGAAGGATGTGACAGCCATGGATGCCTACATTCAAGTCATCCGGGAGGCATTTTTGTTTTTCCCCATCATCGCCGCCCTGCTGGCGGTGCCCTATATTCTATATAATTATCATAAATTCGGCTCGGTTCTGAGCCTGCGGGTGGTCATCATCTATTCGTTTATCCTCTATCTGCTCTGCGCCTTCTTTCTGGTGATCCTGCCCCTGCCCACCCGGGCGAAGGCCGCCGCCCTGACCACCCCCAGAGTCCAGAAGATCCCCTTTCACTGCATGCAGGATATCCTCCGGGAATACCGGGAATCCGGCGGCGGAGGACTGCTGGCTCTCATCAACAACCGTGCCTTTTTGCAGGTGGCCTTTAACGTCATCATGCTGGTGCCCTTTGGGGTATACCTGCGGTATTACTTCCGCTGCGGCTTTTTCACCACCATGGTGCTGTCCTTTTTCCTGTCCCTGTTCTTTGAGCTGACCCAGCTCAGCGGCCTCTACTTTATCTATCCCAGAAGCTACCGGCTCTTTGACGTGGACGATCTCATGGCCAACACCTTCGGGGGCATCTGCGGCTACATCGGCGTGACCCCCTTCCTCTGGCTGCTGCCCAGCCGGGCGGAGATGGACGACCGGAGCTTCCGGCTGAGCCGGGAGGTATCCGCCTTCCGCCGGCTCACCGCCGCCCTATTCGATCTGTTCTGGGCCGGCGGCGTCAGCCTGCTGGTCTGTCTGCTGGTAAAGCGGAAAATGGGCCTTCCTCTGCGGACGGCACTGGTGCTGGCCCTGAGCATGATGTTTCTGCTGCTGCCCCTGTCGGCCATGGTGCTCCGGGGCCGAAGCCCCGGGAAGGCCGTCACCCACCTGCGCATTGTCCGCCAAAGGGGCGGGACTGCCCGCTGGTATCAGCTGCTGGGGCGCTATGTTCTCATGTATCTGATCCCCGCAGTTCCCTATTTCCTCAGCCGGTTCTATACCCTCTGGGAGGCCCGGCAGATTCTGAATCAGGATGCGGCGCTGGTGGCAAAGGGACTGCTGGTCTGCCTGTACTGCGCCTTCCTTCTGATGTCCGCCATCCGCATGGCATTGCACAAGCCCCTGTTCTATGAGCGGCTGAGCCGCACCAAGGTCGTAAGCACCCTGCATCGGGACTAATCCAGAAACGCCCCCGGCTTTTGGGCCGGGGGCATTTCTGCGCACTATGAAAAGAAAAGTAATGAAGTATGGAAACGGTATAAGCCGCTGTCCGTCATGCAAGGGTCAGGTGGATTTTTCCGGTGATGGTACCTGCCGTCAGCGCCGTCTCTGCGCCGTCCACCGTGACCTTCAGGTTTCTCCCTGCGGGGGCCTGCACCACTGCACCCTCCGCAAGGGTCAGGGAGGTGATATAGCTGTCGCCGGTGACAGTCCAGACACTGTTTTCATCCAGCCGCACCAGCACGCCGTTGTTGACGGTGGGAGCCGGGGTCTGGGTCACATTGGAAAGCTCCTCCCGGATGGTCTCCTCCAAGAACCGGATCCCCTCCCGGTAATGCTGGGTGGCAGAGGATACCACGCCCTCCAGCCGGGTATTTTGGAGGTTCAGAGCCAGATTCTTGGGGGCATCGCCCATCATGAAGGGGGGCATTCCGCCGGGGCCGCCGGGGCCGCCCATAGGAGGCATGCCGCCGGGTGCACCGGGGCCGCCGGGGCCGCCCATGGGAGGCATGCCCGGCATATCGCCCATCATGGGCGGCTTGCCGCTGACCTTCCCCTCATTGCCCAGCTCGCCGGGGGCCTTGGCATCCCGCAGGATCAGCCCTTCCGGCGCTTCCTTGCTGGCAAGAGCGGGCAAATTGGAGGTGGAGTTCAGGAAATCGCCCTTCAGCTCGCAGTCCTTGATGTTCAGGGTGATATCATCCTCGGGATCGGCCTCCGTCAGATTCCGCCCCTCCATATAGGTATCGGCCTTGTCATAGACGCTGACATCCACAAAGGTGCCGTGGAGGCCGGGATCGTCGCTGTCGATGAGCTGTAGAATCTGGCCGTTGCCGGGCTCCATGACGGTGTTTTCAATGTTGTATACGGTTCCCGTGGAGCCCTTCACCAGAAGGCTCGCTTTGTCGGTGATGAGCTTGGAGTCCTTGATGGTGACTACGCTTCCGGTGTCGCCCTGTGCATGGAGGGCAAACCGGCGTCCCCGGATCTCGCAGCCATCGGTGACCTCCAGCACGCCCTTGCGCTCCATGCCCCGGAGCAGCAGCGGGAAGCCGTTGGCGGTGAGCTTGGTATTTTTCAGATGCATATCCGTGGGGCCGATGCAGAAGACGCCGTAGCCGTGGGAGCCTGCGCCCTCCAGCTCCATGTCGCAGCCGTCAATGAACATATGGGCATAGTTGGAGCCGTCCACAGACAGGATGCCCCAGCCGTTGGAGCGCATGGTGCAGCCGTTATAGTGCACCGTGCCGTCATCGGCCAGCTGGCACAGGCGGTTGGTGCCCCGGATGGCAATGCCCCAGCTCCAGTTGCCCATCTCCACCTTGGGGCTGATGTTGTACATCTTGGTATTGTTCACCGTCACCGTGCCGGTGCCGCCCACATGAACCGCACAGCGGGTCACGGAGGAAAGGCTGATCTCACTGTCGTTGATGGTCACATCCGCATCGCCAATGGCGGCAATGCCTGCGCCCATGCCCACAAAGTCGTTATTGCCCTCCCCTTCCAGACAAATTCTCGCCCGGTTGACGGTATAGCTGCCCTTGCCGTCCACTACGATGCCCGCAAAATCCGGGGCGTCGGCGGCAATGAACACGTCATCGGCCTTGGTATCCGTAACGGTGCCCTGCTGCACCGCGGCGGGCACCCCCTGGGCTTCCACCAGCTTTCCGTCCTTGATGCTCACCGCCGCCTCCAGCGGGATCTCGCTCTTCCGGCGCACAGAGGGATAGACGGACTCGATTACCGGCTCCGCCACGGTGATGGCCACATCTCCATGGTAGCTGCCCGGCATAGCGGGGTGGACACAGCCGTTGACGGTCAGGCAGAGGTACTTGCCCTCGGGTGCCTTCAGCTGGGCGCCGGGCCGGATGGTCAGAAATTCGGCGTTCTGGTTTTCGGCGATGAGATGCTCGCCGGGGGCAAATATCAACTGATTCATATTGAGGTTCCTCCTTTGAATGTTCCATGCGGGTAAGTGTCTCTCTTTCCTATGATATTATTATAGTTTGGATTCAGCATATTGTAAACTTTTGATATCTATGGCCTAGCATAACATGTATTGCATGCTTATGCCACAGAAAAGCGGTGGAATGAACCATTCCACCGCCCGAAGGATCACATTTCCGCTACCACGGCATCCGGCGTCCACATGGTGTCCTTTGCCTGACTCCAAGGGGTGTCGAAGGGGGTATCGAAGAAGGTGCGCACCTTCAGCTTCTGAATTTTCCAGCCGTCCTCCCGGCGCACAAAATCCAGCCCATACTCCTGCCACACATAGTTGGCAGAGGCCTCCAGATCAGCAGTATTATGCTTGTCCGGAGTCGCAGCAGGATCGGCAGGATCAAAGAGGTCGGTCTCAATGCCCGGGGAAAACCATGTGCCATGAGCCGTCCTGGCATCGGGGCTGACCTCCAGCGCATCGGAGTTCATATTGTGGATCACCAGCGTGCCGCGCATTTTCACGTCCATGCCGGCATCGTCCCGGTCGCCTCTGGCCTCCAGCGCCGCCTTGACCGCTTCAAAGCCCTGATGGGTCTCATCGGGCAGCCGGAGCTCTGCCTCATCGCTATTGTCCCAGAGGGCCAGCAGATCCTTCATCCGGAAAGCGGAGTCGAAATAGGACAGCTTTCCCACCAGATTCCGGCATGCCTGTGCAGCCTCCAGCCGGTCACAGGCAAGGTTCATCTCTTCCAGTGTCATATTCTCGTCTCCTTTCAGCAGCAGGGGCCAATGTCGGCAAAGGTTTCATAGGCCGTGGGGGGCTGGGGCTGATCGGCGGGATATACCACGTCCTTGCCCCAGATGTACACCATGCCGCTGCCATCGGATCTGCCGTCGGCATTGGTATGGGACTTGGGCATCTTCTGGGGGTATCTGGTCCAGTCCACATAGCGGGAGCACTTGAACAGCGGGAACAGCTGCATCTTCCAGATGCGCCATACGCCGTCATCGTCCAGAATGAAGTCCACGCTGTACTTGCTGTAGGCCGTAATGCAGCGGGTGGCCTTCTTTCCCTCAAACTTTCCAATGGGCTCTGGGTCTTTGGCTGGGCCGCCAGGGCCACCAGGACCGCCGGGGCCACCGGGACCGCCGGGACCGCCGGGGCCAGCCATGCCCGCCGGGGGCTTGAGTCCCGGGGGCAGCATCATGGGCTCATCGGCGCTCCAGCTCTCGTGGCCGTAGGACAGCCAGCAGCCCTTGGCGGTCTTTCCGTCTGCCGCCACCTCGATGACCTCGGTGTCCAGCGGGTGGATGGAGCACATGGTGGGGCCCACGGCCTCAGTGCCGTTTTTCTCCGCCTTGTCAAATACATCGCCGTGATCTTTCAGGTAGCACTCTGCCACGCCCTCCCAGCCGTCATAGCGGCCCCAGGGCATTTGCAGGCAGCAGTCCGCCCGATGGCTCCACAGCTCCACGGCGTACTCCCGATGGCGCTCCATATTGTGGAGGTAGATATAGCGGCTCATGAGATTCCGGCAGGCGTCCACCGCGTCCAGTCGCCGGAAGGCCAGCTTCAGTTCTTCCACAGTTCTCATTTGGATTCCCTCCCCAATACAGTTTCGTTCCACTGGTCATAGGGCTTGGGGGGATAGCACTCCCAGAGCCGGATGGGATCTCCCAGATGCCAGGGCTTCTTTTCCAGCGGCGCATCGGGCTTCTTCTCCGCAGCCAGCTTGTCCCAGTCCGTGGGGGTGAGCTTGCCCCAGTCCTCGGTAAATTCCGCATTGAACATGGGGTAGATGGTCACCATCCACAGCTTCCATGCACCGTTTTCGGGCACAAAGCAGATATCCGCCTTATACCAGATCCAACGGGCCTCGCCCTTCTGATCGGTGGTGATGCTCTGGAACATCCAGCAGCCCCGGGCCGTCTGGCCGTCTCCGGCCACCTCCAGGCACTCGGTGACGGCACAGTGGACGTCCAGAATGCCCTTCCGGCTGCCCTCGCCGCCGGTGAGGCAGCGGGTGATGCTCTCCCTGCCCAGATATTTGCCCCAGGGCAGCTCCAATACGATATCGCTGCGCTGGGCAAAGGCCGCTGCAAAGCGATCCAGTCTGCCAAAGGACATATCCCGGCACAGCCGACTGACCAGCTGATGGCAGGCCTCATGGCCGGTCACCTTCCGGCACAGGATTTCCGCCTGATTCATGGTAGTTTCCATGGTTCGACTCCTTTCTTTCTATGGGGATTCTTACGGACGGGGACCGCCGGGGCCGCCGGGGCCGCCGGGGCCGCCGGGGCCACCCGGGCCGCCCATGGGCTTCTTTCCGGTGATGTCCCCGGGCTTCTTCCCGGGCTCCGTGGAATAGACGCAGGTAAAGCTGCCGTCCTGTCCGCTGACGGACACGCTGGGGCAGGCCTCCGCCAGCGTCATGGCCAGGGAGCCGGTGATAAAGTTCGGAGCCATGCCCTGCAAATACACAGACTTCCCCTTCAGCTCCTCGGGCAGCGCCACAGCGCCCATCATATGGGCCGCATAATCTCTGGTGTCGGGCATAAAGCTCAGCAGCAGGCCGTCCTGAAAGGGCTCCATCTTTAAGGTGAGGTGCCCATCGGGGCTGTTGGCGCCGAATTTCAGCTTTTTCATGGGGATGTCTCCGCCCAGGGGCGGGATAAACAGCCCCACGGTTCTGGGGGCCAGCCGCAGTGCCAGATAGCAGGCCAGCCACGCCTGAGGATGACCGTCCAGCGTAATCTCATCCGCCCCGTCTGCGGCAAGAAATTCGATCATTTTTTCTGCGCCGTCCAGATCCCAGATGTATTCCAGACTCATGCCCCGAGGGCCGGGGGCCTCCCGGCTGGGAAGACCCAGCCGGGCGCCGATGTCGTTGATGCTGTACATTTTCTTCATGGTTCTTCTCCTCAGGCGGCGTTATACCGTGCCACGGCGTCGGTATAGATGTCGATCATGGTGTCAACGCCCAGGGACTGGCAGGTGGAAACATATTCGTCCCACTCGGTGTCCAGATCCGCCTCGCCGGTGATGAACTTGGCCACCTGTGCCGCAGAGTAGGTGGATACCTCGGCCAGCGCCGCATTGTACTCGGTGCTCTCCTCGGTTTCCAGCGGTACGTTGGCCACCATCCACTCGTTATCGGAGGTAGCGGTCCAGATGTCGCTGGCCTCCTTCTGGGCATCGGTGTAGCCTGCGTACATGCGGGTGTAGTCATTGACGAAGGGGCCGCTCATGCAGGCATACTTCTCAATGGCAATGGGCAGCGGCAGGCCGTCGGGGTTGCTTGTGATGAGGTCGGTGAAGTGGGGATTGCCCTCGGCATCCAGCTCGTAGCTGACGCCCTCCTCGCCGTAGTTATTGAGCATAAAGCCCTTCTGGGTGTACTGGAAGTTCAGCCACTGAGCCGCCAGCTCCGGATCGGAGCAGGTGGTGGAGATGCCGGTGCCGATGCCCAGCACCAGAGAGTAGTTGTGGCACACATGGTTCTTGTCGCCCACATTCTGCACCGCATCGCCGATGGCCGTCAGGGTCATGCCGCTGGTGCTCTTCCCCTCAAACTCCGTCATCATGGCGGCGGTGGAGTAGAAGATACCGGTGCGGTCGTGGGAGATCAGCTCATCGGGGGCATACTGCTCGCTGGCCGTATAGGTGGCAAAGTCGGAGTAGATGAGCCCCTCGGAATACCACTGCTTCATCATTTCCAGATATTCCTTATACTCGTCGGTGACGGGGCCGTAGAGCACCTCACCGTCCCGGCAGAGCATTTCGCCGCCGGTCTGGAAGCCTGCGGCCAGATATCCGCTGACGGTACCGGTATAGGGGATCCACAGGGCCGCATCTGCGCCCTTGTCGTTCTTAAAGGCGGTGAGCACATCGTGGTAGTCGTCATAGGTAACGGGAGCGTCAAGGTTCAGATCATCCAGCCAATCCTGACGGATCACGGGGCCAAGATTGATGCCGTAGCCCTCTTTATAGAAGGCGTAGGCCATGGGCAGGGTGCCGTCCTCCAGCTTGGAGTCCTTTTCGTAGGCGGAAAGGCTCTCCCGGATGGCCTTGTAGTGGGGCATGAACTCGTCATACAGGTCATTGAGGGGCATGAGCATTTCATTCTCCACCGCGGCGGTGACGCCGCCGGTGACCATGTTGGGGTTCTGGATCATGTCCGGGAAGTCGCCGCTGGCGGCCATCAGGTTCAGGGTCTGGTTGGCGTTTTCCATATTGGCCAGCACCAGCTCAATGTGGACGCCGGTGAGCGCCTCGGTCTCCTTGAGCCGTGCCTGCTCGCTGTAGTCGATCATGTTCTGGAAGGCGCCTGCCGCGGGATACCAGAGACTCAGGGTCTCCCCTTCTTCGCTGAGGGTGTAGTCCTCCGGCTCCGGGGCCGTCTTGGCGGCAGCTTCCTCCTGTGCCGATGCCTCCGCTTCCTGAGGCAGCAGCGAAGCCTCCGTCAGCGATTCCTCTGCTGCCGGGGTCTGGTCAGTTTCCTCCACTGGAGCCGCTGTGGGCGCCGATGCGCTGGACTCCGCCGCAGGGGCTGCGCTGTCAGAGCCGCCGCCGCAGCCTGCCAGCAGTCCCAGCAGCATGGCAGAGGCCAGAATCATGGATGCTGTTTTTTTGCACTTCAAAGCATTGTCCTCCTTCGCTTTTATTGACTGAGGCTATCTTAGTGCCTGCGCCGGAAAAAATCCAGTTTGCTTTTCTTCGAAATGCGCATATTCTGCGATTTCAGAACAATTCGCGTAATTTGAGCGCATTCTAAGAAAATGCGCAGGAATTGGCCTTTCCTGCGCATTTTCTTATGCTATAATATATTCATATGATATTGATTTCGCAGGATTCATCCGGAAAGGAGATCCCCATGGCCGAACAGGAAGCGCCCCGCACCGCCCAGCTGATGCGGGAAAACCAGAAGCTCCGGCAGCAGCTCTATGAGTGCCGGAGCATGCTCCGCACCATCTTTATCCGCAATCTCATTGAGGACAGCGTGAACCCCATCCACACCAGCAATTTAAGCTCCCAGCTGGAAAAGAACGGCGTGGTGCTCCCCTACCCGGATGTGATGGTCTGCACCCTTGCCGTCATCGGCCTTGGCTCCACCAGCGCCGAGGGCTCCCGGCACCCGGCCACCCATGAGGAGTTCAACCAAATGCGGGATACCATTCTGCTGGTCTGCGGGGGCATGCTCAATGCCCAGCACATCTGCTATTCCGCCGATGCGGGCACCGAAATTCTTTTGCTCGTCAACTTCCACCAGCCCCCCAAGCGGGATCTCACCCAGAAGGAGATGGTGGAGGAGATTGCTGGGATCATGTCCCGGGCGGTGCTGTATCTACAGGACAGCTACTCCATTCTGCTGGCCGCCGCGGTGAGCCAGCCCACCCGGAATCTCCGGGACCTCACCCGGATCTGGCAGGAGGCACACGCCCTGTTTGAAGAGACCAGCACCTATACGGAGAGCCGGGTGCTCACAGCCTACGACATCACCGCCGAAACCGGCACCGACACCTACCGGGCCTATAACGACAAGCTCTTTTACAACGCCGTGCTCACCGGAGATTTCCGGCAGGCCCGTGCCCTGACGGACGCCTATATCGACACCTTTTCCCAGAGTGAAAACGCCCTGTGGGAGATGAAGCCCGCCCTGAAAAAGCGCCTGCGCACCGCCGCCTCCCTGTGCCCCGCCGGCACCGGCAGCTTGAAATTTCAGGTGGGCCCGGAGATCGACTCTCAGGTTTCCCGGTGCAAGACCATGGAGCAGCTGGAGACCCTTCTGGATCGGTTCTTCGGCACTCTGGCCCCTGCGGACTCCGCCCCGGAAAAGCGCACCGACCCCATCCGCCGGTATATCGCCCAGCACTATTCCAACCGGGAGCTGGGCATCGAGCTGCTCTGCCAGAAATTCGGCTACAGTGCCTCTTATCTCAGCCACCTCTATAAGCAGGAGCAGGGGGAGAATCTGGTGGACGAGATCACCCGGATCCGGGTGCAGGCCGCCAAGCGGCTGCTCCGGGACACCTCGGACACCATCACCGCCATCGCCCTTTCCGTGGGCTATAACAGCGCATGGACCCTGACCCGGGCCTTCCGGCGGCAGGACGGCATCTCCCCCACCCAGTATCGGCGGGAGATCGCAGGGCCGCCCCAGTAGAATAATTTCACCTTTTTGCGGCATACTGGTTCCATCAAGCGTATGTGGAAAGGAGCCGCATTCTATGATCTCCGACATTGAACTGCTGGATTACATTTATCAGACTGCCCGCATGGGCCACGACGGCATTGACGCCGTGATGAAATACTCCGGCTGCCGGCCGCTCACCGATGCCCTGCGGCAGCAGAAGGCCGAGTATGGGGAGCTGGGGGCCAGCGCCGTAGAGATGATCCGTGCCCGGGGCGGCTGCCCGGAGCCGCTGCCCATGGGGGCAAAAATGGGGCTTGCCATGAGCCGGGCCAAAAATCAGTTTGCCCCGCCCTCCGCCTCCAAAATTGCGGAAATGATGATTACCGGCAACACCAAGGGCGCCATCAAGTCCATCCAGCACCACCGGCAGTATCTGGGCAAGGACGAACGGGTGACGGATCTCAGCAAAAAGCTGCTGGAAACGGAACAGAATAATATTGAGCAGATGAAGCCGTTTTTATGAGAAAGCATATAAAATGGGAGCGCCAAAAGACGCTCCCATTTTACGCTGTTTACACGAATTTATTCGATTGACTTCCCCTGCATTACTGGGTCATCTGCTCCATTTCCGCCACCCGAACCTTGATCTTACGAACAGAAGAATCCACAGCGGAGATCATGGGCGCTTTGGACTGATCCACATTCTCCCGGAAGTACCGCAGGAGCGTGATGCAGCGATCGTTGCCGATCTTGCCCAGAGAATCAATGGTTTCCAGCAGCAGGTCGTCGCTGGCCTCCCGGTCATTGAGAATGACGCTCAGCAGGTCAATACAGCCGCTGCCGCCGGAGACGCCGCAGGCTTTTGCGATCTTCATTTTCGATTCGCCGTTGGTCTCGCCGAGGTTGTGAAGCAGCTTATCCCACTGCCTTTTTGCAATGAGCTTATCTACCTTTTTATTGATGTTGCCCATAGGTACCCTTCTTTCTGCCATAAGGCTTGATTTGGTGGTCCCCCGGGGCCTCCTCTGCGATACCCTGAGGCGCCCCTGGGACCGGGAAAGATATCGTTCCTTCATGTTCAGTATAAGTCGGTTCCATGTTTTTGTCAATATGTCCATAACGGCTCATTTTGCACAAATATTTTCGTGCAGATTATACATTTTCATGAACGAAATATTTCATAAGTATGAAGCCGCCCGTTCTCTGCGTCTTCCCCTTCTCCCCCTTCATGCTATGCCGCCTCCTTCCACTATGTGAAGATACGAAAACAACAAAACACGTATGGAACCCCCAAAGGTATTGAAAATTTCTTGACAAACTCCCCCCAGCGTGTTAGGATTGTTTCAAACGAAAAGCAGAGAAGGGGAAAAGACAGTCCCGGTTCATCTTCAGAGAGTCGGCGGTTGGTGCAAGCCGATGGTGATGGCGCTGTGTATACTGGCCCCGGAGCTGTTCCGGTGAACCGACAGTAGCCGGAAACGTGTGGCGGCGTTATGCGCCAAAGCCTTAGTGGAGGCTGAGGGCCGTGTTTTACGGCTGAACCGGGTGGTACCGCGTGATCTTTGTATTGACGCCCCGGAGTGTGATGTTGTGTCACGCTCCGGGGTTTTTGTCTTTTTCACACGTCTGTCACTCAAAAGGAGGCGTATGCTATGCAGCCAAAGCATAATAAAGCTCTGGTTCCACTGGCACAGGAACTCCGTAGAAACATGACCAAAGAAGAACGCCGCCTCTGGTATAATTTTCTTCGACATTATCCCATACGCTTTACGCGGCAGAAGGTAATTGATCATTATATTGTTGACTTTTACTGTGCAAAGGCAAAACTGATCATTGAACTGGACGGCTCCCAGCATTACAGCGAAGAAGCACAGCAAAAGGATGCTGTTCGTACTGCCGCTTTGGAGCAATACGGACTAACGGTCATTCGTATTCCAAACAATGAGGTCAATCATAATTTTCAGTCCGTATGTCAGATGATTGATTTGGCTGTTCAGCGTGCCGCAGCGCAGTCAGTGCGTGGTATGCTGTAGTTCTTCTTCCGCATGCCAAGCGTGCGAAGGCCCCTTTGTGTAAAGGGGGCTGGCAGCGCCCTTGGCGCTGACTGGGGGATTGTTCCCCAGCGCTTTGCTTTCCCCAGCGGCTTCCGATTATGTGCTGCCCATCAGTCGATCAGTGCCATTCAAAATCTTTGTTCCCTGCATCAATCCCTCCGTCAGCTCCGCTGACACCTCCCTTTGCACAAGGGAGGCTTTGCTGCCTGCTACTTCATTACTGCAGCATTTTCAAGTTGCGATCCGCAGCGCAGTCAGTGCGTGGTATGCTGTAGTTCTTCTTCCGCATGCCAAGCGT